>NZ_VMSH01000003.1:0-620440 GCF_007713445.1 Pseudomonas sp. RGB | reverse complement strand
TTTCGACTGCGCCGGAAGTGGGGCGAATTATAGACTTCCAGAATCTGCCGTCAACACCTTTTTTTCACATTTCTGTCATATCGGTCAATAAAGCCCCAAAAACGACAAAGCCGGCCCCAGGGGGCCGGCTTTTATCCCGCCTTACAGGCTAGGAAAGGCAAACTGCGACGCTTCATGGCTGGCTCGTTGCGGCCAACGCTGGGTGATCGCCTTGCGACGGGTATAGAAACGCACCCCATCCGGCCCATAGGCATGCAAGTCGCCAAACAGCGAGCGCTTCCAGCCGCCGAAGCTATGATAAGCCACCGGCACCGGCAGCGGGACATTCACCCCGACCATGCCCACTTCAATCTCGTCACAGAACAGGCGCGCCGCCTCACCGTCACGAGTAAAGATGCAAGTGCCATTACCGTACTCGTGATCATTGATCAGCTGCATCGCCGCTTCCAGGCTATCCACCCGAACCACACACAGCACCGGCCCAAAAATCTCTTCTTTATAGATACGCATCTCAGGCGTCACGCGATCAAACAGGCTGCCACCCAGGAAGAAGCCTTCTTCATGGCCCGCAATACTTAACCCGCGACCATCCACCACCAGCTCAGCGCCCGAAGCCACACCGTCTTCTATATAGCCACTGACCTTATCCCGCGCCTGGCCAGTCACCAACGGCCCCATATCCAGGCCACACGAAGTGCCCGCGCCAATCTTCAGCGCCTTGACCTGCGGCACCAGCTTGGCGATCAACGCATCCGCCACCTGATCACCCACGCACACCGCCACCGAGATCGCCATGCAACGCTCACCGCACGAACCATACGCCGCGCCCATCAAGGCACTCACGGCGTTATCCAGGTCTGCGTCCGGCATCAGCACCGCGTGGTTCTTCGCCCCGCCCAGCGCTTGCACACGTTTGCCGCGCTTGGTCGCTTCGGAATAAATGTATTCGGCAATGGGCGTCGAGCCCACAAAGCTCAGCGCCTTGACTTCCGGCGCCTCGATCAGCGCATCCACCGCGCCCTTGTCACCGTGCACCACGCTCAACACGCCTTTAGGCAGGCCGGCTTCCTGCAGCAACTGCGCGATCAGCAGCGTAGAACTTGGATCACGTTCCGACGGCTTCAGGATGAAACAGTTGCCGCAGACAATGGCCAGCGGGTACATCCACAACGGCACCATCGCCGGGAAGTTGAACGGCGTAATACCAGCCACCACGCCCAACGGCTGGAAATCCGACCAGGCATCAATGTTCGGTCCCACGTTACGGCTGTACTCGCCCTTGAGAATCTCCGGCGCCGAGCACGCGTACTCGACGTTCTCGATCCCGCGCTTCAATTCACCCGCCGCGTCTTCCAGCGTCTTGCCGTGCTCTTCGCTGATCAACTGCGAAATGCGTGCTTCGTTTTGCTCCAGCAATTGCTTGAAACGAAACATCACCTGGGCACGTTTGGCCGGCGGGGTATTGCGCCACGCCGGGAACGCGGCCTTGGCCGAGTCGATCGCCTGTTGGATGGTTTCACGACTGGCCAATGGCACTTGGTGAATCACCTGGCCGGTAGACGGGTTGTACACGTCGGCACTCCGGCCGCTGTCATTGACCAACTCACCGTTGATCAAATGCTGGATAAGGCTCATGCAGGGCTCCTGAAAAGGTGTTCTATATAGAAGGAGGAATCAGTCGATCTTGTTCAGCACTTCGCCGACCGCGTCAAACAGACGATCCAGGTCCTGCGGCTTGCTGTTGAAGGTTGGCCCAAACTGCAGGGTGTCGCCGCCAAAGCGCACGTAGAAGCCGGCTTTCCACAAGGCCATGCCGGCCTCGAATGGACGCACGATGGCATCACCGTCACGCGGAGCAATCTGGATCGCGCCGGCCAGGCCGTAGTTACGAATGTCGATCACGTTCTTGCTGCCCTTCAAACCGTGCAGCGCATTCTCAAAGTGTGGCGCGACTTCGGCCACGCTCTGCACCAGGTTTTCCTTCTGCAGCAGGTCCAATGCCGCCAGGCCAGCCGCGCACGCCACCGGGTGCGCCGAGTAGGTATAGCCGTGGGGGAATTCCACGGCGTACTCCGGCGTCGCCTGGTTCATGAAGGTCTGATAGATCTCGCTGCTGGCAATCACCGCGCCCATCGGGATCGCGCCGTTGGTGACTTGCTTGGCGATGCACATCAGGTCCGGGGTCACGCCGAAGCTGTCGGCGCCGAACATTGAGCCGGTACGGCCGAACCCGGTGATCACTTCGTCGAACACCAGCAGGATGTTGTGCTGATCGCAGATCTCACGCAGACGCTTGAGGTAGCCCTGTGGCGGCACCAGCACGCCAGCGGAGCCGGCCATCGGCTCAACAAACACGGCGGCAATGTTCGACGCGTCGTGCAGTTCGATCAACTTGAGCAGCTCATCGGCCAAGGCGATACCGCCCTGCTCCGGCATGCCACGAGAAAACGCATTGCTCGCCAGCAAGGTGTGAGGCAGGTGATCCACATCCATCAAGCCCTGACCAAACAGCTTCCGGTTACCGTTGACGCCGCCCAGGCTGGTGCCGGCGATGTTGACACCGTGATAGCCACGGGCGCGGCCGATCATTTTGGTCTTGGTCGCCTGGCCCTTAAGGCGCCAGTAGGCGCGCACCATCTTTACCGCGGTATCGGCGCACTCAGAGCCGGAGTCCGTGAAAAACACGTGGTTCAGATTGCCCGGCGTCAGGTCGGTAATCTTTTCTGCCAGCTGGAACGACAGCGGATGGCCGTATTGGAAGCCCGGGGAGTAGTCCAGGGTGCCCAGTTGCTTGGCGACCGCTTCCTGGATTTCCTTGCGGGTGTGCCCGGCGCCGCAGGTCCACAGGCCCGACAACGAGTCGTACACCTTGCGGCCCTTGTCATCGGTCAACCAACTGCCTTCGGCGGCCACGATCAGGCGCGGGTCACGCTGGAAGTTACGGTTGGCGGTGTAGGGCATCCAGTGCGCATCCAACTTCAATTGGCTGGCCAGGGACGTAGGGGCGTTTTCGGGCATGTTCATCAGCAAAACCTCGCAGGGCAAAAGGCAGCGTCGGGATTGAAAAGCGTTCTTGCAGCTAAATTGCCACGGAGATAAAGTCGGTGAAATTCAACTTTTCTAACCTTCAGTCAGGCCTTCACTAAACTATGAGCAGCCGTCGACCCGACCCCCTGGCCCAAGTCAGTGACTTCGATATCCGCCTGTTGCGCATCTTTCGCAGCGTGGTGGAGTGCGGCGGCTTCTCAGCAGCAGAAACCGTGCTCGGCATTGGCCGCTCGGCCATCAGCCAGCAGATGAGCGACCTCGAACAGCGCCTGGGATTGCGCCTGTGCCAACGCGGGCGTGCCGGTTTCTCACTCACCGAAGAAGGCCGCGAGGTCTACCAATCGGCCCTGCAGCTATTAAGTGCCCTGGAAAGCTTTCGCACTGAGGTCAACGGCCTGCACCAGCATTTGCGTGGCGAGCTGATCATCGGCCTCACCGACAACCTCGTCACCCTGCCCCACATGCGCATCACTCACGCGTTGGCACAGTTGAAGGAACGCGGCCCGGACGTGCAGATACAAATCCGCATGATCGCCCCCAATGAAGTCGAGCAAGGCGTACTCGACGGCCGCCTGCATGTCGGCGTTGTCCCCCAGGCCAGCGCGCTGTCGGGCCTGGAATACCAGCCGCTCTACAGCGAACGTTCGCTGCTCTATTGCGCGGTTGGCCATCCGCTGTTTTATGCCGACGACAAACAACTGGACGACACCCGCCTCGACAGCCAGGACGCCATCGCCCCCACCTTCCGCTTGCCCGCCGAGATCCAGGCCCATTACCAGGCACTCAACTGCACCGCCAGTGCCTCGGACCGCGAAGGCATGGCGTTCCTGATCCTCACGGGTCGCTACATTGGTTACCTGCCTGACCACTACGCTAGCCTGTGGGTGCAACAAGGCCGACTGCGTGCGCTGAAACCGACTACACGTTTTTACGATTTGAGCCTCGCATCGGTCACGCGCAAGGGCCGTCGCCCTCATTTGGTGCTGGAAAGCTTTCTCGAAAGTCTGGCGGCAACGCGCTAGCTCGGGCCTTTCGGCAAAAGCTGAGCAACTGGACAGCTTTTTGCAAGGCACAAGGACCTTGAACCGTCCGCCCTGAGTTTGCCCGCCATGCCACCAGAAACCTCCAGCCCCAGCGACCTGATCTACGGCCTCAACGACCGCCCAAAACCCATCCCGGCAATACTGGCCGCCGCGCAACACGTGCTGGCGGCGTTCGTCGGCATTATCACGCCGCCTTTGATTATTGGCTCCACGCTGGGCCTCACCGCCCATTTGCCCTACCTGATCAGCATGGCGTTGATGGTCTCCGGCGTCGGCACCTTCATTCAGGCACGCAGGCCATTTGGCATCGGTGCCGGGATGATCTGCCTGCAAGGCACCAGCTTTGCGTTTCTCGGCGCGGTGTTGTCGGCAGGCTTTCTGGTCAAGCAACGCGGTGGCAGCCCGGAAGACATCATGGCGATGGTCTTCGGCGTGTGCTTTTTCGGCGCAGCGGTACAGATCGTGCTGAGCCGCTTTATCGGCCAACTGCGCCGTGTGATCACGCCCCTGGTCACCGGGATTGTGATTACGCTGATCGGCATCAGCCTGATCAAGGTGGGCATCACCGACCTCGGCGGCGGTTTTAACGCGCCCGACTTCGGCGCTCCGGTGAACCTGGCGTTGGGCGTGTTCGTGGTGCTGACCATCATTTTGCTCAACCGCTCCAATACCCCGTGGATACGCCTTTCGGCGATCATCATCGGCTTGGCCCTCGGCAGCCTGGCCGCCTGGTTCAGCGGCAAACTGGTGCCCCAAGCACTGCCCGACTTGCCCTTGATCAGCGTGCCAATGCCCTTTCGCTTTGGTTTCAACTTCGACTGGAGCGCTTTTTTGCCCATCGCGCTGATTTATCTGATCAGCAGCATCGAAACCGTCGGTGACCTCACCGCCAATTGCATGATTGCGCGCCAACCCATCAGCGGCCCTTCTTATATAAGCCGACTCAAAGGCGGCGTATTGGGCGATGGTGTGAGTTGCATGATCGCCGCTACCTTCAGCGCCTTTCCCAACACCACCTTCGCGCAGAACAACGGCGTGATCCAACTCACCGGCGTCGCCAGCCGTTACGTCGGTTTGTACATCGGCGTGCTGTTGTTCTGTCTCGGCTTGTTTCCGTTGATTGGTGCCGTGCTGCAGCAAATTCCCAAGCCGGTATTGGGCGGCGCCACCCTGGTGATGTTCGGCAGCGTGGCCGCTGCCGGTGTGCGCATCCTTGCCCAGGCACCACTGGACCGGCGCAGCATGCTGATCATCGCCACCTCGTTCGGCGTCGGCTTGGGCATTGCCGCCCAACCGGACCTGTTGCACTTGATGCCGTCCCTGGTGCGAAACCTGTTCGACTCAGCCATCACCAGCGGCGGCCTGACCGCCATCGTGTTGTGCCTGTTGTTACCGGAAACCAAAGCGACCTGCGTTGGCGCAAACCACGCGCCGGAAAGCGACACGCTGGAACCGCTTTGACGGTTTTATTGCATCGGGACTTGTCTGAGGCTTGAGGGTGGGTTATCTGTGCACACGTCGTCTCTATCGATCAGCACGGAAACCTCCATGAGCCTCGAAGTTCCTGCCCACAGCAACCACGCCGGTAAACCCGCCAGCCGCATTCGGCAAAAGAACGAACAAGCGATTCTGCAGGCTGCTGAAGACGAGTTCGCGCGCCATGGCTACAAAGGCACCAGCATGAACACCATTGCCTCGAGTGCCGGGCTGCCCAAGGCCAACCTGCATTACTACTTCACCAACAAGCTCGGCCTGTACATCGCGGTGCTCAGCAATATCCTAGAACTGTGGGACAGCACCTTCAACGCGCTGACCGCCGAGGACGACCCGGCCGTGGCGCTCACCCGCTACATCCGCACCAAGATGGAGTTTTCCCGGCGTCACCCACAGGCCTCGCGGATCTTCGCCATGGAAATCATCAGTGGTGGCGAATGCCTCACCGAATATTTCAGCCAGGATTACCGCGCCTGGTTCAGTGGTCGCGCCGCCGTGTTCCAGGCCTGGATCGACGCCGGCAAGATGGACCCCATCGACCCCGTGCACCTGATCTTCCTGCTATGGGGCAGCACCCAGCACTACGCCGACTTTGCCACCCAGATCTGCCGCGTCACCGGCCGCACCAAGCTGACCAAACAAGACATGGAAGACGCCGGCAGCAACCTGATCCACATCATTCTCAAAGGCTGTGGCATCAAGCCAGCCCTCTAAACGAAGCGACTTATGCCTTTCACGCTTACCGGCCTTTGCGAATTTCGTGAAGAAATACGCAAAAGCCGCTTTATTACCCTCGCGGCGCCGATCAGCAGCGCGCAAGACGCCCAAGCGTTTTTCGAGCAATACAGCGACCTCAACGCCACGCACAACTGCTGGGCCTGGAAACTCGCCGACCAGTACCGCAGCAACGACGACGGCGAACCCGGCGGTACCGCGGGGCGGCCGATTCTGGCCGCCATCGAGGCCCAAGGCTTTGATCAGGTCGCCGTGCTGGTGATTCGCTGGTACGGCGGCATCCAACTGGGCACCGGTGGCCTCGCCCGTGCCTACGGTGGCGGCGCGAACAAATGCCTGCAAAATGCCGAGCGCATCGAGCTGATCAGCCGCGTGCCACTGAGCTGCGCCTGCGGCTTTTCCGAGCTGAACCTGGTGAAACTGCGGGTCGCCGAACTGGGCGGGCTGGTGGTGGAGGAAACCTTCACCGCCAATGGCGTGGAGCTGCAGCTGGCACTGGGCGAGGCGGCTATCGACACGCTGCAAACCCAACTTGCCGACCTGAGCCGTGGGCGCATCCTGCTGGCGCGCTGAAACTGCCCACATCTACTGTGCACCTGCCTGTGGATAACCTGAGCACATCCGCCTGTAACCCTTCTGTCATAAGGGCTTACGGGCGCCGGTCATTTTTTGATCAGTCTCCACGGGGACCATCTGCGCGATGCCCCACGCCCCCTCAAACAGCAAAGTGACCCACAGCACCGCCGTCGCGCCCTGCATCAGCGCGTAGAGCTGCCATGTCGCGAACAGTGCGCGGCCGGCCGCGTCATAGAGGCCAAACTGGCGCTGCGGGTCGCGAATTCGCAGCACCGCCCACACGCACACAATCGAGCCAAGCAAATTGGCCATCAGCACATGCGCCGGTGCAAACGCCGGCAACGTCCCCGGCAGGTTCAAACCCTGCAACACGCTGTGCACCAACACAAAGCTCCACGGTGTGACAAACGCCGCGGTCACGATCAAGTCATACCAGGCGCTGGCGCGCACCAGTGTTCGGTATTGGGCAGCGGTCCACATATCGGCAAGCTCCTTGAATTAAGAAGCCAGCAGGCTAAAGCTTGGAGTATGCTCCAGGGTCAAGCCCTTTCGAGCCCGCCCCATGCGTATCGGCGAACTAGCCCAGGCCAGCCAGGTCAGCCGCGACACCCTGCGTTTCTACGAGCAGCGCGGGTTGATCGCAGCACAACGCAGCGCCAACGGTTACCGCGACTACCCGCCAGACATGGTGCAACTGGTGCTCTACATCAAGACCGCGCAACGCCTGGGCTTCAGCCTGGGCGAGATCGGCAGCAGCGTCGCCGCCCTGTGGCAGGCGCCCGACCCCGACAGCGCTGTCACGCAATTGCTGCAAGACAAGCTCAACCTGATCGAAACCCGTATCAACGAACTCGGCCACCTGCGCCAGGAGTTGCAGCAAAGGCTGGGGCAACGTTGTCCACTGAATCCGTGAACCTTCATTCCAAAGGAAGCCTTTCATGTCTACGCCAAAAACCGCACTGATCATCGGCGCCTCGCGCGGGCTGGGCCTTGGCCTGGTCAAGCAATTGCTTCAGGACGGCTGGGATGTGACCGCCACCGTGCGCGATCCGAACAAGGCCGATGCGCTCAAAGCCGCAGGCCCGGTACACGTCGAAAAGCTGGACATGGATGATCAGCAAGCCGTGATCGCCCTGAGCCAGCGCCTCAAGGACCGCACCTTCGACCTGCTGTTCGTCAACGCCGGCGTCAAAGGCCCCGCCAATCAAGAGCCTGGCCACGCCACCCTGGCGGAAGTCGGCCAGCTGTTCTTCACCAACGCCGTGGCACCGATCAACCTGGCCCAGCGTTTTGTCGGGAAGATTCGCAAAGACAGCGGCGTGCTGGCCTTCATGAGCTCAGTGCTCGGCAGCGTGACCATTCCCGACGGTGCGGACCTGGCGCTGTACAAGGCCAGCAAGGCTGCACTCAACTCCATGACCAACAGCTTTATCACCCAACTCGGTGACCAAAAGCTCACCGTGCTGTCGCTGCACCCGGGCTGGGTGAAGACCGATATGGGCGGTGAAAACGCGCTCATTGATGTCGACACCAGCGTGCGCGGCCTGATCGATCAGGTAAATGCCTACACGGGCAAGGGCGGCCATCACTTCGTGGACTACAAAGGCGACACCATCGCCTGGTAATACCACGGATCAAAATGTGGGAGCGGGCTTGCCCGCGAAGACGTCGGCCCAGCCAACCTTAATGTTGACTGGCACACCGCTATCGCGGGCAAGCCCGCTCCCACAGGGGCCCGCTTCGCTGAACGGCACTGGTGACTCAAGAGCACCTCGCGCCTGCAGCTGGACCGGATCCAGAACTCCACGTAATCTACCGACCTCGCCTCAACCGGCGACCCTGGATCAGCAGACAGGGCAACACTGAGCTGGCAAACCTGAACCCATCATTCAGAGGAGCCGGCCAATGCCTGCGACCCGTATCTGGTTAAAAAACCCCCTCGCGATTTTCACTGCCAATGGCCTCGATGCCCGTGGCGGCCTGGTGCTGCAAGACGGTGTGATCACCGAACTGCTGGGCTGGGGGCAAGAGCCTGCCGTGCCCTGCGCACAGGTGTTCGACGCGCGCGAACATGTGATCCTGCCGGGGCTGATCAACACCCACCATCACTTCTATCAGACCCTGACCCGCGCCTGGGCACCGGTGGTCAACCAGCCGTTGTTCCCGTGGCTCAAAACCCTCTACCCAGTGTGGGCCCGGCTGACCCCGGAAAAACTCGCTTTGGCGTCCAAAGTCGCCTTGGCGGAATTGCTGCTCTCAGGCTGCACCACCGCGGCCGATCACCACTACCTGTTCCCTGACGGCCTGGAAAACGCCATCGACGTGCAAGTGCAAAGCGTGCGCGAACTGGGCATGCGCGCCATGCTCACCCGCGGTTCCATGAGCCTGGGTGAAGCCGACGGCGGTCTGCCGCCGCAGCAGACCGTGCAACAAGGCCAAGTGATCCTCGACGACAGCCAACGCCTGATCCGCGAATACCATGAGCGCGGCGACGGCGCACAGATCCAGATTGCCCTGGCGCCCTGCTCGCCGTTTTCGGTCACCCCGCAAATCATGCAAGCCAGCGCCGAACTGGCCAACAGCCTCGATGTGCGCCTGCACACGCACCTGGCGGAAACCCTCGACGAAGAAGACTTCTGCCTGCAGCGCTTCGGCCTGCGCACCGTGGATTATCTCGACAGCGTCGGCTGGCTCGGCCCGCGCACCTGGCTGGCCCATGGCATTCACTTCAACCCGGATGAAATCGCACGCCTGGGCGCCGCCGGCACCGGTATCTGCCATTGCCCAAGCTCGAACATGCGCCTGGCCTCCGGCATCTGTCCGACCCTGGACCTGCTCGCCGCCGGTGCGCCGATTGGCCTGGGCGTGGACGGCTCGGCGTCCAACGACGCCTCGAACATGATCCTTGAAGCGCGCCAGGCCCTGTACATCCAGCGCCTGCGTTACGGCGCAGAAAAGATCACCCCAGAAGGCGTGCTGGGCTGGGCGACCAAAGGATCGGCGCAATTACTGGGGCGCACGGATATCGGTGAACTGGCCGTGGGCAAACAGGCTGACCTGGCGCTGTTCAAGCTCGATGAACTGCGTTTTTCCGGCAGCCATGATCCAATTTCGGCGCTGCTGCTGTGCGGCGCCGACCGGGCGGATCGGGTGATGATCGGGGGCAAATGGCGAGTGATTGACGGGCAGGTTGAAGGGCTGGATCTGAAAGGTTTGATTGCCGATCACAGCCAGGCGGCGCGACAGTTGATCGCCGGAACCTAAGTCAGGCGCAGACCAAAATGTGGGAGGGGGCAAGCCCCCTCCCACATTGGTTTGGTTACAACCCCAGCAACGACAGCATGATAAACGTCGCAAACAACACAAAATGGGTCATCCCTTCGATGGCATTCGTTTCGCCATCGTTGAGGTTGATCGCACTGACAACCAGCGTGATCAACACCATCACGGTTTGCACCGGCGTCATCGCCATCTGGAACGGCTGGCCGGTGTAGAGCGCCATGGCCTCCATCACCGGCACCGTCAAAATCACCGTCGACAACGACGCACCGAGTGCGATGTTGACCACTGACTGCATGCGGTTGGCCAAAGCTGCGCGCAATGCCGTCAGAATTTCCGGCGCCGCCGAAATAGCCGCAACCACAATCGCCGTGATCACCGGCGGTGCGCCCGTGCCTTCCAGGCCCAGGTCGAGGGTCTTGGACATCACCTCGGCCAGTGCGCCGATCACAATCACGCCAAACACCAAGGTGCCAATGGAGAAAGCCAAACTGATCGGCGGCTCCTGCTGTTCTTCCGGCTGTTTCTTGCGGCGTTTTTCCGGGTAGCTGTAACTGAAGAAATAACTGTGCGGCCCCACCTGCATGCGCAAAAACAGGGTGTAAAGCAGCACCATCGCACCGATGGTGAACGCCGAGTAAATTTTCCAGTCAGCCTGAGGGATAAATTCCGGCACCACCATCGACACGCCCATGGCCGTAAGGATCATCACGCTGTAGCTGCGTGCCGAGTCATCGTTGTAGGACTGTTCGCCATGTTTGATGCCGCCCATCAGCGCAGCCAGGCCGAGGATGCCGTTGATATCGAGCATCACAGCCGAATAAATCGTGTCGCGCACCAGCGTCGGTGAGGGTTCGTTGCTCATCATGATCGCCAGGATCACCACCTCCACCAACACCGCGGCGAGGGTCAGGATCATGGTGCCGTAAGGGTCACCGACCTTTTCCGCCAGTTGTTCAGCGTGGTGGGCAACGCGCATCGAAGCCACGACGATGAAAACGATCAGCGCCACGCCACTGAGTAACGCCACCATCTGCCCGCTGTGCAGCATCCAGTGCTCCAACGGGTAGGCGACGATGGCGGCAATCAGCGCCAGTAACATGTATTTTTCTTGCTTAAGGGATGTGAGCATTCCGGGCCTTTTCATGCAGCAAATCAGTCATTGATGGGGTACAGACTGCACCACGCTGCTAACGTTTCGTTACACCTTAGTTCACGTGGCCCTTGCGTGAAAAAAACCAATACTCTCCTGCTGGTCAGGTTTTGCCGATTATTTCGGCCATGGCCTGTAGAATGCCGCCATTGCACCTGATGAGAATTTAGAAAATGTACGATTGGCTCAACGCCCTGCCCAAGGCTGAATTGCACCTGCACCTGGAAGGCTCGCTGGAGCCTGAATTGCTGTTCGCACTGGCCGAACGCAACAAGATTGCACTGCCTTGGAACGACGTCGAAACCCTGCGCAAGGCTTACGCCTTCAACAATCTGCAAGAGTTTCTCGACCTGTATTACCAGGGCGCCGATGTGCTGCGCACCTCCCAGGATTTCTACGACCTGACCTGGGCCTACCTGCTGCGCTGCAAAGAACAGAACGTGATCCACACCGAACCCTTCTTCGACCCGCAAACCCACACCGACCGTGGCGTGCCGTTTGAAGTCGTGCTCAACGGCATTGCCGCTGCGCTCAAAGATGGCGAGCAGCAACTGGGCATCACCAGCGGTTTGATCCTCAGCTTCCTGCGCCACCTGAGTGAAGCCGAAGCTGAAAAAACCCTCGACCAGGCGCTGCCATTTCGCGACGCATTTGTGGCCGTGGGCCTGGACAGCTCGGAAATGGGCCACCCGCCGAGCAAGTTCCAGCGCGTGTTCGACCGCGCCCGGCACGAAGGCTTCCTCACCGTGGCCCACGCCGGCGAAGAAGGCCCGCCCGAGTACATCTGGGAAGCCATCGACCTGCTGAAAATCCAGCGTATCGACCATGGCGTGCGCGCCATCGAAGACGAACGTTTGATGCAGCGGATCATCGACGAGCAAATCCCATTGACCGTGTGCCCGCTGTCCAACACCAAGCTGTGCGTGTTCGACGACATGGCCCAGCACAACATCCTCGACATGCTCGAGCGTGGCGTGAAAGTCACGGTGAACTCGGATGACCCGGCGTACTTCGGCGGTTATGTCACCGAGAACTTCCACGCGCTGTATACCTCACTGGGCATGACCCAGGACCAGGCCAAACGCCTGGCGCAGAACAGCCTGGATGCGCGGCTCGTGAAGCCTTAAGCAACAACGGCTGACACGACAAAATCAATGTGGGAGCCGGGCTTGCCCGCGAAGGCGATGTATCAGTCAATACATGTGTCGACTGAAACACCGCTTTCGCGAGCAAGCCCGCTCCCACAGTGGTTTTTGTACTGTTCCTCAGATTTCGGTCAATTCTTCCAGCGTCTTGCCCTTCGTCTCCATCCCAAAAACCCACACCACCAGCGCCGCCACGGCAAAACACAGCGCGCCCAAGGCAAACACGCCGCCCTGCCCCGTGATCGGAAACACCAGCCCCGTTACCAACGGCCCGAGCAACGAGCCGACCCGACCAATCGCAGAGGCAAACCCGGAACCGGTTGCCCGCGCTGAAGTGGGATACAGCTCTGGCGTGTAGGTGTACAGCACCGCCCACATACCAAACAGGAAGAACTGCATCAACAGACCCGACGTAATCAGCAGCCCCACGTTGCCGCCAAACACTGCGCTTTGCCCATACACAAACGCCATCACGCCACCGCCCAGCAAGGTCACGACGCAGACCGGCTTGCGCCCCCAGCGCTCCACCAGCCAGGCGGCCATCAGAAACCCGGGAATCCCGCCCAGGGAAATGATCACCGTGTAGTACACCGACTGAGTGACCGCAAACCCCGACTGCTGCAACAAAGCGCTCAACCAGGAGGTGAGCCCGTAGAAGCCGAGCAACGCAAAGAACCACACACTCCAGATCATCATCGTGCGTTGCCGATACTGCGGCGACCACAGCTGCTGAAACGCCGAGAAAAACGTCCCCGGTACGCTCTCAACCCGTGGCAGGGCAATCGGCGCCGGCAAGTCGGCGCGCCCCAGCGAATCGCGCACTTTTTGCTCGATACCCTGCAACACCTTATCCGCCGCCGCGTGCCGACCGGCCTGCTCAAGCCAGCGCGGCGACTCCGGGATAAAAAACCGGATCGCCAGCACAAACACCGCCGGCACCGCCAACACCAAAAAAATGTCACGCCAACCAATCACCGGCAGCAAGAAATAAGACAGCACGCCCGCCGCCACAAAACCCAACGGCCAGAAGCCATCCATCAGGGCGATGTAGCGCCCGCGCCCCTTGGCAGGGATCAGCTCAGAAAGCATCGACTGCGCAATCGGGAACTCCATGCCCATGCCGATCCCCAGCAAAATGCGAAACAGCGTCAGCGTTTCCACCGTCTGCGCCGTGGAGCACAGGTAGCTGGCGACGCCCCACAACACGATGCTCCACTGGAACACCGGTTTGCGTCCAAACCGGTCCGCCAACATTCCGGATAAAGATGCACCGACCACCATGCCGAAAAAACTCGAACTGGCCAGCAACCCGGCCTGGGCCGTACTGAGGCCGAACTCGGTTTTGATCGACCCCAACAGGAAAGTCATCATCGCCAGGTCCATGGAATCGAAGAAAAACGCCAGCGCGATGATGATAAAGATGATTCGGTGGTAGCCGCTGATGGGCAACCGTTCCAGCCGTTCCGCTGCGCTATAGCCTTGCATGCCCATGCCGCACCCCCTGTATGAAAAATCCCCAACGCGAGTGTGCGGTATCGTTTTGCCTGGTTATTGCTGGATGCGACCTGACTGAAACTCTGAGCGACCATTGCCCTCCTGAGGCGCGGCCAGGCGGCTGATTTCCCCAAGCCCGATGTCGGAGAACTGCAGGGCGTGGGACTCGTTGACCACGCTGACCCAGCCCGATTGCAAAAACAGCTGCAACAGCCCCGCCCCCAATGCGCCCCCCAAGTGCGGTTGCTGCTGACTCCAGTCAAAACAATCGCACGCCAGGGGCGAGGCCAACGCGTGGGTAAAAATGCCCAGGCCTGCCAGGCACTGCGCGCCCTTGACGGTGACCTCGGTACGCTGCTCATGACGGTCGATCCAACCGGCCTGAAACATGCGCTGGTAAAGCCCTGCGCCCAGTTCTCCGCCCAGGTGGCCATGGCATAACCGGGCTCGCCGCAACGACGCCGGCGCCACCAGCGTCGGCGGCAGACCCTGCGGCGCACTGCGCACGGCGCTGGCCATGGTGGTACTGGCCAACGCGTCGATGGCAACGCTGACGTCGACGGCGGCGACACGAAACACGCGCTTGCCACGCTGGGCTTCAACCCGCAGCAAACCGCTTCCAGTCAGGCGCGACAAATGCGCGATCGCCGAAGCCGACGACAGCCCGGCAAGCCTCGCCAGCTCCTCTGACGATTTCGCCGACCCGTCCATCAAGGCCCAGAGCATGGCGGTGCGCTTGGGCTCGCAGAGCAAGCTGGCGATGTGACTGATGCAGGGTGCTTCTTCCATGTATTCACTCCTTGTTAAACCATTTGTCTGCTGCGGTTGGAACCAAAGTATAGGGGCGCAAACCGCCCGTTCCGCGGCGTCTGACAGCGCGGATAGGGACAGGATCTGAGTGAAATTTCTTGCTTTGATGGAGGCTATTGCGCGGTGCTCAATCGCTCCGGCCATTGCGCAGTCAATGTCGCACAGCGGGCCACGAGCATTTCCCGCAACAGGTTGATGGGCTTGCTCAATTGCGCACGATGCGCGCACAGCAGGTTGAGCGGCGTGCGCTCACCGCGCAGCTCCGGCAGGATCACGCGCAGACGCCCGGCCAGCACGTCGCTGCTCACATCCAGCCACGACTTGTAGGCGATACCGACACCCGCCACCGCCCAGCGCCGCACCACATCGGCGTCATCACTGAAGCGGTCGCCGCTCACCGTCAGGCTGACTTCACGCTTGCCGTCGTGAAAACCCCAGTGGTCGTGTACGCGGCTGCCGAGCATGTACAGCAGGCAATTGTGTTGCGCCAATTGCTCCAGATGCCGCGGCTCGCCGTGGCGGGCGAGGTAGCTGGGCGCGGCACACAGCACACGCCTGTTGTCCGGGGCGATGGGCAGCGCGATCAGGCTGGAGTCTTCGGGCTCGCCGTAACGCAGGGCGATATCCACCGGCTGGCGGAACAGGTCGGCGATCCGGTCGCCCAACAGCAGGCGCACGGTGAGCTGCGGGTAGTCGCGCTGGAACTCATCGAGCCATGGCAACAGCTGGTTGCGCCCGAAATCCGACGGCGCCGACAGCTGCAGCACGCCGCTGACATGGTCCTGGCCGCTGGCCAACAAGCGCCGCCCTTCGTCCAGCGAACTCAAGGCTGCGCGGGCATATTCCAGGAAGCCTTCACCTTCGGCGGTCAGCCGCAGGCTGCGGGTGGAGCGCGCCAGCAACCGCGCGCCCAGCTGCTGTTCGATGCGCTTGAGCGCCGCGCTGGCCACGGCCGGCGACAGGTCCATGACCCGCGCGGCAGCCGACAGACTGCCCAGGTCTGCCGCGCGTACAAACAACTGCAAATCATCAAAACGCAGCATGCATTACCGCCAATTATCAAAATTCTATTGAAACAGACTGCTGTTTTAGCGGGTTTTATCTTCACGGGAAATAGCCAATCATCTGCCCATCCCGTTCACCACGTGCCAGGAGTTGAATATGTCCACTGCCTTTAACGTCATCGCCACGCTGATCGCCAAACCCGGCCAACAGGCAACCCTGGAAACCCTGCTGCGCGGCCTGCTGGAACCAACCCGCCTGGAAGCCGGTTGCGAGCAATACGACCTGCACCAGGACCTGCAACATCCCGAGACCTTCTACATGCTCGAACGCTGGAGCGATGACGCAGCACTGGCCGACCACGACCAGAGCGCGCACATCCAGAACTTCCGCGCCAAGGCCGCTGATGTGATCGAACACTTCGTACTCAAGCGCCTGAAATTTCTTGCCTGATCACTGCCCTTTTCCGGAGTCCCCATGAAAGCCATTGCCTACTACGCTGCACTGCCAATCACCGATCCAAACTCCCTGCAAGACATCGAGCTGCCGGAGCCGGTCGCCGGCCCGCGCGACCTGCTGGTGGAAGTCAAAGCCATCTCGGTCAACCCGGTGGACACCAAGGTGCGCCAGAACGTCGCCCCGGAAAACGGTGCCGCCAAGGTGCTGGGCTGGGACGTGGCGGGTGTGGTCAAGGCCGTTGGCAGCGAAGTAACCCTGTTCAAAGCCGGAGACAAAGTGTTCTACGCCGGCTCGCTGGTACGCCCGGGTGGCAACAGCGAACTGCACACCGTGGATGAGCGCATCGTCGGTCATATGCCCAAGAGCCTGGGGTTTGCCGACGCCGCCGCGCTGCCGCTGACCGCCATCACGGCCTGGGAGTTGCTGTTCGAACGCCTGCAAGTGCGTGAAGGCAAGGAAGATGAAGGCCAGAGCCTGCTGATCGTCGGCGCCGCCGGGGGTGTGGGTTCGATTCTGACCCAGCTGGCCAGCCAGCTCACCGCACTGAAAGTCATCGGCACCGCCTCGCGTCCGCAAACCCAGGAATGGGCCAAGGCGCTCGGCGCCGACCTGGTGATCGATCACAGCCAACCGCTGAGCGAAGCGCTGAAAAACGCCGGCCACCCACAGGTGACCCACGTCGCCAGCCTGACCCAGACCGATCATCACCTCGACCAGTTGGTAGAAGCGCTGGAGCCACAAGGCAAGTTGGCGTTGATCGACGATCCGAAGTCGCTGGATGTGAGCAAGCTCAAGCGCAAGAGCCTGTCGCTGCATTGGGAGTTCATGTACACGCGCTCGATGTTCGAGACGCCGGACATGATCGAACAGCACAACCTGCTCAACCGCGTGGCTGAACTGATCGACGCCGGCACCTTGAAAACCACGGTGGGCGAGCACTTCGGTGTGATCAATGCCCAGAACCTGCGCCGTGCGCACACGCTGCTGGAAAGCGGTAAGGCCAAGGGCAAGATCGTGTTGGAAGGCTTTTAAAACGGTCTGTCAGCGTCGTCCTTTATTCCTGTGAGTAATGGACGACGCCGCTAGTCAGAGAGTTGACCTTTGTCATATTTGTGAGCGCATTCGGGTTTATATTGGCCGCCTTTGCCACGATTCTTTTACGTGAGGAAGTCAGCAATGAAGATCCTGATAAGAGCGTTAGCAAAATCGCCAGGTAACAAATGGCAGGTCAGCCTCGACGGCGACGCGTTCACCTTCCGCAGTGAGGCCGAAGCCCGGGCCTTCGCCGACACCCTGCAAGCGCGCATCCAGGCGCCGCACCGCATTCCCCTCAGCCAGCAACGCTCCGCCGCTGGCTGATCCGCACCTCAGACCTGCGCTTGCACGGCCCTCGCCCGTTGCAGGCGCTGGGTCGACATTGCAATCGTTACGGCCAATACACCGCACAAGGTGATGACCATCGCCATCGGCATCGCCGTGCCGTCGTGCAGCACGCCGACCAGCGACGCCGCGCCCGCCGCCACACCAAACTGAATGCAGCCCAGCAACGCCGACGCGCTGCCGGCCCGTGCGCCCTGCCCGCTCATGGCGCAGGCCGAGGTGTTGGGCAAAATGCAGCCAAGGCTGGCAATGCAGATAAACAGCGGCACCAGCAACGGCCACAACGCTTCGGTACGCAAGGCGGCAATGCCCAACAGCGACAACGCCGCTGCCACATACACCCATACCGTGCGCGACAACAAAAACGCCGGGCCGCGCTTGGCCAGCAACCGCGCATTGAGCTGCGCCACCAGGATAAAGCCGGCCGCGTTGGAGCCGAACAGCCAACCGTAATGCTCGGCAGGCACGCCGTAGAGTTTGATGAACACGAAGGGTGAGCCGGCGATGTAGGCAAACATCCCGGCAATCGAGATGCCGCCGGTCAGGGCGTAGCCCAGGTACACGCGGTCCGACAGCAGCGCGCCATAGCGGCGCAGCGAACCGGACAGCGGCTGGCGCGGTTGATGGGCCGGGAAGGTTTCCGGCAAGCCGACTGCCACGGCGATGGCTGCCATCACGCTGAATATCGACAGCGCCAGGAAAATAGACTGCCAGCCCCATAGCCCGACCATCAAGCCACCCGCCAACGGCGCGAGGATCGGCGCCAGGCCGGTGACCAGCATCAGTTGTGAATAAACCTTGGCTGAGCCCACGGCGTCACATTTGTCGCTGACCACCGCACGGGAAATCACCATGCCCGCACACCCGCCAAGGGCCTGCACGAAGCGTGCGCCGATCAGCCAGTCCAGGGACGGCGCATACGCGCAGGCAAAGGAGGCGATGGTAAACAGCGTTACGCCACTGAGCAGCGGCACGCGCCGGCCAAAGCGGTCGGCCAGCGGGCCGTAGATCAATTGGCCGATGGCCAGACCGGCGAAATACACCGCCAACGTCAGCTGGATATGTTTTTCGTCGGTGGCGAACGCCGTGGCCATTGCCGGAAAGCCCGGCAAGTAAAAGTCGATCGCCAACGGCGCGAAGGCGCTCAAGGCGCCCAGAATCAGGATTATGCGGAGGTTCATCAGACACCCAAGTGAGTCGGCAGCCCGACAGTCTAGCCGCGCTTGGGTGCCATGAACATTACGTTAGCTCGCTAACTATCAGAAAAATTACGCGAGCTTGGCGCTGTAGCCTTCTTCGGTGATCAGCTCGATAACCTGCTCGGCGGACAAGCGACTTTCCACACCGACTTCCTTCGCCGCCAGGTTGACGTTGACGCTCGCCGCAGGGTCCTTGCTCTGCACCGCCTGGGTCACCGCCCGAACGCAATGGCCGCAGGTCATTCCTTCCACGTTGAATACTTGCATGACATGACTCCTTTGATGAGGTTGACGCCAGTCTCGACCTTGCCACGATGGCAAGGTCAAGTTTCAAAAACATCCGCCGGGCTGGTATTCAGCCGCCGCCTCGGCCAAGCTTCATCCATCTTGGATTTGAACCACGGAGCATTCGCCATGCGCTGGTCGTTTTTGGCCCTTATCGGCCTGTTGAGTTTGTCTGCCGCTGCGCCCATGGCCTTCGCCGACGAAGACTATGCGGTGTTGATCATCTCCCGCGAGCGCCTGGAAGTGCCGACCAGCTGCGAGATCGGCCTGTATATCCAGGACCAGTTGGCCGGGCGCCTGTTTCAGGAACAGGCCACGTCGTTCAACTTGCCGGCGGGCAACGTGTCGCTGCGCTTGAAACTGCTGCCGGGCCAAGCCCCTGGCTGCTTGCCGGGCATGCTCGCACCGCCCGCGCAGAACATCACGCTGAAGGCCGGTGATGTGCGCAAGTTGCGTATTGCCCAAGGCCCGGACGGCATGTACCTAAAACCCGCCGCCCTCGAATACTGAACACCTGCCTTGCCGGCCTCAGGTCCTTGCGTGCGCGCCTGAATGGCCGCCGTCATCGCCGGCCAGCCAACCGCCTGAGGCAAATAGCCCCTTGACCTTCCCCACAGGTCAAGGTTGATCCTAGGGGCATCGTCTTCTGGAGGACTGCCCCATGAATGGATCCACCACGTTTGACCTGCCCATCAGCGGCATGACCTGTGCCAGCTGTGCCGGCCGCGTCGAGCGCGCGCTGGGCAAGGTGCCGGGTGTGCAACGTGTCAGCGTCAACCTGGCCAACGAACGCGCCCACGTCGAAGTGCTGGGCCAAATGGACCCCGGCGTACTGATCGCCGCCGTCGACAAGGCCGGCTACACCGCCACCCTGGCGCAAAGCGAAACCGCCACCGACGCCAATCAAGCCCAACGCCTGCATCGCGAGCGTTGGTCGCTGCTGTTGACGATCGTGCTGGCCCTGCCGCTGGTGCTGCCGATGCTGGTGCAGCCCTTCGGCCTGCACTGGATGCTGCCCGCCTGGGTGCAGTTCGCCCTGGCTACGCCGGTGCAATTCATCTTGGGGGCGCGCTTCTACGGCGCCGCATGGAAAGCCGTGCGTGCTGGCGCCGGCAACATGGACCTGCTGGTGGCCATCGGCACCAGCGCCGGCTATGGCTTGAGCATCTATGAATGGCTCACCACGCCCGCTGGCAACATGCCGCACCTGTATTTCGAAGCCTCGGCCGTGGTGATCGCGCTGGTGCTGCTCGGTAAATACCTGGAAAGCCGCGCCAAGCGCCAGACCGCCAGCGCCATCCGCGCCCTCGAAGCCTTGCGCCCGGAGCGGGCGATTCGCGTGCTGGACGGCCGCGAAGAAGACGTCGCCATCAGCGCGTTGAAGCTCGGCGACCGGGTGCTGGTCAAACCCGGCGAGCGCTTCCCGGTGGACGGTGAAGTGATGGAGGGCCAGAGCCATGCCGACGAGGCCTTGATCAGCGGCGAGAGCCTGCCGGTGCCGAAACAGCCCGGCGATAAGGTCACCGGCGGCGCCATCAACGGTGAAGGTCGGTTGCTGGTGCGTACCCAGGCGCTGGGCGCCGAAAGCGTGCTGGCACGCATCATTCGTCTGGTGGAAGACGCCCAGGCGGCGAAGGCTCCGATCCAGAAACTGGTGGATAAGGTCAGCCAGGTGTTTGTGCCCGCCGTGCTGGTACTGGCGCTGATCACCCTGGTGGGCTGGTGGCTCTACGGCGCGCCGCTGGAAACCGCGATCATCAATGCCGTGGCGGTGCTGGTGATTGCGTGCCCGTGTGCGCTGGGCCTGGCCACGCCGACCGCGATCATGGCCGGCACCGGCGTCGCCGCGCGCTATGGCATCCTGATCAAAGACGCCGAAGCTCTGGAACGCGCCCATGCAGTCAGCGCCGTGGTGTTTGACAAGACCGGCACCCTCACCTCCGGCGCGCCGAAAATTGCGCATTTGGCGGCGGTGGATGGCAATGAGTCGCTGCTGCTGCAACACGCCGGCGCACTGCAGCGCGGCAGCGAGCACCCGCTGGCCAAAGCCGTGCTGGATGCCTGCAACGCACAAGGCTTGAACGTGCCAGATGTGACGGCCAGCCAGGCGCTGAGCGGGCGCGGTATTGCGGGCACCTTGGGTGGCCGACAACTGGCGTTGGGCAACCGCCGGATGCTGGAAGAAAACGGCTTGAGTGCGGGTGACCTCGCGGCGTCCGCCAGCGCGTGGGAAGCGCAAGGGCGCACGTTGTCCTGGTTGATCGAACAAGGCGCGCAACCGCGCGTGCTGGGCCTGTTCGCCTTTGGCGATACGCTCAAGCCCGGCGCACTGAAGGCCGTGGAACACCTCAGAGCCCAGCACATCAGCAGCCACTTGCTCACCGGCGACAACCGCGGCAGCGCCCGTGTGGTGGCCGAGGCACTGGGCATCGACGATGTACACGCCGAAGTACTCCCGGCCGACAAAGCCGCCATCGTCGCGCAGCTGAAAAAAACCGGCGCAGTAGCGATGGTCGGCGACGGCATCAACGACGCCCCGGCCCTGGCGGCTGCCGATATCGGCATCGCCATGGGCGGTGGCACCGACGTGGCGATGCACGCGGCGGGCATTACCTTGATGCGCGGCGACCCGCGCCTGGTGCCGGCCGCGCTGGAGATCAGCCGCAAAACCTACGCAAAAATCCGCCAGAACCTGTTCTGGGCCTTTGTGTATAACTTGATCGGCATCCCACTGGCGGCATTCGGCTTGCTCAACCCGGTGTTGGCGGGCGCGGCCATGGCCCTGTCCAGCGTCAGTGTGGTGAGCAATGCGTTACTGTTGAAAACCTGGAAGCCCAAGGATTTGGAGGATGAACGCCCATGAACATCGGCCAAGCCGCCCGTCAGAGCGGGCTGAGCGCAAAGATGATTCGTTACTACGAATCCATCGGCCTGCTCAAAGCCGCCCACCGCACCGACAGCGGTTACCGCGTGTACGGCAGCGATGACTTGCACACACTGGCGTTTATCAAACGCTCGCGGGATATGGGGTTTTCGTTGGAAGAGGTCGGCAAGCTGCTGACCTTGTGGCAAGACCGGCAGCGCGCCAGCGCCGATGTAAAAGCCTTGGCGCGCGAGCATATCGAGGCGCTGAACCAGAAGATTCTGGAGCTGGGGCAACTGCGCGACACGTTGCAGGACCTGGTGGAGCACTGCCAGGGCGATCACCGGCCCGATTGCCCGATTCTCAAGGAGTTGGCATCGGGTAGCTGTTGCGCCGGCTAAGACCTGCATAAAACGACTGTGGGAGCTGGCTTGCCTGCGATGCAGACACCTCGGTGTATTAATAACACTGAAGTGATGCTATCGCAGGCAAGCCAGCTCCCACAGGGGATCGCGCCGGTTTCGAGTTAACGAATCACTGCATCCAAGGCGGCGGCGGTTCTTCCGCGGTCTTGGTCGGTGGCGCATCATCCGCCGCGCGAATCGCTTGCTTGCGCTCTTCATCCAACCGCGCCGCTTCAATCTCGCGAATCACACCGCCCACGTCCGCCAGTTCTTCCGGTTCGTCGAACTCGCCGGTCAATGCGCTGGCCGGGTGCAAGGTGCCGGCTTCGTACAACGCCCACATTTCCTTGGCGTACTTGGTCTTCTTCAACTCCGGAGCAAAGCGCCCGAAGTAGGAAGCCATGTTGCCCACATCCCGCTCCAGCATGTTGAACGCGTGGTTGTTGCCCGCCGCATCCACCGCCTGAGGCAGGTCGATGATCACCGGGCCGGTCGGCGTGAGCAGCACGTTGAACTCGGACAAGTCACCGTGCACCAGACCGGTACACAGCATCAGCACGATCTGGGAAATCAGGAAGGCGTGGTATTCGCGCGCCTGGTCCGGCTCCAGCGTCACGTCATTCAGACGTGGAGCCGCATCGCCGTACTCGTCGGCCACCAGTTCCATCAACAGCACACCTTCAAGGAAGTCGTACGGCTTGGGCACCCGAACGCCCGCACCGGCGAGGCGGAACAGCGCCGCGACTTCGGCGTTCTGCCAGGCATCTTCGGTTTCTTTCTTGCCGAACTTGGAGCCTTTGGCCATGGCTCGGGCCTGGCGGCTGTTACGGACCTTACGGCCTTCCTGGTATTCGGACGCCTGACGAAAACTTCGTTTGTTCGCCTCCTTGTAAACCTTGGCGCAACGCAATTCGTTGCCGCAGCGCACCACATAAACAGCTGCTTCTTTACCACTCATGAGTGGGCGCAGCACTTCGTCGACCAGACCGTCTTCGATCAGGGGTTCAATGCGTTTAGGAGTCTTCATCAGCTTTTATTGTGGGTCCTTTATTACCAAACACGCGTATGGCACTCGTTATACGGCAATCGGCTCGCCTCGGGGAGAGGCTAGCGACCTTTGACACTTAAGAATGCATCCAATATGCCAATTTTTCTGCGCAATTCAGCGCTCGATAATCGCGGTCACGCCCTGCCCGCCCGCGGCGCAGATCGAAATCAGCCCACGGCCCTTGCCCGCCGCGTCCAGCAGCTTGGCCAGGTTGGCGACAATGCGCCCGCCAGTGGCCGCAAACGGGTGCCCGGCAGCCAATGAACTGCCCTTGACGTTGAGCCGGCTGCGGTCGATGGCGCCCAGCGGTGCGTCCAGCCCCAGGCGGGTTTTGCAATATTCCGGGTCTTCCCAGGCTTTGAGCGTGCACAACACTTGGGCAGCGAACGCTTCGTGAATCTCGTAGTAATCAAAGTCCTGCAGCGTCAGGCCATTTCTCGCCAGCAAACGGGGCACGGCGTACACCGGCGCCATCAGCAGGCCTTCGGCGCCGTTGACGAAATCCACGGCCGCCGCTTCGCCATCGCGCAGGTACGCCAGGATCGGCAAGCCGCGCTCCCTGGCCCAGGCTTCACTGCCCAGCAGCACCAACGAGGCGCCATCGGTCAGCGGCGTGGAATTGCCGGCGGTGAGCGTGCCCTTCTCGCTGCGCTCGAACACCGGTTTTAGGCTGGCGAGTTTTTCCAGGGTCAGGTCCGGGCGCAGGTTGTTGTCGCGGGTCAGACCGAGAAAGGGCGTGAGCAAATCGTTATGCCAGCCTTCGGCGTAGGACGCGGCCATTTTCTGATGGCTTTCAAGGGCCAACTGGTCTTGTTCGGCGCGGGGAATCTGCCAGGTCTGCGCCATCAACTCGCAGTGTTGGCCCATGGACAGCCCCGTGCGCGGTTCGCCGTTGCGCGGCAGTTCCGGCTTGAGGTGATGGGGACGAAGTTGTAACAAGACTTTTAATTTGTCCGCCATGGATTTGCTGCGGTTGGCCTGCAGCAGGATCTTGCGCAGGCCTTCATTGACACCGATCGGCGCGTCGGACGTGGTGTCGACGCCACCAGCGATCCCGCACTCTATCTGCCCCAGGGCGATCTTGTTGGCCACCAGCAACGCCGCCTCAAGCCCGGTGCCGCAGGCCTGTTGAATATCGTAGGCCGGGGTTTGCGGCGAGAGGCGCGAACCCAGCACGCATTCGCGCGTGAGGTTGAAGTCGCGGGAATGCTTGAGCACCGCACCCGCGGCCACTTCGCCAATGCGCAGGCCGTGCAGGTTGTAGCGTTCGATCAGGCCTTCCAGGGCTGCGGTCAACATCGCCTGGTTACTCGCCGTGGCATACGGGCCGTTGGACCGGGCGAAGGGGATGCGATTACCGCCAATGATCGCTACACGGCGCAATTGAGTCATGGAAAGCTCCCTGAAGGTTGTGGGTGGAATCATCCAGCCTAGCCTAGGCTGATCGAACGACTGCCGCACCGGGGTGGTCAACCCTTTGAACCCCAGTCTTCGGAGAGCGTTCCATGTCTGACCGTTATATCGACTTCGCCAACTCAAGCCTCGGCCATCGCCTGGTCGCCGCCATTGGCCTGCCGTCACCGGTACGCCTGGAACGCTGGCAGGCCGGGCGCCTGCGTCCGGTGGAAGGCGCACTGCTGCTGGGCGGCGGCGCACTGGCGGCCAAGGTGCTGCCGTTTGCCAATAAACTCACGGACGCTATTTACAGTTACGGTGCCGCACCGCTGTCCGCGCCAGCCTGGATTCCCGGACACGGCCCCAAGCTCAAGGCCGTGGTGTTCGACGCCAGCGACCTGCAGCACACCGGTCAGCTCAAGCAGCTGCGCGAATTCTTTCAGCCGCTGCTGAAAAATCTCGACCACAGCGCGCACCTGGTGATTCTTGGCCGAGCGCCGGAAAGCCTCAGCGATCCGTTTGCAGCCAGTGCGCAGCGTGCCCTGGAGGGTTTCAGCCGCTCGCTGGCCAAGGAACTGCGCAGCGGCGGCGTGTTGCAATTGTTGTATGTGGGCGAAGGTGCCGAGGACCAGTTGGAAGGCGCGTTGCGGTTTTTCCTGTCGCCTAAAAGCGCCTACATCTCTGGCCAGGTGATCCGCCTGCAAGCCTGCGCCACGCCGGTCGAGGATTGGACTCGCCCGTTGGCCGGGCGCAAGGCGCTGGTCACCGGCGCGGCGCGTGGGATTGGCGCCTCGATCGCCGAAACCCTGGCGCGCGACGGTGCCGAGGTGATCGTGCTTGATGTGCCGCAGGCCAAGGCCGATCTCGACGCCCTCGCTGCACGCCTGGGCGCCCGCACCGTGGTGCTGGATATTTGCGCCGAAGACGCGGCAACGCAATTGATCGAACACCTGCCGGACGGCATCGACATCGTGGTGCACAACGCCGGCATCACCCGCGACAAAACCCTGGCCAATATGACCCCGGAATACTGGGACGCGGTGCTGGCGGTCAACCTCAACGCGCCGCAGGTGCTGACCAAGGCCCTGCTCGACAGCGGCACCCTGCACGACAACGGGCGCGTGGTGCTACTGGCGTCCATCAGCGGCATCGCCGGCAACCGCGGGCAAACCAACTACGCCGCGAGCAAGGCCGGGCTGATCGGCCTGGCCCAGGCCTGGGCACCCTTGTTGAGCGAACGCGGGATCAGCATCAATGCCGTGGCGCCTGGCTTCATCGAAACCCAGATGACCGCGCACATTCCCTTCGCCCTGCGCGAAGCCGGGCGGCGCATGAGTTCACTGGGCCAGGGCGGCTTGCCGCAGGACGTGGCCGAGGCAGTGGCCTGGCTCGGCCAACCGGGTTCCGGAGGGGTCAGCGGCCAAGCGCTGCGGGTGTGTGGGCAAAGCCTGCTGGGAGCATAAGCATGGATTGGCAGACCTTAGGCACCACCCCGTTTTTGCCGCCGCTGTACTGGCGTGCAGCGCTCAAGCGCAAGATCACCGGCAGCACCTTGCCCGAACAGGGGCTGCGCTGCCGGGTAAGCGTCAATCCCAAGGCCGTGGCGGCCTATCGCAAGGTCTGCGGCTTTGCCGACAGCCCCATTCTGCCGGCCACTTACCCGCACATTCTGGCGTTCGGTTTGCAGATGCAATTGCTCACCGCAAACAACTTTCCGTTCCCTTTGCTGGGGTTGATCCACCTGAGCAACCGTATTCGCATCCATCGCCCATTGGGCGCGGTCAGCGAGCTGACGGTGGCCGTGCACGCGCAAAACCTCAAGCCGCACGCCAAGGGTGCCACCTTTGAAGTGGTCACCACCGTCGAGGACGCCCTTGGCCTGCTATGGGAAGCCGAAAGCCAGATGCTCTGCCGGGGCGTGAAGCTCGAAGGCGAGTCGGTGAATGATGCGTTGCCCAGCCCCACGCAGGTCACCGAACTGACTCGCTGGAAAGCTCCCGCCGATATCGGCCGCCGCTATGCCCGGGTGTCAGGCGATTACAACCCGATCCACTTGAGCGCCCTGACCGCCAAGTTATTCGGCTTTCCCCAGGCTATCGCGCATGGGCTATGGAACACGGCACGCACCCTCGCGGCACTGGGTGAACACTTGCCTGCGGCCAATATTGAAATCGTGGTCGAGTTCAAGAAACCGGTCCGCCTGCCCAGTGAAGTAACGTTGCTGGCCAGTGCGCCAGGTTCCAGCGGTGAGTTGCTGTTAACCGGCGCGGGTAACATTGAACACATGGTAGGAAAGTGGCAACCGATTGCCTGAATAACGCTGATTAATTGTATATATACACCTTAAGTTATAGCGGACCTTTAAAGGTCCGCTTTTTTATTCAAGCCTTTGTTTTATAAACGATATACCTCCCTTCTCTATACCTTTGGCATTAGTCGCTAAGCACTGTCGGGCGACCCGTATATAAATCGTTAATACCAAGTTGAGCGTTGCGAGAAAGAGTGCCCGGGTCTGTGATAACCCCACGGACAAACGTATCGCTATCCCTAGAAGTAACGAGCGTTTGAAACAACCACGGTTGTACAGGTGCAAGGGAACTCAATCATGAAAACTCAAACTCAAGTAGTGCTATGGAAAGCAAGTACTGCGCTGGCCCTGATCATGGCGATGAGCCTCGGTGGCTGCAGCAGCGGTGGCGGTGGACATCACAGCAGCGTGGCCGCGTCGTCGCCTGACGCAGGCGCCGGCACAGGTACCGGAGGCGGTACAGGCGGTGGCTCCGGTGGCGGCACTGGCGGCGGTACTGATGGTGGCACTGGTGGAGGCACCGGCGGCGGTACTGGTGGCGGCACAGATGGCGGCACCGGCGGTGGCACTGGTGGAGGCACCGGCGGCGGAACTGGCGGTGGCACTGATGGCGGAACCGGCGGTGGCACTGGTGGCGGCACCGGCGGCGGAACTGGCGGTGGCACTGGTGGCGGAACCGGCGGTGGTACTGGCGGTGGTACTGGCGGCGGCACTGGAGGCGGCACCGGCGGTGGCACTGGTGGTGGCACCGGCTCGATTACAACTCCACTGGTAACAGGCCAGATTGCTGGCACCTTGGGCACCACGGTGGGCAATGTCGGTACAGCGGTCGGTGAAATTGGCTCGACCCTGAACGGCGTTCCTATCGTCGGCGTCACCGCTGGCGGCCTGGTGACCTCCGCCGGTACTGCGGTGACCAGCATCGGCAGCGGTGTAACGAACGGTCTGGGCTCACTGGGCACTGACAGCAACTCCCTGGGCAAAACGGTTGCCGGTGTGGCCAACGGCGTTGCCGACCTGGGCACCGGTGTTTCAGGCGCTGGCAAATCCCTGGGCACCACACTGGGTGGCATCCCTGTTGTCGGCGGCCTGACCGGTGGTGTGGGCACTGCGGCGGGGGGTCTGGTGAATAACGTCGGTCAAGCGGTCACGATGCTCGGCGACACCCTCAGCACGTCCAGTACCACGGGCCCATTGGGTTCGCTGACTAACACCGTTGGCGGCAAAGTACTGGTGCCGGTGGTGTCCCTGGTGGAAAACACCACCGGCAACCTCGGCAAGGCAACGGGCCTGGGCAACCCGGTCAATGGTGTGCTGGATAAAGTTGGAGCCACGGTCACCGGCCTGGGCGGCCAGGTTGCCAGCGCCGGCGGCACCGGCAACCCGGTCACCACGATCGTCGGCGGTGCGCTGACCGGCGTCGGTGGCGTGCTCGACAAGTCGGGGGGTTATGTCGCCCCAGCCAGTGGCGCTGCGGCGCCTGGCTTGCCGGAGTTTGTCGGTGGCCTGGTGGCTAACGTGGGTAATGGTCTGAATGCCGGCAACACCAACGGCACAGTGAGTGCAGCGGGTGTAACCGGTGGCGCAGTGGGCAACACGGTCGCCTCGCTCGGCACCGTGCTGGGCGGCACCGGCGTCGCCAACACCGCCGCCACCGCACCGGTGGCTGGCTTGGCCACTAACGTCGGCGCGGCGCTCAATCCTGTGACGACCGGGGTTAGCACCTTGACGCAAAACATCGGCACCACCACAGGTGTCGGCGCTCCCGTCAACGGCCTGGTGACTCAAGTCGGCGGCGCAGTCAGCGGTATAGGCACCAACCTGACCGCCGCCAATGCCAACCCGATCACTAACGCTGTAGGCACCACCGTCACGGCCGTCGGCAACACCGTAGGCGCAGTGGGCGGCCTGGTCACCGGCGGCACCAGTGGCGCAGGTGGCAGTGGTGGTCTGCTCGGTGGGCTGACCGTAGGCGCTGGCGCCAGCACTTCGGCCAATGGCAGTGCAAGCACTGGC
Source organism: Pseudomonas sp. RGB (assembly GCF_007713445.1). Taxonomy (NCBI): domain Bacteria; kingdom Pseudomonadati; phylum Pseudomonadota; class Gammaproteobacteria; order Pseudomonadales; family Pseudomonadaceae; genus Pseudomonas; species Pseudomonas sp. RGB. The sequence goes on along the minus strand of NZ_VMSH01000003.1, from coordinate 591,304 downwards.
ACAAGCGGCGGTCTGGGAGGTTTGCTCAACGGCCTGACCGGCAAAAAATAGAATTGCACCTGGCCGATTAGACGGCCTCCCCTACAGCGCCTACGCTTGGTTGAGACGAGAGACCCTTATAAGTCTCTCGTCTTTTTTATGGGCTGGCGTTAACGACTGCCGCGCCCTCCCGCACCGCGTCCAAGAAACCGGCGGGCCCGAAACGCTGCTGCAGTTTGACCATGGAGTGTCCTATGCGCGTGTTGACGCCGTTGTTATTGCTAACCCTCAGTGCCTACGTCCAGGCCGAGACCCTTCCCAGCTTTCTTAACAGCAACGACACCATTCGCACCCTGCCGGTGCCCAACCTTCCCGCCGATGCCTATCGACCGGTCACACCCCAAACCCAGGTGCCGCAAGCGCCTGCGACCCAGAACCAGCCGTTGCAGATGGACACCAAAGTCACCATCCGCAAGCTGCAGATCGAGGGCGGTACGATCTACCCACTGACGGACACGGCCAAGGCCTACGCATCGCTGATTGGCCATGAGACCAACCTTGCGCAACTGATCGAAGCCACCCGCAGCATCACCCGTCGCTATCAGGACGACGGCTACCTGTTGTCCTACGCGTTCCTGCCGCAACAGTCCTTCGAAAACGGCCTGGTGCGCGTGGTATTGGTGGAGGGTTACATCAAGGATTATCAGCAAAGCGGCGACATCGGCTCGGTGTCGGCCTACGTCGATAAACTGGCAGAAAAACTGTTGGCCGAACGGCCGCTCACGCGCAAGACGTTCGAGCGCTATACCACCCTGATGGGCCGTATCCCCGGCGTGACCCTGCAAGCGCAAGTGCCACCGCCGGGCACCACGGATGGCGCCACGCACATGAAAATCGAAGCCACACGCAAGCCGTTTACTACCAGCATGAGCCTGGTCGACGAAAACCGTGGCGGCACTCAAGCCCTGCTCACCGCCACCAGCAATTCCCAGACGTCCATGGGCGAACAGCTCAACGTCAGCGGCCTGTTCCCACCGGGCGACGATAAAGAACATTACTACCGCGTGGGCTACAGCCAGTTCATCAATGCCGAGGGCAGCCAGCTGGTCTTGGGCGCCGAGCGCTACCGCGCCGACCCCAAGAGCAACATACAGCTGGACGGTGGCTTCGAACTCAAGCCGCATCAGGCGATCGATCGCTACACCATTGGCCTCAGCCATCCGCTGATTGCCTCACCCACCGAATCCTTGACCCTGGGTACACGCCTGTATGCCGTTGACCAGACCACGCGCTATCAACTGGTGGGCTACCCCAACCGATTCGACATCGAAACCAACCTGCGCGCGCTGGCGTTCGAGGCCGACTGGCGCAAAGCCGACACTCGCCAATTACGCATCCTCAGCGCCGGCCTGTACCAAGGCATCAATGGTCTGGGGGCCACTACCCGCAGCGACCTGGAAGTCACCAAGCCTGACCTGGACTTCTTCCGCCTGCGCCTGTCCGGCGTGCAAAGCGACAAGTTTTTCGATAACTGGCAAGGCGTGCTGTCGGGGGCGTTCTACTGGAGCGACGACACCTTGCCCGACAGTGAACGCGCCACCTTCGGCGGGCAGAATTTCGGCCGCGGCTATCCCGACGACCAAGCCTCGGGCGACAAGGGTTGGGGCGTGGCCTATGAGGTCAACTACAGCTTCAACCGTGCCGGCGATTGGGTAAAGGTCCTGCAACCCTACGTGGTGCTCGACCGCGCCAAAACCTGGTTCAACGAGCTGCCGGTCAAAGGTAACGACATGTCGTCGGCGGCTGTGGGACTGCGCTTTGGCGACAACAAGTACTACAACATCGCCCTTGAAGCCGCCAAGCCAATGTCGGACATCGCCCTGGACAGCTTCAACCGGCGGCCGCGGTATACGCTGAGTTTCAGCTATCAACTTTGAGTGTTTGCGGTAGCCCGCCTGCGTGGCGAGTGGGCGTGTTCGTGGCCAGTGGACTTGTCCTTCGCCAGGGGGCTTGTCTTTGGATAGGGGGCTTGTCTGTGGCCAGTGGTTTGTCCTTGGCCCGGGGCTTATCTGTGGCGAGCGGGCTTGCCCCGCGTTGGGTCGCGAAGCGGCCCTGACCCAGACGCCGCATTTTCCCAGTCAAAACCGCGTTGGCAGGTTTTGGCGCTGCTTCGCAGCGCAACGCGGGGCAAGCCCGCTCGCCACAGACAAGCACGCTCGCCACAGGCAGGCCTCTGGCCGCAGAAAGCCCGCGCCTACAGTTTGTGTTTGATCAGCGGAAACAGGCTGTTGAGGGTATCGATCAACCGCACCAGATAGATGGGTTTGCGAAACAGGTCCAGCACCTGCAGGCGCAGCATGTCGCTGACGTCATCCATCTCGGCATGGCCCGACATCACGATGACCGGCAGGTGTTGGCGATCGGTATGTTCGCGCAGGCGCCTGATCAGCGAGATCCCGCTTTCTTCAGGCATGCGCAGGTCGGTGATGACCAGCGCGATGTCAGGGTTGAGGGTCAGCTCCTGCAGCGCGAAGGTCACGGAAGTGGCGGTAAAACAAACGAAGCCCTCGTTCTCCAGCGACTCCGCCAGTTCTACGAGGGCATCTTCTTCGTCATCCACCAACAGGATCTGTTGGCGTAAAGGTGCAGATGCAGCATTCATGGGCACTACCTGGCATAGCCGATCAATAACGAGCGTACTCACAAGATGCTGCCTGCGACTTACGTCGTGGTAATGGCGCTCTGAATTTTACCGAAGAAGGTCGTGATCTGAGGCCCCAGTGTCGTGCCTGCGGCGAGTACCACCAACGCCACAATAGCCACGAGGATGAGGTATTCAATCGCCGTCGCCCCCTCTTTATTGCGCAAGAGCAACTGAAGCTGAACATGCAGTTTCATCAACAGATCAAGGACCATCGTACTTCTCCTCTGGCGACTTAACGCCCTATCAAGGGTTTGCACAATCATTATTTACGTTGTGGTAATGGCGGTCTGGATTTTGCCAAAGAACGTCGTGATCTTCGGTCCTAGCGTAGTACCGGCTGCCAGTATCACCAACGCCACAATTGCCACGAGAATGAGGTATTCAATCGCCGTGGCGCCTTCCTTGCGATGAAAAAGCAGCTGGAGTTGAACGTGAAGTTTAATCAACAGATCAAGGATCATTTGTACTGCTCCTTTGGCGACCAGGCGCCCTATCACGGTGTCCTGCACAGTAATTGCGATGTGCCACCTGAGCATTGTCAACAAACCACGCGCTCACAACTGTAAGAACTGATTAATTACAAAGTAGAGGTCGCCTTACTGACGCCTTAAATCCGTGATTTAAAAGGCTAGTTATGGCGGGGCGAAGAAATCTTTCTGTCAGTAATGGCATTTCGTCCTAGCTGAACTACCTTCAAATAGCGAAATAGTTAGTCCGCTGTTCATAGCAGCCGGTTGCGTGATTAGCCTGTTCGGATAGACAGGCTGTGGTGCAACAGGAAAGGGAGAGCCGTCGTGAACACACGTCTGAGTATGATACTGGCCGGCGTGCTTTTGGTCGGCGCACTGTTTGCCGGTTATTGGGGATTAGTGCTCAGTCGTGAACCTGCCCCGGCGCCGCCACCGCCTCCACAGACCGCGCCGGTCGAAAAAGCCGTCGCCGTGGTGGAAGACCAGACCCGCCAGCCAGTGGTCGTACTGGCCCACGATGTACCGCCCTTTGTCGCCCTGAATGCCGCCGACCTCAGTGTAGAAAAACTGCGCACCGTGCCGGCTGGCAGCATGACCAGTGTCGACCAGGCCATTGGCCGCACGCCCTGGCGCGCATTGCAGGCCGGCACTTGGCTCAACGAAGAAAGCTTCACGCCCGGCGGGCCGCTGGCGCGCATGATCCGCCCTGACGAACGCGCCCTGGCGGTGGCCGTGGATGAAGTGATCGGCGCCGCCGGCCAATTGAGTCCCGGCGACTACGTGGACGTGTTGCTCTACCTGCGCCAGGACACCGCCAACCTCGAACAATCGGCCCAAGTAGTCGTCCCCGCCATGCGCTTGCTCAGCGTCGGCGACCAAATGGGCCTGACCAACGACGGCACTCCCGCCTCCCCGCCGGCGATGACCGCCGAAGAAAAAGCCCAACGCCGTGCACCCTCGCGCACGGTTGTGCTGGCGGTGCCCGAGCAACTGCTGAGCCGGTTGATGCTTGCCTCCCAGGCCGGCACTTTGCGCCTGGCCGTGCGCAGTGCCGACGAACGCTTGCTGAGCCAGTACTGGGCCGGCGAAAGCGACGCACCGGGCAAGCTGCAAAGCGCTAATCGCGACCTTTACCAGTTCACGCAACTGGCCTTTGCCCAAGCCCCGAAAAAAGTCGCCCAGAGCGCTCCGCACCGCACCGGTGTGGAGGTGATCCGCGGCAACCAAGCCACCCAACAAACGCCTGATTGAACAAGGATGCTGTGCATGAGCCGACGTTTCGCACCGGTGTTCACGCTGAAAATTGCCTGTGCCCTGTTGCTGTCGAACCTGTCGGTGGGCGGGGCCGTGGCCGCCACCGGCAACTGCAGTAGCTTGGGCCAATTACCCGCAGCCCTTTCGGTGGGCGAAGGCCTGCAACAGGAGCTGCAGTCACCGGTGGCGATCACGCGCCTGGCCATCGGCGACCCGAAAATCGCCGACGTGCACCTCAACGGCGATCGCGGCTTCCTGCTGACCGGCATCGCCTCCGGCACCACCAGCCTGATGGTCTGGACCGCCTGCTCCAACACGCCGCGCCAGAGCATGGTGTTTGTCAAAGGCAAGGCCACAGCGGCGCTGACCAGCCTGTCACTGGCGCCAGCGGACGACCCCGCGCTGCCCAGCCAAGTGCAGACCGACATCCGCTTTGTCGAGGTCAGCCGCACCAAACTCAAGGAAGCCAGCACCAAGATCCTGGGCATGGGCAAAAACTTTTTCCTCGGCAGCCCCAACCTGTTATTTCCCACGTCCAGCACCTTCAAGCTGCCGGTGAGCGCTGACCAGTTCAACATCGGCTTTGGCGGCGGGCGTGTCTCGGCGATGATCAACGCCCTGGAAAGCAGCGGCTTTGCCTACACCCTGGCACGCCCAAGCCTGGTGGCCATGAGCGGGCAAAGCGCGACCTTCCTCGCCGGTGGCGAGATCCCGATCCCGGTGCCCAGCAGTGGCAGTGACACCATCTCCATCGAGTACAAAGAGTTCGGCATTCGCCTGACCCTGACCCCCACCGTCATCGACCGCAACCGGATTTCCCTCAAGGTGGCACCGGAAGTCAGCGAGCTGGACTACACCAACGCCGTGGTCATTCAAAACATCCAGGTACCGGCGCTGACCATCCGCCGCACCGACACCAGCGTGTCCCTGGCCGATGGCGAGAGTTTCGTGATCAGCGGCCTGATCAGCAGCAACAACACCACCAACATCAGCAAGTTTCCGGGCCTGGGTGACATCCCGATTCTGGGCGCGTTCTTTCGCGATTCCTCGGTCAACCGCCAGGACAAAGAGCTGCTGATGATCGTCACGCCGCACCTGGTTCAGCCGCTGGCCGCCAACGCCCAACTGCCGTCGTTGCCTGGCGAGAACCTGCGCAACTACGACCCGAACTGGTACCGCCTGTACTTCCTGGAAAACGGCAATTTCGACCGCAACAATGGGTTATCACAATGAGCGATAGCCTGAGCCAGACCTTCCTGGCAATCACCCGCAACACCACTGACCTTGAGTGGCTGCAGGGCGCGCTGGCACCGCTTGGCCAAGTGGTCAGTGCCGGCAGCGGCACACTGGACGAGTTACTGGCGCTGGTCGATGTGACCTTCGCCAACCTGGTGTTTATCGGCCTCGACCGCGAGCATGTGGTGGCCCAGAGCGCGCTGATCGAAGGCGCGCTGGAAGCCAAACCGATGCTGGCCATCGTCGCCCTCGGTGACGGCATGGACAACCAGTTGGTGCTCAATGCGATGCGCGCCGGGGCGCGGGATTTTGTCGCCTATGGTTCACGCTCAAGCGAAGTGGCCGGGCTGGTGCGCCGCCTGAGTAAACGCCTGCCACCCGTGACCACCAACACCCAACTGGGCGGCCTCACGGTGCTGTACGGCACTCAAAGCAATGCCGACGGCGCCTTGCTCGCAGGTCACTTGGCGCTGGTTGTACAAAAGAGCGGCCAGCAAACCCTGCTGCTGGACCTGGGCCTGCCACGCGGTGACAGCCTGGCGCTGCTGGGGCTGGAAAGCTCGTTCAATTTTGGCGATGCCCTGCGCCACCTGCGGCGGCTGGACGCGACCTTGATCAACAGCGCCTTCACCTCTGCCGAGGACGGCCTGCGCATCCTCGCCTACGCCCCCAACGATGAGCCGCTGGAACAGACCAGCGCCGCCGAGTTGTACATGCTGCTCAGCGCCCTGCGCCAACACTTCCAGCACATCGTGGTCAACCTCGCCGGCCAGCAGGACAGCGAAGCGCTGCGCACCTTTGTCAGCCACTGCGACAAGCTGTTGTGGTGCACCGATCAAAGCGTGCTCGACTGCCGTCGCAACCTCGCGATACTCAACCAGTGGCGCGAAAAAGGCATGAAACTGGAGCACGCCAAGCTGCTGGTCGATCGCTACATCAAAAGCTGCGCACCCGATTCCGAGGCGCTGGGAAAGAGCTTTGGGCTGGAGGTAATTGCCGTGTTGCCACTGAGCCCTGAAGTACGCCTGAATGCGAAAAACCAGGGGCAAACCTTGTTCGCCCTGGCCCCGCGAGAACCGCTGACCCTTGGCCTGAAAACCCTGGGCGAACGCCTCGCAAAACGCTCGGAAGGCATGAAAAAACCTTCTCACAACTGGCTTGACCGCCTGCTGGGCACCGGCAAATGAACGGCGAAAAACTCTTCGGCGCCCCCGCTCGCGGCATCGGTGGCAACACCGACCACGATGGGCTCAAGCTGGTGCTGCATCGGTACATCATCGATGCCATCGAAGAGTCGGGCAAAAATCTGCTGGAAGGCTCACGCCCGCTGCTGGCGCAATTTGTCATCGACAAAGTGGCCGAATACATCAACCGCATGCACCTGGCGATCTCGCGCTATGAAATGGAGCGCCTGGCCGAAGAAATCGTCGATGAACTGACCGGCTTCGGCCCACTGGAAGTGCTGCTGCGCGACCCGTCGGTGACGGAAATCCTGGTCAACGGCCCCCACCGGGTGTTTATCGAGCGTGACGGTGTGCTGCATCAAAGTGACCTGCGCTTTATCGACGCGCACCACGTGGAGCGCGTCATGCAGCGCATCCTCGCGCCTCTGGGCCGGCGTCTGGACGAGTCGTCGCCCATGGTGGATGCGCGCCTGCCCGATGGCAGCCGGGTCAATGCGATCATCCCGCCGATTGCCCTGGACGGGCCGTGCCTGTCGATTCGAAAGTTTCGCAAGGACATGCTCAAGAGCAGCGATTTAGTGGCCATGCAGACAATCGACCAGAATATCTTCGACTTCTTCCAGGAGGCGGTGGGCAAGCGCTGCAACATCCTGATCAGCGGCGGCACCGGCACCGGTAAAACCACGCTGCTGAATATTCTCAGTCAGCTGATCAACCCGCATGAGCGACTCGTCACCATCGAAGACGTGGCCGAACTGCAACTGGGTCACCCTCACGTCGTGCGCCTGGAAACCCGCCCGCCGAACGCCGAGGGCCATGGTGAAGTGAAAGCCAGCGACCTGATCCGCAACGCCCTGCGGATGCGCCCCGACCGCATCATTCTGGGTGAGATTCGCGGCGTGGAAGTGCTTGATGTACTGACCGCCATGAACACCGGCCACGACGGTTCCATGAGTACCGTGCACGCCAACAACGCGGCCGATGCCTTGCTGCGCCTGGAAACTCTGGTGGGTTTGACCGGCCGGGTGGTGGCGGAGAAAACCCTGCGACAAATGATCTGTGCGGCGCTGGATGTGGTGATTCAACTGACCCGCCTGCCGGACGGCCGTCGTTGCGTCAGCGAAGTGGTCGAGGTGGTCGGCATCCGTGAAGACGTGTACGTGACCAACACCCTGTTCCGCCATGACCGGCGCACCGGCTTCGGCTTTCTGCGCGAGGCGGTCAACCCGGCCGGTGAAAAACTGCGCCGCGAACCGTTACTGCCTTGAAGGGGACGCAAGCATGACCGGGGCCATCCTGTTGCTCATCTGCCTGATTCTGATCGGCCTGTCGATTCGCTCCTTCCAGATCGGTTTGCGCCGCGCCCAGACCGAACGCGTGCTCGGCCGCCTTGCCGAAGGCCAGCCGCAGCTCGTTGAAGAGAACGGCCAGTGGAGCGGCGTGGAGCGCATGTTCCTGCGCGCAGGCCTGGGCAAGCCCAGTGACAACCTCGGCCTGTGGCTGGCGATCTGGGCGCTGGGCGCAGTCCTGGGCCTGCTGGTTGCCGGCTGGATCGGTCTGTTGGTGATGGTGGTATTGCCGCTGCTGGTACTGCGCCTGTACATCGCCTGGCGCTATCAACGGCGGATCAAGCGCATGATCGAACAACTGCCGCAATTGCTCGACCACACCGTGCGCAGCCTCAAGGCCGGGCGTACCCTGGCCGACGCGGTGCTGGGCGGCATCGAGATTATCGAAGACCCGCTGCAACACGCCATGGGCCGTATCCGGCGCAACGTGCAGCTGGGCGTGAGCCTGCCGGAGTCGGCCCACGACTTTGCCGAATTTTACGAGCGCGATGAGTTTCGCCTGTTCGCGCTGGGTTTGAAGGTCAACCACCGCTATGGCGGCAACGCCAGCGAGCTGTTGGAAAACCTGATCAAGATGATCCGCGAACGTGAGCAAGCCGCCCGCCAGCTGCGCGCCTTGACCGGCGAAACGCGCGTCACGGCCTATGTGCTCACGGCCCTGCCGATCTCGATGATCGGCTACTTCCTGGCGGTGAATCCCGCGTACCTGATGACCATGTGGAACGACGGCACCGGGCGCATTCTGTTGTTCGTGGCGCTGGTGATGCAGTTGTTGGGCTGCTTCACCTTGTGGCGCATGTTGCGGAGCGTATGAGATGGCGATTGCACTGCTGATCAGCGCTGTACTGTTTATCGCCGCCCTCGGGTTGGTGCTGGCCAACCTGATAAAACACCGACGCGGCCAGCGCCTGGTTGCCCAACGTTTGCAGGGCCAGATGGCGCGCGAACACAGGTTCGGCACGCTGATGCGCCAGCTGGGCAGCAGCCCGCTCGCGCAACGCTCGGTGAGCCTGGACAACGAAACCCAGATCCTGCTCAACCGTGTCGGTTGGCGCAAAGCCAACCAGCGCTCGATGTTCGCCGCCTTCCAGGTCGGTACGCCGTTGCTGCTGTTGATCATGACCCTGGTGGTTCAGCAAGTGATGTACCCCGCGACCGGCTCGCCGTGGCTGGCGCCGTTGCTGGCCCTGGGCATCGGTTATCTGTTGCCCAAGCGCATTCTGGCCAGGGCCGCCAAGGCGCGCCAGCAACGCATCTCCCGCGAGGTATCGACCTTCATTCCGCTGCTGCGCATTCTGTTCGAATCCGGCATGGCGGTTGAGCAAGCGTTGCGCGTGCTGAGCATTGAAGCGCAACGCCTGTTGCCGGCGCTGACCCATGAGTTGCGCTTGATCCTGACACGGGTCGACTCGGGCCTTGAGCTGAGCGAGGAGCTGGGCAAGACCGCTCGGCTGCTGGCCGTGGATGAATTCACCGACACCTGCACCATCCTCCAGCAGCTGGTTCAGCAAGGCGGCGGCGCGATGAAATCGCTGCTGTCGCTCAAGCAATTGCTCGACGACCGACGCCTCACGCGGATCCAGGAATTCGTCTCGAAGATGTCGGCAAAAATGTCCGTGGTGATGATGGTGTTTTTGTTTCCCGCCTTGCTGATCGTGCTCGGGGGACCCGCCTTTATCGGCATCACCCGGGCCTTGAGTAACTTATGAGGAGCGCCCGATGAAAGCCTTGATAGCCGGTTTGAGCCTGTTGCTGCTAAGTGGCTGCGCCACCAATGGCCAAACCCCGTGGGGCGCGTTTACCGGCACCGGCAGTTGCCCCAAGCCCAGTTCCGATCAGGAGCTGTCGCTGAACCTGGCCGATGAAATGGCCGGCGACGGCAAGCTGCACGCCAGCCTCGCCAACCTGCAAAGCCTGCCGGCCAATCTGCCCCAGGTGCGCCTGCGCCAGGCCAAGGCCTATCGCCTGCTCGGGCGCAGCGAAGCCGAGCCGTTGTACCGCAGCCTGATCGGCACCTGCATGGCCGCCGAAGGCGAACACGGCCTGGGGCAGGTCGCCTCGGCCAAGGGCGATAACGGGCAAGCGATGGCCCACTTGCAACGCGCCGCCCGGTTGGCGCCCACCGACGAGAAAATCCGCAACGACCTGGGCGTGGTGTACCTCAACCAACTGCGCCTGGAAGACGCGCGCTTTGAATTCATGACCGCCATGGAACTCAAGCAGAGCGACCCGCTGGCGGCGGTCAACCTGGTGACGCTGTTGATTTATCAGGACAACTGGAAGCAGGCCGCGCAACTGGTCAGCCAGATGGGCCTGAGCCCCGAGCAAGTCACTGAAGCCCAGGCCCGCGCCGAGAAACTCAAAGGCTCAAGCACACCCGTCGCCAAAGCCAAGGATCAAGTCGCCGCCGTCAGTGATGCCGCAAGCACCCCGAGGAATTGATGATGAAAACACCTTATCTCGCCAGCCTGGCCATGCTCGTGTTGCCCTTCAGCACCATGGCCATCGAGCCCGGCCCGTCGTCGCCCCAGCAAGCCCTGACCGAGCAATGGCTGACGCTGCAGGTCACGGGCAGCGCCGCGTCGCAAACACCTCAGAAGGCCTCGGCGGCCGAACGTGACAAGGCGCACCAGCGCTTGCTGGACAGCTACAAGTATCCGATTCCGGAGTATTTCGAGCAGAAGGTAGGGGGAAAAACCGGAGGCAGCAATTGATCTATCACTGACACACAGCAGTTCTAATGTGGGAGCGGGCTTGCTCGCGAATGCAGTGTGCCAGTCACCCAATAGGTTGGCTGATACACCGCATTCGCGGGCAAGCCCGCTCCCACATTTTGACCGAGTTTAAACGGGCAGATCAGTGCGCCGTCACTCGCTGGCGCAGCGATGAATTATTTGGCGATAACGCCAATGCCAATTGCGTGCGGTTGTGCATGTGCGTCAGGCGCAGCACTTGGGACACGTACAGCTTCACCGTGTTTTCAGTGATGCCCAATTCGCAGGCGATCTGATAGTTGGTCTGCCCCTTGCCCACCAGCCGTGCGACATCCAATTGGCGTGGCGACAACTGGTTGAAGATCGCCGGGATTTCCACCGGCCCGGCATCCTCGGCCGAAGCCTCGTCGCTTTCCCGTCCAGGCCCACTGCTGCGCACTTTATCGAGGTCCTGATACAGGTCGTTGATGGACTCGGAAAGAAACTGCAATTTCTGATTCAAGTTACCCAGTTGCAGGTCCTTTTTGCGCTCTTGCAGCGCGGCGTCCTGGCGCTGCAAGCCTTCGAGCAACTCGTGCAGGTTGATGGGTTTCTGGTAGTAGTCCGCGATGCCGGCACGCAGGGCCTTGATCACGTCCTGCTTGTCGGCGCGACCGGTCAACATGATGGCTTCGAACGCGCGCTGCTTACCGGCGATTTTTTGCAGGGCCTGCACCAACTCGATGCCATCCATCTCCGGCATATGCAGGTCGCACAGCACCAGGCCGATCTCGGCATCTTCGCTGAAACGCTTCACGGCCTGTTGGCTGGATTCACAGGGGACGCAGCGGTAACCGCTGCTTTCAAGAAATTCACAGAGTTCTTCCACGATCAGCCGCTGATCGTCGACAACGAGCACTTTTACCGCAGAGGTAAGCTTGTTCACGCGCTACTCCATGCATTTCAAGCCAAAAGATTGACCATCCCTTTACGACACATATCCGGTACATCTACTCATTAAACGTAGACGCACTTTCTGACTATGTACATAGCGTTAATACTCGCTGACGACTAATGGATCCAAAACCACGCAACGGCAAAACCCACCAGTAAAAACGGGGCGAATGGCTGCTTTTTTGACGCACCGGGCGCGAGATAACCCATATGCTTTTTAAGATATTGATTCATATGCGGCCAAAGCGTTGGCGCAATGATCAGCCAGAGCAAATTGGCGACTGCCGCCCCTACAAACGACCACAGCAAGTACTCCGCATCCGACACCAGCGCCAACGCTGCGAGCAGCTTCACGTCGCCCGCCCCCAGACGACCGATGGCGTAGCCAGGCAAGGTCAGCAGCAGCGCCAGAAAAAACGCCAACAGCCCCTGCCCGGTCGACGCCCCCAACCAGGTGGTGCCCGTCCAGAGCAGGTAGACCAACGCCAACAAGGCAACGCCCAGCGTCAGACGATTGGCGAGCAACCGCTGCCGAGCATCCTGCACTGCACACAGCACCAACCACACCATCACCACTGCGCCATGGATCACGTAAAAAACATCCCTTTTTGCCGATTGATTCTATGCTGATATCAAGTAGTAGCCGTCAGGGTAGACGCGGTGATGAAAACAAGCCTCCCGGATAAGCAAAAAGGCGCGGCAGCAATCGAATTCATTGCTGTGTTCGTGATTTTTTTCGCCGTGTTCTACGGCATGGTCAGCTATAGCCTGCCGCTGCTGTTGTTGCAGTCGTTCAACCAGGCAACGGCAGAAGCTGTGCGTCTGAGCGTGGCGCTGGACCCCAACATGCAGGGCTACGCCGCCGCCGTGCAAAGCACCGCCAAAACCGCAGTCGCCAACCGTTTGCTGTGGATCCCGCCCGCCTACAAATTCGACGCTGCCACGCAAGTCACCACCACCTTCAACAGCGGCTTGTTGTTAGTGAAGATCAACTACCCCACGGCCAATCTGCAGGCGGTAATGCCCTTTATTGTCCTGCCCGGCATCGGCACCGTACCGCAGCTGCCGACGACGCTGCAGGCCACCTCGAGCCTGCAGTTTTGACCTCGGGGGAAAAACTCTTCGGGCGCCTGCTCGGCCGGAGCAGCGCGCTGGCCCTGGACACGCCTGCGTCGCCTGTCGCCGGGCTGCACCTGTGGTTGGACGCGCACGGCCGCGTGCTCGAAATCAGCGGTGCACTGCGCTCACACCTGGCGCAATACACTGACTCACCGCCCCTCCAGGACCTGCTGTGTGCCCACAGCGCGATGGCGGTTGAAGGCGTTCCTGCCGATTGGCAGCGCCATAGCCTCGACCTGGATTTCCGGGGCGCCGCCGGGCTTGTGCTGCACACGCGAGGCACGATTGAAGCCCAGGATAACGGCTGGCTGCTGCATGCCGTGGACATCGGCGATTTGCTCAACGGCCGCCACCTGGCCGAGCAGCGCGAACAGGATCAGCAATTGGCCAGCCTTGTGAGTGAACACCTGCGTGTGTGCAGCCTCAGCCGGCTGCCCGACGTATTCAACGAACAGTTGGCCAGCGTCGCGCAGCGCTGGCGCATCCCGTGTGTGGCCCTCGCGCTGCTCGATCAAGAGGACCAGGACTGGGTGATCTACAGCCAGTACGCCAACCATGATGCGCCGCTGTTCTGGCACAACGGGCAGCGCCTCGGTACCTGCCTGGACAGCCTCAACGGCACTGCCCCGCTGAGTTTGCAGGCACCTTATGGACGCGGAGAACACCCGCGTTTGCACAGCGTATTCGGCAATGCCGACGGGTTTCTGGTGCCGTATCGCGATGGCCAGGGCGTGGCCGCGTGGTTGCTGTGCGGGGCCTACAACGGCCAGCCGCACATGCGCGACCGCGACTGGCTGAACCTCGCCGCCGCCATCGCCGCGCCGCTGCTCAGCCGCCTGCGCGAGCAACGCCACCACCAACAATTGGAACGCCTCGAAGCCCTGCAAGGCCTGTTGGGCACCGGGTGGTTCGAGTTGCTGCCCGCCAGCGCCGAGATCCAACTTGCGCCGCAATTGATGCGCAACATCGACTCAGAGCAAGCCGCGACCCGGCAAGCCCTCGACACCTGGCTGGCGCTCATCCACCCCGCCGACCGAGAGGAACTGCACAGCCGCCTGCGCGACCTGCAAGCCCTGGGCAAGCCTTTGCTCGCCAGCGTACGCCTCAACCGTGGCGACAGCGCCCAACCGCCGACCTGGTATCGGGTGCAGGGCCAAGTGCTGGGCGTGGGTGAGCAACGCCGCTGGGTCGGGTTCATGCTCGACATCAGCGACATCAAGAACCAGCAGGTGCACGCCGACGCCGCCCATGCTCGCCTGGATAACCTGATTGCCAGCTCACCGGCGGTGATCTACGTGCAACGCTACGTGAACGGCGCGCTGCTGCCGGTGTTTTTCAGTGACAGCCTGCTGCCGTTGCTGGGCCGCACCCTCGCCGAGTGCAGCCACGACAGCCTGGTGCAGTGGGTGCATCCCGACGACCGCGACCTGTACTTCCAGCGCACGCGCCAACTGCTGCGCGAAGGCAGCGTGCGCAGTCGTTACCGTGTGCAGGACAAACAGGGCAATTACCACTGGCTGCTTGATGAAGCCAAATTGCTGCGCGACGACCTGGGCCTGCCGGTGGAAGCGATTGGCCTGTGGCTGGACGTCACCGACGCGACCGTGGCTGCGCAACAGGTCAAAGCCAGCGAGGAGCGTTACCGAATTCTGGTGGAAGACTCCCCGGCGATGATCTGCCGCTACCGCCCGGACCTGACCCTGACCTTCGGCAACACGCCATTGGCCAACTACCTCGAATGCCGTCCCGCACAGTTGCGCGGGCTGAACCTGGGCGACTGGCTCTCAGCCGAACAGCGCGAGGCGTTTGTGCAGCGCATCCGGCAGTTGACTCCGGAGTTCCCGGTCAGCACCGCCGAAATCAGCCTGCAACTGCCTGGGCGCGAACACGCCTGGTGGGTCTGGTCGGACCGCGGCGTGTTCGATGAGCACGGCGCCCTGGTCGAGGTGCAGGCCGTGGGCCGCGACAACACCGAAGTGCGTCGCTCGCAGCAGCAACTGACGCAAAGCGCAAAAATGGCCACCCTCGGCGAAATGGCCACGGGCCTTGCCCATGAGATCAACCAGCCGCTGAACGTGATGCGCATGGCCATCGTCAATGTGCTCAAGCGCCTGGGCAGTGGCAACGTGCAGGTCGACTACCTCACCGAAAAACTCCAGCGCATCGACGCCCAGGTTCAACGCGCAGCCCGGGTGGTGGACCATATGCGCGTGTTCGGCCGCCGCTCGGAAGTCGAGCAACAACCGTTCGACCCGGCGCAGGCAGTTGAGGGCACCCTGTCGTTGCTCAGCGAAGGCCTGCGCGGCAAAGGCGTGGAAGTCCGCCTGACACAGGCGGACGTTCCCGTGCAGGTCAAAGGTTACGTCGACCAGCTTGAACAGGTGCTGATCAACCTGATGGTCAACGCCCGCGATGCCCTGCTGGGCCAGCGCGAAAAAAACCCTGAGTTGCGCCCGTGGATCGCCGTGCACACCGAACACGATAGCCGTCACGTGCGCATCTGGGTCGAGGACAATGGCGGGGGCATTGACCCACGCTTGCTGGAGCGGATCTTCGAACCGTTCTTCACCACCAAGCCCATTGGCGTGGGCACCGGGCTGGGCCTGTCGGTGAGCTACGGCATCGTCGAGAACATGGGCGGACGCCTCAGCGTCAGCAATGGCGAACAGGGCGCACGGTTTTGTGTGGAACTGCCCAGGGCCACCGACGCTTAGATCACCAGGTAGGCCTCACCGGTCTGGCCGCAGGTGAGGTTGGCGCCCACGTTCACATTCGTCAGGCTGATGCCCAACATGTTCAACAGGTTGTTGAGGATCGGGTTGAGCAGCGGGCCCAGCAGGCTATCCACCACCGGGGTGACGATGGCGCTGACGCCACCGAGCAGCGACACGACGCTTGCCGCCAGTGCGCCCAGCGGGTTACTGCCGACCGGCTGGTACGCCGTAATGCCTACGCCATTAAGCGTGGTCGACAGGCTGCTGACCACATTGGTCGCCGGCGCGGCCGCCTGATAGGTCGGGGTGAGGCCCACGTTAGGCGGCGTGGCGAATGGCGCAGTACTGGAGAACACCAGCGTCTGATTGCTCGCCGCAATCGGGCTTAGCACTTTGATCGCGACGCCACCGGCGGCGAACGGTACACGCGTACCGCAGGTGCCGACTCCGAGGATTTCATGGCAGGTCTTGGTGCCGATGTCGATCAGCGCCAAAGGCGCCACGGTCATCGGTAACGTGCTGGAAAACGCATTGGTGATAGCGCCCACATTCAGCGACGCCAGCGAGGTGGTGGTGTAGGCCGTCAGGCTCTTGGTGCCAGCGCTGCCCGTCGGGCAACTGTAGGCGGTGACATAGCTGCTGGCGCCGCCGGCATCCAGCACGATATTGAGCGGCAGGTTGCCCGGCAACGCCAGCAGATCCAGTTGTTGGCAGCCGGCCCCCAGCAAACACAGCGCCGAGTTGATCGTGCTCACCAGGTTCAGGCTCAACAGGCTGTTGACCACCGGCGTCAGCGGCCCCACCAGGTTATTCACGGCCGTGGTGAGCCCCGACAAACTGCTTAGCACCGGCAGGCTGACCGTCACCTCGGTGCGCACCTGGGCGGTACGCACATAAATCGCATTCGGCCCCTGGGGATTGGCCGCGGCCAGCGCCGGGTCACCCATCGCCGAGAGTTGCGGCGGCTCGATCACTTTGACCTGGGTGGTGATGTTGGCCAGCCCCAGCAGGCTGACGGGCAAGATCGCGGCAGCCGCACTCTGGCTGTTGGACAGCTGCACCACCCCCTGAATCAGCTGGAACACCTGCAGGTTGGCATTCAGCGCGGCGGCGGTGATGCCCGTCTGCAACTGCAGGATCTGCCCGAGGGTCAGCGGGGCCTGGTTGATGGCGGCGATTTTCAAGCTGCCCAGGGCCGTCAATACATCCGCCGTCGCGCCGTTGGCGGTGAGCACCGTAATCGCGGCCTGGATCAATTGCGAGGCGGTGACATTGGTGTTGAGCAGTTGGGTGTAGTTACCTGCGGTCACGCCCAGGTCGATCGCCAGTTGGTCGAGGTAACTGAGCAGGCTGATATTGGTGTTGAGCAAGCCATTCCAGCCGGCGAGTGTCAGGTTGAGGTTGCCGCCGAGCAAGCCGCTGAACAAGGGGTTCAACAGGCTTGCGCTGGCGCTATTGACGCTGGCCAACGTGCTGTTGATGGTCAGTTGGGCCAAGGATGGCGTGGGCTTGGCCGCCACCGCCGTGGCTGACAAGACCGTGTTGAGGCTGACCGGGTTGCCGGAAAACAGTGCCCACACCCCGCCGGCCACGCTGGTCGTGATGGTTTTGCTGGCCACTACCTGAATGGCTGACGACAACGCGGGGTTAGCGCTGAACGTGCGCTGGCCCGAGGCGCCAGTGGTGACGGAGCCACAGCTGGTCACCAAGGTGTTGCCGTTGCCCACTACGAAATAATTGCGCGCCACGCTTTGCCCGGCGTAGGCCGCCGCACTCAACCCCGCCAGGCAGGTGCCGTTGCGGCTGACGGCTTCCAGCGCTGCGGTGTCCGCCACGCCTTGCAACTTGCGCTTTTCCAGGTACAAACGGCCGCTGTCGATCACCAGCAGGGTAAACGCCAACACCACCGCCAATACGCCGGCGGCCATCAAGCCAATGGCGCCGCGCTGCTTGCAATGAAATCGGGGAGACATCGAGCACTCCTGTGCCGGCGAGTCGCCGAGCGCTTACTCTCCTGGGGTGTCTTTGAGTGTAGACAAGGGCTGAGGGGTGCGCTGGCTCAAGGCTGCAGGAGATCCAATGTGGGAGCGGGCTTGCCCGCGATAGTGGTGGGTCAGTCACAGCATTATTGGCTGACACTCCGCTATCGGGGGCAAGCCCCCTCCCACAGGGAAATGGGGAAAGGTTTAGTGGGGTGGGTAGTTGGAGAGGATTTTGCTGACGGTGGTGCGGATGGCGTTGTTGCGATCCTGTGGATTTGGACTGCTGGCCATCATCTGCTCGTCACTGCCGCGCCACACCAGCTTGCCGTCCTTGCCGTCCAGCAAGTCGATCTGGATGGTTGCGACTTTGTAGGTGATGCTGCGCGTTTCGTTGTACATCGGCGCGCCCCAATAGCCATTCCATGGGCCACCCCAGGCGCCGCCGTAATTGGTGGTGACTTGCTGCTGGCGGTCTTCGACGATCAGGTAAGCCTGCACGTTCAGGTCGGCCTTGGTGCCGGCTGCGGCGGGACGCAGGCCGCGTTGGTCAAGTTGTTCGCCGACGGCCTGGCGGATGCGCTGCTCGGTGAGGTCGCTCTTGATCCGCGGATCATCCGGGCGATATTGCAGCGCCGGGTCTTTCCAGGCCCAGTTGCGGTAGGCGCCGAAGTCGCGGCTGGCGTCAAAGTCGTGGTTGACCTGGTTGGACTGGCAACCGCCCAGCAACACGACAACAGCAAGTGCAGCAATGCGACGAAACATGGTTTATCTCCAAAAGACGCTTCAGCCTGAAATGAGAATAGCTGCTAACTGGGTGGATAGGCGCTCATTGCCTTCTGCATCGCTTCACGCAAGGCATCGGCCCGTTGGCTCAGGCTGCCCTGGCTGGCGGTTTCGGCGCTGGTGCTCCACACCGGCTGGCGAGTGCGGGCATCGAACAGGCTGATGCGCGCCACGGCGACCGTCACTTCATAAGTGCGCACCACCGGCACGGTGTTGTACATGCCGTAGCCATTGCCATAACGGTTATAGCCGCCGTAACCGTAGCCATAGTCGTCCTGGACCTGGCGCAGGCGTTTTTCCAGGCGTACATCGGCGCTCACCAACAGGTCGGGCGCACGGTTGTCATGCAAGGGGCGCAGGCCACGCTGGTCGAGGGCGCCGCTGACCGCCTCGGCAATCTGCGCCGAGTCGGCCCAGGCCGTGCCCGCCGGCAGTTGGCCGTTGAGCCAGCCCCAGCTGCGGTAGGCGCCGTAGTCGCGCACCGGGGCCGGGTAGGCGCTGGCATCAAAGGTGTTGGCCGCCTGGGCCGGCGCCGGCGGCATCGGCGCCGAAGCGGCCACGTAGGGATTAGGGCTGGAGCAGGCGCTCAAGCCCACCGACAACAGGATCAAACACAGACGACGCATTTCGACCTCCGCAGACTGGGCCGCTTAAACCGGACGGCACATCCAGTGCAAATAACGCCCAAGTCCGGCAAAGCTTGGGTGACGACGGTGAGCGAGTTCCATCTCCAACAAATCCTGTAAATCGGCGCGGGCCTGGAATTCCACCGGCATATAGTCGTGGAACACCCGCACGCCACTTTGGCTTTCGACCTGCCAGAGCCCCTCGAGTTGCGCCGCCAACTCACGTGGGTCGAGCGGCTGTTGCGGGGTGAGGCTCTGCTTCTCGCCGGCCATGTCGTTCTTGCGCATTTTGCGAAAGTGACCTTTGAGCAGGTTGCGGTAAATCAGCGCATCGCGGTTATAGAACGCCAGCGACAGCCAGCCGCCCGGCACGGTGAGCTGGTGCAGCACCGGCAGGATCGCATGGGGTTCGGCCAGCCATTCCAGCACGGCGTGGCACAGCACCAGGTCGTAAGGTTGGGTGAGTTGGCCGAGCAGTTCCTGCCAGGGCGCGTGGATAAAGGTTGCGCTCTGGCCGGCGTCGGCAAAGCGTTGGCGTGCGCCTTCGAGCATCGGCTCGGCGGGCTCGGCCAAGGTCACTTGGTGGCCGCGCTCGGCCAGCCACAGCGACATGTGCCCAAGGCCCGCGCCGATATCCAGCACACGCAATGGACGGTCCGGCAGGGCTTCGATCAGGTCGGCCTGGAGCACCGCCAGGCGAATCGCGCCTTTGGCACCGCCGTAGATTTTCTCAGCAAAGCGCGTGGCCAGTTGGTCGAAATGACGATCACTCATGGGCAAACCGCCGTTCGCTGTCGGCCAGTTTGGCGCGCACCACCTCGTTCATGTCCAGGCCCAACTCGCTGCACAGCAACAGCAGGTACAGCACGATATCGCCGACTTCCTGCCCGGCGTGGGCGAGTGTGTCGGCGGGTAGCTGGCGCGATTGGTCTTCGCTCAGCCATTGGAAGATTTCCACCAGCTCGGCCATTTCCACACTGGCGGCCATGGCCAGGTTTTTCGGGCTGTGGAACTGCTTCCAGTCGTTGTTATCGCGGATACGGTGCAGGCGTTCGGTGAGGTGTTCGAGGTTCATGCGGGGGCTCCTGAAGGTGTATAGCTTCGGGGGGATCAGGGATGAAGGCAAGTGAATCCCGGTGGTGTGCTTGAGGGCGGCATCGCAGGCAAGCCAGCGCCTGCATTTGATAGGTGTTCGCGGGCATGTTGTGGCGAGCGGCTTGTTGTGGCGAGCGGGCTTGCCCCGCGTTGGGGCGCGAAGCGGCCCTGAAATCTGACAACGCGATACATTTCTGGGGCTGCTGCGCAGCCCAACGCGGGGCAAGCCCGCTCGCCACAATGGATTGGGTTGGGGTTGGGTGGGGTGGGTTGGGATGGCTAATCGACGACGCTGAATTCGAGGCGGGCGGTTTGGCCGGCTTCGTCGAGGACGCTGAGCTGGTAGCGGCCCAGTTGTTCGAAGCTGGCGTTGATGCTGTCCTGGTTGGCGCTGTCGCCCAGTGGCGCGCCGTTGAGGAACCACCAGCGCCGGCCACTGCCGCCCAGGGCAGAGATTTTCAAGTGCAGGGCCTGCTGGCTGACGGCGGGCAGGCGCAGTTGGTCGCCTTCGCGTACGCCGACGATGGACAGCGGCGAAGAAGCGGCCAGCGCTGGCGGTGGGCAGTCCGGGTCGGCAGCCGGGATGCGCGCCTCGCGGCGCTCCACCCTAGGCAGCCAAGGCTCCAGCGGTGCCGGCCACAAGGCGATATTTTTTGACACTGCGCCAGGGCAATGCGCGTCCACCCGCAAGCCTTTGGCATTGACCCACACGCTTTCCATCAATCCCATGCTCAACGGCTGGTCCAACGCCTGCAAGGTCGGCGGCGTAGTGTTGTCCAGCGTCCAGGCAAAGCGCTGGCGGCGGCAATTGGGGTCGCTGCGGCTCATGGGCTGGCCCAGCGGCCAACAGATCGCGGCCACGCCAACATTGGCAGGCACCGGCTTGGCGGGCGCGCTGATCCCGCGCTGGCTGTCGCGGTTGGTCAGCACGTCATGTACCTGCAACATCAACGGCGCCGCCGAGGCCAGCCCAAACTGCCCAGGTACGGGCGTGCCGTCAGGTCGGCCGATCCACACGCCGATCAGGTAGCGCGGCCCCACACCCAACGCCCAGGCATCGCGAAAGCCATAGCTGGTGCCGGTTTTCCAGGCCAGCACCGGGCGCTGCACCAGCTCGGCACGCGGGTCTCGGTCGGGTCGCGCCTGGCCGCTGAGGATGCGCCGCACAATCCAGGCGGACCCTGGCGACAATAAAGGCCGTTCTTTAAGCGTATCGTCCGGCTGTAATCGGATAGCAGCACTCCTGCCGTCGCGGGCAAAGGCGCTGTAACCGCTGACCAAGTCTTCCAGGCGGCTGCCCGCCCCGCCCAGAATCAGCGCCAGGTTCGGTTCGGCCAACGCCGGCAATGCCAGCGGCACGCCGCCGATGCGCATCTGCGCAGCAAACCGTTTCGGCCCATAGGCCTCCAGCAACTGCACCGCCGGCAAATTCAATGAACTGGACAGCGCCGTACTCGCCGGCACTGCACCGCTGAAACCCATGGAGAAGTTGCCTGGCCGGTAATCGCCATAGCGCCGGGGCACGTCCTGCAGCAGCGATTCGGAGTGGATCAACCCCTCGTCCAGTGCCATGCCATACAGAAAGGGTTTCAAGGTGGAGCCGGGCGAGCGCAGCGCGCTGATCATGTCCACATGGCCAAAGCGCTTGGCGTCATTGATATCCACCGAACCGAGGTAAGCGCGCACGGCCATGGTTTCTTCTTCCACCACCAGAATGGCGGCGGAGGTGTGTTCCGGCAGCCGCGCGCGCCAACCCAGCAGCAGGTCTTCGAGGCGGCGTTGCAGCGTGGCGTCCAGGGTGGTGCGGATCAGCGGCGGGCTGTCCGGACGGTTGAGGCGGCGGGCCAGCAACGGCGCGAGGCTGGGTTCGAGCCGAGGGGCGAGCAGCAGCGGCTCTTCGAGGGCTTCATCAACGGCCGATTGCGGCCATACCTGGAATTCGGCAAGGCGGCGCAGCACTTTGTCGCGGGCCTGCTGGGCACGTTGCGGGTGGCGATCCGGGCGCAGACGGCTCGGCGCCTGAGGCAATACGGCGAGCAACGCGGCTTCAGCATGGGTCAGCTGCGCCGGGGACTTGCCCAAATACGCCCAACTGGCCGCCGCCACGCCCTGCAACGTACCGCCGAAGGGCGCGCGGTTCAGGTACAGATTGAGGATCTCGTCCTTGGACAAATGCCATTCCAACTGCGCAGTGCGCCACAGCTGACGCAGCTTGCCGTGCAAAGTGCGCGAGTGCGGGTCGAGCAGCCTCGCCACCTGCATCGACAAGGTGCTGCCGCCCGACACCACCCGCGCGCCGGTCAGGTTCTGCCACGTCGCCCGCACCAGCGCCAGCGGGTTCACGCCGGGGTGCTCGTAAAACCAGCGATCTTCGTAGGTAAGCAGCGCGTCCAGGTAATACGGCGACACCTCACGGGTTTGCACCGGATACCGCCACACGCCATTGGCATCGGCAAAGCGCCACAACGGCGTGCCATCCTCGGCCAGAACCACCCGCGCCAAATCATCCTTGGGCAGCGGCAACGGCCAAATACGATCCGCCAGCCACAAGAGGGCAATGACTGCCAACACACATCCAAATGCCCAGCCCAGTAAATGTGGGAGCGGGCTTGCTCGCGAAAGCGATTTGTCAGTCAACTCACTCACAACGGCCCCACCCCGCCCACAACAAATCGCAAATTCAACCGCGCAAACCTCTATGCTTCACGGAACTAGCCGCGACCCTTCGCGACCAAAGGCCCAGTGCTGGCAATTTCGTCCACTTATTCATCGAGACACACCTATGCAAGCAGACTTTTTCGGATGGTTGGGTAACACGATTGGCCTGATCATCCACTACATCGTCGAATTCTTCAGTGGGCTGTTCAATATGCTCACCCATGCCGGTGGCGACTTCGTCAATGGCATGTCCCGCGCACTGGGCATGGACACCTCGATCATCAGCATCATCACCCTGATCATCGGCCTGCTCTTCCTGTATTCGGCCGTTCGCGCCTTCATGCGCGCCTCGATCATCCTGGGCGTCATCTGGCTAATGCTCGGCCTCTGGCTACTCAGCTGGGTTGTGCACTAAACCCCAAGCCCCCCCAATCCCCTGTGGGAGCTGGCTTGCCTGCGATAGCGATCTATCAGCCACCAAACGTGCCGGCTGACCCACCGCCATCGCAGGCAAGCCAGCCCCCACATTTGAACCCCATTCCTACCGCCAGGTATCAGCGCCCCTTGATCACCAAATCCGCCGGCGTCTCCCCCACCGCCTGCCAGTTCGGCCGATACATCGACTCCACCTGCGGCGGCGGCACGCGATAAGTCCCCGGCGTCACCGCCCGCGCCAGGTACAACAAGTGCGTGGTGGCGCCATAACCCTCCAGGTTCATCGCCGCCACATAGCGATCATCGCGGAACTCCTGGTGCTTGAGCGACGCGTTCTGCATCGACTCGCGCCACTCCTTCACCTGGCTGCTGGCGTTTTCCAGGCTGGCTGCACTTTGTGCCAGGTTCTGGTTTTCCAGCTCCAGCCCAGCCGGCAACAGGTCAACCACCAACGCGTCCGGCACCCGCTGCTTGGCGCTGACCGCTACATGCACCAGCACCAGGTCGCCACTGTTGACGTTATGCAGGTTCAACGGCTGGCCATTCATGCCCAGGTATTCGCGACGGATACTCAGGTTGTCGCCGCCCGGTGCCGGTGGCACTTGGGGGTAACCGGAGATCGTCAGTTGCTGGTAAACCGGCGCCTCGCCCTGATTGCTCAGGGTCAGGTCGCTGGACAGCTGCTTGCCATCCAGCGCCAGCGTCGACTGTTGGTTGTTCAACGTTTGCACACCGCCACTGCCGGTCAGCGACACCTGCCAGTTCGACTCCGGCTGTGAGAACCCGAGGCGCCCGGCCAGGAACAGTGAATTACGTTCCTGGGTCGAGAGATAAGGGCTGGCGGCCAATTGGTCCGAGAGCGTAAACAAACGCTCCTCGCGCTTGCCCTTGGCCAAGTCGTTTTCTTCAAGCAATGCCAGGATCATTGCCTGGTCACGCAGCGGGCTGCCATAG
Source organism: Pseudomonas sp. RGB (assembly GCF_007713445.1). Taxonomy (NCBI): domain Bacteria; kingdom Pseudomonadati; phylum Pseudomonadota; class Gammaproteobacteria; order Pseudomonadales; family Pseudomonadaceae; genus Pseudomonas; species Pseudomonas sp. RGB. Next base: position 567,115 of record NZ_VMSH01000003.1, on the reverse strand, counting down.
TCGGCCAGCCACTCGTTGGCATTGCGTTGCGCCGCCAGGCCGGCAAGCAAGGCTTGATCGGCACGTGGCTGGTCGCCCATTTTTTGCAGGGCAATGGACAACTGCACCAACGGCAACCCGGAGCGCGCCTCGCTGCGGCGCTCGAAGATACTGCGCAACGCGCCCAACGGCGCTTGCTGACTGCGTGCCAGCACCATGCCGGCGTAGGCCTGCACGGCAAAGCGGGTGTGGTCGGCGTTGTCGCTGTAATCCACTTCGATCAGGTTGCGTTCCTGCACATAACGCAGCAGGCGCTCGCTGGCTTTCTTCAGCGCTTCAGGCGGCACGGCAAAGCCCTGGTCGCGGGCGCGCAGCAGGAAGTCGGTGACGTAAGCAGTCAGCCAATATTCCTCTTCGCCGTCGGCGCCCCACAAACCAAAGCTGCCGTTGTAGCGCTGCATGCCCAGCAGGCGCTCGATGCCGAGCTCGATCTTGCGTTTGCGTTCGCTGTCCGACTCGCCCTTGATGCCCAGGCGCTTGAGCAGGGCAGCGTCGGCATACAGCGACGGATACAGGCCGCTGGCCGTCTGCTCCAGGCAGCCATAGGGGTACGCCTTGAGCGCACTGATCTGCGCGCCGAGGTTCAGCGGCGGCCGGCTCGACAGGCTCAGCAGCGCTTCGCGCCCCGAGGTATCGAACTGATCCAGACTGCCGACCGGCAAGCTCCACGGCTGATCCTTGAGCACCGCGCGGTAATGCTTGAGCAGCGCCGGGTAGGCCGGGCGCACACCCAGGGTCCACTCGCGGCTGAACGGCGGCAGGTTTTCCCCCGGCAGGTCCAGGCCGTTTACCGTGACCTTGACCTTGCCCTGCCCTAACCCGCCCCAGGCTTTGACCGGGATGCGCAAGGTGGTGCGCTGGCCTTGCTTGAGTTCAACAGACTGCGCGCCGCTGTTGACCAACTCCAGCTGGCCTTCGGTGCTCAATTGCACATCGAGTTTCTGCGCGCTGCCCGACAGGTTGGACAGGTCCAGCGCTAACGTGGTCTGGTCACCACCGGCGAGAAAGCGCGGCGCCGACAGTTCGGCAATCAGCGGCGCGGCAATCACCGTCTTGCCTTCGGCCATGCCATACCGATCATCGCTCCAGGCTTGGGCCATCAGGCGCAATTCGCCATTGAAGTCGGGGATATTGACGCTGACTTCGCCCTCGCCCTGTTCATTCAAGGTCACGGGCGCGCTCTGCAACGCCACAATGGTCACGCTGGTGTCCGGGCGTTTGCCGCCCTTGGCCAGCGCCGCATCACCACCGAACGCCAGGCTGGCCAAACGACCCTGACCGGCCTCGATCAACTGGCCGTAGATGTCGAACTGGTCCACGCCATAAGCCTTGCGACCAAACAGGCTGGAGTACGGGTCCGGTGTCGGGTATTCGGTGATATTGAGGATGCCCACGTCCACGGCCGCCAGCAGCACATGCACCTGTTTGGGCACGCTGCCGTCGGCGTTTCTGGCGGCGATCTTCACCGTCAGCGGTTGTTTGGGGCGCATTTTTTCCGGCGCGGTAAGGGTCAGGCCGAGTTTGCGCTGGGTGCGATCCAATGGCAGGTGCAGCAAACCCACGGCTCGTTTAGGCGTGATATTGGCTTTGCGCTCACCCGGACGAATCACCAGCGCGCTGACGTACAGGTCATGGCGCGACCATTTCGGGTCAAGCTTCACGGCGAAGCTTTTGCCTTCGGCCGGCACATCGATTTCCTGCCACCACAGCGGCCCTTCACTGGATTCCACCAGCAGGTAGCCTTTACCGGCTGCCGGTGGCGTGACGGTGACATTGGCGGTATCGCCATCGCCATACGCCGGTTTATCCAGCGCCAATTTGACTTGGTCCGGGCGCACGGCGCCGCCTTCGGTGTTGTCCTGGGCCTGGTAGCCGGCCCAAAAACGCAGGCTGCTGACCAGCCCGGTTTGCGGGTCTTCGACCTCGACACGGTACGGGCCCCACTCGACCTGGAAGCTGACTTTGGCGGTGTCGCCCGCCTTGATGTTCAGGGTCTGTTCGTCGAGGTTGAGGAATTTCTCGTTGAAGTGGTAACTCCAGCCGTCGCTCTCCGAGTAGTTCCAGTAGTAGTCGCGGCGCTCACGCACCAGGCGCACCTTGAGGTTTTGCGCGGCGAGTTTCTGCCCGTCCTGGTTGGCCAGCAGCACTTCGAATTCTGCTGGGCCATCGCCGTTGGTTTCCTTGCCGTCGAACAAGCCACGCAGCCCCGGCAGTTGCTCGGCCGGCCAGATCGGCTGCACCAGACGCCGAGTGATCGGGCGCCCACCTGACTCTTGAAGGCTGGCCTGCACGATTAATTGCAGGGGTGATTTGGCCTCGGCCCATTTGCTTTCCAGCGACAGGTCTTCCTGACCCTTGGCGTCGAGCACGCTTTCGTCCAGCTCGAAATCCTGACTCAGTTCTTCTTCGGTGACCGAGCCGAACTGGTAGCCCGGCAGCGATTTGACCGCCTCGCGCAACGGGCGCACATACACTTGCCCGCTGACGCGGTTGCCCGATGCCGGTGCGCCGTAGAGGTAGCGACCATTGACGTGAATCACCGGGTTATCCGCCGGGCTCAAGGCTGTGTCACTGCCCTTGAGTTCCAGCGCCAGGCGCTCGGGCAAGAAGTCCTCGACGAGAAACTCATACAGCTGCGGCTTGCCGTCGCCGAGGTCGAACACCAGTTGCCAGCGCCCGGTCGGCGCTTCACCGGCCAATTGCAGCTGGTACTGATAGAGGCCCGACGCATCGGCATCCCACACGAACTTGCGGCTGACCTGCTCATCCGGCCGGCGCACCTCCACGCTCACCGGTTGCGGCTTGACGGCATTGCCATCCTTGTCGCGCAACAAGGCGTTGAGCAGCACGGTTTCACCGGGGCGATACAGGTCACGTGGGCCGAACACAAAAAACTGCAGCGGGTGCGCCGGCTGGCCGCCGATATCGAACTCGGCCAGGTCCAGCGCGGCGCTGTCCAGGCGCAGCAGGCTGGTTTGTTCGCCAAGCTTGGCCAGCAACACCTGGGCTTTTTTCGGCAACGGCAACTCGGCATGGCCACCCTTTTCGGTCTTGCCCTGGCCCAGCACGCGGCCTTCGGCATCCAGCACTTCGAGGTCCACGCCCTCCAGCGCCTTGCCGCCTTCGAGCGCTTGGGTAAACACATCCAGGCGATTGGCATAGCGGTGCACCGACAGGCCGATATCACTCAACGTGAACAGCGTGGCCGGTTGCGAATAGTTGTAGGTGCCCGAGGCGCGCATCACCGCCAGGTACACGCCCGGCTGTTGCAACTGCTTGAGGCCGGCGATCGGCAGCAACAGGGTTTCGCGCGTATTGCGCGCCGGGTTCAGGTCGAAGCGGCCGCCGTAGACCAGGTCGGCCATCGGTAGCAGTTCGCGGGACTCGTAACTTTGCAGGCTGGTATTGCGCCCCCACTGCGCCAGGAACGACGGCAGGGATTCGGGTTTGATGCGGAAGAATTCGACGTCGATCTTGTCGACATTCAGCGCTATCACCGGCAGGCCTTCAGCCAGACGGGTCGGCAGCAAGGTGCCGCGGCTGGCGAAGCCGACCGTGGCTTGCAGGTCACGGGTTTCCAGGCGTGCGCTGTACTCGGCAGCGAGCTTGTTGTCGTTGACCGCCTTCACGCCAGCGTCAACCGTCAGCACCAGTTTGCGCTGCGGCTCCAAGTGACGCAGGCGCAACTCCATCAGGTTATCGGACAGCTCCCAGGCGCCATCGACCTTGCCGGACTTGCTGTCCACCAAGTGGACTTTGTCGGCGAATTTCTGCTCGGGGTCCAACGGGATGGAAAAGCTCACCGACAGCGTGCTGGCCCCGTCCAATTGGACTTCGGACACGTCCACCACGCTCAACTCACGGCCGGCATAGCGCTGTTTCAGCACTGCCACATCCACCGCCGCTTTCGCCGGTTTGGGTGCAACCGTCGCCGCCGCAGGAGCGGTCGGGGCAGCCGGTTTATCGGAGGAATCGCAGGCGCTCAGCAGGGCCAGCGCGCAGGCCAGGAACAGTCCTTTGTTAAGCATGGGGCACTCGTCGTGAGAGGGGTCCGAGGGGTGAACTATATATCAGCCTGCGAGAGGCCGATGAGGTGCTGGTCACATTGACCGACGGAGGGTGCTTTGGTTCTTGATCCTCGCTTATCCCAGCCAAATCCCACAGCTACTGGAGATCAAAATGTGGGAGCTGGCTTGCCTGCGATAGCGGTGTGTCAGCCAGCACTATTTTGACTGACAGTCCGCCATCGCTGGCAAGCCAGCTCCCACATTGGTTCTATGGTGCGGCTGGGGGCCAGTTACAATGCCGTTCCCCCAAAGGAGCCTCCATGACTTCCCTGCTCACCGACTGGCGCCACCGCCCCACCCACCGTCGCGTCTGGGCGCTGGCCGCGCCGATGATCCTGTCAAATATTTCGGTGCCGCTGGTGGCCCTGGTCGACAGCATGGTCATCGGCCACCTGCCCCACGCCCACCAGTTGGGCGCCGTGGCCGTCGGTGCCAGCCTGTACACCTTCCTCGCCTGGGCCATGGGTTTTTTGCGCATGGGCTCCACCGGGTTCGCCGCCCAAGCCGCCGGGCGCAATGACGGCGCGGCGCTGCGGCAAATCCTGCTGCAAGGCCTGCTGCTGGCACTGGGGTTGGCGATGTTGCTGGGCACCGTCGGCATTCCGCTGAGCCACCTGGCGTTGGAGTGGATGCAACCCTCTCCCGAACTCAATCAGCTGACCCGCGAGTTTTTCCACACGCGCCTGTTCGGCCTGCCCGCCGCCCTGGCCAGCTACGCCTTGGTCGGCTGGTTCCTGGGCACGCAAAACGCCCGCGCGCCGCTGGCGATTCTGTTGACCACCAACCTGGTCAACATCGCCTTGAACCTGTGGTTCGTCCTGGGTCTGGAGTGGGGCGTGGTCGGCTCCGCACGTGCCTCGGTCATCGCCGAATGGACCGGCGCCCTGCTCGGCCTGGCCCTGACGCAAAACGCCTTGCGCGCCTACCCCGGGCATATCGCTTGGGCCGCGCTCAAAGTCTGGCAAAGCTGGCGCCCGTTGCTGGCGGTGAACCGCGACATTTTCATCCGCAGCCTCGCCCTGCAATCGGTGTTTTTCATGATCACGGTGCAAGGCGCACGATTGGGCGACGCCACCGTGGCAGCCAACGCGCTGCTGCTCAATGGCCTGCTGCTGACGGCGCATGCCCTGGACGGTCTGGCCCACGCGGTCGAAGCCCTGTGCGGGCATGCCATCGGCGCCCATGATCGGCGGGCGCTGCGCCGTTCGCTGGTGGTTGCCTGCGGCTGGTCACTGATCGCCAGTGTCGGGTTCGCGCTGCTGTTCACCTTTGCCGGCCATCTGTTTATCGCCATGCAAACCGACATCCCCAGCGTGCGCGAAACCGCCGACATTTACCTGCCGTATCTGGCGGTGCTGCCGTTGATTGCGGTGTGGAGCTACTTGCTCGACGGCCTGTTTATCGGCGCCACCCGCGCGCGGGAAATGCGCAACGGCATGCTGCTCACCGTGGCGATGCTGCTGCCCTTCGCCTGGGCACTGCAGCCTTACGGCAACCACGGCCTGTGGCTTACCTTCCTGCTGTTCATGGCCCTGCGCAGCCTTACTTTGTGGGCGATTGCCTGGCGCTTGAATCGGCAGAATCAGTGGCTTGGATAAAGGCCGTGACGCGGTCAAGTACCGGCGCCAGCCAGCGTAAGGGCCGAGCGATAGACGCCACCAGTGTCGCGTGGCTGGTCTTGGTGAAGTAAAACGCTTCAACCGGTACATCCGCTGCGCGCAGTTTTTTCGCCAACCCACCGGTATTGCGCGTGGGGTTGACCAGCGTGTCGCTCACCGACGCGATCAACAGACTCGGCGGCGCAGCGTGGCTGACATGGTTGATCGGCTGGGAATCCGGCGGCGAGTCAGGAAAGAAAAACACCGGCTTCACGTCAGGGTTTTCAATCAGCAGGAAGTCATACGGCCCGGCCAGGCCGATCCAGCCCTTCAGCATTGTGGGCGACAGGTTCACTTCTTTAAGCCAGCGTGGATCCAGCGCCAGCATCGACGCGTTGTAGGCGCCGGAGCTGTGCCCCATCAGGTACAGCTGCCTGGGGTCGGCGCCGTAGTCGGCGATGTGTTGATAAGTCCAGGCGACGGCCTGGGCGTTGTCCTGCAAAAACGAGGGGTAGCGCACTTGCGGGTAGAGCCGGTAGTCGGCGATCACCACCACGATGCCGCGCGAAGCCAGGGCTTCGCCGACAAAACCGTAGTCATCCTTGGCGCCGCTGTTCCAGCTGCCACCGTAGAAAAACACCACGACCGGGGTATTGGGCAATGCCTTGATCGGACGGTAGACATCGAGTGTTTGGCGCGGGTCATCGCCGTAGGCAATGGAGGAGGTTTTGGTGAACGTGTCGGAAGGCGTGAGTGCGTTGAGCACTTTGATCGGCGAGCAGGCCGCCAGAAAGGCGGCGAATGCCAGGGTGAAGGCTTGCAGCCATTTGCTCGACATCGTTCAGACCCCACACGGAAGGCACTGCCAAATGAAGATCCAAATGTGGGAGCGAGCTTGCTCGCGAAAGCGGTAGGTCAGTAACACATGTGTGACTGATGTACCGCCTTCGCGAGCAAGCCCGCTCCCACATTAGATTGCTATCAGCTTAGATCACGACGACAGGTACGAAGAACGCGTCAAACCAAGACGCAACGCGTCGAGGAATTGCGTACGCTCCGACGCACTGATCTTCGCGCTCGCGCACTTGTCACGGTAGTGCGTCATCAACTCTTCCGGCGACAGGTGCACATAGCGCAGCATGTCTTCGATGGTGTCGTGGGTCTCGATCCCGGCGCTGTACACCGAACCGTCCTCACGCTGGTAGATGTTCACCGAGTCGGTGTCGCCGAACAGGTTGTGCATGTCGCCCAGGATTTCCTGGTAAGCGCCCACCAGGAAAATGCCCAGCAAGTAGTCTTCACCTTCGTTCAAGGCGTGCACCGGCAGGCTGGTTTCGATGCTCTGCTCGTCGACGTATTGCTTGATCTTGCCGTCGGAGTCGCAGGTCAGGTCTTGCAGCACGGCGCGGCGCAGAGGCTCTTCGTCGAGACGGTGCAGCGGCAGAATCGGCAGGACCTGGCCAATCGCCCAGGTGTCCGGCAGACTCTGGAATACCGAGAAGTTGCAGATGTACTTGTCGGCGAGCTTGTCGTTGAGTTCGTCGAGCACTTGGCGGTGCGAACGCTGGCGGGCTTTCAAGGAGTTGTGCAGGCGACGGCACACGGCGAAGTAGCACTGTTCGGCCAGGGCTTTTTCGGCCAGGGTCAGTTTGCCGTCGGCGTACTGGGTGGCCACGTCGCTCATGTAGTGCGTAGCGCGCCAGTAAGTTTCGGTGACCATCTCAATGTCGGTCGGGCCCAGCAGGTCCACCAGCCACTGCACGGTTTCCGGCAGGTTTTCCTTGTTCTCGATCAGCGGGATTTCGTCGTTGTGTTTCTCAACGTCAGTGACCTGCACCACCAGCATGGCGTGGTGCGCGGTCAGGGAACGGCCGCTTTCGGAGAAGATATGCGGGTGCGGCAGGCTCTGCGCGTCGCAGAATTCCTTGAGCATGCCCACGACCACGCCGGCGTAGTCGTCCATGTCGTAGTTGATCGAGCTGGCGTTACGCGAGTGGGTACCGTCGTAGTCCACGCCCAGGCCGCCGCCGACGTCGATGTGGTCCACCGGCAAGCCGAGGTTGCGCAGTTCGCCGTAGTAACGAATGGCTTCCTTGAACCCGTGCTGGTAGTCGGCCAGGTTGGCGATCTGCGAACCCATGTGAAAGTGCAGCAGGCGGATGCCCTGATCCAGGCCGGCAGCGCGGAAGCGCTCGACCACCGACAGCAGTTGCGCCGCCGACAAACCGAACTTGGACTTCTCACCACCGGTGTCTGCCCATTTGCTCGACGCCAGGGACGACAACCGCACGCGCAGGCCAACCTGTGGCTTGACCTTGAGGTTGGCCGCCTCTTCGATCACCAGCGCCACTTCGGATTCTTTCTCGATCACGATGAACACGTTGTGGCCCAGCTTCTGGCCCATCAGCGCGAGGCGGATGAACTCACGGTCTTTGTAACCGTTGCAGACGATGGTGCCGCCTTTCGGTGCCAGGGCCAGCACGGCCAACAGCTCAGGCTTGGAGCCGGCTTCCAGGCCGATGGACACGTTCTGGGTGGCGATGATGTTCTCGATCACCGCTTCCTGCTGGTTCACCTTGATCGGGTACAGCGCGGTGTACTTGCTCTGGTATTCCAGGCGCTCGATGTTCGCGTCGAACGCCCCGGTCAGCTGGCGCACGCGGTCTTGCAGGATGTCGGGGAAGCGCACCAGCAGCGGCAAGGACAGGCCGCTTTTGCGCAGCTCGTCAACTTGTTCGTACAGATCGACAGGCGTGCTGTTCGGGCCGTTCGGACGGACTTCAACGCGACCGGCTTCATTGATCGCGAAATACCCGGCCCCCCAATGGCGAATCCCGTAAACACTGCGGCTGTCCGCAACTGTCCATTGGCTGCCATCGTCTTTGCGTGTGCGTCGTACGGACATCGAAGTCCCCTATATAAAGTCGAAGATCACCACACCCTTCTTGTAAGGCTGGCGAAGTCTAAAGAATGAAAATGACGATTTGCCTGTAAGGAAGGTAGACCCCACTCGCAGGACAGAGTTTAGACACCGGTCAGGAACAGGCTCTGTGAAAACCATGGAGACGACAGTTCGCGTTCAGCAAACCGGCGATCGGGGTGGGTTTCACAGAGGCTGCTAGCCGCCGGACTTCTTCGCCTTGTAACCCAGCTTGATCAGCTCGGCCAACAGCAACTCGACGTGATCGCCCTGGATCTCGATAACGCCGTCTTTCAACGCGCCACCGGTGCCACAGCGCTTTTTCAGCGTGGTAGCCAGTTCCTTCAGGGCATCTTCGGCCAGCGGCACGCCGGTGATGGTGGTCACCGTCTTGCCGCCACGGCCTTTGCTCTCGCGTCGCACGCGCGCAATACCGTCGCCTTCAGGGATCAGGGTCTGTTTGCAGGTGCACGAATCCACGGGCTGACGACAGTCCGGGCAGTGTCGACCTGCGTCGGTGGAAAATACCAGGCCACCAAGGGCGGCGAAGGATGCGGCTTTTTTGGCCACCGGCAATCCTCTTGGGAGGACAAAGACTGATCGGCGCTCCCCAGGAGCATTACCGACCGCGAAGCCCCACTCAGGCAGGGGCAGCGCTACCGAACCGTAAAGGTGGTTCGGGTGAAAAGTCGCGCAGTGTAACGGCAAAAAGCCGACTTGCTAAGAGCCAAATAGCGCCAATTTATGCAACTTTAGCGACGCAAGGCCAGATAGCGCCGCAAGCCCTCTTGAGCGTCCGGGCAGTAAGGCTTTTGCTCGGCTTCCTGCAGGACAATTTCAATGGGCAAAAACCGCGCTTCCATCACCTCTTCCGGCTGCAGGCGCAACGGGCCATCCCAGACAGCGGAGTAGGATTTGCACCACAGCCGGCTGTCGCCATCCTCAAAGTAGAAATGGTCATGCTCGACCAGCTCCACGCCCGCAACGCCAAGCTCTTCTTCCAGCTCACGGGCCGCCGAATCGGCGTAGCTCTCGCCGGCCGCCACCATGCCGCCCGCCGCGGTGTCCCAAAAACCCGGGTACATGGCTTTGCTCAGGGTGCGCCGATGCACACACAACTCACCGGCAGCATTGAACAGGAAGATAAAGGTGCAACGGCCGATCAGGCCACGTTGGCGCAGGTCGGATCGCACCAGGGTACCGAGCAGGTTGTCCTGCTCGTCGACCCAGTCGATCAGTTCAGCGTCGGAGGCCGCGCGATGCGCGGCCTCCTTTTGAGAAGCGTCCATCATCACCCCTGGTTGAGGAGCTGACGCAAATCTATAACTGCAGCGTTTGCCCGGGAAATATAGTTGGCCATGACCAGCGAGTGGTTGGCGAGGACGCCAAAGCCACTGCCGTTCAGAATCATAGGACTCCACACCGGCTCCTGCGAGGCCTCCAGCTCACGAATGATCTGGCGCACGCTGACGGTGGCGTTTTTCTTGGCCAGCACGTCGGCAAAGTCCACTTCAATGGCGCGCAGCAAGTGGGACAAGGCCCAGGCCTGGCCGCGGGCCTCGTAGAACACGTTGTCGATTTGCATCCATGGGGTTTCCACCACTTCTTCGTCGACCTGCGGCACTTCACCCGGCGCCAGCGCCTCGGTTTTCAGTGCGGTGTTCAGTTTCACCCGGCCAACGCTGGCCGACAGGCGTTGCGACAGCGAACCCAAGCGGGTCGCGACATCGCCCAGCCAGTTGTTCAGGTTGTCGGCACGCGCATAGAACAGCGCGCCGCGCTGGTTCGGGTCCGACAGGCGCGCTTCATAGCGGCTCAGGGAGTTGATGCCTTCCTGGTACTCCGACTCGCTGGAGGGCAGCACCCAGCTTTTGTTATCGAAGTTGAAACGCGGCTCGGCCTTGGCCAAGTCAGCGTCTTCGGCCGACTGCGACTGGGAGCGGGCGAAGTCTTTACGCAGGGCACGGGTCAGGTCACGCACTTGCACCAGCACGCCATATTCCCAGCTCGGCATGTTGTCCATCCACAGGCCCGGCGGGAAACGGTCGTTGGAAATGTAGCCACCGGGCTTGTTCAGCAAGGTGCCGACCACGGTCTTGAGGGTTTCGACGGTGGTGTAGCCCACCACCATCTGCTTGCCTTCCTTCTCGGCGGCAAGCTGGGCATTTTGCTGGACCGGGAACAGCGCCGGCTCTTCGCTCCAGTACCAACCCAGGGCGCCGGTCACCAACAGGTACAAACCCAGCACGCTGAGCAGGGCTTTGCTCATCAGCAGGTTGCGAAAGTAACTACGGTTGGCCGACTTGGGCTCAGGGGCGGGGCCTTTGGCACTGCCTGCGCGGTTTTTCCAGTCCAGCATGGCGATATCCTTTCAATCACTTGAGTTCATGCACGTCATTTGTCCGGGTGCGTTCAAACACTCCGACCACAACCCTACCCCATCGTGCCCATCGGCGCGGGGCTTTTAACCGAAAGTGGCGCGCAAGGGATGTTCGACTATAAATGAAGCACGCTTTTTACGCAGCGCGACCATCAGGTCAAAAACTGAATGGCCCAGACCGCTACTTAATTGACGCAAGACACTCATGTGAGAGAAAAGAGGTGCTAGCATAGAGCCATCAGTCGACCTCTGCATGCACCCTAACTAGTAGTCAGGATATGACCGAGCCAGAAGACCCCAGCCGTGAGCGTCTCAAGCACCATTTTGCCCAGCGGGTAATTCATCAGGCACGTCAAATTCTTGAGATCTGGCAACGCCTGCAACGCAGCGAATGGTCGAACACCGATTTATCCGAACTCAGCGAAGCCAACCTGCGCCTGCTGCGCTTTGCCGAGCGTTTCGAGCAGCCGGAACACGGCCAGCTGGCGCGGCACATTGGCGAGTCCCTCAAGGCGGTGGATGAAAATCGCGGCCGCCTGAGCAGCCAGGTGATCACCGAACTCAACCGCCTGATGCAGCGCCTGTCCCGCACCGGCCTGCGCCAGGGCGACCAGCTGGAACAAACCTTCCTGCCCCCCATGCGCAAGCCGATCTACGTGATGCTGGCCGATCACGACCGCGCCGAGCGCCTGGCCAAGCAGCTTGAATTCTTTGGCATGAGCGCCCAGTCGCTGGACAGCGTGGCAGCCTTTCGCGCGTCGCTGGCCGAGCGCCTGCCGTCGGCCATCGTGATGGATGTGGATTTCTGCGGTGCCGGCCTGGGCCTCAAGCTCGCCGCCGAAGCCCAGGAAGGCCTGGAGCAAAAGCTGCCGCTGCTGTTTTTCAGCCTGCACGAAACCGACACCCCGACGCGCCTGGCCGCCGTGCGCGCCGGCGGCCAGGAATTTCTCACTGGCACGCTTGAGGCCTCAAGCCTTTTGGAAAAGATCGAGGTGCTGACCTGCGTCGCGCAGTACGAGCCCTATAAGGTGCTGATCATCGACGACTCACGCGCTCAGGCGCTGCACACCGAGCGCCTGCTCAACAGCGCCGGCATCGTCACGCGCACCTTGATCGAGCCGATCCAGGCGATGGCCGAACTGGCGGACTTCCAGCCGGATTTGATCATCCTCGACATGTACATGCCCGCCTGTACCGGTACCGAACTGGCCAAGGTGATCCGCCACAATGACCGTTACGTCAGCGTGCCGATCATCTACCTGTCGGCCGAAGACGACCTGGACAAGCAACTGGACGCCATGAGCGAAGGCGGCGACGACTTCCTCACCAAGCCGATCAAGCCGCGCCACCTGATCACCACCGTGCGCAACCGCGCTGCCCGCGCGCGCAACCTCAAGGCACGAATGGTGCGTGACAGCCTGACCGGGCTGTACAACCACACCCATATTCTGCAACTGCTCGAAGACTGCAGCTTCCGCGCGCGCCGCGAGAACAAGCCGCTGAGCTTTGCCATGCTCGACATTGACCACTTCAAGCGGGTCAACGACAGCCACGGCCACCCGATGGGCGACCGCGTGATCAAGAGCCTGGCGCTGTTTCTCAAGCAGCGCTTGCGCAAGACCGACTACATCGGCCGCTACGGCGGTGAAGAATTTGCCATCGTGATGCCCGACACCGACCTGGAATCGGCCCGCAAAGTGCTGGATGAAATCCGTGGGCGGTTTGCCGAAATTCACTACCCGGCCCAGCCGCAGGATTTGTGGTGCACCTTCAGCGCCGGGCTGGTGGAGCTGTGCGACGGTTCCGACAGCTTGATGATGGCCGCTCAGGCAGACGAGGCGCTGTACCGCGCCAAGGACACCGGACGCAACCGCGTACACGCTGCGCGCACATCAAAGCAAAGTGCCATCTTTTCACCGGAATCCACCGATTCCGTCATAACTCTGTAATGGAAACGCAATAACTTCAGGCACTTATCTTTTGCTGTCGGTTGAAACCACGCATGCGCCTGAAGCTGCTGACCAATTTGAATACCCTTCTGCTGGTGGCCGTGTGCCTGGCCCTTGGCGCGACGCTATGGTGGTCGCAACGGGCACTGGAACAGCCTTATTTGCTGATGGAGCGCTACCTTGGCCTGTCGCAGACATTTCAGAATCAGGCCGCGCGCAATATCGACGACTACCTGGCCAGCGGCGACGCGTTGCGTTTGAGCAGTGCCGGCCAGAGCCTGGAAAACCTCCTGCAGCACCTCGACGAACTGCCGGCGGACCTGGCGCAGAACCTGCGCCCCAGCCTGGTCGAGCTGGACACCTTCAGCAAAACCGACCTGCTGGCTGCCGGCAAACTGGCCGGCGACCCGCAAGCCCTGCTGCTGCAAGCCGAACGTGAGCTGGGCGCGAACCTGGAGCAATTGAGCCAGTACGCCACGGGCGTCACTTCACCCGTCACTTCACCCGACGCTGCACGCTACTTGCCGCCGCTTATGGCCGCGTCCCAACACCTGGGCAAACTGTCTCTGGCCCGCGACAAGCTGGTGAGCAGCGGGCGCGCAGAGCTGGCCGATGAGGTGGAGCGCGAAGTTGCCAGCATCCGCACGCAGGCCGACCTGTTGGCGCAGTTACCGCTGCTGGGCGTAAAGGCCAGCGCCGCGTCCAGCGCGGATGATTTCTCCGCCATGCTGGGCCTGGAAAGCAGCGAAAAAGCCGAAGCGCAAGACACCGGCGTGGACCTCAAACGTGAACTCAACAGCCTGCTGACCCGCTACCCTGCCGAGCTCAAACGCACTCGCGATCAGATCCAGCTGCGCACTGCACTGGCCGACAGCACGCATCTGAAAATTGCTGCCGTGCAGCAAGCCATCGCCGGCCTGGAACCTGTTGTTCGCGCGCAACACGCCAGAATCCAGGGCGAAGTGCGCCTGATGCAAGGTGTGATGATCGGGCTGATTTTGCTCATCGCACTGCTGATCGACACGCTGCAACGACGGCTGGCAAGGGTACTGACCAACCTCGCACCGGCCTTGTCCACCTGGGCCGAAGGCGACTTCAGCCAGTCGATTGCCTTGGGCAAGACCAACCGCGAACTGCACGACATCGAGGCCTCGCTTAACCGCTTGCGCGCTTACCTGGTGGACTTGGTGGGCACCATTCGCGGCAATGCCGAAGAAGTCGCCGGCAGCAGCCGCGCCCTCGCCGAACTGAGCAGCGGGCTGCACGACGGCGCCGAGCGTCAGGCTGGCGATACGGCGCAGATCCGTGATTCGCTGGGTGAACTGGAGGCGACCATCCAGCAAGTCGCCGGCGATGCCAGTCAGGCGGCCGGCGCCAGCCGCAGTGCGGGCCAGGCGGTGGAACAGGGCCAGCGGGTGATCGGCCTGAGCCTGACCGGGCTGCACGCCCTGGTGGGCGAGGTGCAGCAAAACGCGCAGATGATCGAAAAACTCGCCGAAGAATCCGCCACCATCGGCGGCGTGCTGACGGTGATTCGCGCGATTGCCGACCAGACCAACTTGCTGGCGCTCAATGCCGCCATCGAGGCTGCACGGGCCGGTGAGGCCGGACGCGGGTTTGCCGTGGTTGCCGATGAGGTACGCTCGCTGGCGCAACGCACCGCCGGCGCCACGGCCGAAATCCAGAGCCTGATCGCCGGCCTGCAAACCGCCGCCCACCAATCGGTGCAAGGCATGCGCACTCAGGTCGAGCACGCCGAGGCCACCGCCCAGCAAGCCCAGGCAGCGGATGGCGCGCTGGATGAAATCGTCGGGGCAATCCAGACCATTTCCGACACGTCGGTGCGCATCGCCGATGTGACCGCGCAGCAGAGTGGCGCCGTCAGTGAGATTCGCGACAACAGCGAGCGGATTCACCAGTTGGGTGAGGATAATCTGCTGCGCATCGGCCAGGGCCGCCGCCAGGGCGAACACCTGCTGGTGCTGGGTGGGCAGCTCAATACGGCGGTTCAGGCGTTCCGGGTTTGAGCCCATCTCCTGCCATATGGAGAGCAAAAAGTGGGAGGGGGCTTGCCCCCGATGACAGTGTGTCACTCACTGCATGTGTTGCCTGATGCAGCGCATCGGGGGCAAGCCCCCTCCCACATTTGACATCCACAGTCTTCAAGACAGTGTTGCCAATGACTGGATACTGCACCCCAGTCACAAATTTTGCGCAATCATCGCTAATCGTGCTGCCTACTGCATAGAACTGGACAGTCACAAAGGCTTTGCGGCATAGTCGCCGGGTTCTGACGTACCCACATCAATAACAAGGAACAGCCGATGGCGACCTTACTGGTTCTTCACGGACCCAACCTGAACCTGCTCGGCACCCGCGAACCGGGCGTCTACGGGGCAGTCACCCTCGATCAGATCAACCTTGATCTTGAACGACGGGCGCGTGAGGCCGGCCACCATTTGCTCTACCTGCAAAGCAATGCCGAGTACGAATTGATTGATCGCATCCATGCCGCGCGCGGCGAAGGCGTGGACTTTATCCTGATCAATCCCGCCGCTTTTACGCACACGAGTGTTGCATTACGTGACGCGCTGCTGGCGGTGAGCATCCCATTCATCGAAGTGCATCTGTCCAACGTGCACAAACGCGAAGCTTTCCGCCATCACTCCTACTTCTCCGACGTAGCAGTAGGCGTGATCTGCGGCCTTGGCGCCAGCGGTTACCGACTGGCCCTGGAGGCCGCCCTGGAACACATTGAACAACCGGCCAAGCGCCCCTGACCGACCCTTGGGAGTTGATGATTCATGGATATCCGTAAAGTTAAGAAACTGATCGAACTGCTGGAAGAATCCGGTATCGACGAGCTGGAAATCAAGGAAGGCGAAGAGTCCGTACGGATCAGCCGTCACAGCAAGACCCCGGCTCAACAGTTCTACGCACCTCAGATGCAAGCACCGGCTCCGGCCGCTGCTGCGCCAGCCGCCGCACCTGCTGCCGCTGCTCCAGCCGCACCTGCCGCGCCTGTACTGAACGGCTTCGTGGTCAAGTCGCCAATGGTCGGTACGTTCTACCGCACCCCGGCACCGACCTCGCCAGCCTTCGTTGAAGTCGGCGCAACCGTGAAAGTGGGCGACACCATCTGCATCGTTGAAGCGATGAAGATGATGAACCACATCACCGCTGAAAAAGCCGGCGTCATCGAATCCATCCTGGTAGAAAACGGTCAGCCGGTTGAGTACGACCAGCCGCTGTTCACCATCGTTTGAACCGCGGAGCGCCTTCGATGTTGAAACCTGCGAAGAAACTGCAAAAAGTCCTGATCGCCAACCGCGGCGAGATCGCGCTGCGTATCCTGCGCGCCTGTAAGGAAGAGGGCATCAAGACCGTCGCTGTTTACTCGACGGCCGATACCGAATTGATGCACGTGAAACTGGCGGACGAGAGCATCTGCATCGGCCCGCCACTGGCGACCAACTCGTACCTGAAGGTCTCCAACATCATCGCGGCCGCTGAAGTGACCGGCGCTGATGGCATCCACCCAGGCTACGGCTTCCTTGCGGAAAACGCCGACTTCGCCGAACAAGTGGAAAAATCCGGGTTTGCCTTCATTGGCCCGAAAGCCGAAACCATTCGCCTGATGGGCGACAAGGTATCGGCCAAGGACGCCATGATCGCTGCCGGCGTGCCAACCGTTCCAGGCTCCGATGGCCCACTGCCTGAAGACGAGGCAACCGCGCTGCGCATTGGTCGCGAAGTCGGTTACCCGGTGATCATCAAGGCCGCCGGTGGCGGTGGTGGTCGCGGCATGCGCGTGGTGCACAAGGAAGAAGACCTGATCGAAGCCGCCAAGCAGACCCGCTCCGAAGCGGCTGCCTGGTTCGGCAACCCGATGGTCTACCTGGAGAAGTACCTGACCAACCCACGTCACGTGGAAGTGCAGGTACTGTCCGACGGCCAGGGCCACGCCATCCACCTGGGCGACCGCGATTGCTCGCTGCAGCGCCGTCACCAGAAGGTACTGGAAGAAGCGCCGGCACCCGGCCTGGATGAAACCGCGCGCCAGGAAGTACTGGCTCGCTGCGTCAAGGCGTGCATCGACATCAACTACCGTGGCGCCGGTACATTCGAGTTCCTCTACGAGAACGGCCGCTTCTACTTCATCGAGATGAACACTCGTGTGCAGGTAGAGCACCCGGTGTCGGAGATGGTCACCGGTATCGACATCGTCAAGGAGATGCTGAGCATCGCCGCTGGCAACACGCTGTCGTTTACCCAGGACGACGTGAAGATCCACGGCCATTCCCTGGAGTGCCGGATCAACGCCGAAGACCCGAAAACCTTTATCCCAAGTCCAGGCCTGGTCAAGCATTTCCATGCTCCGGGCGGCAACGGCGTTCGCGTCGATTCGCACCTGTACAGCGGCTACAAGGTTCCGTCCAACTACGACTCGCTGATCGGCAAGCTGATCACCTGGGGCGCCACTCGCGACGAGGCCATGGCCCGCATGCGTAACGCTCTGGACGAAATCGTGGTAGACGGCATCAAGACCAACATCCCGCTGCATCGGGACCTGGTGCGTGATGAAGGCTTCTGCGAAGGTGGTGTGAACATTCACTACCTGGAACACAAACTGGCCAACCAGTAAGTGCTCCACCCAACAAAGCCGCCTTCGGGCGGCTTTGTTGTTTCTGAGCCCTCTACTTTGAAGATGTCCATAGTCCAAATGTGGGAGGGGGCTTGCCCCCGACAGCGGTGGATCAGTTACAGATACAGAGACTGACACACCGCAATCGGGGGCAAGCCCCCTCCCACATTCGGTCCGTGTTCATTCAGCACAGTCGTCTTCTGCTGTTCGCTCGCGTAAACTTGCGCGCTTTCGCGACCCCGCCGTCGCACACTCATTTTTTTCAAAGGTGCCCGCCATGCCTTGGCTGCAAGTCCGTCTCGCCATCAGCCCAGAACAAGCCGAAACCTACGAAGACGCTTTTCTTGAAGTCGGCGCCGTCTCGGTGACGTTCATGGACGCCGAAGACCAACCGATCTTCGAACCCGAACTCAACACCACGCCGCTGTGGTCGCACACCCACTTGCTGGCCCTGTTCGAAGACGGCACCGATGCCGCCGCCGTGCTGGCCCATATGGAGTTGCTCACCGGCAGCCCGCTGCCTGAGCACCACAGCGAAGTGATCGAAGACCAGGACTGGGAACGCAGCTGGATGGACAACTTCCAGCCGATGCGCTTTGGCCAACGCCTGTGGATCGTACCCAGCTGGCATGCCGCACCTGAGCCGGATGCCGTCAACCTGCTGCTCGACCCGGGCCTGGCGTTCGGCACCGGCACCCACCCGACCACCGCCCTGTGCCTGGAATGGCTGGACGGCCAGGACCTGACCGACTGCAACGTGCTGGACTTCGGCTGCGGCTCGGGGATCCTGGCAATTGCCGCCCTGCTGCTGGGCGCCAAGGAAGCGGTCGGCACCGACATCGACGTACAAGCCCTGGAAGCCTCCCGCGATAACGCCGGGCGCAACAACATCCCTGAGGGCAAATTCCCCCTCTACCTGCCGGAGCAATTGCCCCAGGTGCAGGCCGATGTGCTGGTGGCGAATATCCTCGCCGGCCCTTTGGTTTCCCTGGCTCCGCAACTGTCGAGCCTGGTCAAGCCAGGAGGTCGCCTGGCGCTGTCGGGCATTCTTGCCGAACAAGGTGAAGACGTGGCTGCGGCCTATGCCGCGGATTTCGATCTGGATCCGATCGCCAACCGTGATGGCTGGGTACGCATCAGCGGTCGTCGGCGCTAGAATGAGCGCTTGCCTGAATCGGATGGCCGCATGACCGACAGTTTCGTCACCCAGTGCCCGCATTGCCAAGCGCGCTTTCGCGTCAGCCACGCTCAATTGAGTGTGGCCCGTGGCGTGGTTCGCTGCGGCTCGTGCCTGCAAGTGTTCAATGCCGCGCGCCAATTGCTGGAGCAGCGCGCCAGCACCTCGGCGCCGGAACCCGAGCAGCCAGGCGTCGCCGAACACGCCGTTGAGCCAGTGCCCCAGGCACCGCGGGCCATCAGCCAGAAACAGTGGACCGCCGAAGAGCTGGACCTGGACAACCTGGACCTGGACGAAGAACTGGCCAAGCTTGAACGCCGCGAGATTCAACACACGCAACCGCCCGGCGCGGAGCGTCGCCAGGCGAGCAGCGAGCGCCGGCAAAAGGAAGATGCCCTCAGCGCCAGTCGCGACACCGTCAAGGCCGAAGAAGAAAAATGGGCCGCCAGCCTGTTCAGCGAGCCGCCCGAAGAGCGCACCCAACCAAGCGAAGACGCGCCTGAACCGGCCAGGACGCCTGCGACCAAGCAGCGCACCGAGCCATCGATGTCGTTCAACATCGACGATATCGACGATGAGCCCCCGCTGCGTTCTCCGCCTGACGACGACGATGACGACCTCGACCCGCCGTTCACGCCGCTGACGGCGGCAGCGGACGCGCCGGAACCCGAAGACCGCCCGCAACCGCGGCGCAAGCGTGCGCGCACGGAAACCAGCGTTCACGACGATGTACTTCAGGACCTGGAAGACGACCCGCTGCACCTGTATGCGCAGAAACGTCCGACGAGCTGGGGCCGTCGCCTCATCTGGATACTCCTGGTGCTGCTGGCCGCCGCTGGCCTGGCGGGCCAGTACATCGCCTATCAATTCGACGACCTGGCTCGCCAGGACGCCTATCGCCCGTGGTTCCAGCAACTGTGTCCAACCCTCGGTTGCACCGTGCCATCACGGGTCGATATTGCCCACATCAAGAGCAGCAACCTGGTGGTGCGCAGCAATCCCGAGTTCGCCGGGGCGCTGGTGGTGGACGCAATCATCTATAACCGCGCGACGTTCTCACAGCCCTTCCCGCTGCTGGAGCTGCGCTTTGCCGATTTGAACGGCGGCCTGATTGCCAGTCGTCGCTTCAAACCGGCCGAATACCTCAGTGGTGAGCTGGCCGGGGTGAGCGAAATGCCTTCGCAGACACCCATCCATATTTCCCTGGATATCCTCGACCCAGGCAATAAAGCCGTGAATTACAGCCTGAGTTTCCACTCGCCCGAGTGAGGCGCCGCGCACGCCGAGGTTTGACGGCAGATAATTGACTGGGCGCTGCGCAACCAAACCGACCGCGATAAAGAAATAACTGTTCAGATTTTATCCAATTCAGCCTTTATCCAGTCATCGAGAGCGGGTATCATGCCAACCCTTTTTCGAACTCTAATGATCCGGCCCCACAACAGGGAAGTCCTATGTCGGCGGTACGCATCGGCCCATACACATTGCAAAACGGCTTGATCCTCGCCCCGATGGCGGGCGTCACCGACCAGCCCTTTCGTCAGCTGTGCAAGCGTTTGGGCGCGGGTCTAGTAGTCTCTGAAATGGTCACCAGCGACATGAGCTTGTGGAACACCCGCAAATCGCGGATGCGCATGATCCACGAAGGTGATCCCGAGCCGCGCTCGGTACAGATCGCCGGTGGCGATGCACAGATGCTCGCGGACGCGGCCCGGGCCAACGTGGAGTTGGGCGCACAGATCATCGACATCAACATGGGCTGCCCGGCCAAGAAGGTCTGCAACAAGGCCGCCGGTTCCGCCCTGTTGAAAGATGAGCAATTGGTAGCCGAGATCCTGCAGGCCGTTGTCGCCGCAGTGGATGTGCCGGTCACCCTGAAGATTCGTACCGGCTGGGACCGGGACAACAAGAACGGCCTGACGGTGGCGAAGATCGCCGAACAGGCAGGCATTACAGCGCTGGCGGTGCATGGCCGCACCCGCGCCGACCTTTACACCGGTGAAGCCGAGTACGACACCATTGCCGCGATCAAGCAGGCGGTGTCGATCCCGGTCTTTGCCAATGGCGACATCGACTCAGCCGAGAAAGCCCGGCGCGTGCTGCACGCAACCGGCGCCGATGGCTTGTTGATTGGCCGGGCCGCCCAGGGGCGGCCATGGATTTTTCGTGAGATCGAGCACTTTCTGCGTACTGGCGAAGTCATGCCGGCACCGGAGCTGATCGAGGTGGAACGTATTCTGCTAGAGCATCTGGCCGCCCTGCACGCCTTCTATGGAGACGTGATGGGAGTACGCATTGCTCGCAAGCATGTCGGCTGGTATCTCGCAACCTTGCCGGGCGCCAGGGAGTTTCGCGCCCACTTCAATCGTTTGGATGATACGGAAGCACAGTGCGCCAACGTTCGTGAGTTCTTCAGCGAGCGTTACAAGAGCCTGGGGACAGGGGACGGAGAGGGGGTGGCCGCATGACGATGATGACCGAGACTTTAGTGAGTGGAACAACACCCGTGAGCGACAACGTCAATTTGAAACAGCACCTCAACACGCCGAGCGAAGAAGGCCAGACCCTTCGCGGGAGTGTCGAGAAGGCGCTGCACAATTATTTCGCCCACCTAGAGGGCGCTTCCGTCACGGACGTGTACAACCTGGTGCTCTCCGAAGTCGAGGCGCCCTTGCTCGAAAGCGTGATGAACTACGTCAAGGGCAACCAGACCAAAGCCAGTGAGCTGCTGGGCCTCAACCGTGGCACCTTGCGCAAAAAGCTCAAGCAGTACGATTTGCTGTAAGCATTCAATCAAACCAGAAAGGCGCCCGCGTAAAAACGGACGCCTTTTTTGCTGACTCCTTTGCTTTTGATGGAAATTGAAATGACCGACCAGACTACCCGCCTGCCGATCCGCCGCGCCTTGATCAGTGTTTCCGACAAGACCGGGATCCTCGAATTTGCCCGGGAGCTGGAAGCCCTGGGTGTGGAAATCCTCTCCACGGGCGGGACCTTCAAACTGCTGCAGGACAACGGCGTGGCCGCAGTAGAAGTCGCGGACTACACCGGTTTCGCAGAAATGATGGACGGTCGGGTCAAGACCCTGCACCCGAAAATCCACGGCGGGATCCTCGGTCGTCGCGGTATCGACGACGCCATCATGACCGAGCACGGCATCAAGCCGATCGACCTGGTGGCCGTTAACCTTTATCCGTTCGAAGCCACCATCAACAAGCCAGGTTGCGACCTGCCGACCGCCATCGAAAACATCGATATCGGCGGCCCGACCATGGTTCGCTCGGCTGCCAAGAACCACAAAGACGTGGCCATCGTGGTTAACGCCAGCGACTACGCCAACGTGTTGGAAAGCCTCAAAGCCGGCGGCCTGACTTACGCCCAGCGTTTCGACCTGATGCTCAAGGCGTTTGAACACACCGCCGCCTACGACGGCATGATCGCCAACTACATGGGCACCGTGAACCAGGCCGCCGAGACCCTGAGCACAGAGGGCCGCAGCCAGTTCCCGCGCACCTTCAACAGCCAGTTCATCAAGGCCCAGGAAATGCGCTACGGCGAGAACCCGCACCAGAGCGCGGCGTTCTACGTTGAGGCCAAACCTGCTGAAGTCGGCATCGCCACCGCGACCCAACTGCAAGGCAAAGAGCTGTCCTACAACAACGTGGCCGACACCGACGCCGCGCTGGAATGCGTGAAGAGCTTCGTCAAGCCGGCCTGCGTGATCGTCAAGCACGCCAACCCGTGCGGCGTCGCCGTAAGCCCGGACGCTGAAGGCGGTATCCGCCAGGCGTACGAACTGGCCTACGCCACCGACACCGAATCCGCCTTCGGCGGCATCATCGCCTTCAACCGCGAGCTGGATGCTGAAACCGCAAAAGCCATCGTCGAGCGTCAGTTCGTTGAAGTGATCATCGCCCCGTCCGTGAGCGAAGAAGCCCGCGCCATCGTTGCCGCCAAGGCCAACGTGCGCCTGCTGGCCTGTGGCGAGTGGTCGGCGGACCGCGCCGCGGCCTGGGACTACAAACGCGTCAACGGCGGCTTGCTGGTACAGAGCCGCGACATCGGCATGATCGGCAGCGAAGACCTCAAAGTGGTGACCAAGCGCGCCCCGACCGAGCAGGAAATCAACGACCTGATCTTCGCCTGGAAAGTCGCCAAGTACGTTAAATCCAACGCCATTGTCTACGCCAAGAACCGCCAGACCATCGGTGTCGGCGCCGGCCAGATGAGCCGCGTGAACTCGGCGCGTATCGCTGCGATCAAGGCTGAGCACGCCGGCTTGCAGGTAGCCGGTTCGGTGATGGCTTCCGACGCGTTCTTCCCGTTCCGTGACGGCCTGGACAATGCGGCCAAGGCTGGCGTGACGGCGGTGATTCAACCTGGTGGTTCGATGCGCGATGCTGAAGTCATCGCCGCCGCTGATGAGGCTGGCATCGCCATGGTCTTCACCGGCATGCGCCACTTCCGCCACTGATCCAACTCGATCGAAATGTGGGAGCGGGCCTTTTGTGGTGAGCGGGCTTGTCCCGCGTTGGGCTGCGCAGCAGCCCCATCAAGAAGAACACGGTGCATCAGGCAATCTGCGGTGTTTGGTTTTGGGGCCGCTTTGCAGCCCAACGCGGGACAAGCCCGCTCGCCACATCAGATCGGCTCCACATTTAAGCGCTCGTGCAGCGCCTACAGAATTTGAGGTTTTTGAAATGAATGTTTTGATCATTGGCAGCGGTGGCCGTGAACACGCCCTGGCCTGGAAAGTTGCCCAGGACCCGCGCGTCCAGAAAGTATTCGTCGCACCCGGCAACGCCGGCACCGCCATTGAAGCCAAGTGCGAAAACGTCGCCATCGACGTGTTGGCCCTTGAGCAACTGGCTGATTTCGCCGAGAAGAACGTGTCCCTGACCATCGTCGGTCCGGAAGTGCCATTGGTGGCCGGCGTCGTCGACCTGTTCCGCAGCCGTGGCCTGGACTGCTTCGGCCCGACCGCCGGCGCAGCCCAACTGGAAGGCTCGAAAGCCTTCACCAAGGACTTTTTGGCACGCCACAAGATTCCGACTGCCGACTACCAGAACTTCACCGAGATCGAGCCGGCCCTGGCTTACCTGCGTGAAAAAGGTGCACCGATCGTCATCAAGGCCGACGGCCTGGCCGCCGGTAAAGGCGTGATCGTGGCGATGACCCTGCAAGAAGCCGAAGACGCGGTGCGCGACATGCTCGCCGGCAACGCATTTGGTGACGCCGGTTCGCGCGTGGTCATCGAGGAGTTCCTCGACGGCGAAGAAGCCAGCTTTATCGTGATGGTCGACGGCAAGAACGTACTGCCGATGGCCACCAGCCAGGACCACAAACGCGTCGGCGACGGCGATAGCGGCCCGAACACCGGCGGCATGGGTGCTTACTCCCCTGCCCCAGTGGTCACCGCCGAGGTACACAAGCGCGTGATGGACCTGGTGATCTGGCCGACCGTGCGCGGCATGGCCGACGAAGGCAATGTATACACCGGCTTCCTGTACGCCGGCCTGATGATCGACAAAGCCGGTAACCCGAAAGTCATCGAGTTCAACTGCCGCTTTGGTGATCCGGAAACCCAACCGGTGATGCTGCGTCTGCAATCGAGCCTGGTGCTGCTGGTGGAAGCGGCCCTGGCCCAGGCGCTGGACAAGGTTGAAGCGCAATGGGACCCGCGTCCGAGCGTTGGCATTGTGCTGGCGGCCGGTGGTTACCCTGGCGACTACACCAAGGGCGACGTGATTGAAGGCCTCGACGCAGCTGCTACGCTGGAAGGCAAGGTGTTCCATGCGGGCACCGCGCTCAAGGACGGCAAGGTTGTAACCGCAGGTGGCCGTGTATTGTGCGCCACCGCAATGGGTGCCAGTGTCGACGCCGCGCAGCAACAGGCGTACAAGCTGGCCGCGAAAATCGACTGGAAAGGTTGCTTCTACCGCACGGACATCGGCTACCGCGCCATTGCCCGTGAACGTGGCGAGAACCAATAAGCAGCTGCCCTCCAGTCGCTATCCGTTCGGTTAGGCAAGGGCCTTTGGCCCTTGCCGTACCCACGTCGCCCCGCGCATAGTTAACCCGTGCAATCAACCTACGAAGGGATTTCGCCGTGCGCTGGCTCAGGATCGCCATAGGTTTCACAGTCAGTCTGCTGACCCTGCTCTGCTTGTTCCCGGCCCAGGCCGCCGCGCAAGGCAGTGGATGGGCAGTATTGCTTGATGAACAGGCCGACCTGCAACTGAGCGATATCCGCTCCGCCCGTTACACCAATCAATTTAGCCCCATCGAACTGGACCGGATTACCGCGGCCGAGCCGGACGGTGCGTTGTGGGTACGTTTCAAGCTGCAACCTGGCAAGCACGAGCAAGTGCTGCGGGTATTTGCCCCCGACCTGTCCCACCTGAGCCTCTATGTACTGGACGGCGACACCCTGGTGGAGCAACAAAGTACCGGCACCCGCCAGCCGCAGGCGGAACGCCCGCTGCCCAGCAGTGATTTCATGCTGCCGATGCCCCAGAGCCAGAAACCCCTCGAGGTGTACCTGCGTCTGGTGTCGGAACACGAACTGCGCCCCTACATCACCCTGGAACCGGCCGTACTGGCTGCCGCCGACCAGAACCAGACGCTGATCTACGGCCTGTTGTTCGGCTGCCTGCTGATGCTGATCCTGCACAACCTCACGCGCTTCGCCTACCACCGCTCGCGCAGCAGCCTGTGGCTGGCGGCCTGCGAGTTGCTCTTGATGTTGAGCCTGGCACTGTTGCTCAACCTGGTGGGGCCGTGGCTGCCGAACTGGCATGCTGTCCAGACCCCGGGCGCCTACCTCGCCCTGCTGCTGACCGCGCCGTGCGGGCTGATGTTCGCCTATCGGTTCTTCATGCCGCTGGGCCCGCACCTGCTGAACAAACTGTTGATGGCCGACATCCTGCTGATCGTGCTGTGCGGCCTGCTGCTGTTGTTCGTCAACACCTTGCCGCTGAACATCATCACTTACGCCCTGGTGGCCCTGGCCGGTCTGAGCATGCTGTTTGTCTCGGCCTACCACTGGCAGAAAGGCTACCGGCCGGCACGTTTGTTCGTGGCGGGCATGGTGGTGTTCAACATCGGCACACTGATCATCCTGCCTGCCCTGCTCGGCCTGACGCTGGTGGCACCGCAAGGCTTGATCGTCACGCTGCTCGGTTTTATCTGCCTCAGCGGCCTGCTGATGAGCCTGGCCCTGGGCGAACGCCAGCGCGCAATTGTCGAAGCGCGCTTCAGCCTCAGCCGCGATTTGGCGGCCAGCAATGCCGAGATCGCCGCCAAAGCCGAGTTCCTGGCGAAGATCAGCCACGAAATCCGCACCCCCATGAACGGCGTGCTGGGCATGACCGAGCTGCTGCTGGGCACGCCGCTGTCGGTCAAGCAGCGTGACTACGTGCAGACCATCCACAGCGCCGGGAACGAACTGCTGACGTTGATCAACGAGATCCTCGACATCTCCAAGCTGGAGTCCGGGCAGATCGAGCTGGACGACGTGCAGTTCGACCTCAACGCATTGATCGAAGACTGCCTGAGTATCTTCCGCGCCAAGGCCGAGCAACAGAACGTCGAACTGATCAGCTTTATCCAGCCTCAGGTGCCACGCGTGATCAGCGGTGACCCGACGCGTCTGCGCCAGGCGTTGTTGAGCCTGCTGGAAAATGCCCTGCAAAAGACCGACGAAGGTGAAGTGCTGATCGTCGTTGCCCTCGACGAACGCAGCACCAAGCCGCGCCTGCGCATTGCCGTGCAAGACAGCGGCCTGCCGATGGAAGCCGCCGAGCGTGACGCGTTGCTGCACAGCGAACTGCACAGCAAGAACTTCCTTTCGGCCACGCGCTTGAGCGGCCACCTGGGCCTGGTGATCGCGCGACAACTGATCCTGTTGATGAATGGCGAGTTCGGCATCAAGAGCGGCAGCCATCAGGGCAGCACCTTGTGGTTGACCCTGCCGCTGGACCCGGAACGCCTGGAACACCCGACCTCCGACCTCGACGGCCCGCTCAAAGGCGCACGGGTGCTGGTGGTCGACGACAACGACACCTGCCGCAAAGTGCTGGTGCAGCAATGCACGGCCTGGGGCTTGAACGTCAGTGCCGTGCCGTCCGGCAAAGAAGCCCTGGCGTTGCTGCGCACCAAGGCGCACCTGCGCGACTACTTCGACGTGGTCCTGCTGGACCAGAACATGCCCGGCATGACCGGTATGCAACTGGCCGCCAAGATCAAGGAAGACCCGAGCCTGAACCACGACATCCTGCTGATCATGCTCACCGGTATCAGCAACGCGCCGAGCAAGATCATCGCGCGCAACTGCGGGATCAAGCGCATCCTCGCCAAGCCGGTCGCCGGCTACACGCTCAAGACCACGCTGGCCGATGAACTGACTCAGCGCAGCAAGGGCGTGGTGCAGCCGCGCGCGGCCATCAGCGCGCCGGCAGCGGTGACCGTGCCGGCCGACTTCCGCATCCTGGTGGCCGAAGACAACAGCATCTCCACCAAAGTGATCCGCGGCATGCTCGGCAAGCTCAACCTCAACCCGGACACCGCCAGCAATGGCGAAGAAGCCCTCGAGGCGATGAAGGCTCAGCGTTACGACCTGGTGCTGATGGACTGTGAAATGCCGATCCTCGATGGTTTTTCCGCCACCCAGCAATTGCGCGCGTGGGAAGTCAGCCACCAACGCATTCGGACGCCGGTGGTCGCACTGACCGCGCATATCCTTTCGGAACATAAAGAGCGCGCGCGCCAGGCCGGGATGGATGGGCATATGGCCAAACCGGTGGAGTTGTCGCAGTTGCGCGAGCTGGTGGAGTTCTGGGTGGCGCAGCGCCAGCAACGACCTGAACACGCGCCTTCCTGACCTGAAATGCAATCAAAATGTGGGAGCGGGCTTGCTCGCGAATGCGGTGTGTCAGTCAATGCATCTTTAACTGATCCACCGCATTCGCGAGCAAGCCCGCTCCCACATTTGATCTGCGCCGCCTGTTAGACTCACGCCATCTTTCCGCCCGCGAGCCGCCCTCATGCTCCACGTGTTATTCAGCGTTTACCTGAAGATGCTGGTGCTCTACAGCCCGTTCTTCGTGCTGTCCTGTTTTATCAGCCTGACCCGTGGTTACTCCAGCAAGGAGCGGCGGCGACTGGCCTGGAAAGTAGCGCTGGCAACGCTGGTGTCGAGCGTGTTGCTGTACCTGTTCGGGCGGGTGATTTTCAGCGTGTTCGGCATCACCGTGGACGCTTTTCGCATCGGCGCCGGCAGCGTGCTGTTCATCTCGGCGCTGGGCATGGCCCAGGGCAAGTCGGCGGTACAGACCGACAACGTGCAGCAGGACGTGACCATTGTGCCGCTGACCATCCCGCTCACCGTCGGCCCGGGCACCATCGGTGCGCTGCTGGTGATGGGCGTGAGCCAGCCGCACTGGGATGACAAGATCATGGCCATCCTCAGCATTGCCCTGGCCAGCCTCACAGTGGGCGTGGTGCTGTACCTGTCCAACCGCATCGAACGCATTCTGGGCGACCAGGGCTTGCAGATTGTCAGCCGGTTGATGGGGTTGTTCGTGTGCGCCCTCGCCGCGCAGATCATCTTTACCGGCGTACGCGGTTATCTGGTGCCCTAGATACGGTACTTGGCGATGGCCAGCTGGACCTTGTCACCGGCGCTCTCACGCATCAGCTGGAGCGTCGTTTCGTTGACCACCGCGGTATTGAGCACCAGGCAGGTTTGCCCGCTGAAGGCCTCGAACGAGGCGCTGTCCCATTCCAGAAAGGGCAAGCCGACCTGCTTGCTCACGCCGTGACTGCTGTAGGTCACCAGCACCATCATCACTTCTCCCTCGGTTTCGGCGCAGGAGGCCAGGCCGAAATCACCGCCCTGATGCACCGTGCTATTGCGTTTGAACAGGTCGAACGTCGCGGGTTGCTGCTTCAACGCCTCTAACGCATCCGCCGCCAGCTTGGGCAGTGCGGTGAGCAAAGGTCCTGCCAGCGACGTCGAGGCCAGCATCGCCGCAATGATGTTCAGTGCCGCCAGTTGCACGGTCAGGCCTTTGCCCGAGCGCGTGACCCGCTCGAAGCGGCTGCGCACCGGCAGCCAGCCCAGACTGACCATCACCTTGATAAATTCGTCGTACCAGGCTTCGGTGCCGCGTTGAACCTTCAACACATCGCTGACGTAGCTGCTCGCAAGCAAATAGCTCTTGCGAACGTATTCGCGATTCGGGGCGGACATCCCCTCGATAAACGAGATCACGCCGTTGTTCACCACCGCCGCGTTGCTGTCATCGTCCGTGCCCATCGGCGCAGAGGTCTGTACACCCGGCGCTCCCGGCAACTTGTAGGCGGCAATCAACTTGCGCCTCTTTACGCTGTTGATCCTTCGGTGCTGTCGCTCCATTTTCAGTTCTCCACAGGCACCCCACATGGGGCGTGTGTTCACACTAGTCCAGCCGCGAGCGCGCTTTCCAGACCACAAACATCACTTGCCGGCATGCGGCGAGCTACGCCACCCAACGATTGCTGGGCGGCCCTTGAGCCCTTCCGGATTTCGTCGATAAAAAAAGAAAAAGCCCCGAATAACGGCGGGCGTTAACCCAGCGTTACTCGGAGCTTTCCGGCGTGCGACAGGCCGTTTTCAGGAGGCGGGTTTTTCGCCATACCAGCGCGGCGTGTACACCCACGCACCGCCACCGGCGCGCGGGAATACGCACGTGGTGGACGAGCCGATCAGCACCATGGTGCGCATATCCACCTGTTCAGGCGTCAGTTGCCCAAGCGTGGTGACACGCAGTGTCTGGCCTGGGCGACCGATATCGCGCCCCAGCACCACCGGCGTTTCAGGCGTGCGGTGCAGCGCAACGATTTCCAGCGCGCGCCCCAATTGCCATGGCCGCGAACGCGAGATCGGGTTGTAGAACGCCAGCGCCAAGTCGGCCTGGGACGCAAGGTCCAGGCGCTTTTCGATGATCGACCAGGGCTTGAGGTTGTCCGACAGCGACATCACACAAAAGTCATGCCCCAGCGGCGCACCCGCCTGCGCAGCGGTGGCAAGCGACGCCGAGACGCCTGGCAGAATCTGCAGGTCAACCTGATGCCAGGCCGGGTCACTCGACTCATGCAAGGCCTCGATCACCGCAGCCGCCATGGCGAATACGCCGGGGTCACCGGACGATACCACCACAACTGAACGCCCTTGCGCGGCCAACTCGAAGGCATGGCGCGCACGCTGCATTTCTTCGCGGTTATCGGTGCAGTGCTGCACTTGGTCGTCACGAAATGGCCCAGCCATGCGCACATAGGTTTCGTAACCAAGCACATCGGTGCAGCGCGCCAGTTCAGCCTTGACCGCCGGCACCATCAACTCGGCGGCGCCTGGGCCCAGGCCAATCACCGCCAGACGGCCGCGCGGGCGCCCGACTTGCGCCAGGTCCAGGGGCTGCTCAGCGACGCTGATGACGATGTCCGCCTCTTGCGTGACGCCGGAAAACAGCAGCGGCACATTCAACGCCAGCGCAGCCTCGTGCAGCGAAGGTTCGGCCATCTGTGTATCGCTGGCCAACACGCAGGCCAGGGATTGAACGGCAAGACCCGCGTCGTGCAATGCCGCCCGCACACGCTCAGCCAAGTGCGCCCCGGGCTTGCAGGTGACGCACACGTTCTGTGGATAAATCAGCAACTCGTTGGCGGCAGGCACGCGCTCGGCGCTGCCCACATGAATCGCCAGGCGCGCCTGCTGATCCTGCGGCAGATTGGCCTGAGCCAGCCAGGGCGCCGCGCCTTCGATGCGCACGCTTTCGCCGGCCAACAGGTCCGAGACAAAACGCTTGCCCAGCTCCAGATCCGCCAGCTGATAACCGGCCGGCGGGTTGAGCAGGCAGGTGCCGAACCGCAACTCGCCACTGGTGGTGATCGCGGCAGGCACGCCCAACGCGGCGGCAATGTCGCGCGCCATCACGTTCACGCCACCGAGGCCGCCGAGCAACGGCACCACGGCGCTGCCGTCTTCCGCCACGGCCAGCACGGCGGGTTCCTCACCCTTTTCCAGCAGCAGCGGCGCCAGGGTGCGGATCACGATGCCGGCAGCGCACAGCGCAATCAGCGGCGTGCCCTGTTGATACAGCTGGCGCAGGGTCGCGCCGAACTCGCTGTAGGTCTGGTCGGCGCCTTCAACGCGCCCGGCCAAGCCGTGGATCAGCGCGCCGGGGTAAACCTGCGCAATCCTGCGCGCCGTGGCCAGGCTGCCCTGGCCCAGAATGACAATCGACGGGCGCATCAACCTTGCCACCTTTCGCCGGGCACGATGATCAGCGAGAAGTACGGCGAAGACGCCGGGTCGACCTGATCCAGCGGCACGATTTTCTGGTTGGCCATGGTCGCGCGCTCTACGTACAGCGCGCGCTCGGCCAGGCCGAGTTCTTCCAGCACCTGACGCACCTTGGGGAAGTTACGCCCCAGCTTCATGATCACCGCCGCGTCGGCATCCGCCAG
Source organism: Pseudomonas sp. RGB (assembly GCF_007713445.1). Taxonomy (NCBI): domain Bacteria; kingdom Pseudomonadati; phylum Pseudomonadota; class Gammaproteobacteria; order Pseudomonadales; family Pseudomonadaceae; genus Pseudomonas; species Pseudomonas sp. RGB. Next base: position 535,833 of record NZ_VMSH01000003.1, on the reverse strand, counting down.
GCGACGCTTGAGGTCGTCATGGGGCAGCACGCCCGAGAGCACCGACAGGCTCTGATTGCGATACACCAGCGGCGCGCCGAGTACCGAGGCGCCGCCGAGCATCGAACACACGCCGGGAATCACCTGGGCGTCATAGCGCTCGGCCAGGCGATCGTGCAGGTACATGTAGGACCCGTAGAAGAACGGGTCACCTTCGCAGATCACCGCCACGTCGCGGCCGGCGTCCAGGTGCGCGGCCACGTCGAGGCTGGCCGTGTCGTAGAAGTCGCTGATGACTTGCTCGTAGGACAGCGGCGCCGGCAACACTTCGGTGGTCACCGGGTACACCAGCGGCATCAGGGTCTGCTGCGCGACCAGGTGGTCTTCGATGATGCCGAACGCATTGCCCTTCTTGCCCTTGGCCACGAAGTAGGCCACCACCGGCGATTCGCGCAGCAGGCGCAGGGCCTTGAGGGTGATCAGTTCCGGGTCGCCGGGGCCCACGCCCAGGCCGATCAAACGTCCACGTGCCTGCATTACTCGACCTCCGTGGCCAAGGCGTTGACCGCAGCGGCCGCCATCGCACTGCCGCCCAGACGCCCTTGCATGATCACGAACGGCACGCCACGGCTGTCGGCCGCCAGCATGGCCTTGGACTCGGCAGCGCCGACAAACCCGACCGGGAAGCCCAGGATCAATGCAGGTTTTGGCGCGCCGGCATCGAGCATCTCCAGCAGGTAGAACAGCGCGGTCGGCGCGTTGCCGATCACCACCACGCTGCCTTCCAGGTGCGGGCGCCATAGCTCCAGCGCGGCAGCGGAACGGGTGTTGCCCAATGCGCGCGCCAGGTCCGGCACGCTGTCGTCGCGCAGGGTGCAGATCACCTCATTGTTGGCCGGCAGGCGCGCACGGGTTACGCCTTCGGAGACCATCCGCGCATCGCACAGAATCGGCGCACCGGCGGCCAGCGCATCGCGCCCGGCCTTGCCTGCGCCTTCGGAGAACTGCAGGCCATCGATGGCCTCGACCATGCCGCAGGCATGAATCACCCGCACCGCGAGTTTTTCCAAATCAGCCGGGATGCGGTCCAACTTGGCTTCCGCGCGAATAATGGCGAAGGAGTTGCGATAGATCTCCTGACCGTCGCGGATGTAATCAATCATCGGTGTTGCTCCGTGAGCGTGCGCGTAACAGGGCGCCCGCCGCTTCAATGGAAAGAGTGCGCGCGTGCAGCCGGCCGAAACCTGGCTGGGCTGCATCGCGAAAATAGACGTCGTAGTGGCCTGGGCTCACCGCCAGCAACGTGACAGCCGCGGTGTGTGCGGCCGCGCAGGAGCGTGGGCAGCCGGACAGGTGCACCTCAACGCCAGGTTGCAACGCGGCCAATTGCAGGGCGTCGGCCTTGGTGTCGGCCAGGCCTCTGCCACAGCCGCTTGAGCCGGTGCAGGCAATCAGGCGCGCCAGGGGTTGGTCGACTGAGCAGAGAAAACCCAGGTGCGCCAGACGTTCAGTCACTGCGCCGTGGCTTTTAATGTTGGGCAGCAGCACGCCCTGCCATGGCGTGAAACGTAAAGTGCCGTCGCCGAACTCCAAGGCCAACTGCGCGGCGCCTTTGAGCATGCTTGAATCCAGGCGACCCAGCGGTGCAACGGCGGCGACGTAGAATTGATCTTTTTGCCGCTGTGGATAACTGCCCAAGTGCAGTAAAGCCCCACTGGCCGGGCGCTTGAAGCCCTCCACCGGCAGCAGCGGCAGGCTCAGACGGGCCAGTAAGTTATCCACAGCCAGATGACGCATACGGGTTTGCGTGGGCGTCGCCACGTCGAGAAACAGCTCCAGCACGGCAACGACCAGAGCATGACCTTGCTCCAGAGGCACGGCCGCCAATGGCGCATCCAACCCAGGGCAACCGGCCAGGCCGAAGGCCAATAATGTTTCGCCATCGCGCTCAAACGCCGACAACCACAGGTCGTGGTGATGCTCGAGCATCGCCAGGGCTTCACCGCCATCGAGCTGCACGGCGAACTTGGCCGACAACTCATGGAAACGTGGATGGTTTTGCAAGGTGGCGAGGATCTGCCCGGCCAACGGTCGGGTGTCGAACAACATCTGCGTGTCGATACCGGCGCTGGGGCTGAGCATCAGGTTGCGCACATCATCGCCAGCCGCGTTGTTCGGGCCAAGGCCTGCGGCCAGCAGCGCGGCGATCAAGGCCTGCTGCTCGGCACCGATCCCGCGAATCTGCAGATTGGCGCGGTTGGTGGCCTCGATCACTCCACCCGCGTAGGCCTGGGCCGCGTCCGCCACGGCCATCGCCTGGGCGGCAGTGATGGCGCCACCGGCCAGTTTGATCCGGCAAATCCCGCCATCCAACGCCTGGACAATACGCAGCAACCCCGGACAAGCCGAGGGGCGCAAGGTGTTCAGAGCAGGTGTTGGGTTCACGGGGCTACCGGTTGACGGGTAAAGGCGCGGTATTATGCCTGCTTTGTCCGGCGGCATGAAAAGCCTGCCCGTCGGATGTCGTTCAAGGAATTGATATGTCGCCCTGGCTGACGGTAGTAGGCATCGGTGAAGACGGCTTCAAGGGGCTGGGCAGAAACGCCCGGCACGCCCTGTTGCGCGCCTCCCGGATTATAGGCGGCCAGCGTCAGTTGGACCTGTTGCCGGTGTGTATTCGTGGTGAGCGGCAGTTGTGGCCAAGCCCGTTTTCCCTGGCGCCCGTGTTGGCGCAACGCGGCGAGCCTGTGTGCGTGCTGGCCAGCGGCGACCCGATGTTCTATGGCGTGGGCGCCAGTCTGGCGCGGCAGGTGGCGGCTGAAGAGTTGCTGGTTTTACCGGCGCCGTCGTCGGTGTCGCTGGCGGCGGCGCGGTTGGGCTGGCCATTGCAGGACGTGGTGACGTTGTCAGTGGTTGCGCGGCCGCTGGCGGCGCTGCATGCGCAGTTGGCCAGCGGCGTGCGGTTGCTGGTGTTGAGCAACGATGGCCGCAGCCCTGCGGCGATTGCTTCGCTGTTGGTTGAGTCCGGGTTTGGGGCCAGCCGTGTCAGTGTGTTTGAACACGTGGGCGGCGCGGATGAACAGCGCATTGACGGGCTGGCGGTTGATTGGCCACACGCCTCGGTTGCGGATTTGAATCTCGTCGCCATTGACTGTGTGGCCGACGCCAACACGCCGCGCCTGTCGCGCCTCGCCGGCCTGCCGGACTCAGCCTTCCAGCACGACGGCCAACTGACCAAGCGTGACGTGCGCGCCATGACGCTCGCCCGCCTCGCACCGATGCCCGGCGAGTTGCTCTGGGACGTAGGCGCAGGCAGTGGCTCCATCGGCATTGAATGGATGCGTGCCCATCCCAGCTGCCGCGCGCTGGCGATTGAAGCCGACGCAGGCCGCCAAGGCCTGATCGAACATAACCGCGACGCCCTTGGCGTGCCCGGTTTGCAATTGATTCGTGGAAAGGCGCCGGACGTGCTGCACGGACTGGAAGCACCGGACGCGATCTTCATCGGCGGCGGCGTCACCCGTGACGGCGTGCTCGACACGTGCTGGCAGCACCTGCGCCCGGGCGGCCGCTTGGTGGCGAATGCCGTGACTCTGCAAAGCGAAATGACCCTGATGGCCTGGCGCGCAGAGCACGGCGGCGAGCTGACCCGCATTCACGTGGCCCAGGCCCAGCCGCTGGGCGAGTTCGACACCTGGCGCCAGGCCTTGCCAATAACCCTGTTGGAAGTGGTCAAGCCGCTATGAAACGCATCCTGCTGTTGGGTGGCGTGACCGAAGCGCTGGCCATCGCCCGCACGCTGGGGCCGGAGCATATCTACAGTTTGGCCGGCGTGGGCCGTGTGCCTACCGACCTCCCCTGCCACGTGCGCGTCGGTGGGTATGGCGGGGCTGAAGGCCTGGCGCAGTTTGTTCGCGATGAAAATATCAGCTTGATCCTCGACGCCACGCATCCCTATGCGGCTCAGATCAGTGGCAACGCCGCCCTGGCTGCGCAGTTGTGCGACATTCCTTGCTGGGTGTTGCGGCGACCCGCGTGGCAGCCGCAAGCCGGGGATGACTGGCGTGAGGTCAGTGATTGGGCCGAGCTGATTGAAGCGTTGAAACCCTTCAAGCGCCCGTTGTTTACGCTGGGGCGCGAGCCGTTGCAGCACCTCGATGAAATCCCCGCCGATCAGTTCTGGACGCTGCGCGCCCTGGATGTGTATCCCGGCAATGCACGCTGTGAAGTCATCGGTGCACGTGGGCCGTTTCTGATTGAGGACGAGCGTGCGTTGTTTGAGCGGCGTGGGATTGATGTGTTGATCAGCAAGAACAGTGGCAGTGCGGCCACTGAACCGAAGCTGGAAGTAGCGCGGGAGCTGGGAATACCGGTGCTTGTCTTGAAGCGCCCCGTGTTGACTGCGGTAGATCGAGAATTCACCACCGTGGCCGCGGTGCTACAGGCAGTCAACACGCTCTAAACACCCCCTTTCCAATGTGGGAGCGGGCTTGCTCGCGAAGGCGGTGGGTCAGTCAATAAATCACTGGCTGACCCACCGTTATCGCGGGCAAGCCCGGCTCCCACATTTGGAGTGTGGCGGGCGCAAAATGTTGGTCAGGCACAAATAAGTGTGGGAGCTGGCTTGCCTGCGATGGCGGTGGGTCAGTGAGCCTGGCCGTTACTGATACACCGCCTTCGCGAGCAAGCCAGCTCCCACAGGGTTAAGATTGGCAATCTGTGGTTCCCGACTATCATGAAGGCAACCACTGCGACACCAAACCACACCACCCTTTTTTACTTATCCCCACCGATCAGGCTAAATACGCACCTGATCGCTTAACCCTACGGATTGTCCGCCATGGCCCGTCAACGCTTTGCAATTGTGTGGATCGCCTGCTTTGCAGTGCTGTTCAACGCCTTTGCCATGCCGATGGCCAGTGCGATGCAACAGTCCAGCGACCCTGTTCAGCAATTGCTGTGGGGCAGTTTTTGCTCCTCCAATGGCGCCAGCCTGAAGACCATTGCCCTGGGCAAGCTGGACATTCCGGCGCCGCAGCAGGACGACCACTCCACCATGCAGCACTGCTGGTGTTGCTCGGGCTCACCGCCTTTGGTGGCCTTGCCGGGGCATGTGCCGCAGTTGTATCTCACGCGTTTTGCGGCGGCGCAGAGTCTGCCGCCGCCTTCATTGCAAGCCCCTACCCCGCGCCAGCAATGGCCGAGCCTCAACCCGCGCGCGTCTCCAACGGTCTGATTTCTTCGCAAGTGAACTGCGTTTAGAACCGTTCTGGAGAACTGCCATGCTCAAATCTTCCCTGCTTCTGGCTGCGTTGTTGCTGCCGGTGTGTGTTGCTGCGAATGCCGATGACTACAAGGCCGGCGACCTGCTGGTCAGCGATCCCTGGTCACAGGAGCTGCCACCGAATGCGCCGACCGTCGCTGCGTATTTCGTGATTCATAACGCCGGCGAAACGCCGGACCGCTTACTTGGCGTCGAGACGCCGGTAGCGGATAAGGCCGAGCTGCACGAGCATGTGATGCAGGGCGACCTGATGAAGATGCAACAAGTGCCCAGCGTTGCCGTGCCGGCCAAGGGGGATCTGACCTTCGCGCCAATGGCTTATCACGTGATGCTGTTGGGCCTCAAAGACCGCAGCCGGCTGGCCGACGGCAAGCAATTTCCACTGACCCTGACCTTCGAAAAAGCCGGCAAGGTTGAAGTGGAAGTTTCGGTGCAGAAAACGCCGCCAGCGGCTGGCCACGAGTCTATGCACGCGCAATAGGCCAACCTCGATGGGCGCCCCTCGCGCCAGGTTATCCGCGCAACGCCACAAGCCCCCGGGTTTGATGCGCGCCAGCTGGATCAGCCTGTTCGCCATGCTGATGATCTTTATCGGTCCGCTGATTTCCCAAGCGATGCCGATGGATCATCACGCCGGTATGTCGATGGACATGCCCAGCTGCCATGGCGATGCACCGCAACACAGCAAAGCGCCTGACAAGCACCACGTGCTCTGGGAAAAGTGCGGCTATTGCAGCCTGCTCTTCAGTTGCCCGGCCCTGCCCGGCAGCGTGTCCTATAACACCCTCGGCACCGCGCCACCCGCCAACGCCCTCACCCCCGCCCCACGCCTGGGCCATGCCCGGCAGAGCATTTTCCCCGGCGCGCGCAGCCGCGCGCCCCCCATCACCGCGTAAGCATTTCACCGCGTTACTTCACACCGGCCGACTTTAGACAGACAGCCGCAGGCTGCTGGCCGTGTTGTTTACGAATGATTGATGGAATTTTTCATGTCCAGGTTTTCTGCTGACACCCGTATGGGATGTACCCCCGTTTTCGCTGTTCTGTGTGGCGCACTGTTGGTGCCACAGGTACACGCCGATGATCATGAGTTGAGCCCCACGGTGATCACCGCGATTGCTCCCAGCTCGCCGCTGACGGTGATCACCAACCCCAAAGACCCACGCCAGCCGGTGCCGGCCAGCGATGGCGGCGACTACCTCAAGACCATCCCAGGCTTCGCCCTGGTGCGCAACGGCGGCACCAATGGCGACCCGGTGCTGCGCGGCATGTTCGGTTCGCGCCTGAATATCCTCACCAACGGCGGCATGATGCTCGGCGCCTGCCCAGGCCGGATGGACGCCCCCACCTCATACATTTCGCCGGAAACCTACGACAAGCTCACCGTGATCAAAGGTCCACAAACCGTGCTCTGGGGCCCGGGCGCCTCGGCCGGCACCATCCTGTTCGAGCGTGAGCCGGAGCAGTTCGGCGAGCTGGGCACGCGGGTCAACGCCAGCGTGCTGGCCGGCTCCAACGGGCGCTTCGACAAAGTCATCGATGCCGCCGCCGGCGGGCCGCTGGGCTACGTGCGCGTGATCGGCAACCAGGCACACGCCGATGACTACAAGGACGGCAACAACGACACGGTTGCCTCGCGCTACGACAAGTGGAACGGCGACGTCGCCGTCGGTTTTACCCCCGACGCCGACACCCTGCTGGAACTTACCGCCGGCCGTGGCGATGGCGAAGCGCGTTACGCCGGGCGCGGCATGGACGGCTCGCAGTTCCTGCGCGAAAGCCTGGGCCTGCGCTTCGAAAAATCCAACATCGGCGAGGTGCTGGATAAGGTCGAAGCCCAGGTCTACTACAACTACGCCGACCATGTGATGGACAACTACAGCCTGCGCACGCCGTCCGGCACCGGCATGATGGCAGGTCCCATGGCCTCCAACGTCGACCGCCGTACCCTCGGCGCGCGGATCAAGTCCACCTGGCGTTGGGCCGACGTGCAACTGATCAGCGGCCTGGACGCGCAGACCAACGAACACCGCCAGCGCAGCAGCATGGGCATCGACACCTACAAGGATCTGCCGCGCAACAAGGACGCCAACTTCCACAACTATGGCGTGTTCGGCGAACTGACCTGGTACGCCGCCGACCGTGATCGCCTGATCACCGGCGCGCGCCTGGACCGCGCCTCGGCCAAGGATTTTCGCCAGAGGACCGGTTCAGGAATGATGTCCCGCCCCAACCCGACCGCCGACGACACCCGCGCCGATACGCTGCCGTCGGGCTTTGTGCGCTATGAGCACGACTTGGCCGACAGCCCCACCACCGTCTACGCCGGGCTGGGCCATTCGGAACGTTTCCCGGATTACTGGGAGCTGTTTTCCCCTAAGACCGGCGCGGTCGGTTCAGTGAATGCCTTCGAGGGTGTGAAGCCGGAAAAGACCACCCAACTCGACTTCGGCGCGCAGTACAAAACCGCTGACGTAGAAGCCTGGGCCTCGGCTTATGTCGGCCAGGTGCGCGACTTCATCCTGTTCGACTACAAGCCCGGCATGATGGGCACCACCTCCCAGGCGCGTAACGTCGATGCACGGATCATGGGCGGCGAACTCGGCGCGGCCTACAAGTTGACCCGCCACTGGAAAGCCGATGCCAGCCTCGCCTATGCCTGGGGCAAGAACACCAGCGACGGCAAGGCCCTGCCGCAAATGCCACCGCTGGACGCGCGTTTCGGCCTGACCTACAGCGAAGACGACTGGAGCGCTGGTGCCTTGTGGCGCGTGGTTGCAGCGCAAAACCGCATCGACCAAAACAAGGGCAACGTGGTCGGCAAGGACTTCGATAAAAGCGGCGGCTTTGGCGTGTTCTCGCTGAACGCGGCGTACCGCATCAATAAGCACTTCAAGGTCAGCACCGGCGTCGACAACCTGTTCGGCAAGGCCTACGCCGAGCACTTGAACCTGGCCGGCAACGCCGGTTTCGGCTACCCGGCCAGCGACCCGCAAGCCATCAAGGAACCGGGGCGCACGCTCTGGACCAAGGTGGACATGAGCTTCTAAGAGCTTCGCGAGCAAGCCCGCTCCCACACTTGGAATGCATTTCAAATGTGGGAGCGGGCTTGCTCGCGAAGGCGGCATAACCGACAAAAATTTTTAAAGCCTTTGCGGAGCACCCGATGACCACTCAAAAGATTTCCTTCTACAACCTGGCCTGGCGCTGGCACTTCTACGCCGGGCTTTTCGTCGCGCCGTTCATGGTGCTGCTGGCCCTCACCGGCATCATCTACCTGTTCAAACCCCAGCTCGACCCGCTGATGTACGGCGAGCTGCTCACCGTACAAAGCGCCGAACACGCCCTGAGTGCCGACGAGCAATTACAGCGAGCGCAGGCAGCCTTTCCCCAAGGCAAAATCAGTAAATACCTGCCACCGGCCGACGCCACCAGCAGCGCGCAGTTCGTGATGCATGACAACGGCCGCGAAGTGATCGTATTCGTGGACCCGTACCGCGGCACTGTACTTGGCGAACAGGATGCCAACTACAACCTGCAAGCCATCGCCCGCGCACTCCACGGTGAGCTGATGATCGGCACCGTCGGTGACCGCCTGGTGGAACTCGCCGCCGGTTGGGGCGTGATGCTGGTGGTGTCCGGCCTGTACCTGTGGTGGCCGCGCGGCAAGTCGTCGGCCGGGGTGTTGTGGCCACGGTTCAACGCGCGTGGGCGCGTGTTCTGGCGCGACATGCACGCCGTCGCCGGTTTCTGGGGGGCGGCGTTTTTACTGGTGATGCTGCTCAGCGGCATGACCTGGACCGGCTTCTGGGGCAAGCAATACGCCGCGTTGTGGAATCGCTTTCCGGCGGCGATGTGGAACAACGTGCCGCAGTCGGATCAGCAGGCGCGCAGCCTCAATACCGCCAGCCAGCAAACCGTGCCGTGGGCGATGGAAAACACGCCTATGCCGATGTCCGGCGACCACGCCGAACACATGAACCACGGTGCCATGCAGTCGGGCCCGGCCGCGCCGACCGTGCGCTTGCAGCAGGTGGTCGATCTGGCCAATTCACGCAAGGTTGAGCCCGGTTACAGCATCACCTTTCCAAGCACCGCCGACGGCGTGTTCACCGTCGCGGTGTTCGCCAACGATCCACGCAACGACGCCACCCTGCACGTGGACCAATACACCGGCAAGGTGCTCGCCGATGTGCGCTGGGAACACTACAACACGCTGGCGCGCGCCACCGAGACGGGTGTGATGCTGCACGAAGGCAAGATGTTCGGTTGGGTCAACCAACTGATCGTGCTGCTGATCTGCCTGATGATTTTGCTCAGCGCGGTGAGTGGCGTGGTGATCTGGTGGAAACGCCGGCCTGCCGGTGGCCTGGGTGTGCCGCCGCTGCGCCATGACGTGCCGAAGTGGAAAACCGCGATGGTGATCATGCTCGCGCTGGCGATCATTTTCCCCTTGGTCGGCGCTTCATTGATCGCGGTGTGGGCCCTGGATCGGCTGGTGTTGGCGCGTATTTTCAACCAACGTGAATCCACCTCAGGTTCTGCATGAGGCAGGCGAGATGCGCCACCCTGGACGACACCTACAACGACCTGCGCAACCTGGGCAGGATCTTCGACGTGCAGGACGCACCAACGCGTTGATCGCGCAAATGCAAGCGCAAGTTGCCTAGGTGCAAAGGGCTGTTGTTGCTGCTGAGCATGGCGCGCCCGCTCAATGCCTTGATGGCCGGCGAACAGACCCTTGGCCTCAACGCACGCACTGTGCGGTTGAAGGTGTTCCTGGTCGCCTCGTTGATGACCGCAGTGCTGGTGTCGATCAGCGGCTCCATCGGCTTTGTCGGGCTGATGGTGCCGCACATTGCCCGGCGTTTGGTCGGCGCCGAGCATCGGCGTCTATTGCCGGTGTGCGTGCTGCTGGGCAGTGTGTTCCTGGTGTGGGTCGACGTGGCCACGGCGGCGATTGGCGGGCTGTTTTTTATCGGGCTGATGCGCAAGCGCTGATAACACCTCAGAGTTCGTCCTTGTCCCGGCCGTACTCGCCGTCCAGCGGATCAGGTTCAGCCTGCAGGTTGGCTTGCCACGCCTTGCCCAGCACCCCTGCGCGGGTCCAGAAGGCGTCGGTTTCCAGCACGGCAAGCTGGCCGGCCGCCCACAAACCGCTGACCAGCGCGCTGGGCAAGACCGACGCACTGGCACTCAGCAGTTGCGTCTCGGCCGCCGTGAAACCGGGCACATACTTGAGCAGCGCGCCGCCCCGGCACGTCAGGTACACACTCTCGGCGACCGGGCGGTTGATCTTGACGATATCCAGGTACGACCTCAGCTCGTTGCCGGAGACAAAATTGTTCAGCAGCTTCACTTCCTGAGCTTGCAGGTCCGGCACAGCAGCCATGCCTTTGTAGAAGGCCTGCACGGCGTTAACGGCGTAGCCGAACAGAGGGTGCGCGACCGTGACCTCAAGCCCGGCGCGCTCGAACCGGAACAGTTTCACAATCGTGTCCTGCAGCCAGGCGTGGCGGTCCTCTACGGGTTCAAGTGGCACAAACCCGGTAATCCCGGGACAGGTCAGCACCGCGCCCAAGTATTCGACGCCCTTGAATGGGCCCACCTGTTTGCGAGCCCAGCGCGCCGCGTCATCGGCATGGCTGAACAGCGGCCCGCAAAACGACAGCAAGTGCGGGTTGTGTTCGAACGGCCAGGGGTCGGCATTGGGCTCCCACTGCGCCGTCACGGTCTGCTCCTTGCCCCACACGGTGCTGCGCACTCGCACCTCCAGCGCGCCCTTGGCAGCCAGCTCTTTGACAAAACTTGCGACGGTCGAGCCGCCCTCAAGCAGACGCCGGCCGATGGCGCCCGCCTGGCTGAGCATTGCGTAGGCCAACTGCCGGCCATTTTTATCGACCACATAGCTGAGCAGCGCACCGTCGGCACACAGCAGGTAAAGCGGCGCACCTCGGCTTCTGGACATGATGAAGCCGACGCCACCGACCAACGCCTGGGGAGTGAAGAAACTGGTGGCCATGGCATCGCTGGACGGCGCAATCGCAACGGTAGAGGCGCACAAATACAGGCCATCCAAGCCATAGCCCTGGGGCAGCAAGCCGTCGGCAAAAACCTGTTCTAGCCGCGTGTAATTCCCGCGTACCAGCGGCAGAGTAGTCATGTAGGCATTTTTATTGACGGACTTGAGCACGTAACCGAACTGTACCTCTGGCCGGGGCGATGCCAATCGTTGTGCATAACGTACGGCGTCGTCGGCGCGGGCAAAGATCGGGCTGCACGGCGCATCGGCGAATACCTGCTTGATCTCCAGGGCCGGCAGTGTCGCCAGATTCGCCACGAAAGGCGCGCTCAAGCGCCGGGCAAACCCCCACAACGCATTGCCCTTGACGACGCGCAGGTCGCTGGCCTTGGCGACCTGGCCGACGAAGTCACCCGGCAGCAGGGTACCGGCGCGCAGTTGGCGTTCGACCTCGGTGTCTACTTGGTTGCCGTTCAGTGGGTTCAGTGGCACCAGACGCGCTTTGAGCGCCGCTTCCTCCACCGAGCCGGTCAACTGGTAACGCAGGATCGTGCCTTGGGGCCCGAACAGGTATTCGCGCTGTATTCGAGGATCACGGTGCAACAGGTTCGACAGCACTGCGGTGGGCAGCATGCTCTGGTAGATAGCCTTTTGGTCGGCGGCCACCAGCATTTGCGTCTCCTCGCCAAGCACCGAGCGGTAGCGCGCAACGATGGTGCTGCCATGGGGATAAAGCCCGCCAGTGACGGCGACATCGGGGTATACCCAGTTCAGCGCAAAACCCTGGGGCGGCACGGCCAATGGGTCGGTCGCCACGTACATGCCATCCGCCTGCCGCAGCAGCACCCCGCCATAGGTGCGGCGGCGTCCCTCGCCGATAATGTCGGCGGCATAACGCGCCGCATCATCCGCGTCGGCGAAGGCCGGGCTCAATCGGCGTCGAGCCAGGTGCTCGTAGCCGGCCCAGGTACGCGATACCACTCCCGGAGTGTCCCAGCACTGGCTGGTGTGAATCACCTTGAGTTCACCTCGGTCGGCCCAGTCCCGGACAAAGGCTTGCGCCGTTTTCTGGCCCGAGGCCAACAGGCGTTCATCATCCTCAAGGAGCCTGTCCACCGGGCCGCCACTTCCCACGTTGAACGGCAGCGACACGTACCGCAGCAAGGCGCCCTCCTGGGTCGAGAAGTACACCGGCAGGGTGGTGCCATTGTTGTATTTCTCGCCTGCACGCTTGGTGTCATAGAGGGCGACGTACAGCACCTTGGGCATCACGAAGTAGCGGGTCAGCCAGGCTGTCGAGGCCGGCACGCCCGCCGGTTGCCACTGCTGCGAACGAAACAATGCGCACAGAACGAACCCGTCCGGAAACTGGAAATCGCCGCCCGCGATCGGGGTAAACACACGGTTGAGCTTGAACAGGGCACTCTGGTCGCCGACGCCTGCAACCTCGCTCGCCAGGTACTGCTCGGTGTCCTTGTGCTTGAGAATAAAACCGAAGTAGGCCTGCTCGGCGAGGTTGCGCCCATGAACCCGTGCGTGAAGGTTGCGAGCGGCCGCATCAGCGCTGTCAAACAGCGCGCCGTAGGTCGCGTAGTCAGGCGCGCCGACTCTTGGCGCATAGTCAAAATACGCCGTCCAGTCGTCATAGACCGGTGAGCGCGGGCCCCACAACGCGTTGCCCAGGATCACCCGCAAATCACCGGCTTCGGCCAGCACGATGACCCATTGCGCAGGCTTGACCTGCCCGCTGTCCAGCCGTTGCTGAGCCGAACTGCCACCCGGTTGCGGCGCAGTATGGGTCAGCAGCCGTTGCTCGGCGCTGGAAGAACTGGGCGTGTACGCCAGTAAACAATCCTCGGCGGCCGACAGATAGGCCGGCTGCCCGTGACTGATCACATCGTGGATCTCATCGGCGGAAAAAACCTGCAGGTTGATTAGCGCGTCTTCACGGCTCCAGCGCCGCTGCGCCACCCAACCGGGGTCGACCATCGACAGCGCGGGGTGCGAGCCGTAACGCCCAAAAACCTGATAGGGCTCAGGCGCAATCAACGGGCCTTGCCCATCCGCAGGAAAAAACAGCAGCTGGGCAAACGGGTTGGCATCACTTGCCTCAGGCTCGGTGATAAAGAAACGTCCCTTATCGTCTTTGAGCACGTAGCCGCCATAGGCACGCTCGCGTCGCCGCCCTATCTGCTCGTGCGCATACACCGCTGCATCGTGAGCCGAAATAAAGGCGCGGCTCAACACGGCCCGATATGAACCGTCCAGCACCGCCGACCGGTTGTCCACCGGGCCGAGGGTTCGCCAGAGCAACCCCGCCGCCACTACCGACACCGTCGTTGAGGCAATCACCCGGCGCACATAGCCACGCGGGCTCAGCGTGCCGGCCAGCAGCGCGGCCTGGGCGCCGTTGTCGTCACCATCGGCGCCAGCCAAGTCGGTCGCAGAACCGGGCACTTGCAGCTTGAGCAGCGCGCCATCCGACGCCTGCTGATACAGATGCAGCCCACGCGTCTTGTCCTGCAGCGCCAGGGTCGCGCGTGACTGGGTGATGGCGGCAGCCACTTCGGCCGGGGTAAAGAAAGTGGAATACAGCCAGGGTTCACGTGCGGGAATGTCAGCGGCCAAGGGCGTGGCGCGGTAGTAGATAGCCTCCAGTCGAAAGTTGGAGGGCAGGCGTAACTGGCCATCGGCGCGCAACGGGAACCGTGCAGCAGGAGAGAACAACGGCGTGCCAAGTTCCTCGGGGTAAGTGGCCACGTACGCTTCGCCGCGCGTGTGCTTAAGCACAAAGCCCTGGGCTGAGCCTTCAGGGAACAACGCGCGCGCGGCCATCAGCGCCAGCTCTGCGCGCTCGAAGACCGGCGTGCAGAACGGCTGTTCCTCTGTCACCTGGGTGACGGCCGTGTTGATCCGCCAGCCGTGCTTGACCCGTCCGCGCACGCCTCCCCAGTGAGCATTGGCCACCACCACGCGCAAATCGCCGGCTTGCGCGGCCTGCCAGATCAACGACTCGAAGTCCGCAGAGGGCGCGAATGGCTCCTCACCGACAATGCGCTTTCTCAATAGCACTTCGGCCGCCGAGCCACTGCTCACGTATTTGAGCAATGAGCCTTCGGGGCCGCACAGATAGTGCGCCGCCACTGAACGCCGGTGTTCGATGATAAAACGCAGATCGGCAGGCGAGAAAAAACTGACGAACACCGAGGCCTGCTCATCGCTCATGCCGGGGTTGTGCAGCTTCACCTGCGCCATGTCCGGCGGGTGGGAGTGATAGAGCGCCTCGCAGGTATAGCCCTCGGGGGCGATGAAATTATCGTCGGCGTCGGTGGCCAGCACGATCCGATGATCGAAGGTGACGTGCTGGTCGGCCATGGGCGTTGTGGCAAACCAGTGGTGGCCCTGCTTGAGGATCGCGCCACCGAATTCCTTGTCGGCCGATGCGTAATCGGTCTGTTCGTAGGCCCAACGCGCGGCATCGTCCGCGCTGATAAACGGCGGGCTCAAGACCGGCAGGGTCGGCTGCGGCGCAGCGACTCGGGGGATACGTGGCATACATTCAGTCCTTGGAAAGTGAGGAGCGCTCACTGTTGCACCAACGAGATTCCAGGCGGCGCTAGATAGTTGTCGACCACAGCACCACTTCAGCGCACCCCGTGCACCCACATCCCGCCAGCGCGCCGATCTGGTGCGCACGACCGGCCCGGCAGCGTCCGTCTGCCGCACAAACAAGCGCCCGCATGCACCTCGGCACAGCCTTTGCAAAAGCCTGTGCAATGCCCTCATAACAACTTGAGTTCCTGGAGATCGCACCATGAAGCGTCGCAGCTTGATCAAGGCTTTCACCCTGTCCGCCTCCATTGCCGCCATGGGGCTGACCTGGACCGTGCAGGCCGCCGAGACCATCAAGGTCGGCATCCTGCACTCGCTGTCCGGGACCATGGCAATCTCCGAGACCTCGCTAAAAGACATGGCGTTGATGACCATTGACGAGATCAACGCCAAGGGCGGTGTGAACGGCAAGATGCTCGAGCCGGTGGTGGTCGACCCTGCGTCGAACTGGCCGCTGTTCGCTGAAAAAGGCCGTCAGTTGCTGACCCAGGACAAAGTCGCCGTGGTGTTCGGCTGCTGGACCTCGGTGTCGCGCAAATCCGTGCTGCCGGTGTTCGAAGAACTCAACGGTTTGCTGTTCTACCCCGTGCAGTACGAAGGCGAAGAGATGTCGCCGAACGTGTTCTATACCGGTGCGGCGCCCAACCAACAGGCGATCCCGGCGGTGGAATACCTGATGAGCGAAGAAGGCGGCGGCGCCAAGCGCTTCTTCCTGCTCGGCACCGACTACGTGTACCCGCGCACCACCAACAAAATCCTGCGCTCGTTCCTGCATTCCAAAGGCGTCGCCGACAAAGATATCGAAGAGGTCTACACCCCGTTCGGCCACGCCGATTACCAGACCATCGTGGCCAACATCAAGAAGTTCTCCGCCGGCGGCAAGACCGCGGTGGTCTCAACCGTGAATGGCGATTCCAACGTGCCGTTCTACAAAGAGCTGGCCAACCAGGGTTTGAAAGCCACCGACGTACCGGTGGTGGCCTTCTCCGTGGGTGAAGAAGAACTGCGCGGCATCGACACCAAGCCACTGGTGGGCAACCTCGCCGCCTGGAACTACTTCCAGTCGGTGGAGAACCCGGTGAACAAGAAATTCGTCGCGGACTGGAAGGCCTACGCCAAGGCCCACAACCTGCCGGGCGCGGATAAAGCGGTGACCAACGACCCGATGGAGGCCACTTACGTCGGTATCCATATGTGGGCGCAGGCGGTTGAGAAAGCCAAGTCCACCGACGTCGACAAGGTGCGCGAAGCCATGGCCGGCCAGACCTTCGCCGCGCCGTCGGGCTTCACCCTGACCATGGATAAAACCAACCACCACCTGCACAAGCCGGTGATGATCGGCGAGATTCAGTCTGACGGGCAGTTCTCGGTGGTGTGGCAGACCGAAGAGCCGATTCGGGCGCAGCCGTGGAGCCCGTACATCCCTGGCAATGACAAGAAGCCGGATTATGCGGTGAAGAGCAACTAAGCCGCACCACAGATTAGCTGTCGGGCGCGGTCAGTGTGGGAGCTGGCTTGCCTGCGATGCCAACAACTCGGTGTACCCGTTACACCGCAGCGATGCCATCGCAGGCAAGCCAGCTCCCACACAAAGCCCGCGCCCACACTGTCCATGCATGATCAGGACATTTGTTTATGCCCACTGCCCTCTACCGCTATTTCCTGGCCTTGCTGCTGTTGCTGCCTTTTGCCGCACACGCCAGCGACGCCGAAGACTTCCTCAACGCCAACCCGATGCAACAAGCCAAGCTGCTGCAGGACTGGGCTGCGCAGCCCGACCCGGCGCGCATCGAGTTGGTGGACGCCTTGCAACAAGGCCAACTCACCGTCAACGGCGAGACCAAAACCGTCCGCCTGAACAACCGCCTGCGCGGCCTGATCGACAACGTGCAGGCCAGTCAGCAACTGCTCGCCGCCGACCCCAAGGTACGCCTGGGCGCCGCGCAAACCCTGCAAAAAACCGCGCAGCCTGCGCAGCTCAAATTCCTCGACCAGCAAGTGGCCGCCGAAACCAATGAGGACGTGCACACCGCCCTCAGCCTGGCCCTGGCCAACCTGCAATTGGTTGATACCGACCCCGTGGTGCGCCTTGCTGCCGTGCGTTTGCTCGGCAGCACCGGCGACCCGTTGGCGCGCACGCGCCTCGAAGCCTTGCTCGCGCCTGGGGTCGAAACTGACGCCGGCGTGCACACCGCCGCCGAGACCAGCCTGGCGCAGGTCAAACGCAAATTGATGGTCGGCGAGATCCTCGGCCAGGCCTTCAGCGGCATGTCCCTGGGCTCGATCCTGCTGCTCGCGGCCCTGGGCCTGGCGATCACCTTCGGCCTGCTCGGCGTGATCAACATGGCCCACGGCGAAATGCTGATGCTCGGCGCCTATTCGACTTACGTGGTGCAACTGATGATGCAGCGCTACGTGCCTGCGGCCATCGAGTTCTACCCGTTGATCGCGCTGCCGGTGGCGTTTTTTGTCACCGCCGCCATCGGCATGGCCCTGGAACGCACAGTGATTCGTCACCTCTACGGCCGCCCGCTGGAAACCCTGCTCGCCACCTGGGGCATCAGCCTGATGCTGATCCAGTTGGTGCGCCTGGTGTTCGGTGCGCAGAACGTCGAAGTCTCCAACCCGCAGTGGCTGTCCGGTGGCATTCAAGTGCTGCCCAACCTGGTGCTGCCGTACAACCGCATCGTGATCATCGCCTTCGCGCTGTGCGTGGTGGTGCTGACCTGGCTGCTGCTGAACAAGACGCGCCTGGGCCTCAACGTGCGTGCCGTTACCCAGAACCGCAACATGGCCGCCTGCTGCGGCGTGCCCACCGGGCGTGTGGACATGCTCGCCTTTGGCCTGGGTTCCGGCATCGCCGGCCTGGGTGGCGTGGCCCTGAGCCAGATCGGCAACGTCGGCCCGGACCTGGGCCAGAGCTACATCATCGACTCGTTCCTGGTGGTGGTGCTCGGCGGTGTCGGCCAGTTGGCCGGTAGCGTGATGGCCGCCTTCGGGCTGGGCATCGCCAACAAGATTCTCGAACCGCAGATCGGCGCCGTGCTCGGCAAGATCCTGATCCTCGCGCTGATCATTCTGTTTATCCAGAAACGCCCGCAAGGACTCTTCGCACTGAAAGGACGGGTGATCGACTGATGAACCAGCCATTGATGCTTACGGCCACGCAAAAGGCCGGCCCCACGCTGACGATAGCCGTCGGCGCGGTGATCCTGATCCTGCTGCTGGCGTTGCCTTTGTGTTCGCTGCTGGCGCCGGAAAACCCGCTGCACGTGTCGGCCTACACCCTCACGCTGGTGGGCAAAATCCTCTGCTACGCCATCGTCGCCCTGGCCCTGGACCTGGTGTGGGGCTATGCGGGGATGCTGTCCCTCGGCCACGGTTTGTTCTTTGCCCTCGGCGGTTATGCGATGGGCATGTACCTGATGCGCCAGGCGTCCGGCGATGAGCTGCCGGCGTTCATGACCTTTTTGTCGTGGACCGAACTGCCCTGGTATTGGGTCGGCACCGAGCATTTCCTCTGGGCCATGTGCCTGGTGGTGCTGGCGCCGGGGTTGCTGGCGCTGGTGTTCGGCTTTTTCGCCTTCCGCTCGCGGATCAAGGGCGTGTATTTCTCGATCATGACCCAGGCCCTGACCTTCGCCGGGATGCTGCTGTTTTTCCGCAACGAGACCGGGTTTGGTGGCAATAACGGCTTCACCAATTTCCGCAGCATTCTGGGCTTCGGGATTACCGAGCCCGGCACACGGGCGGTGCTATTTTTGGCCACGGTCGTGTTGCTGGTCGCGAGCCTGTACACCGGCTGGCGCCTGGCGCAGAGCAAGTTTGGCCGGGTGCTGACCGCCCTGCGCGATGCCGAAAATCGCTTGATGTTCTGCGGCTATGACCCGCGTGGCTTCAAGCTGTTTGTATGGGTGTTGAGCGCGGTGTTGTGTGGCCTGGCGGGCGCGTTGTATGTGCCGCAAGTGGGCATCATCAACCCCAGCGAAATGTCGCCGACCAACTCCATCGAAGCCGCCGTGTGGGTGGCCTTGGGTGGGCGTGGCACGCTGATCGGGCCATTGCTCGGCGCCGGTGTGGTCAACGGCATGAAGAGCTGGTTCACGGTGGCCTTTCCGGAATACTGGCTGTTCTTTCTGGGGGCGCTGTTCATCCTCGTCACCTTGTATTTGCCCAAGGGCGTGATCGGCCTGTTGAAGAAACGGGGTGAACAATGAGAGTCACAGCGACGGCGGAATTTATGCTCGAACCCATTCTTGAGCCAAACAAAGACGCGGGCAGCAGCCGCGATGCAATCGGCCTCGGCCAGGCCGCCGGCAAGGGCCTGAACACCCGCCACGGCACCATCCTGACCCTGGAAGACATCAGCGTCAGCTTCGACGGTTTCAAGGCGCTCAACGACTTGAACCTGTACATCGGCGTCGGCGAGTTGCGCTGCATCATCGGCCCCAACGGCGCAGGCAAGACCACGCTGATGGACGTGATCACTGGCAAGACCCGCCCCAGCCACGGCAAGGCCTGGTTCGGCGAAACCCTCGACCTGACAGGCATGAGCGAAGTGCAGATCGCCCAGGCCGGCATCGGCCGCAAGTTCCAGAAACCCACGGTATTCGAAGCCCTCAGCGTGTTCGAAAACCTGGAGCTGGCGCAGAAAACCGATAAATCCGTGTGGGCCAGCCTGCGCGCCCGCTTGAGCGGCGAGCAAAAAGACCGCATCGATGAAGTGCTCGACACCCTCCGCCTGAGCGCCTCGGCGCAGCGCCCGGCGGGCTTGCTGTCACACGGGCAAAAGCAGTTCCTGGAAATCGGCATGCTGCTCATGCAAGACCCGCAGCTGTTGCTGCTGGATGAACCCGTGGCGGGCATGACCGACGCCGAAACCGAGTTCACCGCCGAACTGTTCAAGCGCCTGGCAGGCAAACATTCGCTGATGGTGGTGGAGCACGACATGGGCTTTGTCGGCTCGATTGCCGACCATGTCACCGTGCTGCACCAGGGCAGCGTGCTGGCTGAAGGCTCGCTGGCACAGGTGCAGGAAAACGAGCGGGTGATCGAGGTTTACCTCGGTCGCTGAGCCAGACAGAGCGCTTACTGTGGGAACCGAATCAATGTGGGAGCTGGCTTGCCTGCGATGGCATCACCTGGGTCCATCAGGCATACCGAGTTGTCTGCATCGCAGGCAAGCCAGCTCCCACAGTTGATCCGGTTCCTACAAGGGAATTGAGGAGAATTTGAACATGCTGCAAGTCGACACGCTGCATCAGTACTACGGCGGTAGCCACATCCTGCGCGGGCTGTCCTTTGACGTGAAGATCGGCGAAGTCACCTGCCTGCTCGGCCGTAACGGTGTGGGCAAGACCACGCTGCTCAAGTGCCTGATGGGCTTGCTGCCGGCCAAAGAGGGCGCGGTGAACTGGGAAGGCAAGGCCATCACCGGGTTCAAGCCACATCAACGCGTGCACGCAGGTATCGCCTATGTGCCTCAGGGCCGCGAGATTTTCGGGCGGCTCACCGTGGAAGAAAACCTGTTGATGGGGCTGTCGCGCTTTCCGGGCTCCGAGGCCAAGGAAGTGCCGGCATTTATCTACGAATTGTTCCCGGTCTTGCTGCAAATGAAACATCGGCGCGGCGGCGATTTGTCCGGTGGCCAGCAGCAACAGCTGGCAATCGGCCGCGCCCTGGCCAGCCGCCCACGCTTGTTGATTCTGGATGAACCCACCGAAGGCATCCAGCCGTCGGTGATCAAGGAAATCGGCATGGTGATCAAGAAGCTCGCCGCCCGCGGCGATATGGCGATCCTGCTGGTGGAGCAGTTCTATGACTTCGCCGCCGAGCTGGCGGATCAGTACCTGGTGATGTCACGCGGCGAAATCGTCCAGCAAGGCCGCGGTGAAAATATGGAAAGTGAAGGTGTACGCGGGCTGGTTACCATCTAATCTGTAGCGTCCTGACGATAAGCACTCAACCATGAACCTGCCCGTTTCCCCCGCCCTGTTCACCCCCAGCTGGCATGCCGAGCTGGACCTCGGCTACGCGCGTTTCGGCGACACCACGCGCCCGGTGATGCGCCGCCACCTCGGCCCGCTGCGCGTGCAAAAGCACCTGTACGCCGAAGGCCCCCAGGTGTGCCAGCACATCATCGTGCACCCGCCCGGCGGGATTGCCGGCGGTGATCGCCTGGACATCCGCGCCCATGTTGGCGCCGGTGCCTGGGCGCAATTGACCAGCCCCGGCGCAGCCAAATGGTACCGCGCCAGCGGCCCGGCCTTTCAACAGCTTGAATTGACCGTGGAAGCGGGCGCCACGCTGGAATGGCTGCCCCAGGAAACCATCGTGTTCAGCGCCGCCCAGGCCGAACTCACCACCCGCATTGACCTGCAAGGCGATGCCCGGCTGTTCTACTGGGATGTAGTCGCGCTCGGCCGACCCGCCAGTGGCGAGCGTTTTGACCTGGGCCACTTTCAGGCGCACCTGGATATCCGCCGCGACGGTCAGTTGCTCTGGCATGAGCGCCAGCGCATTGTAGGCGCCGACGGGTTGCTCGACTCGCCCATCGGGCTGGACGGGCAACCGGTGTTCGCCACGCTGTTGCTCACTGGCGATATCGAGCCTGAGTTACTGGAAAGCTGCCGCGCCCTGCCCCATGCGGTGCGCGGCGACCTGACCCAACTGCCCGGGCTGCTGGTGGCCCGCTGCCTGGCCAGTGAAGCACTGCTGGCACGGGGCTGGTTGATTGATTTATGGCGGTTGTTGCGCCCGGCGGTGCTGGGGCGAGAAGCTGTTTCACCGAGAATCTGGAGCACATGAAGATCTGAAGTGGAACCAGCTCCCACACAAGCCCTTTCCCACATTGATCTTCAGTGTTTTTAAGAATGTTGTTTATGAAGGACCTTGAACCATGGATTTGACCCCACGGGAAAAAGACAAACTGCTGATCTTCACCGCAGGCCTGGTCGCCGAACGTCGCCTGGCACGTGGCGTGAAGCTCAACTACCCGGAAACCATCGCCTACATTTCCGCCGCCTTGATGGAAGGCGCCCGCGATGGCCGCACCGTCGCCGATTTGATGCACTACGGCACCACCCTGCTCAGCCGTGAGCAAGTGATGGAAGGCATCCCGGAAATGATCCCGGATATCCAGGTTGAAGCCACCTTTCCCGACGGCACCAAGCTGGTCACCGTCCACCAGCCTATCGCGTGAGGCCGATCATGATTCGTGATGCAACCGAGCAAGACCTGCCGGCCATTCGAGCCATCTACAACGACGCGGTGCTCAACACCACCGCGATCTGGAACGAACAACCCGTCGACCTGGCCAACCGTCAGGCCTGGTTCACGGCGCGTCAGGCCCAGGCGTACCCGATTCTGGTGGCGGTGGAAAACGATGAAGTCACCGGCTACGCCTCGTTCGGCGACTGGCGACCCTTCGAAGGCTTTCGCTACAGCGTCGAGCACTCGGTGTATGTGCGCAATGACCAGCGCGGCAAAGGCCTCGGCCAGCGCCTGATGCAAGCGCTGATCGAGCGTGCCCGCAGCGCCGGCAAACACGTGATGGTCGCGGCCATCGAAAGCGGCAACCAGGCGTCTGTTCGCCTTCACGAGCGCCAGGGTTTCATCATCACCGGGCAAATGCCGCAAGTGGGCATCAAGTTCGGCCGCTGGCTGGACCTGACCTTTATGCAACTGACATTGAATCCGGGCGCTGAACCGCCCAAGGAGTGAGATCGATGAACACGGCTCAACTGCGTCGAGTGAATGCTGAAAGTTTTGCCCATTACCGCCTGGGCTTGATCGAGCTGTTGCTGGACGCGGTGAAGCATGGTGCGTCGGTCGGCTTCATGGCGGACTTCGACGAAGCCCAGGCCCGCGACTATCTGAAGGGCGTACAGGCCAGTATCGAAGACGCCAGCCTGCTGCTGTGGGTGGTGGTGCGCGATGAACAGGTGATCGCCAGCGTGCAATTGGCGCTGTGCCAGAAAGCCAATGGCCTCAACCGCGCCGAAGTGCAAAAACTGTTGGTACACAGCAGCGCCCGCCGCCATGGCCTGGGCCAGCAATTGATGAACACCCTGGAACTCGCCGCGCGCCAGCACAAGCGCGGCCTGCTGTACCTGGACACCGAAGCCGGCTCCGGTGCCGAAGCCTTCTACCAGTCGCTGCGCTACACCAAAATCGGTGAATTGCCCGACTACTGCCAAAGCCCGGACGGACGCTACAGCCCGACCGCCATCTACTTCAAGACCCTGGGGCAACCTGCATGATTCCTGGTGAATATCAGATCCAGCCTGGCGATATCGAACTGAATGTCGGCCGGCGTACCGTCACCCTCAGCGTGGCCAACAGCGGCGACCGGCCGATCCAGGTCGGCTCGCATTACCATTTTTTCGAGACTAATGACGCGCTGACGTTTGACCGCGCGGCGAGCCGTGGCATGCGCCTGAATATTCCGGCCGGGACGGCGGTGCGGTTTGAGCCGGGGCAGAGTCGCGACATCGAGTTGGTGGATTTGAGCGGCGGGCGGCGGGTGTTTGGGTTTGCCGGACGGATCATGGGCGACCTTTAGGGCCTCATCGGGGGCAAGCCCCCTCCCACATTTGAATGCGTTCACACATCAAAGGTGGGAGGGGGCTTGCCCCCGATAGCAATTTCACATTCAACACAAATATTTCAGGGCACACACATGAAAATCAGCCGCCAAGCCTACGCCGACATGTACGGCCCCACCGTCGGTGACAAGGTCCGCCTGGCGGACACCGAGCTGTTCGTCGAAGTCGAAAAAGACTTCACTGTTTATGGCGAGGAAGTGAAGTTCGGCGGCGGAAAAGTCATCCGCGACGGCCAGGGCCAGAGCCAGTTGCTCGCCCATGAGGTCGTGGACACGCTGATCACCAACGCGCTGATCATCGACCACTGGGGCATCGTCAAGGCCGACGTCGGCCTGAAGAATGGCCGCATTCACGCGATCGGCAAAGCCGGCAACCCGGATATCCAGCCGGGCGTGACCATGGCCATCGGCGCCAGCACCGAAGTGATCGCCGGTGAAGGCATGATCCTCACCGCCGGCGGCATCGACTCCCACGTGCATTTCATCTGCC
Source organism: Pseudomonas sp. RGB (assembly GCF_007713445.1). NCBI lineage: Bacteria > Pseudomonadati > Pseudomonadota > Gammaproteobacteria > Pseudomonadales > Pseudomonadaceae > Pseudomonas > Pseudomonas sp. RGB. Next base: position 511,841 of record NZ_VMSH01000003.1, on the reverse strand, counting down.
CGCAGCAGATCGAAGAAGCACTGACCAGCGGCGTCACCACCATGATTGGCGGCGGCACCGGCCCGGCCACCGGCACCAACGCCACCACCTGTACGTCAGGGCCGTGGCACCTGGCGCGCATGCTTCAGGCCAGCGACTCGTTCCCGATGAACATTGGCTTCACCGGCAAGGGCAACGCCAGTTTGCCGCAGCCCTTGATCGAACAGGTCAAGGCCGGCGCCATCGGTTTGAAGCTGCACGAAGACTGGGGCACCACGCCTGCGAGCATTGATAACTGCCTGAGCGTGGCCGACGAGTATGACGTGCAGGTCGCCATCCACAGCGACACGCTCAATGAATCCGGCTTCGTCGAAACCACGCTCGCCGCGCTCAAGGGCCGCACCATTCACACCTACCACACCGAAGGCGCCGGAGGCGGCCATGCGCCAGACATCATCAAGGCCTGCGGCTTCCCGAATGTGCTGCCCAGTTCCACCAACCCGACCCGGCCGTTCACCCGCAATACCATCGACGAGCACCTGGACATGCTGATGGTCTGCCATCACCTGGACCCCAGCATTGCCGAAGACGTGGCCTTCGCCGAAAGCCGCATCCGCCGCGAGACCATCGCCGCCGAAGACATCCTGCACGACCTCGGCGCGTTCTCGATGATCAGCTCGGACAGCCAGGCCATGGGCCGCGTCGGTGAAGTCATCACGCGCACCTGGCAGACCGCCGACAAAATGAAAAAACAGCGCGGCCCGTTGCCGGGTGACGGCGAAGGCAACGACAACTTCCGCGCCAAGCGCTACATCGCCAAGTACACCATCAACCCGGCGATCACCCACGGCATCAGCCATATCGTCGGCTCTATCGAAGTCGGCAAGTGGGCCGACCTGGTGCTGTGGCGCCCCGCATTTTTTGGTATCAAACCGACCCTGATTCTCAAAGGCGGCGCGATTGCCTCAAGCCTGATGGGCGACGCCAATGCGTCAATTCCCACGCCGCAGCCGGTGCACTACCGCCCCATGTTCGCCAGCTTCGGCAGTTCGTTGCATGCCACCAGCCTGACCTTTATCAGCCAAGCCGCGCAGGCAGCCGGATTGCCCGAAGCCCTGGGCCTGAAAAAGCAGATTGCGGTGGTCAAGGGGTGTCGCGACGTGCAGAAAACCGACCTGATCCACAACGACTACCTGCCGGATATCGAAGTGGACCCACAGACCTATCAGGTCAAGGCCGACGGCGTTCTGCTGTGGTGCGAACCCGCCGACGTGCTGCCAATGGCGCAGCGTTACTTCCTGTTCTGATGCCTCGGCGGCCTAGTCATGGGGTTCTGCGTGGACGTCTGCCAGAGACGGGGGAATGACAGAGGACAGAAACGCGGATGCTGCCCCTGATTCCCCGGCAGCGCTAGCGCCGGGGGAAGGGTGATGTGAAGGCCCATGGTGGGTTCCCTTGGGCGGTGATAAAGCGCTGGAGCTTTTCACCACCCGCCATTGGCCGGGCCTATCTACGCAGTGCTGCCCTGCAGTGCTCGGCGCCTGAACGCGAGCGGCCCGGCGTCAGCTGTTCCAGTTTTCTCGCGGATCAAACGCGGCCTTTTTCGCCAGCTCCTGCCACAACGCCTTGACCTCATCGTCGCTGGTTTTCGGCATCACGGCCTTGAGCTGCACGAACAGGTAACCGCGCTGCCCGGCCTTGTTCAGCAGGCCATGGCCCTTGGCGCGCATGCGTTGGCCGTTCTGGCTGCCGGCCGGCACCTTGAGGTTGATCTTGCCGGTGAGGGTCGGTACGGCCACTTCCGTGCCCAAGGCCAATTCCCACGGCGCCAGGGGCAGGTTGATGATCAGGTTTTCGCCGTCCACTTCAAAGCGTGGGTGCGGCGCAAACTTGATGATCAGGTACAGATCGCCATTGGCACCGCCGCCAATGCCCGGCGCCCCCTGGCCCTTGAGGCGGATGCGCTCGCCGTCGGCCACGCCGGCGGGGATCTTCACGTTCAGGCTCTTGGTGGTGTTGCTGACGTGACGACCCGAGGCGTCGTATTGCGGCACCTGGAAGCTGATCTGCTTGGACTCGGTGGACAGCGTCTCTTCAAGGAATACCGACAGCTGCATTTCCACGTCCTGGCCCTTGCGCCCGGTTGGACGGCGCTGACCGCCGCCAAACGCGTCGCCGCGCGAGCCGAAGATCGAACTGAAGAAGTCCGAAAAGTCGCCCGCGTCCTGGCCGCCACCAAAGCCGCCACGGCTCTGCCAGCCCGGTGGCCCCTGGAACGGCTGGCCATGTTGGCCGTATTTGCGCAGTTCGTCGTATTCCGCGCGCTTATCGGCGCTTTTAAGCGCTTCATAGGCTTCGGACGCGTCCTTGAATTTCTCTTCGGCGTCTTTTTCCTTGCTCACGTCCGGGTGATATTTGCGTGCGAGCTTGCGATAGGCGGCCTTGATTTCCTTGTCATCGGCGCTCGGCTCGACACCCAGAATCTTGTAGTAGTCTTTGAAATCCATCGGCGGTTCACCATCCTTAATCGAGATCGCACAGCCCGGGGCACAACGTGCGCTGCATTGCACCTGTTGAATGATGTGGCCTGGGGGTGCGTCAAAGTGTTATCGGCACTAGCCGTATGCAACAGATGTGGGGGCAAATCCCGCACTTTCAAGCACGATTTAACGGATGGTCGGCCTACGCATCCGTGCCCGACTGGCATACACTGCGCGGCCGTTTTTCAACCGGAACCCGATAGACATGAAAAACCCATCCCCAGCCCGTGCCTGCGGTATCGACTTCGGCACGTCCAACTCCACCGTCGGCTGGATCCGCCCCGGCATGGAAACGCTTATTGCGCTGGAGGACGACAAGATCACGTTGCCGTCGGTGGTGTTCTTCAACTTCGAGGAGCGTCGCCCGGTGTACGGTCGCCTGGCCCTGCACGAGTACCTGGAAAACTACGAAGGCCGGCTGATGCGCTCGCTCAAGAGCCTGCTGGGTTCCAAGCTGATCAAGCACGACACCAGCGTACTCGGCACGGCGATGCCGTTCACCGACCTGCTGGCGCTGTTTATCGGCCAGCTCAAGAGCCGCGCCGAAACCAACGCCGGCCGTGAATTCGAAGAAGTGGTCCTGGGCCGCCCGGTGTTCTTCGTCGATGACGACCCGATGGCCGACCAGGAAGCGGAAAACACCCTGGTCGATGTGGCCCGCAAAATCGGTTTCAAGGATATCTCCTTTCAGTACGAACCGATTGCAGCGGCGTTCGACTATGAGTCCACCATTGAGAAGGAAGAGTTGGTACTGATCGTCGACATCGGCGGTGGTACGTCCGACTTCTCGCTGGTGCGCCTGTCACCGGATCGCCGTCACAATGACAACCGTCACGACGACATCCTTGCCACCGGCGGCGTGCACATCGGCGGTACCGACTTTGACAAACAGCTCAGCCTGCAAGGCATGATGCCGCTGTTCGGCTACGGCAGCCGCATGAAAAGCGGCGCCTACATGCCCACCAGCCACCACATGAACCTGGCCACCTGGCACACCATCAACTCGGTGTACTCGCAAAAATCCCAGCTGGCCCTGGGCAGCATGCGCTACGACATCGAAGACACCGGCGGCATCGACCGCCTGTTCAAGCTGATCGAACAGCGCGCCGGGCACTGGCTGGCCATGGAAGTGGAAGAAACCAAGATCCAGCTGACCCACGAGGACAGCCGCCACGTGCTGCTCGATCGCGTTGAGCCAGGGCTGAGCGTGGAGCTGAGCCGCGCGCTGTTCGAGTCGGCCATCGATGGCTTGCTCGAGCGCGTGCGCAACAGCGTCACGCAGCTGCTGACCGATGCGTCGGTCAGTGTCGCGCAGGTGGACACGGTGTTCTTTACCGGGGGTTCCAGCGGCATTCCGGCACTGCGCCAAAGCATTTCGGCGATGTTGCCGAATGCGCGGCACGTGGAAGGCAACATCTTCGGCAGTATCGGCAGCGGTTTGGCGATCGAGGCCAGCAAGCGTTACGGCAGCTGAGTTTCTGCCCGCCCCGCGTCGCGCCCATCGCGGGCAAGCCCGGCTCCCACATTCATGCGTGTTTTACCTTTGGGATACCTTTGAATGTGGCAGCGGGCGGGCTCGCGAAGGGGCCAGCCCAGGCACCCTCAAGCGCTAGACCATGCCCGCCAGCTTCAGCTCACTCTTCAAATACGCATAGTAGATCGGCCCCGCCACCACACCCGGCAGGCCGAATGCGGCTTCGAACACCAGCATCGCCAGCAACAATTCCCACGACTTGGCACTGATCTGCCCGCCGACGATGCGCGCGTTGAGGAAGTACTCGACCTTGTGGATCACGATCAAGTACCCCAGCGCCGCCACCGCGACCCAAATCGACAGCGACAGCGCGACGATGGTGATCAGCGTATTGGAGATCAGGTTGCCGATCACCGGCAGCAGGCCGACCAGGAAGGTCAGCACGATCAGGGTCTTGGTCAGCGGCAGGTGAATCCCGCACAGCGGCAGCACGATCCCGAGGAAGATCGCAGTGAACACGGTGTTGAGCGCGGCGATCTTGATCTGGGCGAAGACGATATTGCGAAACGCCTGGACCAGCAGGTGCAGGCGGTCGAACAGGGCGGCGGCCAGGGGTTTGCGTTTGGTCAGGTCGGGCACGCGCTGCAGGGCGATGATCGCGCCCAGCACCATACCGATGAGCAGGGTGACGAACATGTGGGCAGCGTCTTTGCCGACCAGTTGCAGTTCGCTCAGGTGCTTGCTCAGCCAGTCGCCGATGGCCACGCGAAACTCGGCGGCGCTGGCGGGCAGGTAGGCGTCGAGGAACGGCGGCAGCTGGCCGCGCGCGCGATCGACCACGCCCATGAATTTGTCGAGGGAGGCCCCGGGATTTTCCGCTTCGTGGAGCAGGAAACTGATGGCGCCGGCGAAGATCAGGGCCAGCACGCTGACGATCAAGGTGCCGAGCAACGCCACAGCGAGCCAGCGCGCGCGCCGACCTTCGATCAGCCGCTGCAACTGCGGGGTGAGCATGTTGACCAGTTCATAAACCAACAGGCCGGCCAGCAGGCTGGGCAGCAGCTTGAGCGGCAGGACCAGCAGTAATCCACCGAAAATGATGATGCAACTGACCAGCAACAACACGTGACGCTGAGAAAACGTTGGCATACAGCCTCAAAACGAACGGCGTTAAAGGATGGGCAGTCTGCCAGCCTTGAGGGAATCAAGCGAGAGGCCAGGGTGTGAATGCGATCAACTGTGGGAGCCGGGCTTGCCCGCGATGCAGGCGCCTCGGTGCAGCAAACTTACCGAGGTGATGCTATCGCAGGCAAGCCAGCTCCCACATTGAGCTCCAGCGTTGGCAAAATCGTGATCAGCCTTTGAGGCAAGTGCTCATAAAGGTCTTGCGTGCATCGCCGGTCAACGCCTTGGTTTTCGCCGTGGCATTGCAGTCTTTCATCTTCTGCTGCTGCGGCGTCAGGGTCTTGGCGTCGTTGGCTGCGGGAGCGGCCTTGAGGCAAGTGCTCATGAATGTTTTGCGCTCGTCGCCGGTCTTGCCTTTGGCTTCGGCGTTGCAGGTGGTCATTTTTTGTTGCTGGGCGGTCTGTGCGGCGGTGGCGGCAAACCCTTGGGAACACAACAGCAGGCCCATCATCAACAGCGGAATACGCAGCATCTTCATGGAGTTTTCTCCCTGTTGCCGTGCCGGGGGGCACGGCCTACGCAGCAGTGTAGTCAAAGCCCGTTACATCTTCATCGGCCACGGATATTAGTTCGACGATACTGCTCCGGCGTACAGCCGGCGTGGCGCTGGAACATCGCGATGAACGCCGAGGCGGTGCTGTAACCGAGGTCAAACGCCACGTGTTGCACGCTGCGCTGGCTGTCGAGGGCTTCGATGGCAGCGAGGTAGCGCAGGCGCTGGCGCCATTCGCCAAAGCTCATGCCCAACTCCCGCACAAATTGCCGCGCCAGGGTGCGTTCGCTCACATGCACGTGCTCGGCCCAGTGCGCCAACGGGCGATTGTCCCCGGGTTCGGCCTGCATGCCCTCAAGCACACCGAGCAGGCCGGGGTGGCGCGCATAGGGCAGGAAACAATCGTGAATCGGCGCTTGCTTGAGCTGGTCCACCAGCACCTGCGCCAGGCGCACGTCCGCTTCGGTCTGCGCAATATTGACGTCGCGCCGGGCAAAGTCGCTGAGAATCGCCTTGAGAATCTCGCTGATCGCCAGGGTGCACGGCGCCTGCGGCAGTTGCTCGCACAGCTGCGGGGCCAGGCCCACCGAGCGATAGACAATTGCCTGGGCGTTGTAGGAACTGTGCTCGGTATTTGGCGGGATCCATACTGCGTATTGCGGCGGCGACATAAAACGGCTGCCCGCCACCTCCATGCGCATGACACCACTCGCCGAATAGTCCAGCGAACCCCAGCCATGCCGGTGCGGCGTGCACTCGGTATCGGGGGCGAAATCGGAGTAACGGAAGTAGACGGGGCTTGGCTGGCTGGGGAAATCGGCCAGGCGTACGGTGTGTCTGGGCATATTGTCTGGATACAAAGGTCGGTTGTCTGGATCGCAGTATAGGCTTCGATCCAGACAGGGGATAATCCCGCCTCATCAACACACCTGGTTTCCTTCAATGCAATACGCGTATCCCCTGCTGGCCATCTTTATCTGGGCCGGTAATACCGTGGTCAATAAACTGGCCGTGGGCACCCTCTTTCCGGCAGAAATCGGCTTTTACCGCTGGTTGCTGGCGGCGCTGCTGTTTACCCCGTTCATGCTCAAGCCGGTGATCGCCAACTGGGCGCTGATCCGCCCGAACCTGGGCAAAATCTTCATCCTCGGCGTGTTGGGCATGGCGGTGTATCAAAGCCTGGCCTACTACGCCGCAGCACTGACCTCGGCGACCAACATGGGCATCATTCTCTCGCTGATGCCGTTGATGGCATTGACCGCCGCCATTATCAGCCTCGGCCAGCGCCTGACCTTTGGCGCGCTGACCGGTGCGGTCCTGTCGTTTGCCGGCGTGGTGGTGGTGGTGTCGGCCGGCAGTCTGGGCGCGTTGCTGCAACACGGGCTCAACTTGGGCGACGCGATGATGCTGATCGCCACCCTGGCCTATGCGGTCTACAGCACGCTGCTGAAAAAATGGCAGTTGCGCCTGCCGCCCCTGGTATTGCTGTATTTGCAGGTGCTGGTGGCGGTGGTGGTGCTGTTTCCATTGTTCCTGTTCTCGAACAAGGCTGGCCTGGGCTGGGCGAATATTCCGCTGGTGCTGTATGCCTGCCTGCTCGCCTCGATGCTCGCGCCGTTGGCGTGGATGCATTCGGTGAAGACCTTGGGGCCAAGCCGCACCACGCTGTTTTTCAACCTGTTGCCGTTGATTACCGCGATGATTGCGGCGGTGGTGCTCAAGGAAAAGTTGGCGATGTACCACTTGGTGGGTGGATTGCTGACGTTGGGCGGGGTGATTTTGTCGGAGCGCTGGACCACGCCGGTGCGCCAAGAGGTCAGTGTGGCCTGATTAACCGCTATCGCAGGCAAGCCAGCTCCCACAGTTGACCGTGTTCCACATTTGGAATGGGGGCGAATGTGGGAGCTGGCTTGCCGGCGATGAACGATAACGCGGTCCGCCTGCTAAACCCCCGCCGCCTTCAGCCGCTGCGCATGCTCCACAAACAACCGAATCGGCTCCGCCCCCTTGCCCACCAGCCCCATCGACTGGTTGACGATGTCAAAGTGGTCCAGCGGGTAGTCATCGCCAATCACCAGCCCCAGGTGTGAGCTGTAGCGCCCGACCATGCCGTCGCACTGGCCTTTTTCGCGCACAAAACTGCGCGCAAACAACCGACAACTGCGGTTCGTGCCGTCCAGCAGGTTACGTCCGCGATCGGTCTTGCCCGGCTGCAAGGTGCCGGACCACGAGTAATAACGCACGCCGTTGACCACCTCGGCGCCCTGCCCGCCCCACGTCGACGGCAAACCCTGGGGAAACTGACGGTTGAACAGCGCCACACCTTCGCAGGTCAGGGATTGGTGCGAGGCCTGCACATCCACCTTGAAGCGCGGCCCGCGATATCCGGTCTCAAGCACGCCCATCACCCAGGCCGCCACATGCAGCACCGCGCTCACGAGCCGGCCCTTCCAATGGTCTGCGGGGTAATGAACCTGGAAGTGGTCTGCCAATTCCGAGCCATGGTTAGGCCCGGCCACCGATGTCACCGACGCCACCCATTCCGGACGCCTGGCCGCCGCATAACGCGCCGTCAGCGAGCCCTGGCTGTGCCCGATCAGGTTGACCTTTTCGGCGCCTGTTTCCCGGCGAATGCGCTCGATCTGGGCCAGCAATTGCTCACCGCGCACCTCACTGGCGTTCAGCGGCGCCACCTGCACCGGGAACACCTGCGCGCCGCCCGCCCGCAGCGCCGGAACAATGCCATACCAGTAAGGGAACAGCCCCAGGCGCACAAAGCCCAGCATGCCGGGCACCAACACAAGCGGGTAACGCGTGGCGAGGGAGTCGTCCATGCAGCGGATATCCTGATCGGAGAGGCGATACGGTCATCCTAGACCACACGAGATGACCGCCCCATGACCGCTGGCGCTTTAGAAATGCCCCGCCAGGTCGCGCAGCTGGCGCTCGGCTTCCTCACAGGCACGCAGGAACACGCTTTTGTCCGACTCTTCACCTTCGGCAGCGATCACCCGAATGTCATCGATGCCGATGTAACCCAGGGCCGTGCGCAAGTGCGGGTCGGCATGGTTCATCGCCTCGTTTTCGCCACCGGGGCCAAACCCGTTGCCGCCGCGGCGGGTATCGATCTGGTGATTCGCTACAGCCTCGGCGACTACCCGAACCTTTACGGCCAGTGTCTGCTCGATGAGTGCTTTGCGGTGTATGGCGCGCCTGACGTGGTCGCGCGGGCCAGCGCCGACGTGCCGACGCTGATCAGCGTGCAAGGGGCCGGTTACAGTACGCTCTGCGTGCCGGGCCGTGAGCGGCATCCGCCGGAGCGCGCGTTTTTCCAGTGGGTGCAGGCGCAAGCGGAGCTGTCCGGCCAGGCACTTTAAAATCCGATAAAACTTTTTGCGTCGCGCAGCACTCACAACTTGGAGCGATCACGCCGGCAGAGCGTGGCGTAAAACCGGATTAGCACCAGGAGATTGAGATGACTGAAGCACATTTGACTGACGTTGCGACGCTGCGCTCACGCGCCCGCCAGAACGTCGAAAACGGCGCCGTCACCGAAGGCTACGACGCTGACCGCGAAGAAATCATTCGCCTGCTCAACGCGTCGCTGGCCACCGAGCTGGTGTGCGTGCTGCGCTACAAACGCCACTACTTCATGGCCACCGGCCTGAAAGCCAGCGTCGCGGCCGACGAGTTCCTGGAGCACGCCACCCAGGAAGCCGAGCACGCCGACAAACTGGCCGAGCGCATCGTGCAACTGGGCGGCGAGCCGGAATTCAACCCCGACCTGCTGTCGAAAAACTCCCACGCTCAATACGTGGCCGGCAACAACCTGAAGGAAATGGTCTACGAAGACCTGGTAGCCGAGCGCATTGCGGTGGACAGCTACCGCGAAATCATCCAATACATCGGCGACAAAGACCCGACCACGCGTCGCATCTTTGAAGAAATCCTGGCCCAGGAAGAAGAACACGCCGACGACATGGCGGATATTCTGCAGGACCTGTAACGCCATACCGCTGAACCCTTGTGGGAGCGGGCTTGCTTGCGATAGTGCTGTGTCAGTTGATGAAGATGTTGACTGACTTACCGCTATCGCAGGCAAGCCAGCTCCCACATTTGGTTTTGGGTCTTGGCAGTTACTTTTTCACTGTCTTCAGGGCCTGACGGGGCGGTTTTTTGCCAGCCCTGTAACCCGCCACACCGCCGAACACTGTGGGAGCGGGCTTGCCCGCGAAAGCGCTGTGTCAGTTGATGAAGATCTCGACTGATCTACAGCTATCGCAGGCAAGCCAGCTCCCACATTTTAGTTTTGTGTTTTGGCAGTTATTTTTTCACTGTCTTCAGGGCCTGGCAGGGCGAGTATTTGTCAGCCCTGTAACCCGCCACACCGCCGAACTCCTGTGGGAGCGGGCTTGCTCGCGAAAGCGCTGTGTCAGTTGATGAAGATATCGACTGACTTACCGCTATCGCAGGCAAGCCAGCTCCCACATTTGGTTTTGGGTTTTAGCAGTTACTTCTTCACAGTCTTCAGCGCCTGACGGGGCGGTTCTTTGCCAGCCCTGTAACCCGCCACACCGCCGCCCCCCTGTGGGAGCGGGCTTGCCCGCGAAAGCGGTGGACCAGTCAACAAAGATATCGACTCAACCACCGCCATCGCCGGCAACCCCGCTCCCACATTTGGGTTTCCTCAGCTACTTCACAGTTTTCGGTGCTTTGCCTTCCTTCATCTGCTGCAGCAACGGTGCGCACTGGTTCGGCTCATCGCCGCTCGGTGCTACCAATGCCAGCAACCCGGCGGCTGGGCCGGCGATGACGCCCAGTGCGACCATGCCGGCGCCGCGCAGGGCCAGAGGAATGGCTTTCACGCCCGCATTGGGCTTGATGAACGGCCCGTTGACGTACAGCGGTGAACGCAGGGAGAACAGGCGAAAGCCCTTCGACTCCGGCGTGATAGTGAGATCCAGCTGTTCGGTCGCCATGTTCGCAGTGCCGTCGATGTAGATGATCGCGTTTTCGGTATCGAACACAAACAAGCGAGTCGTGGCCAGGCCGGTCTTGATGCCGAAGTCTGCCGCCGCACAGTTGATCTTCACTTCCTTGTCGCCAAACAGGCGGCCCACCACGTAGTTGCCCACGTTAAGCCCGGCAATTTCCATCAGCCCACGGCTGATCGCGCCATCGTTAATGAGCATTTTCAGGTCGCCGTTGGACGTGCCCAGCAGCGCCGCCACGGAATTGCCGCGCCCGGAAATGTCCGCGTCGCCGTTGAGTTCACCGAAGCTGGTTTTCATCGGCTCGAAGGTTGGGAACAACTGCTTGAGCTTGAAGTTACGCGCGGTGAGTTTGGCGCGACCTTCCATCGGTACGGTGCGGCCGTTCAAGCGAATCTGCGCATCCAGCTTGCCGCCGGCGACGCCGAAACGCAGGGGTTCCAGGCTGAGTTCGCCGTCATTGAGCACCAAGTGGGTGTAGAGATCGGTGAACGGCAATTCGGCGCTGTGCACGATGCGCTTGCCGGTGAACTCCACGTCAGCGTCCATCTCGCGCCAGCGCTCGGTGCGGAACTCTTCCACCGGCAGCACTTTGGTGGCCGGTTGCTTGCTTTCACCACCGCGGGCTTTTTGCTTGGCGTTGGAGTCGGCGCCGATCAAGGGCGCAAGGTCCGCCATCAGCAGCTGGTTGGAAACCAACGCGCCACTGAGCTTGGGCCGTGGCTGGCTGGCGACGTAGGCCAGGTTGCCATGGATGTCGCTGTCGCCGATCTTGCCGTTGAAGTTCTCGTAGCGGAATGACGCGCCGCTGGCTTCATGCAGTTTGGCAATCAGGTGGCCGTCAGTGGAATAAGCCGGCGAGTCTGGCAGCGTCACGCCGGTCAGTGGGTACAGGTTGCCCAGGCTGCTGCCGGCGAGTTTCAGGCGCAGGTCCAGGGCGCCAAGGTTCAGCGGGTCGGTCAGGGTGCCGGCCAGCGCGATGCTGGTGTCGGCGATTTTCACCTGGGCTTGCAGCGGGAACGGCTTGGCCGCGTCCTGCAAGGCGAGCAGGCCGCCGATCTTGCCAGTGCCCTCGAGTTTCTGGCCGTGGTACTGGCCTTTGACCTTGAGGCCGAACGCGTAGTCCTGTGGCGCCGAACCTTTTTCCAGGGCCTTCTTGGCATCGGCGTCGCCGACGATTTCGCCGAAGGGAATCGGTTTACCCAGTGGGTCAATGATGACGTCCAACTGACTCTTGAGCGTCTGGTCGTCCAGGGTCACGTGGCCCTTGTCGAAGCCGATGGCACCGATGTCCACCACCCAGCTGGACGGCTCGGCGTTGGGGTCTTTGGGATCGAACTTGAAGGTCCAGTTGGCGCGACCGTCGGCCAGGCGCTGCAGGTCTGCACTCGGTTCGGTGAGGTCGATACGTGGAATCACCACACGCTGCGCCAGCAGCGCCAGCGGTGAAATGCGCAGTTCCACGCGTTTGAGCGTGACCATCTGCGGCTTTTCCGACCAGTCCGGGTTGCCCAGCGTCAGGTCTTCAGCGATCACGTGCGGCCATGGCACCCAGGCACGCCAGCCGCCTTCATCGGGCTCACGCGCCCACACCACCGCCAGGTTGCCATTGATGGCAAAGGGGCGATGCAGCTCTTCGGAGACCTTGGCATTGATCGGCGGTTTTAGGCGGTTCCAGTCAAAGAACACCAGCACCAAGACCACCACGGCGATTAACAGAACGAAGCTGGCGCAGCTCCAAGCGACGATTTTACGAGTGCGCGTCATTGCACAGGACTCCTGGTTACGACTGAGGGTGCGCGTTGCCACGCACCTTTTGACTACAGCTTATAAGGCTACGACTGACAAATGGCGTGGGGGTTTAGCCCAAGTACGAATTCCTAGCAAAAAAAGCGACTCCTCCTACAGCTCGAATCGACCAAACCATCAACAATGCACCGGTGTTACCCATGAACGGGTCGAAAATACCCACCACGGTGCAAAACCGCGGGCTTGAGAGGCGCGTTCTAGAGCCTCTGATGGGAACAATCAATTCTGTTGATTATTACCATTGTGTTTATGAACTTTTATATCGACTTATCGAGAGTAGCATTAGCCCTGTACCCACTTTATCGCCCTCCCAAGGAGCAACCCTCATGAAACGTCAAATACTCGCTACCGTTCTGCTGTCTGTCCTGGCTTCCAGCGCCTTTGCCCTGCCCGCCACTGAACAAGCCACCCCACAGAACAAAGCTCAAGCCGTTCAATCCAGCCAAACCCTGGCTCGCAGCGGTTCGCAAGAAGACGAAAACCGTGACTACGCCAAAGGCGCCGTTGCAGAAAATGGTTCGGAACACGCCAACAAACGTGCTTACACCGAAGGCGTTGCTGAAGGTGGCCGTGATCGCCTGGAACAGAAAGGTCTGGTAGAAGGCGGTGCTGAACAAGCCAACAAACGCGCCTACACCGATGGCGTTGCCGAAGGCGGTGCTGATCGTCTGCAAGAACTGCATCAAGCACAGAGCTAAGCCCGTGGTGGCCGAGAAAAAAGCCCGATCAGCCGATCGGGCTTTTGCTTTTTTATAGACTGCCTCACGCTTCACTCCCGCCAAGTTCGACGCCGACGAAGCTGTTTTGCTAGAGTGCGTCGCTGTACTTGCCGACAAAGTCCGCCCGCCGATGCTGCCCCGCGCTGAACAGAAGCAACAGACCCGCCTCGCCTTGATGGACGCAGCCCGCCATCTGATGGAGTGTGGCCGCGGGTTCGGCAGCCTGAGCCTGCGCGAAGTGGCCAAGACCGCCGGCATTGTGCCAACCGGCTTCTATCGCCATTTTGACGACATGGATCAGCTGGGCCTGGTGCTGGTAAGTGAAGTCGGCCAAACCTTCCGCGCCACGATTCGCCTGGTACGCCACAACGAGTTCGTGATGGGCGGCATCATTGATGCGTCCGTGCGGATTTTTCTGGATGTGGTGTCGGCCAACCGATCGCAATTCCTGTTCCTGGCCCGCGAGCAATACGGGGGCTGCCTGGCCGTGCGCCAAGCCATCGCCGCCTTGCGCGAAGACATCACCAGTGACCTGGCGGCTGACCTCACGCTGATGCCCAAGCTCCAGCACCTGGACGCCGAAGGCCTGCACGTGATGGCCGACCTGATCGTCAAAAGTGTATTCGCCACCCTGCCCGACATCATCGACCCGCCGGCCCATGCCCTGCCCGCCCACCTCACGCCCCAGGCGAAAATCACCCAGCAATTGCGCTTTATCTTCATCGGCCTCAAGCATTGGCAAGGCCTGGGCAGCACCGAGTAAGCCGATCAGCCCGCCGCGTGAAAGCGTTTGGCGGTGGTGTAGTGCTTTTTCCAATAGCGGCTGCTCAATGAATCGATGCGCACGCGTTTGCCGGTGCTGGGCGAATGGATAAATTTGCCTTTGCCCACATACAGGCCGACATGGCTGACCTGCCCGCTGCCATTGCCCTTGAAAAACACCGCATCGCCCGGCTTGAGCGCGGCTCTCTGAACCGTCGCGGCGCTTGATCGGTGCATCTGCGTTGTCGTGCGCGGCAGGCGGACATTGGCTTGGGTCTTGAACAAATAGACCAGCAAGCCGCTGCAATCGAACCCCTGGCCGACGCTGGTGCCGCTGCCGTTATAGGGTGTACCGAGCAACGCATGGGCGCGGTCAATAACACGCGTGATCGACGCGTCAGGCAGGGCATTGGCCGCAACCGAGTCTGCGGCGCACCACAGACCGAGAATGACCAGACACGTAAAGCCTTTGAACATGATCGACGCCGCGGTGGATTAAGGACGGCGAATATCCTAATGAAACAGCGACGAGCTTCTTGAACGCCATATCCGGCGTTCGTGTAGGTCAATTCCTGGAAAATTCCAGCACGAATCAGATGAAAGAAATTTCATGCGGCGCGCTGCGGATCTCAACGCAAAACGCCCACATCCGGTGCTATAAATCCAGCCACGCACCAATTGAAGGCACTGCCAGAATCGACTGACGCCCTATTCGGTGGCACGCCGCTGCTTGCCTACAAGGATTTCCCACGCGCGTGCGTGATTGGCAAGCACCTTGCTCTAGCACTCTTATCGCTCATAGCTGGAAGCCTCCTGATGCTGGTGATCCACCGCCGAATCGCACCTCAACCTCTCTGGGCCGCTGAGCTGCTGCTGAATTTCGAAGCACGCAGCAAAAGCCGGCTGCGCTGTTTCAGTGCCGACGGCGAAGACGTCGGCCTGTTTCTGGAGCGCGGTCAGCCGCCGTTGCATGATGGTGAGTGCCTACAGGCCGAAGACGGACGCGTCGTACGCGTGGTCGCGCGCCCTGAACAACTGCTGCACGTCACCTGCAGCAGTGCGTTTGAATTGACCCGCGCCGCTTACCACCTCGGCAACCGCCACGTCGCCCTGCAAGTCGGTGACGGCTGGCTACGCCTGCTGGATGACTACGTGCTCAAGGCCATGCTCGAACAGCTCGGCGCGCAGACCGAAACCCTCGAAGCGCCGTTCCAGCCGGAACACGGTGCCTACGGCGGCGGCCATCACCATTCGCGCCATGGCGACGAAGACTTCAACTACCCGCCCAAACTGCACCAGTTCGGCGTACGTCCATGAACCCAGCCTGGGCGCTGTTGCGTCTGGCCAGTCCGCAATTGCCGATTGGCGGCTACAGCTATTCCCAAGGCCTGGAAATGGCCGTGGAAAATGGCCGCGTCAATGATGCCGCCAGTGCCCGACGGTGGATCAGCGACCAGTTGCTGCTCAACCTGGCGCGCTTCGAAGCGCCCTTGCTGCTCGCCCATTGCCGCGCGGCGGCGGACCAGGACTGGCCGCGCCTGACACAGTTGTGCGAAGAACACCGCGCCAGCCGCGAAACCCGCGAGCTGTACCAGGAGAGCCGGCAAATGGGCTACTCCCTGCAGCAACTGCTCAATGGTTTGCCGGAACTGGACGCCGCCGCACGCGCATTTGTAGAAAGCTGCGCCGAACCGCACCTGGCCCTGGGCTGGGCGTTGGCGGCCCGCGCGTGGCAGATCAGCCCGGATGACGCCCTCGCCGCCTGGCTATGGAGCTGGCTGGAAAACCAGCTTGCTGTGCTGATGAAAACGTTGCCGTTGGGCCAGCAGGCCGCCCAGCGCCTGACCAGTGAGCTGCTGCCGTTGCTGCAGCAAGCCCAACAGGACGCCGGCCGCCTGGACTTCAACTCTTTTGGCAGCGCCGCGTTCGGCCTGTCCCTGGCGTGCATGGCCCACGAGCGCCAGTACAGCCGCCTGTTCCGTTCCTAAGCCCTTTTACTTCTGTGGAGAAGCACATGAACACACAACCTTTGCGCGTCGGCATCGGCGGCCCGGTGGGCTCCGGCAAGACGGCCCTGACCCTCGCGCTGTGCCTGGCGCTGCGTGATCGCTACAACCTGGCCGTGGTGACCAACGACATCTACACCCGCGAAGACGCCGACTTTCTGGTGCGCAACCAGGCCCTGGCGCCGGAGCGCATCATCGGCGTGGAAACCGGCGGCTGCCCGCACACGGCGATTCGTGAAGACGCCTCGATCAATCTTGAAGCGGTGGACCAGCTCAACCGCCGCTTTCCCGGCCTGGACCTGATTCTGGTGGAGTCCGGCGGCGACAACCTGTCGGCCACCTTCAGCCCTGAACTGTCAGACCTGACCATCTACGTGATCGATGTGTCGGCCGGCGACAAGCTGCCGCGCAAGGGCGGGCCCGGTATTTGCAAATCCGACCTGCTGGTGATCAACAAGATCGACCTGGCCCCGCTGGTCGGCGCCTCGCTGGAATTGATGAACAGTGACACTCAGCGTATGCGCAACGGTAAGCCCTTTGTGTTCAGCAACCAGAAAACCGGCGTCGGCCTGGATGAAATCGTCGCCTTTATCGAACGTCAGGGCTTGCTGACCGCAGCCTGATACCACCCTGAAAAGGAGCCTGTTCATGGGTCTCAACAAACTTCTCGCCACCGCAGCCTTGCTGCTCACCCCGGCCCTCGCCTTCGCTCACCCCGGGCATGGCGATAATGGGCTGGTCGCCGGCATCAGCCACCCACTGGGCGGCATCGATCACTTACTGGCCATGGTCGCCGTCGGCCTATGGGCGGCGCAGCAAAAAGGCAACGCACGCTGGGCGCTGCCTTGCGCCTTTGTCGGCACCATGCTGATTGGCGGCCTGCTGGGCTTTGAAGGCCTGGAGCTGCCGGCGCTGGAAAGCGGGATCGCGGCTTCGGTGCTGGCGCTGGGCCTGGCCGTGGCACTGGCGGTGCGGCCGCCACTGTTCGTCGCGGTGGCTGCAACAGCGTTGTTTGCCCTGTTCCATGGCGTGGCGCATGGCTTGGAGCTGCCGGACATGTCCAGCCCTTGGGCGTATGCCGCCGGTTTTGTCGGCGCGACGGCGGTGTTGCACGCGGCCGGGTACGCGGTGGTGCGTTTTCTGCCGACGGCGGCTGCGCCATTGGTGCGGGTGGCCGGGGCGGCTTCGGCGGCAACGGGGGTCTGGTTGCTGGCGGGCTGATTTGCGGCGCTGCTGAAGGCCTCTTCGCGAGCAAGCCCGCTCCCACATTCGACCGCATTCCAACGCCAGGACGCGGTTAAATGTGGGAGCGGGCTTGCCCGCGAAAGCGGTCTCAAAACCACCATCCATCCCAAGCCTGCTACCATGCGCGCCTACACCCCTGCCGTGACGACGCCAGCCGATGCCCACCGCTCCAAGTTCCGCCTCCCAGCCTTCGTTGAATGCCGTGCTCACGCACTTCCATGACCTGATCGTGCCGCTGTGGCAGGGCCCGGGCTGGAATGCCGAGCTGGCGTTGCCCTATGAGGCGCTGGACGCCAATCATCAGCCTTTGCCCCCGCAACGCTACCGGGCCATGGCCTGCGCGCGGCAGCTGTACCTGTTCGCCAGCCTGATCGGCGAGCCGCGGGCGGCGTTTGCCGAAGAGCGCGCGGCGGCGCTGTTTCGCTCCCTGCAAAGGCACTTTCACGACGCCGAGCACGGCGGCTGGTTCTACAGCATCGACGCGCACGGCAAGCCGCTGGATAAGCGCAAAGATCTCTACACCCACGCCTTCATCATCTTTGCCTGTGCCCACTACTGGGCCAAAGTGCGTGAGCCATTGGTGGAATCGGTGCTCAATGCGGCGCTGGCCGTGGTCGCCGAACGTTTCGCCACAGGCGACGGCCTGTACGAAGCGGTATTGGAACGCAACTGGTCATCCCTCAAGTCCGGCCCCCTGCAAAACCCGCTGATGCACTTGGCCGAAGGCTTTCTCGCCACCCTGGCCGTGCGTGAAGACGCCGTCACGCAAGACGCACTGCTGGACCTTGCCACGGCCATGCAGAAGCGCTTCATCGACCGCGAGCACGGCGTGATGATGGAGAAACCGCTGGGCGCTGTGGATAACTGGTTTGAGCCCGGCCATCAGTTCGAGTGGTTCTATTTGCTGGAGTCCTCAGACGTGCTTCGCGGCACCGCGCTGCATGCCTCGTTGACGCGGGCGTTTGCCTACGCCGAACTCAAGGGTGTGGATAAATCGAGCGGCGCGGTCAGCGGCATGCTCGCCCTGGACGGCACGGTGCGCGATGGCACTCAACGGATCTGGGCCCAGGCTGAATACCTGCGCGCGCTGACCTTGCGGCCCGCCAGCGAGGCAGTGCTGCAACGCCAATTGCTGGCGCTGCAACAGCACTTTTTGCATGACAAAGGCTGGCATGAATGCCTGGATGCCAAGGGTGTTGTGAGCCGACGGGACATGCCGTCGACCACGCCGTATCACTTGGCGACCTGCTATCAGGGTTTGATCCAGCATTTGGGCTGACTTTCAGGGGCGCATCGCGGGCAAGCCCGCTCCCACACTTGAATGGGTTCACACCTTCAACATGTGGGAGCTGGCTTGCCTGCGATGGCCTCACCTCGGTCTAGCTGACCGTCACGCGATCCACTTGCGATCCCCGGTAAAGCTGATCGTCAGCCAGCGCGCCGCATCCGGCGTGCCCAGCGCTGTGGATATCTCTTCGCGCAGCGCGTCGAGGGTCGCGACATTGCCCACCGGGTAATCCGCCGGCAGCACCACATGAATCTCGATAAACCGCGCCCGCCCGTGCTTTTGCACGTAGGACTCGTAGTCGTCGAAACCATGCTTGGCTTGCGCCGCCTCCATCACTTCGCGCACCTTGTCGTCCAAGTGATCCGGGGCAATCCCCAGCACTTCGCGCAAGGCCGGACGCAGGATCTTGAACGCCGGCGCCAGCATGCTCAGGGCCAACAGGATCAAGATCAGCGGGTCGACATACACCGCCCACTCGTCATACCCCTGAGACTTGAGCAACAGCGCGGCGAGAAAGCTGATCAGCAAACCCACCGAGAGCATCGCGTCCACCAGCCAACTGATGTTGTCGAACTGGATCAGCGAAGATTTCAGCGTGCGATTGCGGTAGCGCACGTAGAAGAAGTAGGCGAATTCGACGACGGTAAACACCGCCGCATAAACGATCACCAGCCCCAACTCGATCTCGCGCCCGCCATTGATAATGCCGAACACGCCGTTGAGAAACGCGTAGATGGCGATCAGCAGCAAAAAGCTGCCTTCGATCAGCAATACCATCGGCTCCAGGTGCCAATAGCCGAACTGGAAACGCTCGTTGCTTTTCTTGGCGATCAGCTTGGCCGTGATCAGCATCAACACCTTGATGGCGGTGGCGATCAGCGAGAAAAAGCCGTCGAACAGAATGGATTGGGCGCCAGATATCACACCCGTGACAATCCCGGCGATCGCTACCGCGAACATCAGGATGGTCGATTGTTTGAGCAGTGCCTGCTCACCTCGGTTACTCACATTTCCTCCCGTCAAAACCTTTAAACCGCACAGTGCGGAGGGGTTTTCAGGGGTGGAGTGTACCTTATGTCGTGTTTTGGCCGATTTGACGCCATCGGGGGCAAGCCCCCTCCCACACTCAACCGAGTTTCAACTTTGAAATGCGGTCAAATGTGGGAGGGGGCTTGCCCCCGATGGCAGCGACTCGGTCTTAAGCCTTACTTGGCCCCACGCTCAATCGCAAACCCAGCCCAGGTCTGGCTCACCGGCATCAGCTCCAAGCGGTTGATATTCACGTGCGCCGGGGTGTTCAGCACCCAGAAGATGGTGTCGGCGATGTCCTGCGGCTGGATCGGCTCAGCACCGGCGTAGGTCGCGTCGTAACGCGCCTGGTCGCCGCCGAAGCGTACCAGCGAGAATTCACTTTCGCACAGGCCTGGTTCGATGTTGGTCACGCGCACGCCGGTGCCTTGCAGGTCGCAACGCAGGTTTAGCGAGAACTGCTTCACGAACGCCTTGGAGCCGCCATACACGTGGCTGCCCGGGTACGGGTAGCTGCCGGCGATGGAGCCCAGGTTGATGATCCCGGCGCCACGGCCGTGAGCGATCAGGCGCGGCAGCAGCAGGCTGGTGGTGGTCAGCAAGCCTTTGATGTTGGTGTCGACCATGGTTTCCCAATCGTCGAGGCTGCACTTGGGCGCAGGGTCAGTGCCCACGGCCAGGCCGGCGTTGTTGATCAGCCCGCGCAGCTTGGCGAACGAAGGCGGCAGGTTGGCGATGGCGTCTTCCATGCCCTTGCGGTCACGTACGTCCACGACCAGCCCGTGCACTTCGGTCTGCTTGGAAAGCTCTTCGACCAGTGCATTCAAACGGTCGGCACGACGGCCGGTGAGCACCAGTTTCCAACCGGCGTCGGCAAAACGGCGGGCGCAGGCTTCGCCGAAACCTGAGGTTGCGCCAGTAATAAACAGCGTGTCGGACATGGTGTTCTCCTTGCGGGCATCTGGGAAAAAAGTTGCCAGCAGAATGCCCTTACGCCGCGATTGCGGCAACCGCTGTGCACACACCTTCATGTACAGCTGGTCAATTTTTAACCATCGCGAGCGAGGCCTTATAAACCGTGGTCTGCAGCCATATGCGCGCAGGTTATCCACAACTGCGCCCACAGTCTTTGGGGGCAAGTGCAAAAAGCCAAAAGCCGCTGTGTACAAGGCCTGCAGGCAGTTTTAGAAAGTTTTTTGCTTGACCTTGGACGGGCCGTATGTAGGCCCGGTTGACAGATGCAAATTCGAACGATGGCTCCAGGCCAGTCATTCCGGCCTCTGCGGCCGTCTTTCCAGAGTTTAGTCACAGACTTATCCACAGGCCCAGACGACATAAATCGGTCATATACCTGTGTCTTTAAACAGGTTGACAAAGCGCTCGACGGGTCCCGAAAAAACCGCTGATCAATAAACAACCACCGCGCTGCAAGCCACGGTTTTAAAGGCGTTCAGCCAGCTACTCCCACGTTACCCACAGCCGGTTCCACAGCGGATGGGGACAAGTCAAAACTGTGACAAAACAGGGATTTGCGGCGGCTATATGTCGCGCTTTGGAAGGTGGCTGGATTTGTTTTCCACAATTTGGCGGGAAGCCTGTGGACACCCCAAAAACAAATGTGGGAACCGCCTTTATGTAGGAGCCTGGCTTGCCCGCGATAGCATCACCTCGGTTTGCCTGACAGACCGAGGTGTTCGTATCGCAGGCAAGCCAGCTCCCACATTAAAGCCGGTTCCCACATGGGTGATTGCATCAAGCCTTCAGATCAGTGCCCACCGAGGTAGGCATTGCGCACTTCCTCGTTCACCAGCAACTCCTTCCCAGTGCCGGTCAGGCGAATCTCGCCGTTGACCATCACATACGCCCGGTCCGACAAGCGCAGCGCATGGTTGGCGTTCTGCTCCACCAGGAAGATGGTCATCCCGGTCGCCGCCAGCTCACGCAAGGTCGCGAAGATCTGCTTCACCACAATCGGCGCCAGGCCCAGGCTCGGTTCGTCGAGCAGCAACAGCTTGGGTCGGCTCATCAGCGCGCGGGCGATGGCGAGCATTTGCTGCTCGCCGCCGGACATGGTCATGGCGCGCTGGGTGCGCCGCTCCTTGAGCCGCGGGAACAACTCGAACATGCGCTGCATGTCTTCCTGCGCGTATTTGTCGCCAATCGGGATGGTGCCCATCAGCAGGTTTTCCTCGACGGTCATGTCGGGGAACACCCGCCGCCCTTCCGGCGACTGCGCAATGCCGTTGGAGGCGATGTAGTGGGACGACTTATGGGTAATGTCGACGCCGTTGTAGAGGATCTGCCCGGACTCGGCACGCGGCTGGCCGAAAATCGACATCAGCAGCGTGGATTTACCCGCGCCGTTGGAGCCGATCAGGCTGACGGTTTCGCCTTCGTTGATGTGCAGCGAGACTTTTTTCAGGGCCTGGATCGGGCCGTAAAACACGTCCAGCTCCTTCATTTCGAGGATAGGTGCACTCATACCAGCTCCTCTTCGTCGGCGCCCAGGTAGGCGGCAATCACTTTCGGGTCGTTGCGGATCGCGTCCGGGCCGCCTTCGGCGATCACGTTGCCGTGGTCGAGCACCACAATGTGGTCGGAAATACTCATCACCATGCCCATGTCGTGTTCGATCAGCACCACCGTGAGGTCGTGTTCGTCGCGCAGCAGGCGAATCATCGCGCTGAGCGCTTCGGTTTCCTGCGGGTTAAGGCCGGCTGCCGGTTCGTCCAGGCAGATAATCTGCGGCCGGGTGCACATGGCACGGGCGATTTCCAGGCGGCGCTGCTGGCCGTAGGAAAGCTCGCCGGCCAGGCGGTTGGCGCAGTCCACCAGGTCGACCACTTCCAGCCAGTAGAAGGCGTGGTCGAGCGCATCGCTTTCGGCCTTGCGGTAGCCCTTGGTGTTGAGGATGCCGGCGAGCATGTTGCGGTTGACCCACATGTGCTGGGCCACCAGCAGGTTCTCCAGCACCGACATTTCCTTGAACAGGCGAATGTTCTGGAAGGTGCGCGCCAGCCCGGCACGGTTGACCAGGTGAGTGCCGCCAAACATCTTGTAGTAAACACGGCTGAAAAAGCTTTTCGGCGACACAAAGTCGGTGACCTTGAAGCGCTCGCCCAACAACTGGATCACGTTGGTCTGCTTGCCGCGGATGTTGAGTTGGATCTTGCCGCCGCTGGCCTTATAGAAACCGGTCAGGCAGTTGAACACCGTGGTCTTACCGGCGCCGTTGGGGCCGATCAGGGCGAAGATCGAGTTGCGTTCGACCTTGAGGCTCACATCGCTCAAGGCCTTGATGCCACCGAAGTGCATCATCAAATGTTCCACGGACAGGACGACTTCCTTGCTCATGGCGCCACTCCTTTACGTGGGGTCACACCGGTACGGCTGATGCGAATCAGGCCGCGCGGCCGCCAGATCATCATCACCACCATCAACACGCCAAACAGCAGCACGCGATACTCCGAGAAGCTGCGCAGCAACTCGGGCGCGACGGTCAATACGAACGCCGCAATCACCACGCCGACCGTCGAGCCCATGCCGCCCAACACCACGATGGCCAGGATCAGCGCCGACTCGAAGAAGGTGAACGAAGACGGGTTGACGAAACCCTGGTAGCTGGCGAAAAACACCCCGGCCAGACCGGCCGTGGACGCGCCGATGGTGAACGCCGAGAGCTTGACCAGCACGTGGTTCAGGCCCATGGAGCGGCAGGCGATTTCATCTTCGCGCAAGGCTTCCCAGGCGCGGCCGACCGGCATGCGGGTCAGGCGATGCTTGATGTACAGCACGGCCAGCACCACCAGGAACAGCACGATGTAGATGAACATGAACTTGATGTTGGGGTTGTAATCGATGCCGAAGAACTCATGGAAAGGTATTCCACCGTCCTTCGCCTTGCGCCCGAATTCCAGGCCGAGGAAGGTCGGCGAAGGCACCGGCATGCCGTTCGGGCCGCCAGTGAACGACAGCCAGTTATTGAGCACCAGGCGAATGATTTCACCGAAGCCCAAGGTCACGATGGCCAAGTAGTCGCCGTGCATTCGCAGCACCGGGAACCCGAGTATGCACCCCGCCAGCGCCGCACAGATGGCCGCCAAGGGCAGCACCGTCCAGAAGCCGAGGCCCAGGTATTGATAACCCAGCGCCAGGCCGTAGGCACCGATGGCGTAGAACGCCACGTAACCCAGGTCGAGCAGCCCGGCCAGGCCCACCACGATGTTCAGGCCCAGGCCGAGCAACACATAAATCAACCCGAGGATGACCACCGTGAGCAGGTACTTGTTGGCGAAGATCGGGAACACGATGGCGATCACGATCAGCGCCGGGATGATCCAGCGCAGGCGTGATTTGTAGTCGGGCGGCAACACGTGCACGCCGGAGCCACTGCTCTCGAAACCCTGCAGAATCTTCAGGCCCTTGGGGGTTTGCAGGAACAGGCTGAGGGCAAAACGCCCGGCCATCACAATGGCAACCAAGACGGCCACGCGCGCCGGTTGCAGGTTGAAGCTGTAGCCGTCGAGGACCACGCCGACGATCGGACCGAACACGATCAACGAAATCAGCCCGGCGAGGACCGTATCGACCACACTTTTTTTGATATCAATCGATTTGGCAGCAGACATGTTTACACCTTCGCCACGAGCGGACGACCAAGCAGGCCCTGAGGACGGAAAATCAGAATCACCACCAGCAGGGAGAAACTGAACACGTCTTTGTAGTCAGAGTTGATCAACCCCGAGAACAGCGACTCGGAGATACCCAGGATGATCCCGCCGAGCATGGCCCCAGGCAGGGAGCCGATGCCGCCGAGTACCGCTGCGGTAAACGCCTTGATGCCGATGATGAAGCCGGCGTAGAAGTCGAACGTGCCGTAGTTGAGGGTAATCAGCACGCCGGCCAGCGCCGCCATCGCTGCACCAATCACGAACACATAAGAGATCACTCGGTCGGTGTTGATGCCCAGGATCGAGGCCATCTTGCGGTCTTGCTGGGTCGCGCGGCACATGCGACCGAGCTTGGTGTACTTGATGATGTAGGTCAGCAGCCCCATGCCCAGAAACGCGGCTACCAGGATGAACACCTTGGTGTAGGTCAGCTGCACGAAACCGCTGCCGATATCGACGCGCCAGGCGCCGGCCAGCAGGGTTGGAATGCCTTGTTGTTTCGCGCCCTGAGCGATCTGCGCATAGTTTTGCAGGATCAGGGAGATACCGATGGCGCTGATCAGCGGTGCCAGTCGGGTGGAGTTGCGCAGCGGTTTGTAGGCGACACGCTCGATGACCCAACCGTAAACGCCGGTGACGACCACGGTGAATATCAGGGTGCCGAGAATGAGCAGCGGGAAGGATTCGATGCCGAAGTAAGCCAGCAGTGCCAGACTGATCGCCGCGAGGTAAGCGGAAATCATATAAACCTCGCCGTGGGCGAAGTTGATCATGCCAATGATGCCGTAGACCATTGTGTAGCCGATGGCGATCAGGCCATAGACCGACCCGAGGGTCAGGCCATTGACCAGTTGCTGCAGGAAAATACCATCCATAACGCAATCTCACGCGGTGAGCACCTGCACACCGGTGGGCGTGCGGCGCTTCTGGAGGAAAAGACAGACTTGTCGCCTGACACGATGGTGCGAGCAACCGCGCCCACTGTGGGAGGCGGGCTTGCCCGCGATGACGGACTGACAACCAACACCTGTGTTGCATGTGAAACCGCTATCGCAGGCAAGCCAGCTCCCACAGGGGATCGAGGCGCTTAAACGATCGTGTTTGTTCTTACTTCTGCTTTTCCAGCTGGTGGTATTTGCCGTCTTTATCCCACTGGTAAACCACGTAGTCGGAGATCTTCAGGTCGCCCTTGGCGTCCCAGTTTTTCTCGCCCATCACGGTTTTGACCGGGTGCGATTTCAGCCACTTGGCGGCGTCTTCGCCTTTATTGGACTTGGCGCCGTTGAAACCGGCGGCCAGGGCCTGGATCGAGGCATAGGCGTACAGGGTGTAGCCTTCAGGCTCGGTGCCGTTTTTGCGGAACTCTTCCACGACGGTCTTGCTGTCTGGCAGCAGGCGCGGGTCGGCGCCGAAGGTCATGTAAACGCCGTCTACGTATTGCGCGCCGCCCGCGGTGGCGACCAGTTCGTCGGTCACGATGCCGTCATCGGACATGAACTTGACGTCCTTGAGGCCCGCTTCACGGATCTGGCGCACCAGTGGACCGGCTTCAGGGTGCAGGCCGCCGAAGTACACCACATCAGCACCGGTGGAGCGGATTTTGGTGACCAGGGCGCTGAAGTCTTTCTCGCCACGGGTCAGGCCTTCTTCCAGCACCGGCTTGACGCCACGTTTGGTCAACTGCTGAGCGGTGGCGTCAGCCAGACCTTTGCCGTAGGTGTCTTTGTCGTTGATCACCGCGACTTTCTTGCCCTTGAGCACATCGACAATGTAGTCGCCGGCGACGATGCCTTGCTGGTCGTCACGCCCGCACATACGGAACACCGCGCCCAGGCCACGTTCGGTCACCTGTGGGTTGGTGGAACCCGGGGTGATCATGATGATGCCGGCTTCGTCGTACACCTCGGAGGCCGGGATGGTGTTGGAGGAGCAGAAGTGCCCGACCACGCCGATCACTTTGTCCTGGTCTGCCAGACGGTTGGCGACGGCCACCGCCTGCTTCGGCTCACAGGCGTCATCGCCGGCCACCAGCTTGAGTTGCTCGCCGTTGATCCCGCCGGCCTTGTTGATCACATCGGCTGCCGCTTGGGCACCCTTCATGTACTGCTCACCGAAAGCTGCGTTGGCGCCCGTCATCGGCCCCGCTACGCCAATCTTCACATCAGCTTGAACAAACGCAGAAACACCCAGCGCCGCTGCAACGGCGAGGGCCAGAAAACCTTTCTTGTAAAACGTCTGGGACATGAGTGGTGCTCCGAGGTTTTTGTTTATTGGCACTACGATTTCACTGCGAACCTTCAACTGAAACTTTCAGGGAAAGCCCAGAGCAAGCCGCGTGCCATTACTTTTTTATTCTTCAAAAAGACACGGTGTCATTGTTATTACAGGCGTTTCGACTCCTTTTGCCAGCACGTGCAACCGTCTAGCACCGAGAGGTGCAACCGATGGAGCAAAAAAGTACAACCCTGGCAGGTCGCACCTGCAACCAGACGGATAAACGACAGTTCCTACGCCTGTAACAATGTGCGTAACGGAACTGCACATTTACAGTGCGTGATTGCTACGACTTGCACCAATACAGATTAGTAGCCTGCTAAGAAAATGCAGGCTTCTGACAGGTATTTCGCTGATCAGATCACGATCCGCAGGCATTGGCCCGCGTGATACAGCGAAAATCCGGCTTCGTACAGGCAACTGCGCAAGCCCACCCCGGCCAGCGGTTGCATCGGTGCGAAGGGAATCGGCAAGGCCTGGGCATTCTGGTGACACAAATAGTCGGCAAATGCCTTGCCCACCACGCTGCCGGTGGTCACGCCGCGCCCGTTATAGCCGGTCACCGCCACCAGGCCCGGCGCGGGTTCGAACAGACGCATCAGGTGATCAGGGGTAAAAGCGATGCAGCCGGTCCAGGTGTATTCCCACTGCACCGATTTGAGGTACGGGAAGTAATGCTGCTGCACCCGATCGGCCCACGCCTTGAGGAACCAGGCGGGTTTCTGACTACCGTTGCCCAGGCTGCCGAGCAACAGGCGGCCGTCTGCATCGCGGCGGATGCTGCTCAACACCTGGCGTGTGTCCCACGAGCCCTGCCCGCCAGGCAGGATCTGTTGGGCAGCGTCGTCCGTCAGCGGCGCCGAGGCGACCTGGTAGTAATAGCCTGGGAAGAAATTGCGCCGCAGCTCAGTCCATTCGCCTTCGGTGTAGGCATTGGAAGCTATCACCACTTGTGCAGCCTGCACCGAGCCCTGCGCGGTTTGCACCGACCAGGTTGCGCCCTGGCGCTCCAGCCGGGTGACCGGGGAATGGTCGAAAAGCTGCCCGCCCAGGCCAACCGCCGCATTCGCCAAACCACTGGTGTAGGCCATCGGGTTCAAGGTGCCCGCGCGCCGATCCAGCAGTGCGGCGGCGATCTTTTTAGTGCCGGTGGCGTGTTCGCAGGCTTGCCCGGTCAGCAATTCAACCGGCGCGCCACGGCGCTTCCATTGTGCTTCACGACTGCGTAAATCCGCCTCGCCACGGGCGTTGTGCGCCATGTGCAAGGTGCCCTCGCGGCGCAGTTGGCAATCGATGCCGTACTTGTCGATCAGGCTGAACACCAGTGACGGCGCTGCGCCCAACATGCGGTTGAGCTGGCTGCCCACCGCCTCGCCGAAACCGGCTTCGATCTCGTCCGGGGGAATCCACATACCGGCATTCACCAGCCCGACGTTACGCCCCGAACCGCCATGGCCGGTGCGATGGGCCTCCAGCACGGCGACGCTTTTACCTTGCTCCAGCAAATGCACGGCTGCCGACAACCCGGTGATCCCGGCGCCGATCACGCACACATCGACCTTGACCTCGCCCTTGAGCGCGGCCCGGTCCGGGCGGCCAGGGGTAAGGTGTTCCCACAAACATGCTTCGCGTAATGCCATTGCCAGACTCCGATGAGACCTAACAAACCACTTTTCCGAACTGCAAATGAGGTCAAATGTGGGAGCGGGCTTGCTCGCGAAAGCGGTGTGTCAGTCAACAGATATACAGCTGATCCACCGCATTCGCGAGCAAGCCCGCTCCCACATTTTTAACCGCGTTTCGACAGGGATTTAGTCGAAGGTAATGCCCTGCGCCAGCGGCAATTCCAGCGAGTAATTCACGGTATTGGTCTGGCGACGCATGTAGCCGCGCCACGCATCCGAACCCGACTCGCGCCCGCCGCCAGTCTCTTTCTCACCGCCAAACGCGCCACCAATCTCCGCGCCACTGGGGCCGATGTTGACGTTGGCAATGCCGCAGTCGCTGCCCACCGCCGACATGAACTGCTCGGCTTCACGCACATCGGTAGTGAAGATGCACGACGACAGGCCTTGCGGCACGGCGTTGTTCAAACGCAGGGCTTCGGCAAAGTCGCTGTAGCCGATCACATACAGAATCGGTGCGAAGGTTTCGGTGAACACCACATCGCTTTGCTCAGGCATTTCCACAATCGCGGGCGACACGTAGTAGGCATTCGGGAATTTATCTTCCAGCTGTCGCTTGCCGCCGAACACCTTGCCGCCTTCGCTCAAGGCCTGCTCCAGGGCGTCCTGCATGTTTTCGAAGCCGTGTTTGTCGATCAGCGGACCGATCAGGTTGCCTTCCAGCGGGTGGCCGATGCGCACCTTGGAATAGGCCGCCTTGAGGCGGGTGACGATTTCTTCTTTGACCGATTCATGCGCGATCAGGCGGCGCAGGCTGGTGCAACGCTGGCCGGCGGTGCCGACGGCGCTGAACAGGATGGCGCGTACGGCCATGTCCAGGTCGGCGCTTGGGCCGAGGATCATTGCGTTGTTGCCGCCCAGTTCGAGAATGCTGCGGGCAAAACGCGCGGCGACTTTGGGCGCCACTTCGCGGCCCATGCGGGTGCTGCCGGTGGCGCTGATCAGTGCCACGCGCGGGTCATCGACCAGCGCGGCGCCAGCGTCGCGGCCGCCGATGATCACCTGGCTCAGGTACTCGGGCGCATCGGTGAATGTTTTCAGCACACGCTCGAACAGCGCCTGGCACGCCAGCGCGGTGAGCGGGGTCTTTTCCGACGGTTTCCAGATCACGGCGTTACCGCACACCAGCGCCAGCGTGGTGTTCCACGCCCACACGGCCACCGGGAAGTTGAAGGCGCTGATCACGCCGACCACGCCCAGCGGGTGCCAGGTTTCACGCATATGGTGGCCCGGGCGCTCAGAGGCGATGGTCAAGCCGTACAACTGGCGGGACAGGCCGACGGCGAAGTCGCAGATGTCGATCATTTCCTGCACTTCACCCAAGCCTTCCTGGGTGATCTTGCCGGCTTCCCAGGACACCAGCTCGCCGAGGTCTGCCTTGTATTCGCGCAATACGTCGCCGAACTGGCGCACCAGCTCGCCACGACGCGGTGCCGGCACCTTGCGCCAAGCCTCGAATGCATGCTCGGCGCGACTGACCTGTTGCTCCACCTCGGCGGCGCCTTCCCAGTGCACACTGCCGATACGGCTGCCGTCGATCGGCGAATGCACGGGTTGTTTACCCGACTGGTATAGCGCCGGGCTCACCCCGAGACGATCAAGCAATGCGGCAACCATGGGTCACTCCTTCAATTTCAAACAGAAAATTCGCGCCGCCACAGACACGGCGATCCAGGCCTTATTTGTAGCTGGCCCAAGACTTGCCAACAAACGACGATTAGGCGAGATATCATTCCGTTTATTCATGCAAAGAATAAAAAGAGGCGTGCCGTGCTGAACAAAAGACATTTGCCCTCGATCACCGCCCTGCAGTGTTTCGAAGCCGCCACCCGCCACCTGAGCTTCACCCGCGCCGCCGAGGAACTGAACCTCACGCAAAGCGCGGTGAGCAAACAGGTCGCGCAGTTGGAAGAGTTGCTGCAACACCTGCTGTTTCGCCGGGTGCGCCGCCGCTTGCAGATGACCCCGGCGGGCGATTTGTACTTGGTGGAAGTGCGAAAAATCCTCACACAGGTGGAGATGTCCACCCATTACCTGCGCTCCTACGGCGGCGAGACCGAAGTGCTGCGGGTGTCCACGCCCTACACCTTCGGCGCGCGCTGGCTGGTGCCGCGCCTCAAGGGCTGGCGTTTGCGCCATCCGCACATCCATTTGGACCTGTGCAACGAGCAGGAGCCGGACGAATTGCTGCAAGGCAAGGCCGACATGGCCTTCTACTTCGGCCAGGGCTCACGGCCCGGCACCGAGAGCCTGAAATTGTTCAGCGAAGAACTGGTGCCGGTGTGCGCGCCGGAAAGCCTCCCTGCGCAGCCGTTCACTGACCCCACGCAACTCAGCGACCTGGTGCTGCTGCAGAACGCCTCGCGGCCCCAAGGCTGGCATGACTGGTTCGCCAGCCAGGGTTTCCACACCGAACACAGCTACCACGGCCCGCGTTTCGACACCTTCTATATGTGTATTCGTGCGGCGCAGGTGGGCTGTGGCGTGGCGCTGCTGCCACGTTTTCTGGTGGAAGAAGAATTGGCGGAAGGCAAGCTGGTGATTCCCTGGCAGCATGCGTTGCCCAGCCAGGATGCGTATTACCTGGCGTATCCGGAGCATTCGGCGGAGGTGCCCAAGGTGCGCGATTTTGTGAAGTGGATGATGGAACAGGGTTAGCGCTTTTTTGGCTGCACCACCGCCATCGCAGGCAAGCCAGCTCCCACATTTGGAATGCATTTCAAGTGTGGGAGCTGGCTTGCCTGCGATAGGGCCAGTGACCATTCCGAAAAAATCACTGGCAAAACCCCACGGGTCTATGCGCCACTAGCGCCATTCCTTAATAGTGCGTAAAGGTCGGCGCCCATCGTCGACCCGTCTGGAGATTCCCGTTATGAGCGAGAGTGTGTTTGCCGATCGCATCGTGCAGAACTTGCTCGACACCGACTTCTACAAGCTGACCATGATGCAGGCGGTGCTGCACAACTACCCGAATGTGGAAGTTGAATGGGAGTTCCGTTGCCGCAACAGCGAAGACCTGCGCCCGTACCTGGCGGAAATCCGCTACCAGATCGAGCGCCTCGCCGAGCTGAGCCTGAGCCCGGATCAATTGGGCTTTCTGGAGCGCATCAGCTTCATGAAGCCGGACTTTTTGCGCTTCCTGGGGCTGTTCCGCTTCAACCTGCGCTATGTACAAACCGGCATCGAAAACGGCGAGCTATTCATTCGCCTGCGCGGGCCGTGGCTGCATGTGATCCTGTTTGAAGTGCCGATGCTGGCCATCGTCAGCGAAGTGCGTAACCGCTACCGCTACCAGACCGTGATCCTCGAACAGGCCCGCGAGCAGCTGTATCGCAAATTCGACTGGTTGACCGCCAACGCCAGCAGCGACGAGCTGTCGGAGCTGCAGGTGGCCGACTTCGGCACGCGCCGGCGCTTCTCGTACCGGGTACAGGAAGAAGTGGTCAGCGTGCTCAAGCACGACTTCCCAGGCCGCTTCGTCGGCACCAGCAACGTGCACCTGGCTCGCGAATTCGACATGAAGCCGCTCGGCACCATGGCCCACGAATGGATCATGGCCCACCAGCAACTCGGCCCGCGCCTGATCGACAGCCAGATCGCCGCGCTCGACTGCTGGGTCCGCGAATACCGGGGCCTGCTGGGCATCGCGCTGACCGATTGCATCACCACCGATGCCTTCCTCGGCGACTTCGACTTGTACTTCGCCAAGCTGTTCGACGGCTTGCGCCACGACTCCGGTGACCCGGTGCAGTGGGCAGAAAAGGCCATCGCCCATTACCACAAGCTCGGCATCGAGCCGATGAGCAAGACGCTGGTGTTCTCTGACAGCCTGTCGCTGCCCAAGGCCCTGGAGATTTTCCGCGCGTTGCGCGGTCGCATTAATGTCAGCTTCGGCATCGGCACCAACCTGACCTGTGACATTCCAGGGGTTGAGCCGATGAGCATCGTGCTTAAAATGACGGCCTGCAATGGCCAGCCCGTCGCGAAAATCTCCGATGAAGCGGGCAAGACCCACTGCACCGATCCGAATTTCGTCGCCTATTTGCGTCACGTTTTCAAAGTACCTGCCCTTTCCAGCAAGGAGTGAATCATGCAAGCCGTACAGCGTGAGATTGCGCAGCAGCTCAAGGTCCAAGCCCCGTTCAAGGACCAGGCCGCCCTGGAGGCCGAAGTTGCCCGCCGCGTGACCTTTATCCAGGATTGCCTGCGCAATTCCGGGCTAAAAACCTTGGTGCTGGGCATCAGCGGTGGCGTCGACTCCCTGACCGCAGGCCTGCTGGCCCAACGTGCGATGCACGAACTGCGTGCCAGCAGCGGCGACGCGGCCTACCGTTTCATCGCCGTGCGCCTGCCTTACGAAACCCAGTTCGACGAAATCGACGCTCAGGCTTCGGTGGACTTCATCGAACCGGACGAGCGCCACACCGTGAACATCGGCCCGGCGGTCAAATCCCTGGCCAATGAAGTGGCGGCCTTTGAAGGCAAGGCGGCGGTGTCGCGTGATTTTGTACTGGGCAACACCAAGGCGCGCATGCGCATGGTGGCGCAGTACACCATCGCTGGCGCGGCCGGTGGCCTGGTGATCGGCACCGACCATGCGGCGGAAGCGGTCATGGGCTTTTTCACCAAGTTTGGTGACGGTGCCTGCGACCTGGCGCCGCTGAGCGGGCTGGTGAAAAACCAGGTACGTGCGATTGCTCGACACTTTGGCGCGCCGGAATCGCTGGTGGAGAAGGTCCCGACGGCCGACCTCGAAGACTTGTCGCCCGGCAAGCCGGACGAAGCATCCCACGGCGTGACGTACGCCGAGATTGATGCCTTCCTGCACGGCGAGCCAGTGCGTGAAGAAGCGTTCAAGATCATTTGCGACACGTATCGCAAAACCGAGCACAAGCGGGTCATGCCCTTCGCGCCGTGATACGTATTTTTTTGGCGAGCAGGCCTGTTGTGGCGAGCGGGCTTGTTGTGGCGAGCGGGCTTGCCCCGCGTTGGGCTGCGCAGCAGCCCCAGTAAGCCAACCGCGGTGATTCAGTAACACTGAGTTGCAGGTTTTGGGGCCGCTGCGCAGCCCAACGCGGGGCAAGCCCGCTCGCTACAAGGTATTCAACGCCCACAAAAAAGCGCCCCGCAAGGCGCTTTTTTTCGACCAGGGTCGGCTTACTTGACGGTCACAGTGCCTTTCATCATCGAGATGTGGCCTGGGAACGAGCAGAAGAACGCGTAATCCGTACCCGCGGCCAGTTTCGACACATCGAAGGTCACGGCATCTTTCTCGCCAGCACCAATGATCTTGGTGTGGGCGATGATGCGCGTGTCGCCGTCTTTGAGGTAATTCTTTTCGATACCGGCGGCCATGCCGTCGCTGGCGATGCCAGGCATGTCGGCGGCGGAGCTCAACACCCAGTTATGGCCCATGACGTTCTTCGGCAAGCTGCCGGAGTGTTCCAGGTTTACGGTGAACGTCTTGCAGCTCTTGTCGATGGTGATTTCTTTGGTGTTGAAGGACATCTGGTCGGTGGAATCAACAGTGACCGCGCACTCTGCAGCAAGCAACTGGCCGCTCGCCAGTGTCAGCAGGGAAACAGCAACGATTTTGGCAAACATGTGAATCTCCATGGCAGGGTTTAAAAAACGCGTATTGCGACAAGGGTGCCTCAAGCAGGCCTGAATTCTTATGATCTGAATCAACAGATTGTATACAACTTTAGGCTATCAGACTGATCAACACAATCTACCAGCCAAAGTTCGACCACCTGCTTATGATCGGCTCATCCCCCCTGGAGCCCGCGCCATGCATCTGAATCAACTGTTCAACGGCTTGCTGGCCGCGTATGCCTGCGGTAAGTGAAGGCCAACCGCGCCGCTAAGCTGCTACCATAGCGACCCAAGGCAGCTGCGCGCCGCCACCCTCACCTTCGACCCTAGAGGATCGCCCATGGCCAAACCTAATTACTCCTTCGCCAAACGTCAGAGAGACTTGGCCAAGGAGCAGAAGAAAGAGGAAAAGCTGCAACGCAAGAAAGCCGCTGCAGATGAAGAAGCAAGTGCACTGAACCCGGATGCCGAAGGTGAAGTGGCAACCGACGAAACCGAGACACCGAAAGACCCGGCTGAATAAATTCTGTTGAGGTGAGCAGGCTTTCCCTGCTCGCCTCAATCCACTGCTATTGCAGCGGCATCACCGTCACCCGCACCTCCGGGTCATGGTTCCCTCCTCCCAGAATCACCCCCCGCAACGGCGACACATCCGAGAAATCCCGGCCCCAGGCCAAGGTGATGTGCTCCAGTGCCGGCTGCACATTGTTGGTCGGATCAAAATCCACCCAGCCCGACACCGGGCAATACACCGAAACCCACGCGTGCGACGCATCGGCGCCGATCAGCCGTGGCTGGCCGGGCGGTGGCTGCGTCAGCAGATAGCCACTGATGTACCGCGCTGCAAGGCCACGCGAGCGCAGGCAGGCGAGCATCAAGTGGGCGAAGTCCTGGCACACGCCGCGTCGGCGTTCCAGCACTTCCACCAGCGGCGTGGCGACCTGGGTGGCTTCGGCATCGAAGGTGAACTCGCTGAAAATCTTCTCCATCAACGCCTGCACGCCGAGCAGCAACGGCTCGCCGGGCGGAAAGCAGCTTTCGGAAAACTCGACGAAGGTTTTTTTCAGGTGCACGTAGGGCGATTCGAAGCGATAGCGGCAGGCTTCGATCAATTCGGCTGACAGCGGCTGGCTGCTGTAAGTCAGGCTGTCGCGGGTTTGATCCCAGGCCGGCGACTGCTGAAAATCCAGCGCAGGCCGCGCCAGCACTTCGACGGTCAGCCCTGCATTCACCAGCAACTCATCATGGGGCCGTTCGAACGCCAGCCGAGTGATCGGGTTGCCGAACACGTCCAGCTCATCGCGACGCGCCGTCGGCTCCGGGCTGATTTCCAGTTGCTGCGAACTGCAACGCTGCCACGCGCACGGCCGTGGCCACAAGTGCGCCAGCTGCTGCGCCAGCGACACCGGGCTGTCGTAGTGGTAGTGGGTATCGTGAAAAATCTGGTAGCGCGCACTCATCACACCGACACCGTCTGCTGGCTGACATCATCCACATGGGCAAAATGACGCAACGCCAGGCGATCCGACACTTGCCCACTCTCATCGGCCACCGCTTGCAGCAGGTCAGCCAGGCCGCCCAACGCGGCACGCACGCTGGACTCGCCGAACAGCGGGTTCTCCAGGCAACCGAGGTCGAAACGTGCCAGGCGCTCCACCAACGGCGCCAGCCCGGTTTCCCGAGGCACACCGAAGTCATCGTTGAGACGACGTAACGTGCGGCTGACCAGCTTCAGCTGGAACAGCACCGCATGCGGGTTTTGCTCATCCAGCAACAACAGGTCAAGCACCGGGATCAACTGCGGCACCGCCAGGTAACGCGAGCGATAGGTGATGCTGCTGTTACCCAACTCCAGCAACCACTCCAGCCCGGCCTGATCAAACACCGCCACGCCACGCAGGAACGCTGCCAGGCTGCTGCTCAGAAACTGCAGACGCTCGATGCGCCGGCCCATCATCAAGAAGCGCCAGCCTTCATCGCGGGTCATGTCATCCAGGGCAAAGCCGGACAGCGCCGCCAGGGACATCACCAGGCGGTTGAGGAAATCCAGCAGTTCGCCGAAGTCCGGGGTCTCGCTTTCCAGCTCCAAGGCTTCGCGCTGCAGCTCGACCAAGGCCTGCCAGTTTTCCCGCGACAGCTTGCCGCGCACCTGAGACGCCGCCCACTGCAGACGCTGCAGGTTGGCGCGCAGGCTTGATGGCCAGTCATCGCCAAGCAAGGCGGCAAGCAGCCGCTCGGGCAATTCCCCTTCTTCGGGCAGCAAGCGCAGGGTCTCGCCCAGCTCGACCGCCGCCTGCAAGGCCAACGGATCGTCACCGTCCACATACCGCGCCAGCACAATCCGCAGCCAGCGCGCACTGTCATCACAGCGCTCGCAGTAACGGCCAAACCAAAACAGGTTTTCCACCACGCGTGACGGCAGGTAGGGGTCGCGGCGCACCAGATCGTGGGCGCCAATTGGCCGCTGCGCGCGCCACTGTTCGCCACCCGCCGTACGCTCGCCCAGCACCCACGTGTCTTTGCTCGCGCCGCCGCGTTGCATCGATACCACATCGGCGTCGGCCTCGGCCGCCACACGGGTCAGGCCCCCGGGCAGCACGCGGTAGCCCTCGTCGCTGGCCACCGCGTACACGCGCATGCCGATGGCGCGGTGTTGCAAATGGTCATCCACGGTATGCCACACCGGTGCCTGGGACAGTTGCGCCAACTCCTGGGCGACATACGCATAAGGCCGCGCACGCATGCGTTCGGCCAGCGCCTGGCGTTGTTCGTCGCTCAAGTCGCGGCCAAATACCGGGGAGAAACTTTGCGATGGAAACGCCGGCTTGATCAGCAGCTCGGGCAGTTTCTCCAGGGCCTCGGCGAGCACCGGCGCCTCACCGCACCACCAGGTGGCGATCGACGGCAGGATCAATTCTTCACCAAACAGGAACTGGTTGATCTTCGGCAAAAAGCCGAGCAAGCCCGGCGACTCCAGCACGCCACTGCCCAGGGCATTGGCCACCAACACATTGCCTTGGCGCACGGCATCCAGCAGGCCGGGCACGCCCAGGGCAGAGTCGGTGCGCAGTTCCAGCGGGTCGCAGAAGTCGTCGTCCAGGCGACGCATGATCGCGTGCACCCGGCGCAGGCCGCTGAGGGTTTTCAGGAACACGGTGCTGTCGCGCACGGTGAGGTCGCCGCCTTCCACCAACGGGTAGCCAAGCTGTCGCGCCAGGTACAGGTGTTCGAAATAGCTCTCGTTGAAACGCCCCGGCGTCAGCAACACGATCAGCGGCGACTGGTCGTCACAGGAAGCCTGGCGGGCCAGGGTTTCCTGCAGCGTGCGGAAGAAACCGGTGAGGTGCTGAACCTGCAGGTCGCGGTACAAATCCGGAAAGGCGCGGGACACGATGGTGCGGTTTTCCAGCGCATAACCGGCGCCCGAAGGCGCCTGGGTACGGTCGGCGGTGACCCACCAGCGGCCATCCGGGGTGCGCGCCAGGTCCACGGCGTACAGGTGCAGAAACGTACCGTCCGGCGGCTGGATGCCCTGGCACGGCCAGAGGAAGTTGTTATGCCCGAACACCAGCTCAGCCGGCAGCAGGCCTTCTTTGATCAGAAGCTGCGGGCCATACAGGTCGGCCAACACGGCATTGAGCAGGCGCGCACGCTGGGCGATACCGGCCGACAGGTGCCGCCACTCATCGGCGGCCAGCACATGCGGGAGTAAATCCAGCTCCCACGGGCGATCGGCGCCCTTGGGGTCGGCGTAGACGTTGTAGGTCACGCCGTTTTCCTGGATCTGCCGGGTCAGCAGCGCCTGGCGCTGGGCCAATTGCGCGGGCGCGCTGCGTTGCAGGTGATCAAGCAAGCGCTGCCAATGGGCACGCACCGCGCCGCTGTCGTCCAGCAGTTCGTGGTAAGTGCCCGCGGTCAGCGGGTAACGGTCGAGCAAGTCGGACATGGAACGCTCGGCAGAGGCAAGGGAAGTCAAAGTCACCACAGTCTAATGTGGGAGCGGGCTTGCTCGCGAATACGGCGGGTCAATCAACTCATATATCGACTGATTCACCGCTTTCGCGAGCAAGCCCGCTCTCACATTTGAACAGCATTCAGTCATTTTTATTGGGGAAACGCCGCAAATCCAAGGTCATCGGTAGTTCATCATTGATAACCAAAGGAGGCACGGGCAACTTGCCTGGGCTATGCCCCAAGCGGAAAAACCGCGCCATGCGCCGGCTCTCTGCCTCATTGGCGTTCACCGGCAAGCTGTCGTAATTGCGCCCTCCCGGGTGGGCGACGTGGTACTGGCAGCCGCCCAGCGAAC
This sequence comes from Pseudomonas sp. RGB, assembly GCF_007713445.1. Classification (NCBI taxonomy): domain Bacteria; kingdom Pseudomonadati; phylum Pseudomonadota; class Gammaproteobacteria; order Pseudomonadales; family Pseudomonadaceae; genus Pseudomonas; species Pseudomonas sp. RGB. The sequence goes on along the minus strand of NZ_VMSH01000003.1, from coordinate 473,788 downwards.
GTTGCATCCAGGTGTCGAGCAGGTCGAACACCAGCGGCGCGTGCACCGCGATGGTCGGCTGCAGGCAGTTGGCCGGTCGCCAGGCGCGGTAGCGCACGCCGGCGACAAACTCACCCACACGCCCGGTGGGCTGCAGGGGCACCGGAATGCCATTGCACGTCAGCAAATAGCGTTGTGGTGGCAGCCCGCTCAGCTTCACCTGCAAGCGCTCAAGCGACGAATCCACATAACGCACCGTGCCGCCCACCGCGCCCTCCTCGCCCAGTACGTGCCAAGGCTCCAGAGCCTGGCGCAGCTCCAGTTCGATGCCGCTGACGGCGTAGTCGCCAACCTTGGGGAAACGGAATTCCAGGTGCGCAGCAAACCATTCGGCGCGCAGCGGGTAACCGGCGGCGTTCAGTTCGACGATCACGTCGGCGAAATCCTGCTCGATGAAGTGCGGCAACAGGAAGCGGTCATGCAGCTCGGTGCCCCAGCGCGCCAGTTTCGGCGGCGCGTACGGCTCACGCCAGAAGCGCGCGACCAAGGCGCGCAGCAGCAATTGCTGGGTCAGGCTCATGCGCGCATGCGGTGGCATTTCAAACGCGCGCAGTTCCAGCAAACCCAGGCGGCCAGTGGCGCCGTCCGGCGAGTAGAGCTTGTCGATGCAGAATTCGGCGCGGTGGGTGTTGCCCGTCACGTCGATCAGCAGGTTACGCAACAGGCGGTCGACCAGCCACGGCGGGCATTCTTCGCCGGGCTCGGGCATTTGTGCGAAGGCAATTTCCAGCTCGTACAGCGCGTCATTACGCGCCTCATCCACCCGTGGTGCCTGGGAGGTCGGGCCGATAAACAGCCCGGAAAACAGGTACGACAGCGAAGGGTGGTTATGCCAGTAACTGATCAAACTGCGCAGCAAGTCCGGGCGGCGCAGGAACGGCGAATCCTTGGGCGTCGCGCCGCCGAGCACAAAGTGGTTACCACCGCCGGTGCCGGTGTGGCGGCCGTCGATCATGAATTTTTCCGTGGTGAGGCGGGTTTGCCGCGCCTCTTCGTAGAGAAATTCGGTGCGCTCGACCAACTCGTCCCACGTGGCGGACGGCTGCACGTTGACCTCGATCACACCTGGGTCCGGCGTGACCCGGAAGTTGCTCAAGCGCGTGTCGAACGGCGGCTCGTAGCCTTCCAGCAACACCGGGCAGTGCAGTTCTTCGGCGGTGGCTTCAATGGCGGCCACCAGCTCCAGGTAATCCTCGACGCGCTCCAGCGGCGGCATGAACAGGTAGAGGCGCCCTTCCCGCGCTTCGGCGCACAAGGCGGTGCGGGTCAGCCAGTCGGCGGATTCGTCGACTTTCGGCACGCGCTCATCGCTCGTCGCGGGTTCACCGTGGCTTTGCAACTGCGCGGTGGTCGGCAGCTCCGGCTGATCCTGGTTCGGGTCGGTCGGATGCACGAACGGGTATTCCGCGGCGGTCACCCAAGGCTGCGAGGCCAACGGCAGGCGATAACCCAGCGGCGAATCGCCCGGCACCAGGCGGCAGTGGTTGTCGCGCAGGTACCAGCGCCCACTCTGCCAGCGGTCATTGGCGGCCGTGCGCGCCAGCGGCAGCACTTGGCCGATGACCTTATCCAGGCCCTGACTGAAGACTTTGCGCAGGCGTTCACGCTCCAGGTCGTCGCTCAGACGCGGGTCCTGGGCGGTGACGTTTTGTGGCAACGCACCTTCGCGCCACAGGTAGTAGAAGTTGTCTTCGAAGGCTGGAAACACAAAGCGCGCGGGCAACTTCAGGCGCTCGGCGACGCAGGCCAGGAAGCGCCCGGCCATCACGCCGTCGGCGCCGTAATCTTCCTGTTCATCGGCGATCAGCGCGCTGTTGTGCCAGATCGGCACACCGTCGCGGCGCCAATAGCAATTGAGCGACCAGCGCGGCAGTTGCTCGCCGGGGTACCACTTGCCCTGGCCGAAGTGCACCAGCCCCGTGGGCGCGTAGTGTTTGCGCATGCGCTGGAACAACTCGGCAGACAGGCGACGCTTGTCCGGCCCCAGCGCAGCGGTGTTCCACTCGGCACCATCGGGGTCGTCGATCGAGACGAAGGTCGGCTCGCCGCCCATGGTCAGGCGTACATCGTCCTTGAGCAGGTCGCCGTCGATCTGCCGGCCCAGTGCCTGGATCGCCAGCCACTGCTCTTCGGTGTAGGGCTTGGTAACCCGAGGCGCTTCCCAGATGCGTTCAACCGACATCTCGTGGGTAAATTCGCACTCGCAAGGCTCCACCAGCCCACTGATCGGCGCGGCGGACGATGGATCGGGACTACAGGCCAACGGAATATGACCTTCACCGGCGAACAGCCCGGAGGTCGCATCCAGGCCGATCCAGCCGGCGCCGGGCAAATACACTTCGCACCAGGCGTGCAAGTCGGTGAAGTCGACGTCGGTGCCGGACGGGCCGTCGAGGGCTTTGACGTCGGCGGTCAGTTGGATCAGGTAGCCCGACACAAAACGCGCCGCCAACCCCAGATTGCGCAGCAACTGCACCAACAGCCAGGCCGAATCGCGGCAGGAGCCAGAAGCGTTTTCCAGGGTGAACTCCGGGGTTTGCACACCGGGTTCCATGCGGATCAGGTAGCCGATATCAGCCGCCAGGCGTTGGTTGAGGCCGACCAGAAAGTCCACGGCCGGCAAGGGCGTGCGGTCGATGCCGGCCAGGTAGGCGGCAAACTTTGGCGTCAGCGGCAGGGTTTCCAGGTACGGCGCCAGCTCGCGCTGCTCATCGGCGGCGTAGCTGAAAGGGATCTTTTCGGCGTAGGGCTCAAGGAAAAAGTCGAACGGATTGAATACCGCCATCTCGGCGACCAGGTCGACTTCAATGCGCAGCTGGTCAGTCTTTTCCGGGAACACCAGGCGCGCCAGGTAGTTGCCCTGCGGGTCCTGCTGCCAGTTGATGAAGTGCTGCTCCGGCAGCACTTTGAGTGCGTAGGACAAAATCCGCGTGCGGCTATGGGCAGCCGGGCGTAAACGCACGATCTGTGGGCCGAGTTCGACAGCGCGGTCGTAGCGGTAATGCGTAACGTGGTGCAACGCGACATGAATCGACACGGCGGCCTCCTGCGAGCCAGGGCATGGACACAACGCGCGCAAGACTTATGCCAGAGCGGCAGTCATTGCGCTTTATCGTAAGACCCGCTGCAGTACAGCACCAAAACGGCGCCGTCGTCAGTGCATTGGTGCATGTGCTGCACATATTTGTGGCGTGTGTGCGCGGTTGGGGTGGTGAATCTACCCAGTCAAGCAGCCTTGGACGCCTTGCGCAGGCGCCGTACCTCAACCAATTTCCTGACCATCGCCCGATAGCCCTTGCTGTTGATCAGCAACAAACCGAGCAATGGCCAGAACAGGCTTTCGCTGTAGATAAACCAGTGAGGGTGAAACTGCAGCGTCGGAAGCACCACCAGCAAGCACACCACAAAAAAGCCGACCATGCCCCGCACCGCCCAAGCGTGCCCGCGCACGACCAGGAAGTTGCTGTTGACCACAAACAAGGCCGCGAAGATCACCACGAACCACGAGACGGTGGCATTGGTGGCCATGGGCACGTCGGCAAAATAGGTGGCGGCCGCCAGGGAAATTGCGCCGGAACCGCCAAGGCAACCGGCGAGAATCACGCCGATGAACGAGGGAAAATGTTCTAGCAAAAAGGGTTTCAATGACGGGACGCCATTCATTATTCAAGCTCCTCGTACAACCCTATCGCCAAGGTTTTGAGCTGTTTGGGGTTGTCCGAGCGCGCCAGCCCCCAAACGCTCAGCCCTGCACTGAAAGCGTCGCCGAGCTGGACGATGGTGGCGTGCTTGAGCTGAGTGTGGGTAAAGCGCTTGGGCAAATCGCCGCGCAATTGCAGCAGCTTGCGCATCTTGGTCGACATCTGTGGGTCGGCGATTTTCAGCAGCTCTTTTGTCAGCTTTTCCCGCTCCTGACCGTTCAGGCCTTTGAGCACTTGGCGCAGGGTTTTGCCGGTGGATGCACGGGCCACATTGACCAATTTGACCGTGGTCAGCGCAGACGCGCCCACGCCCACAAAGGCGGCGCCATCCATGATCTTGGTAGCGGTCTGGTACCACTCCTCGTTATCCAGATAATCATTCATGCCAGGGTTGACGATCTCATTGCGGGTGCGAAAGGCCCCCATCAAACAGGACGCCGTACTGGCGGTTGCGCTGGTGTAGCCAATGACGGTGATGACCGAGCTGGCGCCACCGCTGAACGGCACCGCGATGGTGCCGCTTAACATCACCAGCCAACCCAGCACCGCGCCGCCGCAGGACAAGGTGGTGTTGAAGGCTTCGCTGATCAACCGCGACTCGCGCGCGTTATTCATCACTTGGTCAGCAAACTGCGCTGGCGCGACGTATTTCTGCGCCTCACGCACAATGATGCGCTTGGGCTGAATGCTGCAGATGGGCTTGAACTCACGCAGGGTGACGACATTGAAGTCGGCGTCGATATACACCACGCCTGCACCAACGATGTTGGGGTCGGCGTCGATGGCGGCAAATATCCGCGGCAGGTTGAGTTCGCTTTCGATGCGCTGGCGCGCCATGAATTGGGAGCGGTTGGAGTCCATGCCAATGTTGAGCAAGGGGTTGCTCATGGGGTGATCTTCCTTGATATAGGTGGTGACTGAACTGGCGCTTTCGCGGGCAAGCCCGCTCCCACATTCGACCGCATTCCAAATGGAGAATGCGGTCGAATGTGGGAGCGGGCTTGCTCGCGAAGGCGATTCAATGCGCGCCACCTTAACAAACAGACTACCCACCGACTAGAAAGCAAAACGCCAGCACGAGGCTGGCGTTTTGCATATTCAGGCTGCGATCAACGCGGCAAGACCGGGTTGCTGCCGTCGCGGCCACGTGGCGGCGGGCCGGCGTCGAGTCCCAAACGGCGCCGTCGTCAGTCCAATGGTGCACGCGCTGCACATATTGATGGCGAGCGTGCGAGGCTGGGTGGCGCACCTACCCAGTCAGCGGGCCTTGTGCTTTGCGCTCATGGCTTCGCGCAGGTGGCGGATTTCTCGTAGCTGACGGCGCATTTCCCGATGACGCTTACTGTTGAGCAACAACAGTCCCAGCATCGGAAACAGCAACCCAATGGCATAGGCAGCCATATGGGGCCGATAGCCATAGGTCGGTAATACGATCAAAAAACACACCACGTAGAAGGCGACGATGGCCCAAACGCCCCAGGTTCTGCCCCTGATCATAACAAAGTGGCTGACTGCCAAGAACAGCCCCAGGACAACCGCTGCTACAAAGGAGTAACGCGCTCGCTCTGGTTCACCGCGAAAAAAGGTACTGGATGCCAACGAAATGGCAGCGGACAGGGAAAAACAGGCAAGGAAAAATGCACAAATAAACGCAGGGAAATACTCAGCCAAAAAAGCTTTTAACGAGACTTGGCGCACCATCACTCAAGCTCCTCGTACAACCCCACTGCAATGGTTCGAATGTTGCCGGACAAGGCACTCCCGGTGAAACCAATGGCGGCACCGAGGGAATCCCTGATCTGCGTAACGGTAGCGTGATTGATCTCGGTCGCCGAATAGCGCTTCACCAACTCACCGGAGCGCTGGCGCAACTTCAACAGTTTATTGCTCAGGCTTGGGTCTTTCAGGCTTAGCAACTCTTTGGTGAGCGCCTTACGTTGCTGGCGGGTCAAACCCTTGGACAACTCGTACCAGCTTCTACCGGTCGTTGCTTTTCGAGCCTGCAACAGTCGCACAGTCGTCAGGGTAGAGGCGCCGGCGCCCAACAGCGAGGCCGCGTCCAAGACCGGCATTGCATAGCGATACCATTCCTCGTTGTCCATATCGTCGTTGGCGGTCGGGTCGTTGAGTTCGTTGAACGTTCTCATGCCTCCCACCACGCACTGCGCGGTACTGGCCGCCGCCGCAGTGGCGCCCAGGCCCGCCACCACCAGGCTCGCGCCACCTGTGAACGGTACGGCGACAGTACCGCTGAACACCACAATCCAACCCAGAATTGCGCCGGCACAAGACAACGTCGTATTGACGGCCTCCCCCACGAGCCGAGACTCACGCGGATTGTTGGTCACCTGATCGGCAAACTGCGCGGGGGCGATGTACTTCTGCGCCTCACGCAAAATGATGCGCTTGGGCTTGATGCTGCAGATGGGCTTGAATTCGCGCAGTGTGACGACATTGAAGTCGGCGTCGATGTACACGACGCCCGCGCCGACAATGCCGGGGTCTGCATCGATGGCCGCAAACAGCCGTGGCAGGTTGATCTGGCTTTCGATGCGCTGGCGCGCCATGAACTGGGAGCGGCTGGAGTCCATGCCGATGTTGAGCAAGGGGTTGCTCATGGGGTGATCTTCCTTGATATAGGTGGTGACTGAACTGGCGCTTTCGCGGGCAAGCCCGGCTCCCACATTTGACCGCATTCCAAATGGAGAGCGCGTTCAAATGTGGGAGCAGGCTTGCTCGCGAAGGCGATTCAATGCGCGCCACCTTAACAAACAGACTACCCACCGACTAGAAAGCAAAACGCCAGCACGAGGCTGGCGTTTTGCATATTCAGGCTGTGATCAACGCGGCACGACCGGCTTGCGCGCAGGCTTGCCGCCCTTGCCCTTGGCCGCGTCGGCGCGTTCCTTGGCCGCCTGCTTGTTGCGCGCCATGGCCGCAGCCTTGGCTTGTTCGCGCTTGTCCCACGGGTTGCTGCCGTCGCTGCCACGTGGCGGCAGGCCGGTGTGCTGGGTAAGGATCCTGGTGGTGGTTTCCTTGGCGACCTTGTGGCTGCCGGCCGGCGTCGAGTTCTTGCGACGCGCGCTCTGGTAGCTGTCGGTGGCCGGCTGGTGCAGTGGAATCAACTGGTCCTTGCCCGGCCCGATCAGGTCGGCACGGCCCATGCGGGTCAATGCTTCACGCAGCATCGGCCAGCCTTTCGGGTCGTGGTAGCGCAAGAAGGCCTTGTGCAGACGGCGCTGCTCCTCGCTCTTGACGATGGTTACCGCGTCGCTCTTGTAGGTGACCTTGCGTAGCGGGTTCTTGCCCGAGTGGTACATCGCGGTGGCGGTGGCCATTGGCGAGGGGTAGAACGCCTGCACCTGGTCGGCGCGGAAGCCGTTGCCCTTGAGCCACAGCGCCAGGTTCATCATGTCTTCATCGGTGGTGCCCGGGTGGGCGGCGATGAAGTAAGGAATCAGGTACTGCTCCTTGCCCGCTTCCTTGGTGTACTTCTCGAACATGCGCTTGAACTTGTCATAGCTGCCAATGCCCGGCTTCATCATCTGGTTGAGCGGACCTTCCTCGGTGTGTTCCGGGGCGATCTTCAGGTAACCACCGACGTGGTGGGTCACCAGCTCTTTGACGTATTCCGGCGACTCGACCGCGAGGTCGTAGCGCAGGCCGGAAGCAATCAGAATCTTCTTCACACCCGGCAGCGCACGGGCGCTGCGGTACAGCTGGATCAACGACGAGTGGTCGGTGTTCAGGTTCGGGCAGATGCCTGGGAACACGCACGACGGCTTGCGGCACGCGGATTCGATTTCCGGGCTCTTGCAGGCGATGCGGTACATGTTCGCGGTCGGGCCGCCGAGGTCGGAAATCACCCCGGTGAAGCCTGGCACTTTGTCGCGGATCTCTTCGATCTCGCGAATGATCGACTCTTCGGAACGGTTCTGGATGATGCGGCCTTCGTGCTCGGTGATCGAGCAGAAGGTGCAGCCACCGAAGCAGCCACGCATGATGTTCACCGAGAAGCGGATCATGTCGTAGGCCGGGATCTTTTCCTTGCCGTACACAGGGTGCGGAACACGTGCGTAAGGCATGCCAAACACGTAGTCCATTTCTTCGGTGGTCATCGGAATGGGCGGCGGGTTGAACCACACGTCCACTTCACCGTGCTTCTGCACCAGGGCGCGGGCGTTGCCTGGGTTGGTTTCCAGGTGCAACACGCGGTTGGCGTGGGCATAGAGCACCGCGTCGCCGCGGACTTTTTCCACCGATGGCAGGCGGATGACGGTCTTGTCGCGGGTCATCTTCGGGCTGGCGAGGATCTGCACGACTTTGGCTTCTTCCGGGTCATCCACCGGGCCTTTCTCTTGCTCGATGGCGCAGGCCTGGGTGTCCTGGGTGTTCACGTACGGGTTGATGATCTTGTCGATCTTGCCCGGACGGTCGATACGCGTGGAGTCCACTTCGTACCAGCCCACCGGCGTGTCACGGCGAATGAACGCAGTGCCGCGCACATCGGTGATGTCTTCGATTTTGTGGCCCCACGACAGCCGCTGGGCGACTTCGACGATGGCCCGCTCGGCGTTGCCGTACAGCAGGATATCGGCAGTGGCGTCGATCAGGATCGAGTTGCGCACACGGTCCTGCCAGTAGTCGTAGTGGGCGATGCGGCGCAGGGAAGCCTCGATGCCGCCGAGCACGATCGGCACGTTCTTGTAGGCTTCCTTGCAACGCTGGCTATACACCAGGCTTGCGCGGTCCGGGCGTTTGCCGGCCATGCCGCCTGGGGTGTAGGCGTCGTCGGAGCGGATTTTCTTGTCGGCGGTGTAGCGGTTGATCATCGAGTCCATGTTGCCGGCCGCGACGCCGAAGAACAGGTTCGGCTCGCCGAGCTTCATGAAGTCGTCTTTGGACTGCCAGTTCGGCTGGGCGATGATCCCGACGCGAAAGCCCTGGGACTCCAGCAGCCGGCCGATGATGGCCATGCCGAACGACGGGTGATCCACGTACGCATCACCGGTGACGATGATGATGTCGCAGGAATCCCAGCCAAGCTGATCCATCTCCTCCCTGCTCATCGGCAGGAATGGCGCAGGACCGAAACATTCGGCCCAGTACTTGGGATAGTCAAATAACGGCTTGGCTGTTTGCATGACGGTGACCGGTGTTGAGATGAAAAATCGCGGGCGCGGAATATAGCACAAAATTTGACCAATTCCGACGGTAATGGTCGGAATTGTGGTGACGCTATCGCGGGCAAGCCCGCTCCCCCTTTTGAAGGTATTCACCGTTCAAGTGTGGGAGCGGGCTTGCCCGCGATGAGGCCTCTACAGGCGCTGGAGAATTATTCGTCGTCGTCGAAGTTGTAACTGCCCGGCGCGAGGTTCTCGAAGCGCGTGTACTTACCGATGAATGCCAGGCGGATAAAGCCGATCGGCCCGTTCCGCTGCTTGCCGATGATGATCTCGGCAATGCCTTTGTGCTCGGTCTCGGGGTGGTACACCTCGTCGCGGTACACAAACATGATCACGTCAGCATCCTGCTCGATCGCTCCGGATTCGCGCAAGTCGGAGTTCACCGGGCGCTTGTTGGGACGTTGTTCCAGGGAACGGTTGAGCTGCGACAGCGCCACCACCGGGCAGTTGAATTCCTTGGCCAGGGCTTTGAGGGACCGGGAGATTTCGGAAATCTCGTTGGTCCGGTTGTCGCCACTGGAACCCGGGATCTGCATCAGCTGCAGGTAGTCGATCATGATCAGGGCGATGTCACCGTGTTCACGCACCAGGCGGCGAGTACGCGCACGCATCTCCGAGGGGCTGATGCCCGCAGTGTCATCGATGAACAGCTTGCGGTCATTGAGCAGGTTGACCGCCGAGGTCAGGCGCGGCCAATCATCGTCTTCCAGGCGACCGGCACGGACTTTGGTCTGGTCGATCCGGCCGAGCGAGGAAAGCATACGCATGATCAGCGATTCGCCTGGCATCTCGAGGGAGTACACCAGCACGGTCTTGTCGCTGCGCAACACGGCGTTTTCCACTAGGTTCATCGCAAAGGTGGTTTTACCCATGGATGGACGGCCGGCGACGATGATCAAGTCGGACGGCTGCAGGCCGCTGGTCTTCTCGTCGAGGTCGGTGTAGCCGGTGGAGATACCGGTGATGGCGTTGTCGGTGTTGAACAGCGTATCGATCCGGTCGATGGCCTTGGTCAACAGGTCGTTGACGCTGACCGGGCCGCCGGTTTTAGGCCGCGCCTCGGCGATCTGGAAGATCTGGCGTTCGGCTTCGTCGAGGATCTCGGCGGCGGTGCGGCCCTCGGGGTTGAAGGCGCTGTCGGCGATTTCAGTGCTGATGCCGATCAACTGGCGCAGGGTGGCGCGCTCGCGAACGATCTGGGCATACGCCTTGATGTTGGCGACGGACGGCGTGTTTTTCGCCAGTTCGCCCAGGTAACCCAGGCCGCCGACTTGGGAGGTCTGGCCTTCCTTGTCCAGCTGCTCGGCCAGGGTCACCACGTCGATCGGTGAGTTCTGGTCGGCCAGCTTGGCGATGGCGCGGAAGATCAGCCGGTGGTCATGGCGATAAAAATCACCGTCCGAGACTTGATCCAGCACGCGTTCCCAGGCGTTGTTGTCCAGCATCAAGCCACCGAGCACGGCCTGTTCGGCCTCGATGGAATGCGGCGGCACCTTCAGGGCAGCGGTTTGCAGATCGTATTGCTCAGGAGCTGAAATATCGTTCATGGCCACTTGGAATTAGGGGATTGTAGAAAAACAAAAGGCACGACCTGTAAACAGGATCGTGCCCGATGTTAACCGCCTGGCACACGGGGTGCCAGTCAGTTAGCTTGCTTTAAGCTGCTACCACGACAACGCGTACGGTGGCTTCAACTTCGGCGTGCAGATGCACGGCTACGTCGAATTCGCCTACGTTGCGGATGGTGCCGTTCGGCAGACGAACTTCGCTCTTCTGCACTTCAACGCCGGAGGCGGTCAGTGCATCAGCGATGTCGTGGGTGCCGATCGAACCGAACAGCTTGCCTTCGTCACCGGCGGTGGCAGTGATAGTCACTTCCAGCTCAGCCAGTTGGGCAGCGCGAGTTTCGGCCGAAGCTTTTTTGTCTGCTGCTGCTTTTTCCAGCTCAGCACGACGCTCTTCAAACGCAGCCAGGTTGGCAGCGGTTGCAGCGGTGGCTTTGCCGTATGGCAGCAGGTAGTTACGACCGTAGCCGGCCTTAACGTTCACTTTGTCGCCCAGGTTGCCCAGGTTGGCGACTTTTTCCAGAAGGATCAGTTGCATGTGAAAATCCTCTAACTTTTAACCTTCACCGTTCGCGTTATCAGCGTCTTTCGACGCCAGACGACCGCGAAAATCAATCAGGCCGTCGACAATGGCCAAAACCACGAGTAACGGATAGATCAGCTGCATGAACAGCAGCAGCGTCACGTACAACCCCACCAGCCAAAACTTGGCCAGGCGCTTTCGCGCAACCAGCCCATGAATCAGGGCCAGTCCGGCAAACACCAGCGGTACGCTGCAAATCGGCGCCAGCAAGGCCATCTGTGGACCAAAGTTCGGTCCGACAACCATGCACGCCAGCAGCAACATCGCCGGCCCCGCGGGAATTCTGATACTGCGAAACTCGCGACCAAAACCACCCGGGTTGTACAACAACGCCTGCCAATAACGCCCAAGAATCAGGCTCAGCACGCTGACGACCTGCAACAATGCCGCAATCAGGCCGGTCAGGACCGGAGCAATCAGTGACACAAACCGCGCTCGCTCATCTACCGACAAATGCTGGTAGAGATCCCCGAGGGCCAACGGCAGGATCTTGACGATTTCCTGCGACAGCGCCTCGATTTGCGGGCGGAAAGCCGCGCCAAGCATCACTGAGTACACCAACCCCAATGCCACGCTGACCAGCAGCGTGCGGACCCAGGACTCACTTGCGCGTAAAACCAACGCAAGGCTCGATGACCCCAGCAGTACCAGAAGTACCCGTGGATCACCCATTTGCAGCCACCAAATCAAGGCCGGCAACAAACCCAGGGCAAGAACGCCAAGGGCGTCCTTCAAACCGCGCCGCAGGAGCACAAGGCAACCTGCGGCAGCACCCAACCAATAAAGCAACGGCAATGCCGCACATCCAGCCACTACCAGAGTGGCCTGCACGCGACCGCGCATGATGAACTCAGCTAAGGCGCGCATGCATTCAATCCCTTACTACTTGTCGACTGCCCGGTCTCAGCGGCCGTGGCTGTCGGTGTAGGCCAGCAGGGCCAGGAAGCGGGCACGCTTGATAGCGGTGGCCAGCTGACGCTGATAACGTGCTTTGGTACCGGTGATGCGGCTTGGAACGATTTTGCCGGTCTCGGATACGTAAGCTTTCAGAGTGTTGAGATCTTTGTAATCGATCTCTTTCACGTCTTCAGCGGTGAAGCGGCAGAATTTACGACGACGGAAGAAACGTGCCATTTGATAGGCTCCTTAAAAGGTCCGTGGATTACTCGTCAGCGTTATCGCTGTTGTCGCTGTCATCACTATCAGCGCTTTCGGCGCCTTCGTGCTCAGGACGGTCGCGACGCTCACGGCGCTCACTGCGGTTTTCTTCAGCCTTGAGCATCTCGGATTGGCCGGTAACGGCTTCTTCGCGACGGATGACCAGGTTACGGATCACTGCATCGTTGTAGCGGAAGTTGTCTTCCAGCTCGGCCAGGGCCTTGCCAGTGCACTCAACGTTCAGCATCACGTAGTGAGCCTTGTGAACATTGTTGATTGCGTAGGCCAGTTGACGACGGCCCCAATCTTCCAGACGGTGGATTTTGCCGCCGTCTTCTTCGATCAGCTTGGTGTAACGCTCAACCATGCCGCCGACTTGCTCGCTTTGATCCGGGTGGACCAAAAAGATGATTTCGTAATGACGCATGAATGCTCCTTACGGGTTGTAGCCTGCCGCTCAAAAACGGTCAGACAAGGAGTGAATGACACTTATGGATCTTGCCGCAGGGAGGCACATAAATGCCTGCCAGGAAGGCAAGGGGCGCAATTGTAGAGAAGGGTGAGAAACGGCGCAAGGTGATTGGTGATTATTTGAACAATCTCCAATACACCAAAACAAAAGTGGGCGCTGGCTTGCCTGCGATGACAATGGCACAGTCAACCTCTCTGCTGACTGACACACCGCCATCGCGGGCAAGCCCGGCTCCCACAGGGTCTTGCGTCGCTCTTAAGCCTTATTTCTTGGCTTTGGCCTTCGCGCCGCGCTGGCGCTGGGCTTCGAACAGGCAGACGCCCGTTGCGACTGAAACGTTGAGGCTGCTGACGCTACCGGCCATCGGCAAGTGCACCAGGTAGTCGCAATGCTCACGGGTCAGGCGACGCATGCCTTTGCCTTCGGCACCCATGATCAGGATGGTCGGGCCGGTGAGGTCCTGGTCGTAAATGCTGACCTCAGCCTCGCCTGCCGTGCCCACGACCCACAGGCCACGCTGCTGGAGTTTCTCCAGGGTGCGCGCCAGGTTGGTCACGGCCACCAGCGGAATCACTTCCGCCGCGCCGCAGGCCACTTTACGCACAACTGGCGTCAGGGTGGCCGACTTGTCTTTGGGCACGATCACTGCCAGCGCGCCGGCAGCATCCGCCGAACGCAGGCAGGCGCCGAGGTTGTGCGGGTCGGTCACGCCGTCCAGTACCAGCAGCAGCGGCGCACCTTCGGTACGGTCGAGCAGCTCGTCGAGCATCGCCTCGCCCCAAACCTGGCTCGGACTGACGTCCGCCACCACGCCCTGGTGAACGCCTTCTACCCACACGTCCATTTCACGACGCTCGGCCTGGCCGATGGCAACTTTATTCTGGGTCGCCAGCTCGACCAGCGCTTGCACGCGCGGCTCGCTGCGACCTTCGGCCAACCATACCTGTTTGACGCGCTTAGGGTGATGACGCAGCAGTGCTTCTACGGCGTGCACGCCGTAGATTTTTTCCAGACTCATGACTTGGCCTTAGGTTTGCGCGACCCGCCGTTTTTCGCGGGGGCCGAACCCGCTTTTGGCGGGCCTTTACGATGTTTGCTCGGCTTGCTCGACGGTTTTTCCGCCTCGCGGGACTTTCCCCCAGACGCCGCTTTACCACCGCTTTTGGCTTCGTTGAGCAACTGCTGCTTCAACTCACGGCTCTTGCGCAGCTCGGCGTTTTTCGCCGCAGCATCGCTTGGGCGGTAGGCTTCGGGGGCCTTGTCCTTGGCAGACGAACGACGAGCAGGTTTGGCTGACGCAGGCTCGGCGACCGCTGCTTTAGCAGGAGCGCCTTTGCCTTTGCTTGCCGGCGCAGTCGTCTCAGCGCCACGTTTTTTACGGCCAGTCGGCTCGGCTGGTTTATCTGGCATGCCAAAGTCGATCTTGCGTTCGTCGAGGTCGACGCGCATGACCTGCACTTCCACCGTGTCGCCCAGACGGAAGCTGCGACCGGTGCGCTCGCCCGCCAGGCGGTGATGCACAGGGTCGAAGTGGTAGTAGTCGCCCGGCAACGCGGTAACGTGCACCAGACCTTCGACGTAGATGTCGGTCAGCTCGACGAACAGGCCAAAGCCGGTCACGGCGGTGATCACACCCGGGAACGATTCGCCAACGCGATCCTTCATGAACTCGCACTTGAGCCAGTTCACTACGTCGCGGGTGGCTTCGTCGGCACGGCGCTCGCTCATGGAGCACTGCTCGCCCAACTGCTCCAGGGCCGCTTCGTCGTACGGATAGATCCGCGCCTTCGGAATGGTCATGGCACCGGCGCGCTTGACGTGCGGGGTGTTCTGCTTGGAATGGATCACACTGCGGATCGCGCGGTGCGTGAGCAGGTCCGGGTAACGGCGAATCGGCGAGGTGAAGTGGGTGTACGCCTCGTAATTCAGGCCGAAGTGGCCCTGGTTATCCGCGCTGTACACCGCCTGGCTCAGAGAGCGCAACATCACGGTCTGGATCACGTGGTAATCCGGACGGTCCTTGATGCTTGCCAGCAGTGCCTGGTAGTCCTTCGGCGTCGGGCCGTCCTTGCCTTTGTGCAGGGACAGGCCAAGCTCACCGAGGAACGCGCGCAGCTTCTCCAGACGCTCCGGCGGCGGGCCGTCGTGCACGCGGTACAGCGCAGGAATTTCGTGCTTTTTCAGGAATTCGGCAGTGGCCACGTTGGCGGCCAGCATGCATTCCTCGATCAGCTTGTGAGCATCGTTACGCGTGGTCGGGGTGATCGCCGCGATCTTGCGCTCGGAGCCGAAGACGATTCGGGTTTCCTGGGTTTCAAAGTCGATCGCGCCACGCACATGACGAGCGCCGAGCAATACCTTGTACAGCGAATACAGCTGCTTGAGGTGCGGCACGACATGGCCGTACTCACCACGCAAGGCTTTGGCTTCGCTGGTTTTCGGCTGTTCCAGAATGGTGCTGACCTTGTTGTAGGTCAGGCGCGCCTGGGAGTGGATCACTGCCTCGTAGAACTGGTAGTCAGTCATTTCGCCGGTTTTCGAGATAGTCATCTCGCACACCATGGCCAAACGGTCGACTTTCGGGTTCAGCGAGCACAGGCCGTTGGACAGCTGCTCAGGCAGCATCGGGATCACGCGCTCCGGGAAGTACACGGAGTTGCCGCGCACCTGGGCTTCGTTATCCAGGGCCGAACCGATTTTCACATAGCTGGACACGTCGGCAATCGCGACGAACAACTTCCAGCCACCGGAGAACAGGCGCAGCTTGCCAGGCTTGGCTTCGCAGTAAACCGCATCGTCGAAGTCGCGGGCATCTTCGCCGTCAATGGTGACGAACGGCAGATGGCGCAGGTCGATGCGTTTTTCTTTGTCTTTCTCTTCCACTTCCGGCTTGAGCTTGGCGGCTTCTTTGAGCACAGCCTCTGGCCAGACGTGAGGGATATCGTAGGTGCGCAACGCAACGTCGATTTCCATGCCCGGCGCCATGTAATTGCCGACCACTTCAACGATGTCGCCCTGCGGCTGGAAGCGCGCAGTTGGCCAGTGGGTGATTTTCACCTCGACGAACTGGCCGACCTTGGCGGCGCCATTGCGGCCCGGGGTGATCAGCACTTCCTGCTGGACCTTCGGGTTATCCGGCACGACAAAGCCGATGCCGCCTTCTTCGAAGTAACGGCCGACGATGGACTCGTGGGCACGCGACACCACTTCGACGATCACGCCTTCACGGCGACCACGACGGTCCAGGCCGGAAACGCGCGCCAGGGCACGGTCGCCGTCGAACACCAGGCGCATTTGCGCCGGGCTCATGAACAGGTCGTCACTGCCGTCGTCCGGAATCAGGAAGCCGAAGCCGTCACGGTGGCCGGCGATGCGGCCAAGGATCAGGTCGAGCTTGTCCACAGGCGCGTAAGTGCCTCGGCGGGTGTAGATCAGTTGGGCATCGCGCTCCATGGCACGCAAACGGCGGCGCAGGGCTTCGAGCTGGTCTTCGGTGGTCAGACCGAATTCTTCAACCAACTGCTCGCGGCTAGCAGGCGAACCACGATCGGCGAGATGCGCCAGGATCAGTTCGCGGCTAGGAATAGGGTTTTCATATTTTTCCGCTTCACGAGCGGCCTCGGGATCGAGGGACTGCCAATCGGCCATTAGAGAGTTTTCACCTTGTCTATATGCGGGTTAGTTTGGCATACGCGTATTGAAACGGGAAATTTCAGGCATCAACAAGCGTTTTATAGGCCTTTGTCGCCCTCGGAACGCACCTTGCACGACCATTGACGAAATTTTCCAGGATTTTTTCATAGCAGGGCTTTACAGCGCAAAATCGCCTCCGTATAGTGCGCGCCATCGACGACGGCAACGTTGTTGATGCTGCCCAGGTGGTGAAATTGGTAGACACGCCAGCTTCAGGTGCTGGTGATCGCAAGGGCCCAGGTGGTGAAATTGGTAGACACGCCAGCTTCAGGTGCTGGTGATCGCAAGGTCGTGGAAGTTCGAGTCTTCTCCTGGGCACCAATTTCAAACTCAAGGTTCTGCCTCGAGTCTCCAAAAACCCGCGAAAGCGGGTTTTTGCGTTTCAGGCCTTTGATTTTTAACGAGAATCTTGATTTATATTTTTGAATCAGGGGTTTACAGATCAAAAAGCCCTCCGTATAGTTCGCTCCATCAACGGCGCAAGCGTTGTTGATAAGCCCAGGTGGTGAAATTGGTAGACACGCCAGCTTCAGGTGCTGGTGATCGCAAGGTCGTGGAAGTTCGAGTCTTCTCCTGGGCACCAAATTCAGATCAAACCCGCGAAAGCGGGTTTTTTCGTTTCCGGGGTTTGAAAACCTGCCTGGCGATTTCCCCGCTTGTCCGCACTTGAGAAGTTTTATCGTTTATCCTTGTAAGGATTTGTTGCACTCAAGTGAGGAAAACCCCGGATGATGATCCGCGATACCCGTCTCAAGACATCCCTTCTGCGTGGCCTGACCATCACTCTGCTCGGCCTGACCCTGCTCTCGCCCGCTGCCTATTCTGCCGACAAGGTTGCACTGACCTTGTACAACGGCCAACACAAGGAGGTCGGCGATGAACTCGCCAAGGCCTTCGAAGCCAAGACCGGCATTCACGTCAACGTGCGCAAGGGCAGCAGCAACCAGCTGGCCAGCCAGGTCGTGGAAGAAGGCGACCGCTCCCCTGCCGACGTGATCTACACCGAAGAGTCGCCGCCACTGAACAAGCTTGGCGAACAAGGCCTGCTGGCCAAGATTGATGCCAGCACCCTCGACGTATTGCCCAAGGATTACGTCGGCAGCAACGGCGACTGGATGGGCGTCACCGCACGCACCCGCGTTGTCGCGTTCAACCCCAAACTGATCGCCGAAAAAGACCTGCCCAAGTCGGTTCTGGATTTCGCCGGCCCCGAGTGGCAAGGCAAAGTCGGCTTCGTCCCTACCAGCGGCGCGTTCCAGGAACAAGCCGTGGCGATCATCAAACTGCACGGCCGCGAAGCCGCTGAAGAATGGCTGACCGGCTTGCGCGCGTTCGGCAAGGTCTACAGCAACAACATGGTCGCCCTCAAGGCTGTGGAAAACGGCGAAGTCGCCACCGTGCTGGTGAATAACTACTACTGGTTTGCCCTGAAGAAGGAAAAAACCAACCTGGATTCCCAGCTGCATTACTTCACCGATGGCGACGCGGGCGGTCTGATCACCGTGTCTTCGGCTGCCGCGCTGAAATCCAGCAAGCACCCCAAGGAAGCCCAACAGTTGCTCGCCTTCATGGCCAGCGAAGAAGGCCAGCGCGTGATCACCAACACCTCGGCCGAATACCCGCTGCGCAAGGGCATGGAATCCAACCGTGGCCTCAAGCCGTTCAGCGAGCTGCAACCGCCGAAAGTCACCCCTGCGGACCTTGGCAATGCCGAAGAAGCCCTGGACCTGGAACGTGACGTTGGCTTGAACTGATGAACCCATCGCTATCCGCCCCTACCTTGCGCGGGGGTTTGAGCCCGCGACGCAAGCGCCCGTCGATCTGGTTGCTAATCCCCGTCCTGTTTCTGGTTGGCTTGAGCCTGCTGCCGCTGGTCTATGTCGGGACCAAAGCATGGCAGGCGGGCTGGGCGGAGGCGATACACCTTTTGTGGCGCCCCTATGTATTCGGGCTGCTGCGCAACACCCTGGCGCTGATGATTGGTGTGACGGTCGCCTGCGGCGTGATCGGCCTGTCCCTGGCGTGGCTGCTCGAGCGCAGCAACTTGCCCGGGCGGCGCATATGGGGCGTGATCCTGTGCCTGCCGTTTGCGGTACCGGCGTTTGTCAGCAGCTTTACCTGGGTGTCACTGAGCGCCAACTTCGAAGGCCTGGGCGGGGCGATCCTGGTGATGACCCTGTCCAAATACCCGCTGGTGTTTCTGCCGGTGGCGGCGACGCTGCGCAATCTTGATCCTTCCCTGGAAGAGTCGGCCCGCACCTTGGGGCTGAATCGCTGGGGCGTCTTTTTTCGTATCACACTGCCCTTGCTGTGGCCTTCGCTACTGGCCGGGGCGCTGTTGATTGCTTTGCATATGCTGGTGGAGTTCGGCGCGCTGTCGATCATCGGCCTGCAAACCTTTACCACCGCGATCTACCAACAATTTGAACTCGAATTCAGCAATGCCAACGCCGCGATGCTGTCGGCGGTGTTGCTGGTGATGTGCCTGACGCTGCTGTGGCTGGAGCTGCGCGTGCGCGGCAAGGGCCGGCACGTGCGCATCGGCCAGGGCGCCGCGCGGCATGCCGAACAGGTCAAGCTGGGCAAGTGGGCCGCCTTGGGTCAGGTATATTGCCTGGCGCTGGCGATCATTGGCAGCGGCATTCCACTGGGGATGCTTGGGTATTGGCTGGCGGTGGGCTCATCGGCAGCGTTTCCCGTGGCCGAGATCAGTGAGGCACTGCTGTCGTCGCTGGCACTGTCACTGGGCGGCGCGGCGCTTTGCCTGGTGTTGGCCGTACCGGTCGGGCTGCTGGTGGTGCGCTACAAAGGCCAACTGGCGATCTGGGCCGAGCGCCTGCCGTACCTGCTGCATGCCCTGCCCGGCTTGGTGATCGCATTGACGCTGGTGTATTTCGCCCTGCATTACGTGCCGGTGCTGTACCAGACTTCCGCGCTGCTTTTGATTGCCTATGCGCTGCTGTTTTTGCCACTGGCACAGGCGCCGATCCGTACGGCCTTGAACAAGGCGGCGCCGCAACTGGAAGAGGCAGCGCGCACGCTGGGCGCCTCGTCGTTCAGCGCATTTTGCCGGGTGACCTTGCCAATTATTTTCCCGGCATTGGGCGCGGCGTTTGCGCTGGTGTTTCTGGATGCGATGAAGGAATTGACGGCGACGTTGCTGCTCAGTCCGACGGGGCTGAACACGCTGGCGACGGCCGTGTGGGCGCATACCTCGAATGTGGAGTTCGCGGCGGCGGCGCCTTATGCGGCGTTGTTGATTCTGGTGTCGGGGTTGCCGGTGTATCTGCTGACGACTCGGATGTATCTGAGCCGCTGAGACCGCTATCGCAGGCAAGCCAGCTCCCACATTCGAGTGCATTCCAATGTGGGAGCTGGCTTGCCTGCGATAGCGCCGGTACAGGCGGCGCTAAGCCCGAAACTGCCCCAGGCTCGCCTTCAACTGCGCCGCCAACCCATCCAGCACCTTGCCACTGGCGGTAGTCTCAACCACCGCCTGCGCAGCACGCTCGGCCTGGGCATGAATCACCTCGACCCGCCCACGCACCGCATGCGCACCCTGCGCCTGATGCTCAGCCGCGCGCGTCGCCAACCCAATTGCTGCGTGCACCTGCTCCACTGAAGCCTGCACCGTTTGCTGCAAGCGCACGCTGTCGCGCAGCACCAGCAAACCTTCATTGGCCTGACGCCCGGCCTTGCCGATAGTTTCCACCGCCTCGCGCGCGCCTTGCTGCAACGCCACGATGTGCGCCTGGATATCACCGGTCGAGCTTTGGGTTTTACTCGCCAGCGCCCGCACTTCATCGGCCACGACCGCAAAACCACGCCCGGTCTCACCGGCACGCGCCGCTTCGATGGCCGCGTTGAGCGCCAGCAGGTTGGTCTGCTCGGCAATGCCATGAATCACTGTGAGCACCACTTCAATTTGCTCGCTTTGCTGAGCCAGCCGCTCAATGACCTGGGAGCCGGCTTGCACCTGCCCGGCCAACGCCTCGATCAAGCTGCCAACTTCCGCCGACGTCCGCGAGTTTTCATCCGTGGCCTGGCGAATATCCACCACCTGCTGCAACGCCGCCTGCATCGCGTGGCTTTCGGCCTGGGCCTCATCGGCCATTTGCGACAGCGCGCGCAAGCTCTCGGCCACCTCATCACGCTGCAGGCCCGCCGCCGCATCAGCGCCGGCATTGCGTAACGTCATCGCGCCGATTTCCACGCCGGTGCGCTGGGCCACATCGCCGGCCTCGCGCACGATGGGCTGCAACTTATCCACAAAGCGATTGACCGCCGAGGCCATGTCGCCGATCTCGTCCTTGCTGCTGATTTGCACGCGCTTGGTGAGGTCGCCCTCGCCCGCCGCCAGATCATCCATGGCCGCAATCAGCAGCTTCAGACGATTGACCACACGGCGCCCCAGCACGACAGCGATCAGCAGCAATACGCCGAACCCAACCATCGCCAGCCCCATGCCGATGCGCCAGCGCAAGGTGCCCGCGGCCTCCTGCACGGCGCTGGTGGTGTTGGCGGTCATCTGTGTCGCGGTGGCTTGCGCCGATTGCAGGCGCGCGCCCATGGCTGCCGCGCTGTCTGCGGCAGCCCCCTTGAGGCTGTCGCCCACCAATTGATCACTGCTGGCAATCAGTGCGGCAAAACGCTTATCCAGTGCCGCCAGGTCGGTTTCTACCGCCGCGGTCGAAACGCCCATGCGCACCTTGCCAATCTCTACGCCGTTGGGGCTGATGGACGCCTCGACGTAGAACACGGCGGGATCATTTTTCGCCGCATCCAGGACTTTATCCAGCGCACGGTCGCCCTGACCTTTGGCCAGCAATGCCTGGTTGATCGGGTTGTCGCGGTTCAGATAACGGGTCAGATGCTCGCCGGCTGCATCGTCGTAGACGACGAACAACACGTTGGGATTGCGCTGGGCACGCCGGGCGAACTCCGACAGTGTCGGCACGTCGCTGTCCCACATGGCGCGTGGCGCCACCGAGGCCAGCAGTTGTGCCATGTCGCTGGCCGAGTCTTGCAGGTCTTTTTCCAGGGTCGCACGCAGTTGCTTCTGCTCATCCTGCAAGCGCGTGGAAAGCCCCGCCGTCAGACGCTGGCGCGTGCTCGAAGACAAACTGTCCAGACTGGAGGTGACTTCCTTGCCGGCTTGCGCCAGCTCGCCGGACAGTTTCTGGCTGTCGATACCCAGGCGGTTGCCCAGATCAGCTTCCAATGCACCGACCGTGCTCCGCGTCAGAGCGACGGCGACCAGCACTTGCACCAAAAGAGCGATACCAAGGGTAACGAACACCGGCCGCAACAGCCGGCTTTGTAACAATGAGAGAACGGCAGACACTGGAAATCCCTCCACCACGGGTGCCATTAATTTGATAGCACCGCGAAAGAAAGAACCATAGCAAGGGTCGTGCCGTTTGCCAGCCGGATACGAAAAAGGGCTCCCGAAGGAGCCCTTTGCTTTTTACATCAACAGCTTATTAAGCGAACGGGTGGCGCAGAACGATGGTCTCGTTGCGGTCCGGGCCCGTCGAAATAATGTCGATTGGCGCACCGATCAGCTCTTCAACGCGCTTGATGTAAGCACGAGCGTTGGCTGGCAGCTCTTCCAGGGTTTTGGCACCCACGGTGGACTCGGTCCAGCCCGGCACTTCTTCGTACACAGGCTGCAGGCCCACGTAGCTGTCAGCGTCGGTCGGCGCAACGTCCTTACCGTCTGCGTCTTTGTAACCGACGCAGATGTTGATGGTTTCCAGACCGTCGAGTACGTCCAGCTTGGTCAGGCAGATGCCCGAGATGCTGTTCACATCAATAGCGCGACGCAGGATAACCGCGTCGAACCAGCCGCAACGACGAGCACGGCCGGTGGTGGCGCCGAACTCATGACCTTGCTTGGCCAGGTGCGCGCCGACTTCGTCGAACAGCTCAGTCGGGAACGGGCCCGAACCTACGCGCGTGGTGTAAGCCTTGGTGATGCCCAGGATGTAGTCCAGGAACATCGGGCCGACACCCGAACCGGTAGCAACGCCGCCAGCGGTGGTGTTGGAGCTGGTCACGTACGGGTAGGTGCCGTGGTCGATGTCGAGCAACGAGCCCTGGGCGCCTTCGAACATGATGTCTTTGCCGGCGCGACGCAGGTCGTGCAGCTCAGCCGTCACGTCGAGCATCAGCGGCTTAAGCAGCTCGGCGTACTCTTTGCACTCGGCCAGGGTCTTTTCGAATTCAATGGCCGGCTCTTTGTAATAACCAACGAGCATGAAGTTGTGGTAATCCACCAGTTCACGCAGCTTGTCTTCAAAGCGCGGCATATTGAGCAGGTCGCCCACACGCAGGCCACGACGTGCAACCTTGTCTTCGTAGGCCGGGCCGATGCCGCGACCGGTAGTACCGATCTTCAGCTCGCCACGGGCCTTTTCACGGGCCTGGTCCAGCGCAACGTGGAAGGACAGGATCAGCGGGCAGGACGGGCTGATACGCAGGCGCTCGCGCACCGGCACACCCTTTTCTTCCAGCTTGGTGATCTCGCGCAGTAGGGCGTCAGGTGCAACCACCACGCCGTTGCCGATCAGGCACTGTACGCCTTCGCGCAATACGCCCGACGGGATCAGGTGCAAGACGGTTTTTTCGCCATCGATGACCAGGGTGTGGCCAGCGTTGTGGCCACCTTGGTAGCGCACTACGGCGGCAGCATGTTCGGTCAGCAGATCAACGATCTTGCCTTTGCCCTCATCACCCCATTGGGTGCCCAGGACTACGACATTCTTACCCATAACACTTGTCCTCATTCGCGCAAACTTGGTGCCGGCGATGGCCGGCAGGAAAACTCAAGAAGCCAGTGGCGATACTTGCCAAAGCCCGTTCTGCAGAATCAATTGCCGGTCGCAGTCCGCTTCACGGGCGGCGGCCAATGGCTGCCCAGGCAAAGCCTGGACGACACGCTGACCCTCACTGCGCAACTGGCAAACCTGCTGCCAGAGTGCTGCGTCCGTGCTGTCGGGCATCCAGACGCCACCAGACGGCAGCTCGACCTCAGCACGCCCCAGGGTCACCAGGGTTTTCAAATCGGTGGAAAAGCCGGTTGCCGGACGGGCGCGACCGAAGTCGGCGCCGATATCGTCATAACGACCGCCTTGGGCGATGGCCTGGCCAACACCCGGTACAAACACGGCGAACACCACACCGGTGTGGTAGTGGTAGCCGCGCAATTCGCCCAGGTCAAAATACAGCGGCAGTTGCGGGAAGCGCGCCGACAAACGCTCGGCAATCGCCAGCACGTCATCGAGCGCCGCCAATACGGGCGCCGGCGCATTGGCCAGGCGCTCGCGCGCAGCCACCAGCACTTCACGGCCACCGCACAGGTCAACCAGCGCACGCAGCATGCCGGCGAGGTCAGCAGGTACACCCTCGGTAAGGGCGATCACTTCATCGATAGCCTTGCGTTGCAGGGCATCGAACAACTGCTGCTCCACTTCACCGGACAAACCGGCCGCGCGGGCCAGGCCACGGTAGATACCGACGTGGCCCAGATCCATGTGCACATCCGGCACGTCAGCCAGTTGCAGCATGGCCAGCATCAAGCTGATCACTTCAACGTCGCTGCTCGGGCTGGCATCACCGTACAACTCGGCGCCCAATTGAATCGGGCTACGCGAAGACGACAAGGCACGCGGTTGCGCATGCAGCACGCTGCCGGCATAGCAAAGACGGCTGGGACCTTCGCGGCGCAGGGTGTGCGCATCGATCCGCGCCACTTGCGGCGTGATGTCGGCGCGAAAGCCCATTTGCCGACCCGATTGCGGGTCGATGACCTTGAAGGTGCGCAGATCCAGGTCCTGGCCCGCGCCGGTCAGCAGGGATTCCAGGTACTCGATATGGGGGGTCACGACAAACTCGTAACCCCAGCTCTGGAACAGATCCAACACCTGGCGACGCGCTACTTCAATGCGCGCAGCTTCTGGTGGCAGTACTTCTTCGATGCCATCTGGCAGCAGCCAGCGGTCTACCGTTGCCATTACGCCATTCCCCTATGATCCGGGCGGCCAGCCCTCGGCCGAGCCCTGAGTGAAGCAGAAAATGCCCGGCCCCTGCATAAACAACGCGCAAGAACGACGTGACGAATGGCCTGCTAGCGGCCTCGTCGGGCACTTTCCTCGAAAAACCTGTGGCGTCTGCAACGCACCACAACAATCAAACATGCAGACGCAAAAAAGCCGGGAATTTCCCGGCTGCCGCATCATACACCCGTTTTCTGAAAGGATCACCCCGCCAGGCATTTTAGCCGCCCGACGGAGTGTGTCCTACAGAATCACCGGCTGGTTACTTGGACTTTTCCAGGTAGCGGAAGAAGTCGCTGCTTGGGTCCAGCACCATGACGTCGGTTTTGTTCGCGAAGCTTTCACGGTAAGCGCGCAGGCTACGGTAGAACGCGTAGAACTCCTGATCCTGACCGTAAGCCTTGGCGTAGATCGCCGCAGCTTGAGCATCGCCATCACCACGGGCCTCTTCAGACTCGCGATAGGCTTCTGCCAGCAGTACACGGCGCTGACGGTCGGCATCCGCACGGATACCTTCGGCCAACTCGTTACCTTTGGCGCGGTGCTCACGGGCTTCACGCTCACGCTCGGTGCTCATACGCTCGAACACGCTGCGGTTCACTTCCTTGGGCAGGTCGATCGCCTTGACCCGGACATCAACAACCTCGATGCCCAGCTCTTTTTCAGCCATGGTGTTCAGCGAACGCGTGATGTCAGCCATCAGCGCATCACGCTCACCGGACACCACCTCGTGCAGGGTGCGTTTACCGAACTGGTCACGCAGGCCCGATTCCAGACGGCGCGACAAACGCTCGTCGGCAATCTGCTTGAGGCCGGATGTCGCGGTGTAGAAACGCTCGGCATCCTTGACGCGCCACTTGGCGTAGGCGTCAACCATCACGGCTTTCTTTTCCAGGGTCAGGAAGCGCTGTGTCGGTGCATCCAGGGTCATCAGGCGGCCGTCGAACTTGCGCACCTGGTTCACGTAGGGGACTTTCACATGCAGGCCCGGCTGGACATCCGCCTGGACCACACGACCGAATTGCAGCAACACCGCGCGCTCGGTCTGAGACACGATGTAGAAGCAGTTCCAGGCAGCGATGACCACGACGACGCCCACAATCAGGGCGGTCAGCGATTTATTGCTCATCAACGACTCTCCCTGGTACGTGTTTGCTGTTGCAGCAAGTCAGCGGCCGCACGGGCGCTCGCTTCATTGGCAGCAGCGGTCGAACCGGTAGCCGGTGCGCTGGTGCTGCTACGACCACCTTCGATCATCTTGTCCAGCGGCAGGTACAGCAGGTTGTTCTGCCCACCTTTGCTGCCGGTCACGAGAACCTTGCTGGTATTGCTGAAGACTTCCTGCATGGTGTCCAGGTACAGACGCTCACGCGTGACTTCCGGAGCCTTGCGGTACTCGGCGACCAGCTTGGTGAAGCGATCCGCCTCACCCTTGGCGCGGGAAACCACTTCGTCGCGGTAACCATTGGCATCCTCGAGGATACGCTGGGCCTGACCGCGCGCTTCCGGCACGACGCCGTTGGCATAGGTCTCTGCCTGGTTGCGCGAACGCTGCTCGTCTTCACGGGCGCGGATCACGTCGTCAAAGGCTTCCTGCACTTCGCGCGGTGCAGCTGCGCTCTGTACGTTCACCTGGGTAACGGTGATACCGGTGCGATAAGTGTCGAGGAACCGTTGCAGGCGCTCCTTGATCTCGCTGGCCATCAATTCACGACCTTCGGTCAGCACCTGGTCCATGGCGGTGGAACCGACCACGTGACGCAGTGCACTTTCGGTTGCGTGTTGCAGGCTGATTTCCGGCTGATCAACGTTCAGCACGAAGTCCTGCAGGTTACTGATCTTGTACTGCACGGTCAGCGGCACTTCGACGATGTTCTCGTCTTCGGTCAGCATCTGGCCCTGCTTGGTATAGGCACGCTCACGCGTGACGTTTTCCATGTACTTCTTGTCGATCGGGGGGAAGTAGATATTCAGGCCCGGGCCGACAGTCTCGTAGTACTTGCCGAAGCGCAGCACCACGGCCTGCTCCTGCTCGTCCACGACGTAAACCGCGCTGTACAGCCACACGGCTGCGAGCACGACAAGACCCAGGCCCAGCAGGCCATAGCCACCGCCCTTGCTTGTGCGACCGCCGTCGTCACCACCACGTTTTTTCCCACCACCGAACAACCCATTCAGGCTTTCCTGCAGCTTTCGGAAGGCCTCGTCGAGATCCGGTGGCCCCTTGCGGTCACCATTATTGCGGCGCTTACCACCCCAAGGATCCTGATTATTCGAGTTGCCACCCGGCTCATTCCAAGCCATAGCGCTCTCCATCTGATAAAGCAAAGACGCACCCACGGCGCGCCGACCAATGCTACAGAATGCCTGCTACTGCGGCACAACCGCTTTCGGAGGCTTTTATTGCAAAGTGTGTTGTTCGATGAACTCCGTCGGCACCACACCTTCACGGCTGACCAGCCGATTCAGCTCCGAGCGCGGCAATCGAACGGCCAGCAAGCTGACACCTTCTTCGTCGTATTCTTCTTTCTGTACGGCGCCCAGCTCGAAAAACTGTGCACGCAGTCGAGCAAAACGCTGAGGCAAGCGCAAGGTGCCGACAAACAAATCGCTGCCCAGCAACTCGGCAATGGCTTGTTCAAGCAATTCCAAACCACTGCCATCGCGCGCCGACAGCCAGACCCGCTGGGGCTTGCCGTCTTCATCACGCTGAATTTGTGGCTCAACGCCTTCAAGCAAATCGAGTTTGTTATAGACCTCGAGGATCGGCAAGTCCTGTGCACCAATCTCGCCCAGCACCACCATCACCTGCTCGATTTGCAACATGCGATCCGGTTCGGCCGCATCGATCACGTGCAACAGCAGGTCGGAATTGCTCGACTCTTCGAGCGTAGACCGAAACGCCTCGACCAGCTTGTGAGGCAAGTGACGAATGAAACCCACGGTGTCGGCCAGGACAATCGGCCCCAGGTCGTCCAGTTCCAGACGGCGCAAGGTCGGGTCGAGGGTGGCGAACAGTTGGTCGGCCGCGTACACGTCCGATTTCGTCACGTTATTGAACAGGGTGGATTTGCCGGCGTTGGTATAGCCCACCAGGGAAACGGTAGGGATATCCGCCCGCATGCGGCCGCGACGCGATTGCTCACGCTGGCTGCGCACTTTTTCCAGGCGACCCTTGATCTGACGCAGGCGAACCCGCAGCAGACGGCGGTCGGTTTCCAGCTGGGTTTCACCCGGACCGCGCATGCCGATACCGCCACCCTGACGCTCAAGGTGAGTCCAGCCGCGAACCAGCCGGGTGCTCATGTGGTCAAGCTGGGCCAGTTCGACCTGGAGCTTGCCTTCATGGGTACGGGCGCGTTGGGCGAAAATATCGAGAATCAGACCTGTACGGTCGATCACGCGACACTCGAAAACACGTTCGAGGTTACGTTCCTGACTAGGCGTGAGGGTGTGATTGAAGATCACCAGATCGGCTTCTTCAGCATGGACCAGGTCGCGCAGTTCCTCGACCTTGCCGCTGCCGATCAGGAATTTGGCGGTTGGCCGATGACGCGGTACGTTAAAAAACGCAACGGTCTCGGCGCCGGCCGAATTTGCCAACTCCTGAAACTCCTGCGGATCTTCGCGCGCCTCAGGGTCCTGTCCATCCAAGTGAACGAGGATTACTCGCTCACCACCACCGTGGCGCTCAAAGAACAAAGGAGACTCCTATCAGGCGTTACCTGGCTCAGCGTCACCCTGTTCGGTATCAGTTGCGCTAGGCAGACGGATAGGACGAACGGGAACGACTGTCGAGATAGCGTGCTTGTAAACCATCTGGCTGACGGTGTTTTTCAGCAGGATCACGAACTGGTCGAACGACTCGATCGTGCCTTGCAGCTTGATCCCGTTGACCAGGTAGATGGAAACCCCCACTTTCTCTTTACGTAAAGTATTCAAGTAAGGGTCTTGTAGCGAATGCCCTTTTGACATGTGCCGCACTCCTTTAAGGATCAATAATAAAATTCGGAAAATAGATAGCTTATGGCCGTCACACCCCCAAGGATAGACGGCAATTGCAAGGACTCAGCTCAATATGGAGACCGTTCCCAAGTATTTCAAGGCGCGTGACAGATTGTCGCTGTCCAGGCTGTCCAGCCAGTGCAAATCGCTCCAGCTGCGCAACCAGGTGAACTGGCGTTTCGCCAATTGGCGCGTGGCAATGATGCCGCGCTCCTGCATTTCGGCTGACGTCAGCTTGCCATCCAGATGATCCCAGACTTGGCGGTAGCCAACAGCACGTATCGACGGCAACCCAGCATGCAGGTCACCTCGGGAACGCAGTGCTACGACCTCATCCACAAACCCCTGTTCCAACATAATTGTGAATCTTTGTGCAATTCGTTCATGCAGCACCTGACGATTTGCCGGAGCAATGGCCAGATTCGCCACAGTATAGGGTAATACTGCCTGTCCAGACGCGCCTGCGTCAGCACTTTGCGCAGTTTGTTTCAGCCGATGTTCAGTCATTGTCTGGCCGCTGACCCGCCAGACTTCCAGGGCGCGAGTGAGTCGCTGCGGGTCATTGGGATGAATGCGCGCCGCCGACACCGGGTCAACCGCCGCCAATTGGTCGTGCAGGGCTTGCCAGCCAAGGCGTGCAGCCTCTTCCTCGAGTTCGGCGCGAACCTGCGCGTCGGCCGGCGGCATATCCGCCAGACCTTCCTGCAACGCCTTGTAGTAGAGCATCGTGCCGCCCACCAGCAGCGGAATATTGCCCCGCGCGGTGATTTCGGCCATGGCGGCCAAGGCATCGGTGCGGAAATCTGCCGCAGAATAGCTTTCGGCCGGGTCGATAATGTCGATCAGCTTATGCGGATACTCGGCCAGCAGCGCTTTTGAAGGCTTGGCCGTGCCGATGTCCATGTCCCGGTAAACCAGGGCAGAGTCGACACTGATCAGCTCGCACGGCAACACCTTGGTCAGCTCGATGGCCAGGTCAGTCTTGCCGGCAGCCGTGGGGCCCATCAGGAAGATTGCGGGGGGCAAGGCGCTCATCAACGGCCGCGCAAGAACAGTTTGTCCAGATCGTCCAGGCCCATCTGGGTCCAGGTCGGTCGGCCGTGGTTGCATTGGCCGCTGCGCTCGGTGTTTTCCATGTCGCGCAGCAAACCGTTCATTTCTGGCAAGGCCAGCCGGCGGTTGGCGCGGATCGCGCCGTGGCAGGCCATGGTGCCGAGCAGTTCGTTGATGTGTGCCTGGATGCGGTCACTGGTGCCGTATTCCATCAGGTCCGCGAGTACGTCGGCGACCAGACGGTTAGCTTCAGCTTGCTTGAGCAGTGCAGGAATCTGGCGGATCGCCAGGGTTTCCGGGCCCAGGCGCTGCAACTCGAACCCCAGTTTCTGGAACACGCTGTGGTGCTCCTCAGCGCAATCGGCTTCACGCTGGCTGACGGCCAGGGATTCGGGCACCAGCAATGGCTGGCCGCTGAGGCCTTCGCTGGCCATGGCGATCTTCAAGCGCTCGTACATGATCCGCTCATGGGCGGCGTGCATGTCCACCAGCACCAGGCCGTGGGCGTTTTCCGCCAGAATGTAGATGCCCTTGAGTTGCGCCAGCGCATAGCCCAGCGGCGGGATATCACCGCCACCTTCTGGCAACGCGACAGCAGTGGGCTCGGCCCCCGGCAGCGGCGCGAAAAACTCGCGATAGGCCGCCTGGGCTTCTGCCACCGGCACTGCCGACTGCGGACGCGGCGTGTATTGATACTGATAACCCGCGCCCGACCCGGAACCCGGCGCCGTGTAAGCAGGCTGAGGCTGTGGCGATTGCAGCAGGTTGGCCGCCAGGCTCATTTCGCCCTGGGGGCCGAACTCGCCGGCTTCCGGGCCGCTCGGCCGCACAACGGCCGTCACGATCGGCGCAGACAGCTGATCATCCGGGCGCACATCGCCCAGGGCGCGGTGCAAGGTGCCATAAAGGAAGTCATGCACCATGCGCCCGTCACGGAAGCGCACTTCGTGTTTGGTCGGGTGCACGTTGACGTCGACCACCGACGGATCGACCTCAAAAAACAGAACAAACGTAGGATGCCGCCCGTTGAACAGCACGTCGCGGTAGGCCTGACGCACCGCGTGAGCCACCAGCTTGTCGCGCACCGCGCGGCCATTCACGAAAAAATACTGCAAGTCCGCCTGACTACGGGAAAAGGTTGGCAAACCCACCCAGCCCCACAGCCGCAAGCCATTGCGTTCGATCTCGATCGGCAGCGCCTGCTCCAGGAAACCCGCGCCGCAGATTGCCGACACACGCCGAGCGCGCGCCGCGTCGTCATGGGCTTCGTGCAGGCTGAGGATGGTCTTGCCGTTATGGCGCAAGTGAAACGCCACGTCGAAACGCGCCAAGGCCAGGCGCTTGATGACTTCTTGCAGGTGATCGAATTCGGTTTTTTCGGCCTTGAGGAATTTGCGCCGCGCCGGGGTATTGAAGAACAGGTCGCGCACTTCCACCGAAGTGCCCACCGGGTGCGCCGCCGGCTGGACCCTGGGCGCCATGTCGCGGCCTTCGGTTTCCACTTGCCAGGCCTGCTCGGCGCTGCGGGTGCGCGAAGTCAGGGTCAGGCGCGCCACCGAGCTGATAGACGCCAGCGCCTCACCGCGAAAACCCAGGCTCATCACCCGTTCAAGGTCTTCCAGGTCGCGAATCTTGCTGGTGGCGTGACGCGCCAGGGCCAGCGGCAGGTCTTCGGAAGAGATGCCACTGCCGTCATCGCGCACGCGCAGCAGCTTGACGCCGCCCTGTTCCACGTCGACATCAATGCGCTTGGCGCCGGAGTCGATGCTGTTTTCCAGCAGCTCCTTGATCACTGACGCCGGGCGCTCAACCACCTCGCCCGCGGCAATCTGGTTGGCCAGGCGCGGGCTGAGCAGCTCGATGCGCGAGCCACTGTTCAAGACTGATTCGCTCATTACTGCGCCGCCAATTCGGTGCCAGGGATGGTTAACACCTGGCCGACTTTCAACTCGTCGGTCTTCAGGTTATTGGCGCTGCGCAAGGTAGCGGCCGACACCTGAAAACGCACGGCCAGCATCGCCAGGGTGTCGCCAGGCTGCACGCGATGGTCACGTGGGCCCTGGGCGATTTTCCCGGAGTCACGCAGCCAGGCAATGTAGGTGCCCGGCGGCGGGTTCTGCTGGAAGAACTGGCGAATGCCGGCGCTGATCGAGCGCGCCAAAGCCTGCTGGTGGCTGGCGCTGGCCAGCTTCGAGGCTTCGTTGGAGTTGGAGATAAACCCGGTTTCGACCAGGATCGACGGAATGTCCGGCGACTTCAACACCATGAACCCGGCTTGCTCCACGCGCTGTTTGTGCAGCGAGGTCACGCGACCGATGTTGCTCAGGACCTTCTGGCCGACGTTCAAGCTGGAGGTCAGCGAGGCGGTCATCGACAGGTCGAGCAGTACGCCGGCGAGCATTTTGTCTTTGTCGTCGAGGGACACGTTGCCGGCCCCGCCGATCAAGTCGGAACGGTTTTCGCTGTCCGCCAGCCAACGCGCGGTCTCGGACGTGGCGCCGCGATCCGACAGGGCAAACACCGAAGCGCCGAAGGCAGCGGCCGATGGCGCGGCGTCGGCGTGGATCGACACGAACAGATCGGCGCCCTTCTTGCGAGCGATTTCGGTACGGCCACGCAAAGGAATGAAGTAGTCGCCGGTACGGGTCAGCTCGGCGCGATAGCCTTTCATGCCACTGACCTGACGTTGCAGTTCACGGGCGATGGCCAGCACCACGTCTTTTTCATGCTGGCCGCGCGAGCCGGAGGCGCCCGGGTCTTCACCGCCGTGACCGGCGTCGATCACCACAATAATGTCGCGCTTACCCGCAGGCGCGGGCGGCGGCGGTGGCAGCTTGACCTGAGGCTGCGATGGATTGACCGGCACGGCCGGCACAGTCGCCACACTTGGCGTCGGCGCAGGCGGCGGCGCGGCATCGGCGGCATTGTCGAACAGATCGACCACCAAGCGGTTGCCGTATTGGGCGTTCGGCGCCAGCACAAAGCTTTTCGGGGTCACCGCCTTTTTCAGGTCGATCACCACTCGCAGGTCGGTCGGCGTGCGCTGCGCCGAGCGCATCGAGGTAATCGGCGTGTTGGCGGTGGAGACTTTCAACGGCGCGGCCAGGGTCGCACCGTTGATGTCGATCACCAGGCGATCAGGCGCCGTGAGGGTAAAGACGCTGTGCTGGACCGGGCCAGACAGGTCAAACACCAGTCGCGTGTTATCCGGCGCTCGCCACAGGCGAACACTTTTCACCTGTGAAGCAGCCAGAGCATTGAAAGTCATTGCCGCAAGCAACACCCCTACGACAGCAACCATCGCGCGAAAGCGCATACCTAACCCCACCAATTTTATTTGAATTCCAGTGCCAGAGCGGCGCACCACGACTCACCGCGCGCGCTCTGGGGCAACAACTTCAGCTGACGTCCGTGGTCATGCGGCGTAATGGTAATGGTCAGGTCCGGCTTTGGCAAAAAGCCTGTGCCTTTATCTGGCCACTCGATCAGGCACAAAGCGTCTTCGTCGAAGTAATCACGGATGCCCATGTATTCCAGTTCTTCCGGATCGACCAGACGATACAGGTCGAAATGGAAGGCGCGAACCCTACCGATCTCGTAGGGTTCGACCAGGGTGAACGTCGGGCTTTTTACCGCGCCCGTGTGGCCCAACCCGCGAATAATGCCGCGTGACAGCGTGGTCTTGCCCGCCCCCAGGTCGCCTTCGAGAAAGATCAGCCCCGCGCCGTTTGTGACTTGGGCAATGCGATTTCCGAACGCAACCATGGCGTCTTCATCGCCCAGAAAAAGCGTTACTTCAGACACGGTGACTGCTCCTCCAGCAATTGACGAATGGCAGGTATCAGGTCGCTCGCAGCCAGCCCGCGACCGAAAGTGCCTTGGCGATCACCCGCCGTGGCGTGCAACCACACCGCCAGGCAGCTGGCTTCATAAGCCGGCATGCCTTGGGCCAGCAACGCGCCGACCAGGCCACTCAGCACATCGCCCAGGCCCGCCGAGGCCATCGCCGGGTGGCCCTGGTCACAGCGCGAAACACGTCCGTCCGGGCTGGCAATCAAACTGCCAGCACCCTTGAGAATAGCCACTGCATTGAATTTCTGGCTCAACGCGCGCGCCACCTTAAGGCGATCGGCCTGAACCTCGGCTGTCTTCATGCCCATCAAGCGCGCTGCTTCGACAGGATGTGGCGTGATCACCGAGTTGGCCGGCAGGCTGACGCTGCCGGTAGCCAGTTGATTCAAGGCGTCCGCATCCCAGACTTGCGCCTGTTTGGCGTTAGCGGCGACGGATAACAGGCTTTTGCCCCAGGACGCCTCTGCGAGGCCTGGACCGATGACGATCACCGAAATTTTTTCCAGCAGCCCCATCAACTGATTGGCCGAACTCACGCCAACCGTCATGACTTCCGGCAGGCGCGCCAGTGCGGCGGGGACGTGCTCAGGGCGGGTGGCCAGCGAGACCATGCCCGCGCCGCTGCGCAAGGCGCTTTCGGCGCTCAGCAGCGCGGCGCCGCCAAAGCCGTGGTCGCCGCCGATGACCAGCAGGTGACCGAACTGGCCTTTATGGGCATCCGGGGAGCGTGCAGCCAGTTGCGGCAAATGGCCGTGCAACAGCGGCTGTACGTCGGTTATTGCGTGTTTTGTCTGCGGCATGCGTCTTCAAGCTCCGATGTCTGGCAGAATTATACCTATCTCACCTGCGGTTTCCCTCGTCTCATGCCTGCCATCACCACCGATCTGCCCGCCCTCGCCCAATCGATCAAAGACTGGGGCCGCGAGCTGGGCTTTCAACAAGTCGGCATCAGCGGCCTGGACCTGGGCGAGCATGAACAGCACCTGCAACGCTGGCTCGACGCGGGCTACCACGGCGAGATGGGCTACATGGGCGCCCATGGCAGCAAACGCTCGCACCCCGATGAACTGGTGCCGGGCACGCTGCGCGTGGTCTCGCTGCGCATGGATTATCTGCCAGGCGACACCCAAATGGCGCAGTTGCTGGCCAAGCCAGAAAAAGCCTACATATCCCGTTACGCCCTCGGCCGCGACTACCACAAGCTGATCCGCAAGCGCGTGCAGCAACTGGCCGATCGCATTCAGGCCCAGATCGGCCCGTTTGGCTTTCGCGCGTTTGTCGACAGCGCGCCGGTGCTGGAAAAAGCCATTGCCGAGCAAGCCGGTCTCGGCTGGATCGGCAAAAACACCCTGGTGCTCAATCGCAAGGCCGGCAGCTATTTCTTCCTCAGCGAGCTGTTTGTCGATTTGCCACTGCCGGTAGATCCGCCTCACGCCACCGAGCACTGCGGCCGCTGCACTGCTTGCCTGGATATCTGCCCCACCAACGCGTTTGTCGGCCCCTATGTACTGGACGCACGACGCTGCATTTCCTACCTCACCATCGAGCTCAAAAGCTCGATTCCTGAAGACCTGCGCCCGCTGATCGGCAACCGCGTGTTCGGCTGCGATGACTGTCAGATCGTTTGCCCGTGGAATCGTTTCGCCCGACCTACCGACGAAGGCGATTTCAAGCCTCGGCACAATCTGGATAACGCCGAGCTGGCCGAACTGTTTATGTGGGACGAGGATAAATTCCTCAGCAGCACCGAAGGTTCGCCACTACGCCGCGCCGGTTATGAACGCTGGCTGCGCAACCTGGCCGTTGGGCTGGGCAATGCGCCCTCCAGCATTGTGGTGCTGGAAGCCTTGAAAGCACGCCGGGATTACCCATCGGACTTGGTGCGCGAACACGTCGAGTGGGCGCTCAACCAGCACGCTACGCGCTAGTGCACGTCGTCGTTGTAGACGAACTTGGGCATTTCCCAGTGAAAACGGATGGCCAGCAGGCGCAACAGAAAGCCGCTGAACAAGGTCAGCAGAATCGCTTGCTCGCTGGGTAACTGCAGATAAAGGCACAGCATGTAGAACCAGGCGGCAAGGAACGACACGCTGGCGTACAGCTCGCGGCGGAAGATCAGCGGGATGTCGTTGCAGAAAATATCCCGCAGGATGCCGCCAAATACGCCAGTGATCACGCCGCTGACCGACGCCACCAACATGCCGTGGCCCATTTCCAGGGCGGTCATGCAGCCGATCAAGGTGAACGCCACCAGGCCCACGGCGTCCAGCGCCAGGAACAGTGAACGCAGGTGGCGCATCAACGGTGCGATAAAAATCGTCACCAACGCAGCGATGGAGGTCAGCACCAGGTATTCCGGGTGTTTGACCCAGGTCAACGGGTAATGCCCAAGCAACACATCGCGCACCGAACCACCGCCCAATGCCGTGACGCAAGCAATCAGCACCACCCCAAACCAGTCCATGCCACGCCGCCCGGCGGACAGCGCGCCGGTCATGGCTTCGGCGGTGATGGCGATGAGGTAGAGCATCAACAGCATGATGGCGATCCTTGCAATGAGGCGCGCAGTCTAATCATTTGGTGATGGCACCAAAAGGGGGCGCCAGGCGAAAGACCGCGTCAACAGCATCGCAGGCAAGCCAGCTCCCACACTTGAATGTATTCACACATCAAAATGTGGGTGCTGGCTTGCCTGCGATGGCGCCGGGCTAGGCGCCACAGATTCAAGCCTTGATGAAATGCTTACGGTAATGCTGCAGCTCAGCAATCGACTCGCGAATGTCATCCAACGCCAAATGCGTGCTGCCTTTATGGAAGCTGTCTTTGACTTCCGGCGCCCAGCGTGCGGCCAGCTCTTTGAGCGTCGACACATCCAGGTTGCGGTAGTGGAAGTAGCTTTCCAGCGCTTTCATGTGCGTATAAAGGAAGCGGCGATCCTGGCAGATGCTATTGCCGCAGATGGGCGACTTGCCCTTGGGCACCCATTTTTCCAGGAAGGCGATGGTTTCAGCTTCGGCGTCGCGCATGCTGATGCGGCTGTCTCGCACCCGCTGGGTCAGGCCGGAGTTGCCGTGGGTGCGCGTGTTCCATTCATCCATGGTGGCGAGTACGGCGTCGCTGTGGTGAATGGCGATCACCGGACCTTCGGCCAAGGTGTTGAGATTGCTGTCGGTGACAATCGTCGCCATCTCGATGATGACGTCGGTGTCGGGGTTCAGACCGGTCATTTCCAGATCGATCCAAATCAGGTTCTGTGGGTTTTGCATGGCTTGATTCTCTTGGCACCTTGGCGTAGCTGCGCAGTTTAGCAGGCAGGGGCGTGCTAGACTCGCGACCGTTTTACCTAACTTTTGCATTATCGACACGGAACACCCATGGCCAAACGCCAGCTCAATCGTCGCCAAAACTGGCGCATCGAAAAGATCCAAGGTGAACGCGCAGCTCGCGCCGCCAAACGTGAATCCTCCGCCGTAGAGGCGCTCGAGGGCGGCGACCTGGGCCCCGAACAGACGGGCCTGGTGATCGCGCACTTTGGTGTGCAGGTCGAAGTCGAGGCGCTGGAAGGCGAACTCGCAGGCTCTGTTTCCCGCTGCCACTTGCGCGCCAACCTGCCTGCGCTGGTGACCGGCGACAAGGTCGTGTGGCGCGCCGGCAACCAGGGGATCGGCGTGATCGTCGCCCAGTTGCCCCGCACCACCGAATTGCGTCGCCCTGACAGCCGCGGCCAGCTCAAGCCGGTGGCCGCCAACGTCGACATGATCGTGATCGTGTTCGCGCCGCTGCCCGAGCCGCATGCCAATCTGATCGACCGTTACCTGGTCGCGGCCGAGCATGCCGGCATTCGCCCGCTGTTGCTGTTGAACAAGTTCGACTTGATCGACGAGCAAAACGCCCCGGCGCTCAACTCGCTGCTGGCGGTCTACCGCACGCTGGGTTACCCGGTGCTGGAAGTCTCGGCGCATCACGGCAATGGCATGGAACAGCTGCAACAGCAGTTGGACGGGCGCATCAGTGTGTTCGTCGGCCAGTCGGGCGTGGGCAAGTCGTCGCTGGTCAACAGCTTGCTGCCGGAAGTCGACACACGCGTGGGCCCGCTGTCGGAACTGTCCGGCCAGGGCACCCACACCACCACCACCGCGCGGTTGTTCCACTTCCCCGGCGGCGGCGAACTGATCGACTCCCCAGGCATCCGTGAATTCGGCCTCGGCCACGTCAGCCGTGCCGATGTGGAAGCGGGTTTCATCGAGTTCAACGACCTGATCGGCACCTGCCGCTTCCGCGACTGCAAACACGACCGCGAGCCGGGCTGTGCACTGCTCAAGGCGCTGGAAGATGGTCGCGTTCAGCAGCAGCGCATGAACAGCTATCGGTCGATTATTGCGAGCTTGCCCGAGAGCAGTTACTGACCATCCATTTCTTGACACACATAAACTAGGGCACTGCAGGCCCTAGCCCATTGATTTAGTAGGAGCAGGCATCAAGAATCCGGACCAACTGGGTGGCTCATACGCACAAGCCAGCTTGTATTCGGATTTCCCGATGCCCATAATTGCTCCGTCACCAGCGAAAGCTGGCAGGAGTCTGGATCCTTTTCGGGGTTGATCCAGCGGCGCAGAAGGGGCGAAGCAAGCTCCGCTGCGTGTCGAATGAAGCCGCCTTCGGGCGGCTTTGCTTTTTGTGGGGAATTAACACTTGGCTCTCTACTATCACCCCAAACAAGGCGATGTGCTGCTCTGCGACTTCACCCGCGGCTTTGTGGCTCCGGAAATGCTGAAGATCCGCAAAGTCGTAGTGATATCCCCCACCGCAACCCACAGCCGCAAGCTCTGCACAGTGGTGCCGATCTCCTCCACCGCGCCAGATATCCAGCACGACTGGCACCATCTGTTGCGAACCAATCCCCTTCAATCCGATGGCTATAAACAGCTCTGGGTGAAGTGCGACATGATTTATACCGTCAGCTTCGAACGCCTCGACAAACTCCACAGAAAAACACGCGCCAAAGGACGAGAGTATTTCGTGCCGCGCCTGTGCAGCGATGACATGCGAGGCGTAATCAGTGGTATCAAAGCCTACCTGCCACTCTGAGCAGAATTGAAAACGCCCCGATTATCGGGGCGTTTTCATTGATGCTGTGTAAATACCACTAGGAGCCTGGCGCAGGCGCCGTAGGATCTTTCACCCCACCATCATCAAACAGGTTCAGCTTCTGCCGCAGCTCGTGGGCCGGCAGCGGCTCCTGCCCTGGCGGAATCGCGTTCGGGTCGGCCGGCACTTCGCCCGGTGCGCCCTCGCCTTGGGCCGGTGCCGCCGGCGCTGCGCCCTGATCGCCTTCGATCGCACGCTGGGCCTTTTTGGTCAGCACGACAATATCAATCCGACGGTTGATCGGGTTGAACGGGTCTTTAGGATCAAACAGCTGCGACGACGCAAAACCCACCACGCGCGCCACTTGCGGGTCCGGGTAGCTGCCCGCTACCAGCGCACGGCGGGCGGCGTTGGCGCGGTTGGCCGAGAGTTCCCAGTTGCCGAAGTCACCCTGGCCCGCATACGGCTTGGCGTCAGTGTGGCCGCTGATGCTGATCTTGTTCGGCACCGCCTTGATGGTGTCAGCCATGGCCAGCAGGATGTCTTCAAAGTACGGTTTCAGGCGCGCGCTGCCGGAGTCGAACATCGGCCGGTTGGCGGCGTCGGTGATCTGGATGCGCAAGCCTTCCGGCGTGATCTCGAAAGAAATCTGATCCTTGAACTTCAGCAACTGCGGGTTCTCTTCAACCTTGGTCTGCAGTTCCTGCAGCAACAATTCCAGGCGTTCCTGCTCGACCTGCTCGGCCATCGATTCGACGGTGTCGCGCTCGATCGGGATTTTTTCCTGCGGCGCTTCGGTCTTGACCTCCGGGTTGATGGTGCGCTCAGGCGCCAGCTGCGGCGAGCCGCCCAGGTCAATCACAAACGGCGTGCCGCTTTCCGAAAAGCCAATCGGGTCTTTGAAGTAACCGGCGATGGCGATCTTCTGTTCGGGCGTGGCGGTGGACATCAGCCACAGCACCAGGAAGAACGCCATCATCGCCGTGGCAAAGTCGGCGAAGGCGATTTTCCAGGCGCCGCCATGGTGCCCCGCAGCGAAGCGCTTGACGCGCTTGATGATTATCGGCTGGTTGTTTTCCATGATTTAGCGACCGCGAACCGCTTGTTCCAGCTCGGCAAAACTTGGGCGATGTTTCGGGTACAGCACCTTGCGCCCGAACTCCACTGCCAGCGATGGCGGCATGCCGGACGCCGAAGCCACCAGGCAGGCCTTGATCGCTTCGTACAAATTCACTTCTTCCTTGGCATCGTGCGCCAGGGAAGTGGCCAGTGGGCCGAAGAAGCCGTAAGCGGCGAGAATACCGAAGAAGGTACCCACCAGGGCCGCGCCCACGTGCATGCCGATGGCCTTCTGGTCGCCTTCGCCCAGGGATGCCATGGTCACCACGATGCCGAGTACCGCCGCGACGATACCGAAACCGGGCATGCCGTCGGCAACGCCGGTCACGGCGTGGGACGGATGCTCCAGCTCTTCCTTAAGGCTGAACAGCTCCATGTCGAACAGGCCTTCCAACTCGTGCGGCGCCATGTTGCCGGAGGACATGATGCGCAGGTAATCGCAGATGTAGGCGGTCATGCGCTCATCTTTGAGCACCGCCGGGTACTTGGCGAAAATCGGGCTGGCGGCGGCGTCTTCGATGTCGCCCTCGATGGCCATCATGCCTTCGCGACGACTCTTGTTGAGGATCTCGTAGATCAGTCCCAGCACTTCCAAATAAAAGGTGTGGGAAAAGCGCGAGCTGAACATGCCCAGCGACTTCTTGATCACGTGCATGGTCATGTAGCCGGGGTTGGCCTGCAGGAATGCGCCAAACGCGGCACCGCCGATGATCAACACTTCGAAGGGCTGGATCAGCGCGGCAATTTTACCGTGGGACAGGACGTACCCACCGAGCACACTTGCGATGACGACGATGATGCCGATAATTTTAGCCATAGGAGATTGGTACTTGCGCCGTCGGGTTCATGGACATATTGGGTGAAGCTGAAAACTCTTGTTCTACTTATCGGCAAAACTGCGCCAGACTATAGCCCGTTAAGGCGAAAAGCCAATTCGGCCCGTTCCGGGCGTGTAGAACGCAAGTGATGATCGCGCCCCAATCATGGCTAATGAAACGACAGTTCCAACAACAAAACCCACTACCCTCGCGGCTTGGATAAAGCGCCTGGACGATGTGCTGCTGCCTGTTCCTCAGGCTAGTCACGAACGCGTGTGCAAGGCCATCCGCGATAGCCGTAGTTCTTTACGGGATATTGCCGAGCTGATGCAACACAGCCCGGCGCTGGTGCTCAGCGTGATGCGCGAGGCCAACGACCAGGCCCATGGCAGCCTGTCAGGGCCGGCGGAAAACCTCGAAGTGGCGCTCAACCGCCTCGGCCTCAAACGCGCCGAGGAGTTGCTGGCGCGCCTGCCCTCGGTGCCGGAAAAAGACATTCCGGTGGCCCTGCGCCAACTGCTGCTGGTGAGCCAGCACGCTTCCCAGCAAGCCAACGGTTTGTTCGCCAGCCGCCTCGCGCGGTTGTGGCAAGACATTCATTGGGGCAGCCTGCTGTTTCTGTCGCCGCTGTGGCCGATGGCCGTCGCCTACCCCAAGCTTCTGGAAGAATGGGAACTGCGGGTGATCCACAAAGGCCAGTCGGCACACAAGGTCGAACAGGCACTGTTCGGCGTACGCCTGCTGGACTTGTGCCGCGGTTTGACCGAGGCTTGGCACCTGCCGATCTGGGTCTCCCAAGGCTACAACCTGCTGCTGACCGAACAGCGCTTGCTGGTCAAGGCGCTGCACATCGCCCGTGAAGACGACGCGCTGCGCCAACAGCAATTGCTCGACGCCGAACCCAACCTGCGCCGCTGGCTGAACCAGCCGGCCAACACTGTGCTGCTGGCCAACGGCCTGGCGATGTCGGCGCAGGAATCCTGGACCTGCCCGCACACCGAGCGCTGGCAGTACCTCACCGCGCTGTACCTGCAAGAGCCGCTGAGTGACGTGCAGCAACAGGTTCACCAGCAAGCGGTGACCAGCGCACGCACGACCTTGATGCCTGACCTCTGGCACCCGGCGTTGTCGCTGATCTGGCCGTGGCATGTGCAGAAAATCCATCGCGGCCTGTTGCCGGCGCCGCCGCCCACTGCCGAAGCACTCGCCGTGTGGCGCAAGCGTTGCACCGAGCTGCTGGTCGAACCGAGCCGTTTTGCCAATGCCATGCACCTGACCACCTGTGCCCGAGAAGCCTTGGTCGCCAGTGGCATGCAGCGCGTCTTGTTGTTCATGGCGGACCGCGCCTTGAGCACCTTGCGCGTGCACCAGGCCGACGGCTTGCCCAAGGACGCGGCGAACCTGAGCCTGGATGTGGTCAACAGCACGCTGCTGCAGCGCCTGCTGGAAAAGTCTGCCCAGGTACGCCTCACGCCAGACAATCACGCACAGTTCTCAGCCTTGCTGCCGCCGATCCTGCGCCGTCTGTTCAATGGCGAACACCTGTTGCTGCGTTCCTTGAGCTGCAACGGCAAGGTCGTGATGCTGATGGTCGCCGATCAGGGCGGCGGGCCGTTCTCGGAAACCACCGTGCAGGCCTTCGGCAAAACCGCTCAATGCATCGAGAAAGCGCTGCACAGCTTTACCAACCGCAGCGCTTGATGCTTGCGCTACAATCGCCCTCTTTTATCGCCAACAATTGTGCCCAGGAGACCTCACATGCCTGACTTCTCTGGCTTGCCGCTGGTGATCGAGTCCAGCGACCTGCTCGGTCAACTGGATGCTGAACACCTGATTCTGGTGGACCTCACCAGTGCCGCCCGCTACGCCGAAGGGCATATCCCCGGCGCGCATTTCGTTGACCCCAAGCGCACCCAACTGGGCCAGGCGCCCGCACCCGGTTTGCTGCCGCCCAAGGCCGACCTCGAAAAACTGTTCGGCGAACTGGGCCACACTCCGGATGCCACCTACGTGGTCTACGACGACGAAGGCGGCGGCTGGGCCGGGCGCTTCATCTGGATGCTCGACGTGATCGGCCACCAGAAATACCACTACCTGGACGGCGGCCTGCTGGCCTGGCTGGAAGAGAAATACCCAGTTTCCACCGAAGTGCCCGCCCCCGTCGGCGGCCCTGTCAGCCTCACGCTGCATGACGGCCCCACGGCCACTCGCGAATACCTGCAAAGCCGACTCGGCGCAGCCGACCTGGGTATCTGGGATGCCCGCGGCCCGCTGGAATATTCCGGCGAGAAAGTGCTCGCCGCCAAGGGCGGACACATCCCCGGCGCGGTGAACTTCGAATGGACCGCCGGCATGGATAAGGCGCGCAACCTGCGCATCCGCCGCGACATGCCGCAGATCCTCGAAGACCTCGGGTTGACCAAAGACAAAGAAATCATCACCCACTGCCAGACTCACCACCGCTCTGGCTTCACCTACCTGGTGGCCAAGGCGCTCGGTTATCCGCGAGTCAAAGGTTATGCCGGTTCCTGGGCCGAATGGGGCAACCACCCCGACACCCCCGTTGAGATTTAAGGTTTAAGGACAGTTAATGAAAAAGCAGTTGTTTATCCTCAGCCAGTACTTGCTGCCACACCACTTGCTCTCGCGACTGGCCGGCTGCATCGCCGAGTGCCGCGTGCGCTGGTTCAAGAACGCCTTCACCGCCTGGTTCGCCAGGCGCTACCAGGTGGATATGTCCCAAGCCCTGGTTGAAGACTTGACCGCCTACGAGCATTTCAACGCCTTCTTCACCCGCGCCTTGAAAGACGGCGCGCGCCCGCTGGATCAAACCCCAGGCGCGGTACTCAGCCCGGCCGACGGCGCCGTCAGCCAGCTTGGCCCAATCGAACACGGCCGTGTGTTCCAGGCCAAGGGCCACAGCTTCAGCGTGCTGGAATTGCTGGGCGGCGATGCAGCATTGGCTGCACCGTTTATGGGCGGTGATTTCGCCACTATTTATCTGTCACCAAAGGACTACCACCGCGTGCATATGCCGCTGGCCGGCACGCTTCGCGAGATGGTCTACGTGCCGGGTCGGATTTTCTCGGTCAACCAGACCACCGCCGAAAACGTGCCTGAGCTGTTTGCCCGTAACGAACGTGTTGTCTGCCTGTTCGACACCGAACGCGGCCCGATGGCTGTAGTGTTGGTAGGTGCGATGATCGTCGCGTCGATTGAAACCGTATGGGCCGGGCTGGTGACGCCGCCAAAACGCGAGCTGAAAACCTTCCGCTACGACGAGGCTGCACGCGCACCGATTCACTTGGAGAAAGGCGCGGAGCTGGGCCGCTTCAAGCTGGGTTCGACTGCAATTGTGCTGTTCGGGCCGGATCAGGTTAAGTGGGCTGA
The DNA here is from genome assembly GCF_007713445.1 of Pseudomonas sp. RGB. Taxonomy (NCBI): domain Bacteria; kingdom Pseudomonadati; phylum Pseudomonadota; class Gammaproteobacteria; order Pseudomonadales; family Pseudomonadaceae; genus Pseudomonas; species Pseudomonas sp. RGB. The sequence goes on along the minus strand of NZ_VMSH01000003.1, from coordinate 430,009 downwards.
AGAACTGGTGGCGGGTACGCCGGTGCAGATGGGCCAAGGCATCGCCGCTCCTAAAGCCTGACACCGAACCCAATGTGGGAGGGGGCGAGCCCCCTCCCACATTTTTAACTGCGTTTTGCCAGTTACAACTGACCGTCGCGGTCGCGCAAGCCCAGCAGGTACAACACGCCATCCAGGCCCAACGTCGAGATCGCCTGCTTGGCCGATTGCTTGACCAGCGGCTTGGCGCGGAACGCCACACCCAAGCCGGCAATCGCCAGCATCGGCAAGTCATTGGCGCCGTCACCGACCGCAATGGTCTGTTCCAGACGCAAACCTTCCTTATGGGCCAATTCCCTCAGCAGATCCGCCTTGCGCTGCGCGTCGACAATCGGCTCCACCGCCACGCCCGTCACCTTGCCATCCACCACTTCCAGCTCGTTGGCGAACACATAGTCGATGCCCAGCTTGGCCTGCAGTTGCTTGGCGAAGTAGGTAAAGCCGCCCGATAGAATCGCGGTCTTGTAGCCCAGGCGCTTGAGTTCGGCGAACAAGGTTTCGGCGCCTTCGGTCAGGCGCAGCGAGGCGCCGATCGAGTCCAGCACACCCACATCCAGGCCTTTGAGCAGCGCCAGGCGCTCTTTGAAGCTGGCACGGAAATCCAGCTCACCGGCCATGGCGCGCTCGGTGATTTCAGACACTTGCTCGCCCACACCGGCAGCCTTGGCCAACTCGTCGATGACTTCGGCTTCAATCAGCGTGGAGTCCATGTCGAACACCGCCAGGCGGCGGTTACGGCGGAACAGCGAGTCTTCCTGGAAGGCGATGTCGACATTCAGCTCCTGCGCCACGCTCAAGAACTCGGCGCGCAGGGCTTGCGGGTCCGCCGGTTCGCCGCGCACGGAAAACTCGATGCAGCCCTTGCCCTTGTCGGCTGGCGTATCGAGCGGCATGCGACCCGACAGACGGTCGATATGATCAATATTCAACCCGTACTGGGCGGTAATCGAGCTGACGCGCTGCAACTGCTCGGCGGTGACCTTGCGGGTCAGCAGCGTCACGATGTGGCGTTTTTTGCCCTGGCCGTCGACCCAATGCTGGTAGTCGGCTTCGGAGACCGGGGTGAAACGCACCTGCTGATCGAGCTTATACGCCGTAAACAGGATGTCCTTGAGCACCGACGAAGCCTGTTCGGTACTCGGGATTTCCACGAGGATGCCGAACGACAGGGTGTCGTGGATCACCGCCTGGCCGATGTCGAGAATGTTCACACCACCCTGGGCCAGCACACCGGTAATGGCTGCGGTGAGACCCGGTCGGTCAACACCTGTGATGTTTATCAGGACAATTTCGCGCAAAGCGCACCCCCAGGCTGGAAAAAAACCGCATTCTACCCACTTTCAGTGACCATCGGGCACAGCCAGCGCTTTGCCGGTCCCAGGCCTGTCGCTATACTGCGCGTCAACTTCACGGACTAAAGAGCCGAGCTCAAGTGAACCGGCCTACGCCAGTAAAAACCGATAACTTCTTCCTGCTGATCTTCCGGGCACTGCGCCACCGCCGTGTACCGATCGCATTACGCATCGCCAGCCATAACGTGATCCTGGTCGCTCTGGCCCTGGTGATCTATGCCTGCGTGATGGGCTTGCAGTTCAAGCAGGCCATGCACGAGCAAGCCGACGCCCTGGGCGAGAGCCTGACCACTCAGACCGCCACGTCTGCGACTGAGCTGCTGGTGTCCAACGACATTCTCAGCCTCAACGTGCTGCTCAACAACCTGACCAAGAACCCGTTGGTGGCCCACGCCGCGATCTACAGCGTGGACAACCGGATCATGGCCGAAGCCGGGCAACGCCCGAAAAACGGCCTGCTGGGTGAAGCCGAAGGTTTGTATTCGAGCAACATCACGTTTCAGGATGTGAAGGCCGGCCAACTGCGCATCAGCCTGGACATGCAGCAATTCCAGCAGCCGATGACCATCAGCCTGCAAAGCATGGGCATCCTCAGTGCGATCCTGCTGGCATTGGCCCTGGCCTTGAGCTTGCGCCTGGGCCGGCATATCTCCACGCCGCTAATGCAACTGCGCATCTGGCTGCGCGATATTGACGAACACACCCCGGCCACTGATCGCCAGGATGAGATCGGCGACCTCGCCCGCCAGCTTCACGCCAGTTTCGCTCCCGAGCCGGTAGCGCCCGAGGTCGAACCCGAGCCCGAGTACGACGATACCGAGTACGACGACGAACCCGAGTTTGAAGTGCGCGACCTGCGTGATCCGGGCTTTGACGAAAGTGCCCCGGTGGCAGGCCTCAAGCCCGCGCCCCGCCAGGTCATCAAGGCTGAGGAAGATGAACTGGATGATGAAGACCCGTTCTCCGACCTGCGCGATACCTCGGCCGCCACCCCGGCGGTTGCGCCTAAGCCTGAACCGGTGAAGAACGCAGAGCCTCAGCACAGCGCCGTATTGGCCGTGCAACTGGGCGCCCAGGACCAACTGCGCCGCCTGCCCCGCGCCCGCCTGACGGAATTGCTGGAACGCTACCGCGACTGCCTGGACCAGGCCGCCTCGCTGTATCAGAGCGAGCTGCACACCCTGAATGACGGCAGCACGCTGATGCTGTTCCACAGCGAAGACAGCGGCGAAGATTACCTGACCAACGCTATTTGCTGCGGTGAGTTGTTGCGCGCACTGGGCCATGCTCTGCAGATCGAAGTGGCCGACAGCGGCATCACCTTGCAACTGCAGCTTGGTTTGACCGTGGGCGATGATCTGTTTGGCATGAGCCAGATCGACCTGCTGCTGACTGAAATCGCCCAGGATGCGCTGGCCTTGTCGCAACACAGCCGCAACCTGCTGCTGGTGGAGCGCAAGATCAGCGAAGACACGCTGATTCGCCAACGCGCGCGTATCCGCCCGATTGCCAGCCCTGAAGGCGCCAGCTGTGTGGAACGCCTGATGGAGCCGTATCCGTCGATGCTGGAGCGGCAGTTGGCGCGGATGCATGAGACCCGTACCAAGCCCTGAGGAACACCGCCCAGCCCACTGAGCAGTGGGCTTGTGGGGGAGCGGGTTTGCTCGCGAAGTCGGTGTGTCAGTCGCCAGACTTATCGACTGATCCAACGCATTCGCGGGCAAGCCCGCTCCCACAGTTGATCTTCAGCATGGCTCGAATCGCAGACAAACAAAAAGGCCCGCTGAATAAGCGGGCCTTTTGTTTGTCTGCGATTCAGATCAGAACCTGAACACTTCCATGTCCGTACGAATCGGCGTAGCCATCGGCATCTTCGGCTTTTCCGGCGCTGCGGGCTTGGCCTGAGCCGGGGCTTGCTTGCGCGGTGCCTCGGCAATCGGCGGCTGGTTGGCCAATGGCTTGAGCGCCACCGACAACTGCTGCGCCAGATGCTGCAACAACACGCCCTGGGCCTGGACCTGGGACGCGGTGGTGCCGCTGTGTTCTTCCTGCAAATGCACGATGCGGTTGTCGCGCACCTGGCCACGGCGGTCGATCAGACGCCACTGCGCGTCGAGGATGGCCGGCTGCGAGGCGCCCGAGTCAAGCCGCGTAATGGTCAGCAACACCTGCACATCCGGAGTAAAGCCGGTTGGCGCAGGCGCGAGCACCACACGCTGACTGTCCAGATGACCGGCCACCTGGCGCAACATCAGCTGGTTGATGTCGGACGACAAGCTGCCCGCCCAACGGCCGTCAGTGGAACCTTGCAGGCTGCCGTCGTTCTGACGTTGCAGCAGGGTTTCGCGTTGCAGGTAATCGGCAACGACCACCGGGCCAAGCAATACGGCCATGCCAGCGGTTTGCGCCGGCTGAGCTGGACTTCCGCTGTCCAGCTGGTACAGCGACACCGGTTGGTGCGTGCTGCAACCCGCCAGCCCCAAAAGGCCAGCGAGCATCAAAAATAAAGGAAGGCGTGGAGCAGTCATCATCCCATCCAGGTGGCTGCCACAAGGCGAACCACAATGTAATACTAAAAATAACCTAAATACGCTCGGCCACGCCGGCGCTGGAAAGGCCATATCATCCGTGAATATGCGCCATGACTCCAGCGCGAAAGCGCCGATCTACGCGTTAAATCGTAGATCGAGGGCTCTAATACGCCTTAAACCGGCGTTTCGACCAACAAAGCATCCACTCGTTGGAAGCCCCGCGGCAGTTTGTTACCGCGCCGCCCACGCTCACCCTTGTAATGTTCCAGGTCGTCAGCACGCAGCGACAGCGTGCGTTTGCCAGCCTGAAGCACCAGGGTAGAGCCTTCCGGGATCACGGCAATGTCGGTCACGTACTCTTCGCGACTGGCCACCCGCTCCCCGGGAATCCCAATAATCTTGTTGCCTTTGCCTTTACCCAGCTGCGGCAAGTCACTGATCTTGAACACCAGCAGGCGCCCTTCGGTGGTCACCGACGCCAGCCAGTTGCTCTCGCGGTCTTCCACTGTGCGCGGCAGGATCACCTTGGCGTTGTTGGGCAAGCTCAACAACGCCTTGCCCGCCTTGTTCTTGGCCTGCAGGTCTTCACCCTTGACCACAAAACCGTAACCCGCGTCGGAAGCGATCACATACAGCGAATCATCGTCCGGCAGCAGCACGCATTCGAAACTCGCCCCCGGTGGCGGTGCGAGTCGCCCGGTCAGCGGCTCGCCCTGGCCACGCGCTGAAGGCAACGTGTGCGCCGGCACCGAGTAACTGCGCCCGGTGGAATCGATGAACACTGCAAATTGGTTGGAACGCCCGGCAGCCGCGGTCTTGAAGCCATCACCGGCCTTGTACGAGAGCCCGGTAGCGTCAATATCATGCCCTTTGGCAGAGCGAACCCAACCCTTTTCCGACAGAACGACGGTAATTTTCTCGTTAGGCAACAGCTCGGTTTCTGTCAGAGCTTTCGCTTCTGCGCGCTCGACGATTGGCGAGCGACGGTCATCACCATAGGTTTCGGCATCTTTGATCAGTTCGCTACGCACCAGCTTCTTGAGCTTGGCTTCGCTGCCCAACAGCGCTTGCAGCTTGGCTTGTTCCTTGAGCAGTGCATCCTGCTCGTCGCGCAACTTCATCTCTTCCAGGCGCGCCAACTGACGCAGGCGGGTGTCGAGGATGTAGTCGGCCTGGATCTCGCTCAGCTCGAAACGCGCGATCAGTTCGGCTTTCGGGTGCTCGGCGGTACGAATGATGTGGATCACTTCGTCCAGGTTGAGATAAGCAATCAGCAAACCGTCCAACAGGTGCAGGCGACGCTCGACCTTGTCGAGGCGAAATTGCAGGCGGCGGCGCACGGTTTGTATGCGGAACTCCAGCCACTCCACCAGCAAGTTGCGCAGGTTCTTCAGCTGCGGCTTGCCGTCCAGGCCGATGATGTTGACGTTGACCCGGTAGCTCGACTCCAGGTCGGTACTGGCAAACAGGTGCTGCATCAGCACTTCGTGGTCGACCCGGCTGTTGGTCGGGATGATCACGATGCGGCATGGGTTTTCGTGGTCGGACTCGTCACGCAGGTCAGCGACTTGCGGCAATTTCGACGGTTTGGCCTGCATCAGCGCGGCGATCTGTTCCAGCACCTTGGCGCCGGACACCTGGTGCGGCAGCGCGGTGACAATAATGTCGCCGTCTTCGATGTGGTACACGGCGCGCATGCGCACCGAACCCTTGCCGGTTTCGTACATCTTCAGCAAGTCGGCGCGCGGTGTGATGATTTCCGCTTCGGTCGGGTAGTCCGGGCCCTGGATATGCTCGCAGAGCTGCTCGACCGTGGCCTTGGGTTCATCCAGCAAGCGTACGCAGGCGGTGGCGACTTCACGCAGGTTGTGCGGCGGCACGTCGGTGGCCATGCCGACCGCGATGCCGGTGGTGCCATTGAGCAGGATATTCGGCAAACGTGCCGGCAACACCAAGGGTTCGTCCAGGGTGCCGTCGAAGTTCGGGCCCCAGTTGGCGGTGCCCTGACCCAACTCGCTGAGCAGCACTTCGGAGTAACGCGACAGGCGCGCTTCGGTGTATCGCATGGCCGCGAAGGACTTAGGATCATCCGGCGCACCCCAGTTACCCTGACCGTCCACCAGCGTGTAGCGGTAGCTGAACGGCTGGGCCATCAGCACCATGGCTTCGTAGCACGCCGAGTCGCCGTGCGGGTGGAACTTGCCGAGCACGTCGCCGACGGTACGCGCCGACTTCTTGTGCTTGGAATCAGCGTCCAGCCCCAACTCACTCATGGCGTAGATGATGCGCCGTTGTACCGGCTTCAGGCCGTCGCCGATATGCGGCAAGGCACGGTCCATGATCACGTACATGGAGTAGTTGAGGTAGGCATTTTCGGTGAAGTCAGCCAGCGACCGGCGTTCTACGCCGTCTAAGCTGTCTGCGAGGATGTCACTCATGCGGGCCTCATCATTGTGTGGTCTGGCGCAGCAGCAATGTGCCGCTGCGCTGGGTAAATTCAAGTTGTTTCAATGCACTCATGCCCAGCAGCACCTGTTCCCCGTCCAAGCCCGGCGCCACGATCGCGCGGACGTCCTGCAGGACGATATCGCCCAGTTTCAGGCGGTCGAGGTGGGTGCGGTAGCCCTGAACACGGCCGTTGGCGGTGCTCAAGGTCACCGGCAGGCCACGTTTAAGCCCGAGGCGGTCGGCCAATTCGGCCGGCACCGCCACATCGGTCGCGCCGGTATCGAGCATAAACTCCACCGGCTGACCATTGATCTGGCCGCTGGCAACAAAATGCCCTTGGCCGTTGCCCAGCAATTTCACTTCGATGTAACCCTCGTGTTGCTGAGAGGTCACCACCGCATTGGGATTTTCCTGACGTGCTTCCCACTGCCCAAAAAACCGCGTAGCCAAAAACAGCCCGGCGCCCCATGCCACAAACATCAGCACACGTCCGGCGCGCTTGCCGGGCGGCTGCCCGCTCATGGCTGGGCGCTCCAGCCGCCGGCAGGCGCGGCGAAACGATAGACCACAGGGCGTTTTTCACCATCGGCACGCGGGCCAAAATTGTTGTCGATCCCCAGCCAGGCGCCCTCTGCATCCACCACCAGGGCTTCGGCCAGGCCGTAGGGCTGGGCATAGCGCCGTTTCGGCAGCAGGGTTTCGTCGGCAAACGACCAGCACAGCTCGACTTTGGCGGTGACCGCATCGCGCCGGCAAATCTGAAACGCATTGCGCTCCAGGGTAAACAGCTTGCCGTCAAACAGCGCCAGGTCGGCAAAGTCCTTGGACACAGCCTTGGCGTTGGTGAACTGCGCCGGCTGCACTTCCTGGCCAGCCTCGCTCAACAACACACAGGGACCGTCACAATCCCATACGCTCTGCCCGCGCTTGATCGAGATTAAGCCACGCCGCTCACGCTCGGCCGCCAGCCAAATCTGATTACCGGCAGGATTCACCGCCAGGCCTTCGAACAACGCGTTGAAGTGCAGCAACATGCCACTGGCGCGGGCTTCACGCACCATGCCAGGGGCGATTTTCAACCACTCGGGGGCGCCCGCCATCGGCACTTGCAGCACCGCCGCATGGGCTTCGCTGACAATGTAGCGGTTGCCGGCGGCATCGCAGGTAATGCCTTCAAAATCGAGGTCGCCACCGCGGATGAATGACGCAGCCTTGGTGCGCGAGCGCAAACCCCAGGGCAAACCGGACTCGGGCACTGGCGGCACGTCAATCTTCACGGTTTCGGCCTGCCAGGTCGGCGCACTGATATCGAGTCGGTAAATCTGGTCGTCATCGCGATCGGACACCGTCCACAGCGCCTGGCCACATACCGCCAGGCCCGAGAGGTTACCGCCGCGCATGCCGTCCACCGGATGCTCGGATATCAGCTTTAGCTCAGCCACGGGCTCGGCGACCACTTGGGCCGCCGCCAACCCGCTCAACATCAGGATCGCCAGGGCGAAACCTGTGCGCATCAGCCCAGAACCTCGGCCAGGTTGCCTTTGGACTCCAGCCAGGCCTTGCGATCCGGCGCACGTTTTTTCGCCAGCAGCATGTCCATCATTTCCGACGTGCCGGCGAAGTCTTCCAGGGTCAACTGCACCAGGCGCCGCGTGTTCGGGTCCATGGTGGTTTCGCGCAGCTGCGGCGGGTTCATCTCACCCAGGCCTTTGAATCGCGTGACCTGTGGCTTGCCGCGTTTTTTCTCGGCGACCAGGCGGTCGAGGATGCCATCGCGCTCGGCTTCGTCCAGCGCGTAGAAAATCTCTTTGCCCAAATCGATACGGTACAGCGGCGGCATGGCGACGTAGACGTGACCGGCATCCACCAATGGGCGGAAGTGCTGGACGAACAGCGCGCACAGCAACGTGGCGATGTGCAAACCGTCGGAGTCGGCGTCGGCGAGGATGCAGATCTTGCCGTAGCGCAGCTGGCTCATGTCCGCCGCGCCTGGGTCGACGCCGATGGCCACGGCGATGTTGTGCACCTCTTGGCTGGCGAGGACTTCGCTGCCATCGACTTCCCAGGTGTTGAGGATCTTGCCGCGCAACGGCAGGATCGCTTGGAATTCCTTGTCCCGCGCTTGCTTGGCAGAGCCGCCGGCGGAGTCACCTTCGACCAGAAACAGCTCGGAACGCATCGGGTCCTGCCCGGCGCAATCGGCCAGCTTGCCCGGCAACGCCGGGCCTTGGGTGATGCGCTTGCGCTCGACCTTTTTGCTGGCCTTCAAACGGCGGCCGGCGTTATTGATCGCCAACTCGGCCAGGGCCAGGCCCAGCTCCGGGTGCTCGTTGAGCCACAGGCTGAACGCATCTTTGACCACGCCGGAGACAAACGCCGCCGCTTCACGCGACGACAGGCGTTCTTTGGTCTGACCGGAGAATTGCGGCTCCTGCATTTTCATCGACAGCACGAACGCGATGCGCTCCCACACGTCTTCCGGCGCCAGCTTCACGCCGCGTGGCAACAGGCTGCGGTATTCGCAGAATTCACGCATGGCGTCCAGCAAACCCTGGCGCAAACCGTTGACGTGGGTGCCGCCCTGGGCCGTGGGGATCAGGTTGACGTAGCTTTCCTGCACGCTGTCGCCGCCTTCTGGCAACCACAGCAGCGCCCAGTCGACGGCTTCTTTATGACCGGCCAGGCTGCCGCAGAACGGCTCGTTGGGCAGGCGTTCGAAGTCGCTGACAGAGTCTTCGAGGTAGGAACGCAGGCCGTCTTCGTAATGCCACTCGACCTTCTCGCCGGTGCCTTTGTCTTCAAAGCTGACCAACAGGCCCGGGCACAGAACGGCCTTGGCCTTGAGCACATGCTTGAGGCGGCTGATGGAGAATTTGGGTGAATCGAAGTATTTCGGGTCCGGCGCGAAGTACACGCTGGTGCCGGTGTTGCGCTTGCCAACGCTGCCGATCACTTCCAGGTCGGTGGCTTTGTAGCCATCGGCGAAGGTCATCTGGTACTCGTTACCGTCGCGCTTGACCTTGACCCTGACCTGCGTGGACAGGGCGTTGACCACGGAAATACCCACACCGTGCAAGCCACCGGAAAACTGGTAGTTCTTGTTGGAGAACTTGCCGCCGGCGTGCAGCTTGGTGAGGATCAGCTCGACGCCCGACACACCCTCTTCGGGGTGGATGTCCACCGGCATGCCGCGACCATCGTCGGACACTTCCAGGGAATGGTCGGCGTGCAAGATGACTTGTACCGACTTGGCATGCCCGGCCAAGGCTTCGTCGACGCTGTTGTCGATGACTTCCTGGGCAAGGTGGTTCGGCCGGCTGGTGTCGGTGTACATGCCTGGGCGTTTACGCACCGGGTCGAGGCCCGAGAGGACTTCGATGGCGTCGGCGTTATAAGAGCTAGCGCTGGGAGTGGCCATGGGGTCTCGTCGTGAGTCGTTCGATTAAAAAGTAACCTGCGGCTTTACAGGGCTGCAAAGTCGAAGGATTGATACTGATCTGCACCAATGCCGGCAAAGCTCAACATCGCCGGCAGTTGCCGGGCGAACCCTTGGTAGCCATGGTCGCCACCGGCCTGGATGCGCAAGGCACAGGCCCGGTAATACTGTTGGGCGAGGCGATAATCCAGGGTTTCATCCCCGGTCTGCAACCACACCTGATAGCGCGCGGCGTCCTGCGGGGCTGGCACTTCCAGTTCGGCCAGGGCCGCAACGTGGTCGTGGGTCAGCTCCCAGGTTTCATCGGTATAGAGGTTCTTCTGGGTCCCCAGGTAACCGTCAAACATCCGATGCGGGCTGACCGCCGGGTTGACCAGCAGCGCCTTGAGGCCATGGCGTTCGGCAAGATGGGTTGCATAGTAGCCGCCGAGTGAGCTGCCTACCAGCAGCGGCCGCCCCAGCTGCGCAATCGCGTCTTCCAATTGAGCAATTGCCTTGCGCGGGTGGTGATGCAGGGCCGGCACGCGCAATTGGTCGGCCAGGCCAAGGCTGTCCATCACGGCGATCAACTGGCTGGCCTTGTTGGAGGCTGGCGCACTGTTGAAACCGTGGATATACAAGATCGAAGCAGACATGCCGGGCTCTCCGTGCGTCAGCCAAAGAGGCGCAGTTTACAGGGATCGGGGTGGTGTGTGAGGCCCTCTATCTAAAGGACTCAGAAGATCCACTGTGGGAGCTGGCTTGCCTGCGATGGCGGTGTATCAGTCACACATTTATTAACCGGTATAACGCAATCGCAGGCAAGCCAGCTCCCACATTTTGCTCAGTGTTCGCAGCCGTTAATAGCCGTTGCTGCCGTAATCGATGGTAAACGCGAAGCCTTCGACCCGCTCTACGCCGGTCTCCAACCGCCCGTCGGCGTGCAGGCGCAGCCAGCGGTAACCCGGCGCTTGCTCGCTGACCTTGAAGTCTTCGCTGCCCGGCGCGAACTGAATGCAGGTGGACGGCGACGCCAGCAAGCGCACGCCGTTGCGATCGCGGTCGATCTCCTGATGCACATGACCCCAGAGCAGCGCCTTGACCTGCGGAAAGCGCTCGAGCACCGCAAACAAAGCCTCCGGGTTGCGCAGGCCGATGGGCTCCATCCACGCACAGCCGATGGGCACGGGATGATGGTGAAAGCACACCAGATGATGACGGGCAGGCGCCTCGCTCAAGGCCTGGGCAAGCAATTGCAGTTGCTGATCCTGCAAGTAACCGGGCACCGAGCCCGGAACAGCCGAATCCAGCAAGGTGACGCGCCAGTTGCCGATGTCGACGACCGGTTCCAGCAAATCACTGTGTTCGGCGGCGAGGGCCATGATCTGCGGCTCGTCGTGATTGCCGGGAATCCAGCGCGCCGGCGCGTCGATCTGTCGGGTCAGGTCGCGAAACTGTTGATAGGACTCAAGCGTGCCGTCCTGGGACAGGTCGCCGGTGGCCAGCAGCAAATCGATTTGCGGCTGTTGCGAGCGCACCAACCCGATCACTCGCTGCAGGCTTTCGCGGGTGTTCATGCCCAGCAGCGTGCCATCGGCCTCGGCATACAGGTGGCTGTCGGACAGCTGCACCAGCAGCGCTGGCGCATCAGGGTTCACGGTGGATACGCTCGGCAAGGCGCTCTCCCAAGGCAATCACAGAAAAGGACAGGTGGGCGATTATGCTAGGGCAGGACGCAAAGAGGAAAGACGCAGTTCACATCTACCGCACGACTTCAAACTCATGGCCCAGGGCCAGGCAGTGGCTCAGCCATTCACCGAGGAACACATTGAGCTGTGCTTTCTCATCGGGTTGGTGCATGAACACGTTCGGGTAAGGATAGATGCTGCGAAAGCGCCGCGCATGTTCGGCGCTGATCACTTCGGCCATGCGCGCATCGTGGTAGACCTGCACCTCCAACTGCGGCACCGGCAGCCACGGCAGGCTGTGCTCCTGACGCACGCGCAGGGTGGTGGTGTACGGGCAGTTGACGATGACTTCAAGGGTCAGCACGCCAAGCATCTGGTCGCCGTGGGTCACGGCAATGCGCCGCGCCTCCGGGGTGTGGCGCATGTCGGGGAGCAAGCGCATCAGCCGCGCATAGTTGGCCTCGCAGGCGGCTTGCAACCCGATCAGGTCAACGCGATATCGTTCCCGTGCCTTTACTGCCATAACCCCCTCACTTCCGCGCGATTAAGCGCAAGCCATTGCAGGGCGATAATGCTGGCTGCGTTGGAAATTTTGCCATCACGCACCGCTTGCAGGGCATCTTCGAAAGCCCAGGTGGTGACGCGGATATCTTCTGCCTCTTCTTCCAGTCCATGGACGCCACCGGCCCCGGTGCTGTCGCAACGGCCCAGGTACAAGTGGACAAATTCGGTACTGCCACCGGGCGATGGGAAATATTTAGTAATCGGCCACAGCGCGGAGAATGTCAGCCCAGCTTCCTCCTCGGCTTCGCGGTGTGCAACCTCCTCAGGTTCTTCATCCTTGTCGATCAGGCCGGCAACCATTTCTATCAGCCACGGGTTGTCGGTACGGCCCATGGCGCCCACGCGGAATTGCTCGATCAGCACCACTTCATCGCGCTGCGGGTCGTAAGGCAACACGCACACCGCGTCATGCCGAACAAAGACTTCACGGTTGATCACCCGGCTCATGCCGCCGTCGAATTTCTCGTGGCGCAGTTGCACGCGATCAAGCTTGTAGAAGCCCTTGTAGGCATTGTCGCGCTGAACAATCTCGATTTTGTTCGGCGTCGACTTGGCAATGTCCGTCATATTCTTCCTCGTTTACGCGGGTGCAATTCGCGCCATCCTAACGCGCCCTTGCCACTTGATGCAGCCCCTTTCCAGTTGCCGGGATAGACGGCGGAGGTCAAACTCACTCTAATCAGCTTAGTGGCGAACTGACGGCTCTGTTCGCAGTCGAAGCGCTACTCTTTTTCGCTTTCCATCGATTTCCGAAGGACGCACATGTCGCTTTTAAAAATCGCCTCCGTGGCTTGTATTGCCTTGACCCTGGGTGCCTGCCAGAGCCTGTTCCAGCCCAGCTACCTGAAGCCGCTGGACACCAAATCGGACGCCTCCGAACAGATCAAACCCGGCTGCGGCAGCCCTGACTGCCCGCTGGTGAACATTGATACCGTGCACTTCCCCAGCGAGCCGCAGCTCGACACGATTGTGGAGCAACGCCTGCTGCAAATGACCCGCACCACGCCCGGCGCCAGCGTGCCGCCGACGCTGAATGCCTACCGGGACAAGTTCCTGCGCGAATCGCCAGACCGCAACAGCATGTACTTGCAGGCCAAGGTACGTGACCAGCATGACGGACTGGTGATCATTGAAGTGTCCAGCTACCTGGACACCGGAGCCGCCCACGGTGAACCCGGCCGCGGTTTCATCAACTATTCACGCCTGCAGCACAAAGAGCTGAGCCTGACCGACATGCTGCTGCCGGGTCAGGAGCAGGCGTTCTGGAACACCGCGAAAGTCGCCCACAACAGCTGGCTGATCAATTCGCAGATGGACCGCGACCCGGAGTTCGTGAAGAACTGGCCGTTCCAGAAAACCCCGAACGTGGCCTTGACCAGCGACGGCGTGGTACTTAAGTACAACGTGGCCACCATTGGCCCGTACGCATTGGGGCTGATCGAAATGACCATCCCCTATGCGCGCCTCACCGGCGTGCTCAAGCCTGAGCTGATGCCCGCGCGCCACTGAAGGCCCGCCCCAGGATCAATTGCAACAGCCCTGCCAGCAGCAATGCCGGCAGGGTTGCACCAACATCCGGATACAGGTTGGCGAGCAGGTGATACGTGGCGATGCCACCCAGCCAGGCCACCAGCGCCGGCCAATGCAAAGTGGCGACCGCGCCCTGGCCACGACGGCGCAGGATGAAATGATCCACCAGCACCACGCCGAACAGCGGCGCGAACACCGAGCCGATCAGCAACAGGAAGTTCTGGTACTGCGCCAACGGCGCGAAGCAGGCGATCAGTGTGCAGATAACGCCGATGGCCAACGCCAGGTGTTCGACCTTCCAACGCAGCAAAATCCCGCTGGAGACTGCCGCCGAGTGAATATCGGCAAAGGCGTTTTCCGACTCGTCCAACAGGATCAGCAACAGCGGAATGCCCAGGCCCGCACCGGCCAGCGCCAGTAACAGCGCGTTCACTTCACCGCTTGGCGCGAACGCCAGGGTGTAGGCCACGCCGAGGCTCATCAGCCAGAAGTTGCCGATAAAAAAGCCCAGCGCCGTCCCGCCGAATACATTTTTTGCGCGTTTGCCGAAGCGAGAGTAATCGGCAATCAACGGCAGCCACGACAACGGCATGGCGATGGCGATATCAAAACCCACCGCAAACGGCATCGAGCCGTCACCGGATTTTGCCCACAACGCGGCGAGGTCGGCCTTGGCGAACAGGTTCCAGGTCAGCCACATGCAGGCGGCCAGCAGCAGCCAGATGCCCCACTTGCGCAGGATCTGGCGCACAAAAGTCAGCGGGCCACTGACGGCCAGTAACGTCGCCAAACCGCCGAAAAATAGCGTCCACAGCAAAGGACTCGCCAGCAGGCTACCCTCGCTGAACGCTCGGGTGCCCAGCAAACTGGCGGCGTCGCGCATCACGATGATTTCGAACGAGCCCCAGCCGATCAGCTGCAGCAGGTTCAGCAATGCCGGCAGGCTGGCGCCTTGGGCGCCGAGGCTGAGTTTGAGCGCGGCCATGGCCGACAGGCCCGTGTCGCTGCCGATCACGCCAACGGCGGCCAGCAACAGCACGCCCACCAGCGTGCCGAGAAATATCGCCAGCAGCGAACCGTACAAGCCCAAGCCCGGTGCGAGCAAGGCGCCGGTTTGCAGGACCATCAGGCCGATGCCGAGGGAAAACCACAGGGAAAAGAGATCGCGGGCGCCGAAGACGCGTTTGTCGCTCGGCACCGCTATATCGGGGGAGTAGGTACTCGGTTGAATGCTCAAGGGTGTTATCTCTGAGGGGCATGTGTTGTTTGCTAGATCGCTATCGCGGGCAAGCCCGCTCCCACATCCGACCGCATTCCAAAGGTGGAACTCGATCAATGTGGGAGTCGGGCTTGCTCGCGAAGAGGCCCCTACAGGCGCCCGCAATCCCGGATCAGAACTTTTTGCACAGCTGACTGCCTTCCACATTCAACCGCATTCCAAAGGTGGAACTCGATCAAATGTGGGAGCGGGCTTGCCCGCGAAGAGGCCCTTACAGGCGCCCGCAATCCCGGATCAGAACTTTTTATACAGCTGACTACCTTCCACATTCGACCGCATTCCAAAGGTGGAACTCGATCAAATGTGGGAGTCGGGCTTGCCCGCGATGACGGCAGTGCAGGCACCGCCGCCTATGGATCAGACCTTCTTATAAAGCTGACTACCTTCCTGCTTGAACCGCTGCGCCTGCTCGGCCAAGCCCTTGGCCACGTCCACATCCACCGCTTCAATGCGCTGGTTGGCCGCGTACTCACGCACTTCCTGGGTGATCTTCATCGAGCAGAATTTCGGCCCGCACATCGAGCAGAAGTGCGCGACCTTGGCCGAGTCTTTCGGCAAGGTTTCGTCGTGATACGAGCGCGCGGTGTCCGGGTCCAGCCCAAGGTTGAACTGGTCTTCCCAGCGAAACTCGAACCGCGCCTTGCTCAAGGCGTTATCGCGGATCTGCGCTCCCGGATGTCCCTTGGCCAAATCCGCAGCGTGCGCCGCGATCTTGTAAGTGATGATCCCGGTCTTCACGTCATCCTTGTTCGGCAGGCCCAAGTGTTCTTTGGGCGTGACGTAGCAAAGCATCGCGCAACCGAACCAGCCGATCATCGCCGCGCCGATGCCCGAGGTGATGTGGTCGTAGCCCGGCGCGATGTCGGTGGTCAGCGGGCCGAGGGTGTAGAACGGCGCCTCGTCGCAGCATTCGAGCTGCTTGTCCATGTTCTCTTTGATCAACTGCATCGGCACGTGGCCGGGGCCTTCGATCATGGTTTGCACGTCGTGCTTCCAGGCGATCTTGGTCAGTTCGCCCAATGTTTCCAGCTCACCGAATTGCGCGGCGTCGTTGGCGTCGGCAATCGAGCCCGGACGCAGGCCGTCGCCAAGGGAGAAGCTGACGTCATAGGCCTTCATGATTTCGCAGATTTCGTCGAAATGCGTGTAGGTGAAGTTCTCTTTGTGGTGCGCCAGGCACCACTTGGCCATGATCGAACCACCACGCGAGACGATCCCGGTGACGCGCTTGGCGGTCAGCGGCACGTAGCGCAGCAGCACGCCGGCGTGGATGGTGAAGTAATCGACGCCCTGCTCGGCCTGTTCGATCAGGGTGTCGCGGAACAGCTCCCAGGTCAGGTCTTCAGCGGCGCCGCCGACTTTTTCCAGGGCCTGGTAGATCGGCACGGTACCGATCGGCACCGGCGAGTTGCGGATGATCCACTCGCGGGTTTCGTGAATGTGTTTGCCGGTGGACAAGTCCATGACGGTGTCCGAACCCCAGCGAATGCCCCAGGTCAGTTTCGCCACTTCTTCTTCGATGGACGAACCCAAAGCGCTGTTGCCGATATTGCCGTTGATCTTCACCAGGAAGTTACGGCCGATGATCATCGGTTCCAGTTCGGTGTGGTTGATGTTGGCCGGGATGATCGCGCGGCCACGGGCGATTTCTTCGCGCACAAATTCGGGGGTGATGATTTTCGGCACGCTGGCGCCGAAGCTGTGGCCGGCGTGTTGCTGCTCGAGCAGGCCGCTGGCGCGGGCTTCTTCGAGCTTCATGTTTTCGCGGATGGCGACGTATTCCATCTCGGCGGTGATGATGCCTTTGCGCGCGTAGTGCATCTGCGTGACGTTGGCGCCGGCCTTGGCGCGGCGCGGGTTTTTCACGTGGGCAAAACGCAGCGCGGTGAGTTCGGCGTCGCTCAGGCGCTGTTGGCCGAAGTGCGAGCTCAAGCCCGATAGGCGCTCGGTGTCGCCCCGGGATTCGATCCACGGCGAGCGCACATCGCCCAGGCCTTTGCGCACGTCGATGATCACATTCGGGTCGGTGTACGGGCCGGAGGTGTCGTAGACCACCACGGGCGCGTTGATTTCGCCGCCGAAGTCGGTGGGGGTCACGTCCAGGCTGACTTCGCGCATCGGCACACGAATGTCCGGACGAGTGCCTTGCACGTAGATTTTTTGCGAGCGGGTAAACGGCTGCACGGAGCCGGAGTCGACCTTGGCCGATTCACTCAAGTGCACGGTGGTTTTCAGTTTTGTACTTTTTATTTCTGTGCTCATCACGGGCTCTCCAACTATCCAGGCGGTGGATTTTTGTCGGAGCGAACCTGTGACGGATGGACGCACTGAAACCAGTGCTGTGCAAGGCACGAGGGCTGTTCGATTGTCGAACAACATCCCGGACGAAGCACAAGAGGACTCGCCGGGTGACGAGAAATCTTGTTCCCTACGCAGGCGCTAACCTGATCAGGTTCAACGGGATCCGGTATTTACCGATCTCAGCCTTCCAACAAGGCACCCCGACAAGAACGCGGCCAGTCTAGACCATGGCGTGGGCAAATTGCCAATGGCGGTGCATTCAGCGTGATGAATGGCGTGATTGCGGGATTGTTGCGCCGGGTCAGCAACACTACACTCGGTTGCCGCCACAATGGCTTGACGCCAGAAATGGCCAGCCTTAGCCTTGGGCGCTAAATTATCGCCGTAATATTCACACTAGGGATCGCCTCATGCTGCGCAAACTCTCACTGGCTCTTGCCGTGTCTTGTGCGACCAATGGAATGGTCTGGGCAGCTGAAGCGCCCTTGTCCGCCAAAACCGATTTGGTCAGCGTCTACCAGGAAGCGGTGAACAACAACGCCGACCTGGCCGCCGCCCGCGCCCAATACGGCGCGCAGAAAGAAGTGGTGCCCCAGGCCCGTGCCGGCTTGCTGCCGAACCTGTCGGCCGGCGCCGACAGCAATAACGTGCGCACCCAGATCGACCAGCCGGCGGCCACCGCCAACCGTGATGCGCACTCCTGGCGCGCAACCTTGAGTCAGCCGCTGTTCCGTGCCGACCGCTGGTTCCAGCTGCAAGCCGCCGAAGCCGTCAACGAGCAGGCCTCGCTGCAGCTCTCGGCCACCGAACAGAACCTGATCCTGCAAAGCGCCGAGAGCTACTTCGCGGTGCTGCGCGCTCAGGACAACCTGGCCTCGACCAAGGCCGAAGAAAACGCCTTCAAGCGCCAGCTCGATCAGTCCAACGAACGCTTTGACGTGGGCCTGTCGGACAAGACCGACGTGCTGCAATCCCAGGCCAGCTACGACACCGCCCGCGCCAACCGCATCGTCGCCCAGCGCCAGGTGGATGACGCCTTCGAAGCGCTGATCACCCTGACCAACCGCGAGTACAACGCCATCCAGGGCATCGTGCACACGCTGCCAGTGCTGCCACCGGCGCCGAATGATGCCAAGGCCTGGGTCGAGACGGCCGGCCGCCAGAACCTCAACCTGCTGGCCAGCAACTACGCGGTCACGGCCGCCGAAGAAACCCTGCGCCAGCGCAAGGCCGGCCACTTGCCGACCCTCGATGCCGTGGCGCAATACGAAAAGGGTGACAACGACGCGCTGGGTTTCAGCAATCCGAATCAACTGCCCATCCCTTACGGCGGTGATGTGTCGCAACGCACCATCGGCCTGCGCCTGAACATCCCGATCTACAGCGGCGGCCTCACCAGCTCGCAAGTGCGCGAATCCTATTCACGCCTCGACCAGAGCGAACAACAACGCGAAGGCCTGCGCCGCCAAGTGGTGGAAAACACCCGCAACCTGCACCGTGCGGTGAACACCGACGTGGAACAGGTGCAAGCACGCCGCCAGTCGATCATCTCCAACCAGAGCGCGGTGGAAGCCACGGAAATCGGGTATCAGGTGGGCACGCGCAACATCGTCGACGTGCTGGACGCACAGCGCCAGCTCTACTCGTCCGTGCGCAACTACAACAACAGCCGCTACGACTACATCCTCGACAACCTGCGCTTGAAGCAGGCGGCGGGCACGCTGAGCCCGGGCGATTTGCAGGACCTGACGCGCTACCTCAAGGCTGACTACAACCCGGACAAGGACTTCCTGCCGCCGGACCTGGCCAAGGCCGCCGCCGAACAGCTCAAGGCTCGCCCCGGCTACTAAGCCCAGCACAAAACCAATGTGGGAGTTGGCTTGCCTGCGATGCAGACACCGCGGTGTATCAGTTACACCCAGGTGATGCTATCGCAGGCAAGCCAGCTCCCACCTTTGGGTCAGCGTTGAATCAGTCTGTCCAACCCATCCAGCAGGCGCTTGAGCGCGCCCTGGTTGGCCTGCATCACTGCCAGCCCCGCCTGCGCCATCTTGCGCGCATCCTGCGGCAGCTCGAACAGCTGCCGCACCGCCTCGGCCAAACCCTCGGCGTCATCCACCTCTCGCAACGCCCCGGCTTCGCGCATCATCGCGCTGATTTCGAGGAAGTTGAACAGGTGCGGCCCCATGATCACAGGCTTGGCCAGCGCTGCCGGCTCCAGCGGGTTATGCCCGCCCGTCGGCACCAGGCTGCCGCCGACAAACGCGCTGTCGGCCAGGGCGTAGAGAAACAGCAACTCGCCCATGGTGTCGCCGAGCAGTACCGACGTTTGCGCGGTCACAGGCTCGCCACTGGAGCGGCGCACCGTGGCAAAGCCTTGTTGCCCGCACAGCTCGAACATCGGGCCGAAGCGCTCCTGATGACGCGGCACCAGAATCAACAATGCATTGGGATAACTTTCGAGCAGCTGGCGATGCGCGGCCAGGACCACGTCGTCTTCGCCTTCGTGCGTGCTGGCGGCGATCCACACCGGGCGCTCGCTGGCGCCCCATTGCTCGCGCAAGGCAGCAGCCCGCACCGTCAGCTCGGGGTCGATGGTCAGGTCGAACTTGATCGAGCCGGTGACTTCGACGGTTTCCGGGCGTGCGCCCAGGCTCAGGAAACGCTGGGCTTCAGTGCGCGTCTGCACCGCGAACAGGCTCATTTGCGCCAGCATCGGCGCCGTCAGCTTGGCAAACCGTGCGTAGCCCTTGGCCGAACGCGCCGACAACCGCGCATTGGCCAGTGCCACTGGAATACCGCGCTGGGCACAGGCGTGAATGTGGTTGGGCCACAACTCGGTCTCCATGATCACGGCGAGTTTAGGTTGCACGCGATCTAGAAAACGCTTGGCCGCGCACGGCAAGTCATACGGCAAGTAGCAATGCTGTACGCGCGGCTCATTGGCGAACAGCGCCTGGATGCGCTCGGAACCGGTGGGCGTCATGCAGGTGACGGTGATCGGCAGCGTCGGATGCCGCGCCATCAGCCCGCGAATCATCGGCGCGGCGGCGATGCTTTCACCTACCGATACCGCATGCACCCAGATCCCGCCCGGCTGCATCACCGGCAGGCCATAGGAAAACCGCTCGCCGACGCGCTTGGCGTAGGCCGGCGCCTTGCGCGCACGCAGCCACAGACGTAAAGCCACCAACGGCAGCGCCAGGTAAAACAGACAGCTATAGAGAGTTCTATTCATGGCGGCGGAGTTTATCGGCTTTTTCAGTCGATCGCCTGCAAGCACTCGGCAAATCGTGCCGCCAGAAAGCGCGCTGCGGGACCGAGGTGCTCGTCACGGCGCCAGACCAGTTCCACCACCAGCGCGGGCGGTGTCCATTCGCTGTCCAGCTCAACCATTTGTTGTTGATAGGTGGGGTACTGCACGATGTGCCGCGGCAGCCAGGCCCAGCCCAGGCCACTCATCAGCCATTCGGCCAGCACGTAGAAACTGTCGGCGCGCCACACCAGCGGGCTGGCGGCTTCACTACCGGGGTAGACGCTGGTCTGGGTGGACATCAGCAATTGGCGAAACTGCGCCAGATGCTGGCAGGTCACGTACGGTTGCTTGGCCAGCGGATGATTCACACCGCACACGGTGACCATTTCCACACTGCCCACCACCCGCCGCTCAAGCGCCTCAGGGATTTGGTCGTGATAAAACAACAGGCCCAGGTCGGCCTTGCGCTCCACCAACTTGCGCGCCACATCGCCTTGAGCAGCGCTGGAAAGCTGCACCTCCAGCTGCGGGTATTGCCCGGCGAGCGCCTCGAGGCTGTCGAGTACCGGCTGGAACAGCATGGCCTCGTCCTGGGCCAGGCGCAGGCAGGCTTCCTCGCCACGCGTCAGTGACAGCGCGCGGCCATTGAGCCGTTCACACTGGCGCAATACCTCACGGGCTTCCTCCAGCAACACACTGCCGGCTTCGGTCAGCCGGGGCTGGCGGCCGCTGCTACGCTCAAACAGGCTCAGCCCCAGGTCCGCTTCCAGCAGCGCGATACCGTTGCTCACCGCCGATTGCGCCTTGCGCTGGTCGCGGGCCACTGCCGAAAACGAACGCTGTTCGGCAACGCTGACAAACAGGCGCATCTGGTCCAGGTTCCACTGCACGCTCATGGCTCAACCCATCTTGAATTCGGATAGGTAATGACTTTATCCCATCTGCCTAAGCGTTAGAATGCTGACCTTATTCAAGCACGTCACACACCGAGGATTACCCCATGAATGCCGCCTACCTCTACCTGGCCATCGCCATTTGCTCGGAAGTGATCGCGACCGTGTCCATGAAAGCCGTCAAAGGCTGGAGCACACCGCTTCCACTGGCGCTGGTCATCGTCGGCTATGGCATTGCGTTCTGGATGTTGACCCTGGTGGTGCGCACCGTGCCGGTGGGCGTGGCGTATGCGGTGTGGGCCGGCATGGGCATCGTGATGGTCAGTGTCGCCGCGCTGTTCATCTATGGGCAAAAGCTCGACCTGCCGGCGATGCTGGGCATGGGCCTGATTGTGCTGGGCGTGGTGGTGATTCAACTGTTCTCGAAAACCGCCGGGCACTGACCGCCACTCAACAGCCTGTATACTGCGCCTCTTGTCTTGAACACTGAGGTCGCCGATGCCATCCGTTATTTCCACCGACGTTCTGATTGTCGGCGCCGGGGTTGCCGGCCTCTGGCTTAACGCGCGCCTGCGCCGCCAGGGGTTTTCCACGGTGTTGGTGGAAAGCGCCACGCTGGGCGGCGGGCAAAGCGTGAAGTCCCAGGGGATCATCCACGGCGGCGCGAAATACGCCCTGCACGGCGCGCTCACCGGCGCGTCCGAAGCGATTGCCGACATGCCGCGCCGCTGGCGCGAGGCGTTGGCGGGTGATGGCGAACTCGATCTGTCCGGCGTGCGCCTGCTGTCCGAGGCCCATTACCTGTGGTCGCCCGGCACACTCGCCGGCAACCTCACCAGCTTCTTCGCCAGCAAGGCCGTGCGTGGCCGGGTCGACCAGGTCAAGGGCGACGAATTGCCGCCGGCCCTGCAGGACCGCCGCTTCAAGGGCAAGGTCTACCGCCTGGCCGAGCTGGTGGTCGACGTGCCAAGCCTGATCGAGCGTCTGGCCCAACTGGCGGGTGACGGTTTGCTCGCCGGCCAGCACATCGAACCGCTGCGCGATGGCGACACCCTGGTGGGTTTGAAGGTTGACGGCCGCGAGATTCGCGCCCAGCGCATCGTGCTGAGTGCCGGTGGCGGCACGGCAGATCTGCTCAGTGCCCTGGGCCTGAGCCAGCCCGCCATGCAAAAGCGCCCGCTGCATATGATCATCGCCAAGGGCCCGGGCTTGAAGCCGCTGTATGCGCACTGCCTGGGCGGCGGCACCAAGCCGCGCCTGACCATCACCACCCACCCGGCCGCCGATGGCAACTGGGTGTGGTACATGGGCGGCGATATCGCCGAGGCCGATGGCGTGGCGCGCACACCTGAAGAACAGATCGCCACCGCGCAAAAAGAGCTGGCGCAATTGCTGCCGTGGATCGACATGAGCCAGACGCAATGGGCGACCTTGCGCGTGGACCGTGCCGAGCCGCTGCAGTCGGGCCTGACCCGCCCCGACAATGCGTTCCTTGCCGAAGAGGGCCGCCTGCTGGTGGGCTGGCCGACCAAACTGGCGCTGGCGCCAGACTTCGCTGACCGCGTGCTCAACGCCCTGCAACGCGACGGCATCCAGCCGAGCGCCAACAACGACGCCCTGCCCGAGCTGCCAAAACCAGCCCTCGGCCAACCTGTCTGGGAGCACCTGTTGCCATGAGCCTGCCCACCCTGCACGACCTGCATCGCCCCTTGGGCAGCACCGGCCTGCTGGTGTCGCCACTGGGCCTGGGCACCGTAAAACTGGGCCGCGACCAAGGGGTGAAATACCCCAACGGCTTCCAGATTCCTGATGATGACGAAGCGCGCATGCTGCTGCGCCAGGCACGCCAGCTGGGTATCAACCTGATCGACACCGCGCCGGCTTACGGCCGCAGCGAAGAACGCCTGGGGCCGCTGTTACGCGGCCAACGCAATGACTGGGTGATTGTCAGCAAGGTCGGTGAAGAGTTTGCCGATGGCGTGTCGCAGCATGATTTCAGTGCGGCCCATACGCGGATGTCGATCGAGCGCAGCTTGAAACGACTTGAAACGGATTTTATCGACCTGGTGCTGGTGCACTCCGATGGCAATGACCTGCATATCCTCAATGATTGTGAGGTGTACCAGACCCTGGCAGAGCTGAAAAAAGAGGGCAAGATTCGCGGTTTCGGCTTCTCAGGCAAAACCGTCGAAGGCGGCGTGAAGGCTCTGGAACAAGGTGATTGCGCAATGGTCACCTACAATCTGAACGAACAGAGCGAGAAAACCGTCATTGATTACGCCGCTGCCCATGGCAAAGGCATCCTGGTGAAAAAAGCCCTGGCCAGCGGCCACGTATGCCTGGAACCTGGAATGGATCCAATTCACGCCAGTTTCATGTTGTTGTTTGCGCAAACGGGCGTTGCCAGTGCTATTGTCGGGACCATTAATCCGCTGCACCTGGCCCATAACGTGGCGACCGCTGCCAAGGTCATTCGTCAACTCTGATGCCGCCGACGCGGCCGACCCCGTCGCAAGAAGGAGCCGACATGCCGCGCACGCTTATTAGAAAAAACCCCAGCAACTTTAAAACACTGCCGCTGCACGTCGAAGCCACCCCCGAAGGCCTGAGTTACCAGAGCGTGGGCATGCCGCTCAACTTCGCCCAGACCCTGCAACGGCGCAAGCCGGTGGAGGTGGCGGACCCCGAGCGTTTCGCCCTGGAACTGGCGAATCTGGGCGTGTCGGTGCGACTGACCCTGCACTGGCAAAACAAGGATTACTGGGTATTGGTACGCCAACGCCGCCAGGACCGTGGCGACGTGGTGCTCAAACTGATCTCGGGCTATGTGCCGGCCCACGAATTGAACCTGCCGCTGCACACCGCCATCCAGGAAATTGCCGAAGAATGCCTACTGGAGACGCCTGAAGGCTGGCTCGGTGGACGCTTCAACGACACCTGGCTGCCGGCGCCCTACTCCACCGCCCTGCATTACCGTGAAGCACTGCCGTTTCGGTTGAGCCCTTTGTCGGGCGCCGCCCGCCCGGTGCGCTGCGCGACCACACAATTGATCGAGCGCCCGCGGGCCTACGTGCACTTGCCGACGGCGTCGCTGCAATTGATTTATGACTTGCGCCTTGAGGTGCCGAAGGAAGCCAAATCCCTCAGCCTGTTTCATGTGGATGAGCGACTTGAAGGCGATCAGCTGGTAGCCCGGCTGGACCGCAAGCGCCCGGACTTGTACCTGATGCCGCTCAAAGATGGCCAGCCTGTAGCAGAGCTGTACACCGTCAAGAAAGACCAGCTGTATCCAGCCAGCACACGCGGTTTATACCTGGCCGAAAGCTTTGCTCAGCAAGACGGCTGGCTGGTACGTGATGAGCGGATTCGCTGGAAGGATTGGCTCAGGCAACAAGGCCTGGCCCAGCCTGAAAAAGAGTCGAAACTGAAGCGATTGACCGGCAAGGCGCGGCAGATGCTGCGCAAGATTGTGCCGAAGAAAAAAGCCAAAGGGTAAAACCGCTCTAATCTGGGCGCTGGCTTGCCCGGCACCCAGATAAAGCGGCTTCCCCCTTTGACGGTGTTCAGCCCGTGAGCAACCGCTCCAGGCCCACCTTCAACGGCGTAGGCTCAGGCAGCGTGAAACTCGCCAACAGCCGCTGGTTATTGGCCCGCGAATGCCGAATATCCCCCGAGCGTGCCGGGCCGTAAGTGATCGTCGGCAACTGACCCACGACTTCTTCCAGCGCCTGCAATACCTGCTTGAGCGTGGTGGTGCGGTTCCAGCCTACGTTGATCGCACCCAGCGGCGCGTCGGGCGCTTCGATGGCCTGTACCAGCACATCGACCAAATCTTCCACGTACATGAAATCGCGGGTTTGCTCGCCATCACCAAACACGCTGATTGGCACACCCTGCTGCACGCGCTCGCTGAAAATACTGATCACCCCGGAATACGGCGAGGACGGATCCTGGCGTGGCCCGAAGATGTTGAAGAAGCGGAAAATCACCGGCTCCAGGCCATGCTGGCGGCGGTAGAAATCGAAGTAATGCTCACCGGCCAATTTGTCCGACGCATAAGGTGTCAGCGGCGCCTTGGTGGTCTCTTCGTCAATCGACGCGCCCTCACCATTGTTGCCGTACACCGCCGCGCTGGAAGCAAACACCACGCGCTTGACCCCGGCCTTGCGCATCGCTTCGCAGACATTCAGGGTACCGACGAAGTTGCTCTGGTGAGTGCTCACCGGGTCATCCACCGACGCCTGCACCGAGGCCACTGCGGCCAGGTGCACCACGGCGCTCACGCCGACGGCGGCTTGCGCCACCAGCTCGGCATTGGCGACATCACCTTCAATCAGCTGCACACGCGGGTTGCCCAACGCCAGGTTGCTGCGCTTGCCGGTGGACAGGTCATCCAGCACCCGCACGGCATAGCCTTTGGCAAGCAACGCATCAACCAGATGCGAACCGATAAAGCCGGCACCGCCGGTGATCAGGACCCACTTATCAGCGTTACTCATTGTTGCGGATCTTCTCGACAATGGCGGTGGTCGAGCTGTTCTCGACCAGGCCCAGCACCTTCACCTTGCCGCCGTAAGCGCCGACGATATCGGCACCCACGACCTGGTCAACGGAGTAGTCGCCGCCCTTGACCAACACATCGGGCTTGACCTGGGCCAGCAAGTTTTCCGGAGTGCCTTCAGAGAAGCTGATCACCCAGTCCACCGCGCCCAGACCGGCCAATACTGCCATGCGCCGATCAACACTGTTGATCGGACGGCCCGGGCCTTTCAAGCGGCTGACCGAAGCGTCGTCATTGACCGCAACGATCAGGCGATCGCCTTGGGCTCGCGCCTGCTCCAGGTAGGTCACGTGACCGGCGTGCAGGATGTCGAAACAGCCATTGGTGAACACAATGCTTTCGTTGTGGGCACGCGCATCGTCAATCGCCAGCAGCAATTGCTCGATGGTCAGCACACCGCGCTCGGAGCCTTCGGAGCGCTGGATAGCCCGGCGCAATTCCGGCGCGCTGATGGCCGCGGTGCCCAGCTTGCCAACCACAATGCCCGCCGCCAGATTGGCCAGGGCCACGGCGTGGGGCAATTCCTCACCGGCTGCAATCGAGGCGGCCAGGGTGGAGATTACGGTGTCGCCGGCGCCGGTAACGTCGAACACTTCACGCGCACGCGCCGGCAAGTGCATCGCCGGGTGGCCCGGACGCAGCAGCGTCATGCCGTGCTCGCCACGGGTCACCAGCAAGGCGCCCAGGTCGAGGTCGGCCATCAACGTGGCGCCCTTGGTCACCAGCTCGTGCTCATCGGCGCAACCGCCGACGATGGCTTCGAACTCGCTGAGGTTGGGCGTGATCAGGCTGGCGCCCCGATAAATCGAGAAGTCCTTGCCCTTGGGATCGGCCAGTACCGGAATGTTGCGGGCCTTGGCGGCCTGGATCAGCATCTGGTGGTTCTTCAGGGCGCCTTTGCCGTAGTCGGACAAGACCAGCACCTTGATGCCTTCAAGCAACGTGTCGACTTGCTCGCTCAGTGCCAGGGCGTCGGTGGCGAAGGGTTCTTCAAAATCAATACGCAGCAATTGCTGGTGACGGCTCATGACCCGCAGCTTGACGGTAGTCGGCTGATGGGCAATGCGCTGGAACAGTGCGCGCACGCCGGCACCGCGCAGGCTGTTGGCCAGGCTGTCGGCGGCTTCGTCGTCGCCGGTCACACCCACCAGGGAGGCCGGGGCGCCGAGAGCGGCAATATTGAGGGCAACGTTGGCAGCGCCACCTGGACGGTCTTCGATTTGCTCGACCTTGACTACCGGTACCGGTGCCTCAGGGGAAATCCGTGAGGTTCCGCCATGCCAGTAACGGTCGAGCATGACATCGCCGACCACCAAGACAGGGGCTTGATCGAATCGCGGCATGGACAACTTCATGGAGCAACCCACATACAAAATGAACAGGGGCGCGATATTAGCACAGGGTTACAGGAGGCTTGTGGAGGGTGTGCACAGAAGATAGTGCGACGGGCCTGCCATTGAATCCACCGAGGAACACATGTGGGAGCGGGCTCGCCCGCGATAGCGGTGAATCAGTCGAAACATTCGGTGACTGATACTCCGCTATCGCGGGCAAGCCCGCTCCCACAAGGTTTTAGGTGATATCGGCCGCGACCGGCGCGTCCAGGCCCATGGCATGCAGGCGGGCGTAATAGCCGTTCTGGGCCAGCAGCTCGGCGTGGGTGCCGCGCTCGACAATCCGACCGTCGTCCATCACCAGGATCAGGTCGGCCTTCTCAATGGTGGAGAGGCGATGCGCAATCACCAACGTCGTGCGGCCCTGCATGACTTTGTCCAGCGCGGCCTGAATGTGCCGCTCGGATTCGGTGTCGAGGGCCGAGGTGGCCTCGTCGAGAATCAACAGCGGCGCGTTCTTGAGCAACGCCCGCGCGATTGCCAGGCGCTGGCGCTGGCCGCCGGACAACAGCACGCCATTTTCGCCAACCTGGGTGTCGAAACCCTTCGGCAACTGGTCGATGAAGTCTTTTGCGTAGGCATCTGCCGCCGCCGCTTCAACGTCCGCGCGTGGTGCACCCGCCAGGTCGCCATAGGCGATGTTGTTGGTGACGGTGTCGCTGAACAAGGTCACGTGCTGGGTGACCTGGGCGATGTGCCGGCGCAGGTTGAGCAGCTTGTAGTCTTCGATCTCTACGCCGTCGAGCAGGATTTCACCGCTCTCGTGGTGGTAGAAACGCGGAATCAGGCTGGCCAGGGTCGACTTGCCGCTGCCGGAACGCCCCACCAGCGCGATCATCTGCCCAGGCTCGGCGGTGAAGCTGATGTCCTTGAGCACGTGGCGTTCGGTGCCTGGGTAGGTGAAGTTCAGGTGACGCACTTCCAGACGGCCGCTGACCTTGTCGCGCTCAACGGTGCCGCGGTCGATTTCCTGCTCTTCGTCCAACTGCTCGAAAATGCTTTCAGCGCCGGCCACACCTTTCTGGATGGTCGAGCTGACTTCCGACAATTGACGGATCGGCTTGGGCAGCAAGCCAGCCAAGGTGATGTAAGCCACCATGTCACCGGCCGATGCGTCACCGCGAAGGTAAAGCACCAGGAACATCAACACCGCCATGGCGGTGTAGATCACCAGTTGCAGCAACGGGGTGTAGATCGCCCCGGTGCGGGTCATGCGCAGTTGCTTGTCGGTGTTGCCCTGGCTGGCCTTGAGGAAACGCTTCTCCTCGTAGACTTCACCGCCGAAGCTGCGCACCACACGGTAGCCCTGGATGGTTTCCGACGCGACGTGAGTCACGTCGCCCATGGCCACCTGGATCTTCTTGCTCTGCTTGCGGAATTTCTTGCTGGCCGTGCTGACCATCACCGCAATCAACGGCAGGATGGCGATCATCACCAGCGTCAGGCGCCAATTCATGAACAGCAGCGAGGCGAACAGGAAGATCACCGTCATGCCTTCGCGGATCACCACCTTGATGGCGTCGGTCGCCGCACCCGTGACCATGGTCACGTTAAAGGTGATGCGCGAAATCAGGTGCCCGGAGTTGTGGTTGTCGAAGTAGCGGTTGGGCAGCGTCAGCAGGTTGTTGAACAACTGCACGCGCAGGTCGTGGACCAGGCCCAGGGAAACCTTGGCCAGCAGGTAGTTGCCCAGGAACGAACCCAGGCCCTGCCAGGCTGCGATCAGAATGATCAACAAGGGCACGGCTTGCAGCAATTGCAGGTCACGCAGGAACGGTACGCTGGGGAACAGCACCGCTTCAGGGTTGGACAAACCGTCGACGAAGTACTTGAGGATGTACCCCAGCATGGGCTGGGTCGACGCGAAAATCAGAAATCCGACAATACTCAACGCGAACAAGCCGGCATAGGGCTTAACGTACATGAGCAGGCGGAAGTATATTTTCAAGCTCGAAGGGCTTGCGCTCGGACTGGAGTCGGTCATATCACGCGGCGTTTTGAAAAAGGAGGCTGACTTTAGCACAGCTTCTCTGTTGTACTTGCACCCGGTATGACCCTCGGCCTGGTTGGATCCAGCCGACGACATTATATAGCCACTACTTTAAGATGGTCGGCTTTCTCTATTCTGGAATGGCTTTTCTGTATGCACTCCAAGCGCCTTATTTATGGCTCAAATCGCGTTTTCGACTTCCTGGTCCTATGGATTTTGCCCATTGGCTTGTTGTTGCTTCTGAGTTCATTGTTCTACGTCACCAACCGCAACGTCATGCACCGTCTCTACTACGGCTTTTTCAGTGTGCCGACCTTGTTCCTGCTGTGCCTGCGCCCGCGGGAAATCAAAGAACTGCTGCGCGAACCTTTGATCATTGCGCTTCTGGCATTTTGCGCCTGGGCGCTGATTACCGTGCTGTGGAGCCCGCAACCCACCGGCGACTCCAACCTGTTCAAGGTGCCGCTGCAAACCTTCATGCTGTTTGCCGGCTGTGGGCTGTTGCTGCACTACCGCAGCGAGCTGTTCAAACCGATTTTTTTCAGCGCCGCCGTGATTGCCCTGGTGGTGTGCCTGTTCAACCTGGTGGCATTCGCCAAAGGCTTCGTGCCCGGCGCGAGCATGCGCATGATCGGCGGCCTGGGTGCTCTCGATAACCCGCTGCTCAGCTCCCATCTGTTCGGCTTTTTCTGCATCTATTGGCTGTATGTCTGCATCACCACCCAGCGCTTGCAGGTGCTGTTGTTCAGCGCGCCTGCGCTGGCGGTCATGACGCTCGCGGTGCTGGCCACCGGCTCTCGCACGCCGCTGGTTGCGCTGACGCTGGCTGCCGTGTGGATAGCGTTTGTCAGCCGCAATCGCCGCTCGGCCCTGATGATTGCGGTCCTGGTGCTTGGCGCTGCAGCGTTGCTGCTGTTTTATCCTGAAGCGATTACCGAGCGTGGCAGTTCATACCGTTTTGAATTGTGGGGCATGACCCTGCAGCGTATCGCCGACCATCCGCTGATCGGCCACAGCTACGACTCCGAACTGTCCTTGATCGTGGACGGTTACGAACTGATGGAGCCGCACAGCTTTGCCCTCGGCGTGCTCTATTACGTCGGCATCATCGGCTTTATCCCGTGGATCTTCATGCTTGGCTGGGGCCTGTACAAAGGTTTCAAAGAGCGCGCACAACCGCTGTTTCTGCTGACGTCCGCCCTGCTGGCCTACGGCATCGGCGCCGGTCTGACCGAAGGCGGCGGGATCCTGTCGCGCCCCAAGGAGCATTGGTTCCTGCTGTGGATTCCGCTGGCGCTGATCGCCGGCCTGAGTATCGCCAAGCGCCGTCACAGCCTGCTGAGCATGCGTGTGCAAACGCCCGCACCGCTGGCGTTCGACGCCCTGCGTAAGGGCGCTGCCGTCATCGAGGAAGATGGTCTTGGGCCCAAGGTCCTGCGTCTTGAGGATGGCAGCTTCCTCAAGCTGTTCAGGGCGCGCCGCTGGTACACCTCCGGGGGCTTCAATCCGTATTCGGAACGCTTTGCCAGCAACAGCGAACACCTGCAGCAACTGGGTATCGCGTCACCGCGGATTCTCGATGTGTATAGCTTGCGCGATGGCAGCAGTGCCGTGCGCTATCAGCCACTCCCCGGCCTGACCCTGCGCCAGGCGCTGCAAAGCCTGGACAGCAGCCTGCGAGAATCGCTGATCGAACGCTTTGGCAGGTTCATGGCCCAGTTGCATGAACGCGGCGTGTACTTCCGCTCGCTGCACTTGGGCAACGTTCTGCTGATGGATGATGGTGAGTTCGGCCTGATCGACGTGGCCGACATGCGCCTTTATCCCTCGCCGCTGCGCAACACGCTGCGCCAGCGCAACGTGAAGCATATGCAACGCTACTCGCAGGACCGCAACTGGTTGTTCGAAGCGCACTTTGAACAGTTGGCCAGTGGCTATGCGCTGGTTGCGTCGCCGCAAGCCACGGTCAAAATCCGTGAGCACGTGCTG
Organism: Pseudomonas sp. RGB; assembly: GCF_007713445.1. Classification (NCBI taxonomy): domain Bacteria; kingdom Pseudomonadati; phylum Pseudomonadota; class Gammaproteobacteria; order Pseudomonadales; family Pseudomonadaceae; genus Pseudomonas; species Pseudomonas sp. RGB. The sequence goes on along the minus strand of NZ_VMSH01000003.1, from coordinate 398,779 downwards.
ACCCTGGCACGCCCCGCCGCTTGAAGCACGCCAAGTGCGCCCCGGCGAGGGGCGCACACAGGGTGTGTCAGTCTTTTTCCAGCGGCGAAAAATACAGCCGCGCCAAACCCCGCCAGGTTTTCTTGTTCCAGGCCCGAAACGGGATCTGCGCCAACAACTCTCGCGCCAACGCGCGATTGCGGTTGGAGGTCTTGAGGAACATGGAGCTGAGAAACTTGTAACGCACCTCGTCATAGAGCGGGTGGTCACTGAACAACGCGTAAGAACGCAGGATATTGTCGATCATGAATCGGTGGTTCTTGTACGAGTTGGTGGCGTGCTTGCGGTAGCGGGCCATGACCACGTTCAGACCATCGATGAAGTACCCGGCATGGGTGATCTTCAATTCGATCAACAAGTCTTCCAGGCGAATCTCAGGGTCAAACCCACCGACCTTTTCCAGCGCCTCACGCCGAATCATCAGCGTGGGTGCCGGCGGATAGGGTTTGCGCTCCAGGAACATGTCGTCGAAGTCCAGGCGCCGAAATGGCACGTCGCGGCGCTGGCGCTTCTCGGGAAGCAGTTCGCCTCGCGAATCGATCAGCTCGATGTTACCCGCACAGATACCCACTTCCGGCTTGCCGTCCATGTAAGCCACCTGAGTCGCAATGCGCTCTGGCTTCATGATGTCATCGGAGCCGAACGGCACGATCAGCGGGCCGTGGGAGCGTGCAATAGCGCCATTGAGCGTATTCGTCAGGCCTTGATTCTGCTGGACGCGAAAGTCGAACGTGTAGCGCTCCTGCAGGCGGCGGATGCGCTCGACACTGTCGTCTGTCGAGCCGTCATCGATCACCAGCAGTTCGATGTTGGGGTAGGTCTGGTTCAACACACTGAGGATGCTTTCCTCGATGTACGGGCCGTGGTTGTACGAGGCGATGATCACCGTGACCAAGGGCTGACTCTGGTTCATACGCCGTTCCTGCGTGCTTGGGCCAACCCGGATTCGATCAGCTCCAGGTATTGCTGGCGGAACACCTCAATATCATGTTGCGCCTGAAGGTACTGGTAAGCCTGCTCGCCCTTTTGCGCGAGCGCCTCATCGGACAGCGCCAGATAGGTGTCCAGCGCCTGGGTCAATTCGGGCACGTTGGCCGGCTCCACCGCCAGGCCGCCCGCGCCTTCAATCAGTGGCAGCATGGCCGGCACACTGGAGGCGATCACCGGCAGGCGACCGCTCATGCCTTCCAGCAGCGCCAGGCCCAAGCCTTCAGCCAACGAGGGCATGGCCCAGATATCGAAAGCGCGCACGTACTGCAGGGCGTTTTCCTTGAAGCCCAGCAAGTGCACCCGCCCATCAAGGCCAAGGCTCTGGATCTGCGCGGCCAGGTTGGCCTGCTCACGCCCCGCGCCAATGATGGCGAGTTGCGCCGCAGGGTATTTATCCTTGAGCGCTGCAAACGCCTGCAGCAAATAGGTGTGACCCTTGACCGGAACCAGACGCCCCAGGGCGCCGATCAACCGCACCGAAGGGTCGATGCCCAGTAACTCACGCGCGCGTTCGCGCGAATGCTGCAAGCCTTCGGCCTGCTCGATGTCGATGGCGTTGGTAATCGCGTAGGTATTGCTGTCGGTAAACCCGCACTGGCAGTCCAGCAAGTACTGTTTGACCGCCGGCGAAACCCCGACAAACCGCCAATGCTCGTCGATCCAGCGCTGCGCCTGTTTACGGCGGTAGAGACGGTCATACTCGCCAAAGCCGTGGGAGATCCCGATACACAGTGGAATCTTCAACCAGCGGTTGAGTTGCAACATCATGTTGACCGGCTTGAAGCGGTTGCACACCACCACGTCAAACTGTTCCTTGCGACAGAACTTATACATCTGCCACATGGCGCGCAGCCTCAAGCCCTTGAGCGCCTTGTCGGAGAAATCGAAGTAGACCGACGTTGCCGCCCGGCTGATCGGGTCCGCGGGCCCGGGTCGGCCACGCAAAAACGCGGCGGTGACTTCATAGCGGTCCGCAGGCAATGCCTTGACGATCTGTTCGGCCAGGTCGGCAAAATCATGGGATTTAACATTGTAGTCAGGCTGCAATTGCAGGACCTTGAAACGCCGACTCATAACTCTCCTCGATGGAAACCTGTGGCATCAACGACCCACGACGGTTCAGCCGCCAGCGCCTCGACGTACTCGCTGTCGGGCTCCGGTAACCGTGGCCACTGATTACGCTTCCAGCAGACAAAATGGAAATAGGGAAATTCGCGCTCGCCATCCAGGTCATTGGTGAGGCGACCGTTATTCCAGAACCACTGATGCGGGAAGCGATCACTGCCGTCGTGCCATTTGATCACACCGCCCGGCGTACTGAACGCCTCGGTGAACTCACTGCGGCGGCGCCAGGGATTGAGCTTGCCGACCAACTCGAACAACGGTTTCGGAAAATTCTTGCGCCACAGGAAAATCCTGCTGAACGCGCCTTCGTCCAGCGCATGATGCGCCTGATCGGTGAAACGCGCTTCCCAATCCTTGATCTGCATGAACACCTGGCGCTTTCTGGCGGTATTGCGCATCAGGCACAAATGGCCGGCGACCCGTCGTTCGTGGGTCGAGAACAAATCATAGCCAGCCAGTCGATCGGGCGTGAAATAGCGGCGCAGGTCGCCGTAAATAAGGTCCAGGTCGCCGAACGCCCAAAAGTCATAACCCTCGAGGCGATCAGCATGGATATGCCCCAGCGCAGGCTTGATGTCACACAACTTATAAGCCGCTTGCGGGGCAAACGAGATGTTCAACCGTTGTGAAACCAACGCGCAGTAATCGGCAAAGGTAATGCTTTCAATCCTGACGTTGTCCGGAACGTTGCTCGGTATCGGGCAGTCGCTGAACAACAGCCAGTCAATATCTGCATTGTGTCGGCAGCTTTCGAGAAAAAACGGCATCCAGAATGGCCAGCGGCCAAAGTACGGAATGAGGAAGAGGATGCGGGGGCACTGATTGATCAAAACGGACTCACTGTCATTTTTTACGGGAGCGCGCTGCGCCCCTCCACGTTACGTAACCTTACTTGTGCTTGATGAACCAAAAAAGTTCATGTCGCCTTACAGCCTTGCGGTAAAACTCATTTTCCCCCCAGGGTGAAATGGCCCTTGCGGCCAGCAACCGTTGGATCGCACGCCGCACGCGCCGCTTGAACGGCATCCTGGGCTGCAAGTCATGCATCATGCCCAGCGACATGGCCTTGTCACGCTGTTGTTCGGCAGACACCGGCACGCAAAAAGGCTGCAAGGTGATGCTCGAATCAAAACAGGGTGGCAACGCGATGCCGTTGCCCGAATCGCCCATCGGCCAGCGGTCATTGTCATGCAGGTGATTGGCGTAGCCGAGCAGCGTGGTCGGCTGCCACTCCAGCCCTTGCAGGGCTTGCAGCACGGCCTGCTGTGCGCAGACATGGTCAGGGTGCGGGTCGAGCACCGGATGCGGCAGCACGATAACGTCAGGACGCGCCATCAGCAGCACCGCCCGCAAATCTGCCAGCAGATTATTCCAGGTCGGCCGGCCATCGGCATCCGCAGGCAATGGGAACGGGTTGAATTGGCGAAACACGCGAATGTCGCTCAGCTCGGCCTCTCGGGACGCCACGGCGCGATCAGGCTCGGCCCGCATCGCCGCCAGCTGCAGGCAGAAATACCCCAGCTGCACGCAATGTTCCTGCGGCACACCCGCCCAACGCGGCACGGCGATACTGTCCCAGGCGCGCAACCGGCCCTTGAGGCGTGCAGCCTCGGGCTTGCCCAGGCCCATCTGTTGATAATGCTCGGCTTCGATTTCGCCGGCCGTCAACGTCACGATCCAGGGCTGCGCCGCCTGACTGTACAGGCCAAAGGCGGCAAGCTCGGCATCATCGGCATGGGGTGCAATCACCATCACCCGCTGCTGACGCACGTCGGGCTGGCGGAATACCGACAACACCGGCGTACCTTGCACACGGCAGAACCGGCCACTCAGGCGCAGTTGCCCAGCTAGCAGCGCTTGCGCCTGGCCGGTGAGATTCAAGTAGCGCAAGCCGTTGACGCCGCGCTCGAACACCTGCCGATCACCCTGTGGCAAGGCGATAAACGGATCAATAAAGCGCCCCAGCAAGCCGCTCTTGAGCCGCAGCGCAAGGATCAGCGTCTCGTCGCCCGACAGCTCCAGCGCCTGCTCCAGCAGCAATCGGCCGTTATCCAGAACAACCTTGGGTTGCTCGGTCTCGGCCGCAAAGGCGTACTGATAGTCGTCGCCGGGCGAGTAAAACAGATGGTCGGCAAACCAGGCTTCATGGGCCACCCAGGCCAGGATTGCCAACAGCAGCGGCAGCCACCAGGCCACCGCCACGCCGACGCCGATCAACACCAGCAAACCGACCAGCAGCGCCACGCGCTTGTTGCGGCGATGGCGTTTGAGCAGGGCTTGCTTGCGGCTGGGAGAATCACTCATACCTTGAACACCGGCACCGGGTTGCACCAACGGTCTTTGTACTCGCGGTCTGCCCGGCCAAACGAAAATCGCAGCGGCTTGCCGGCTTCCCGCGCCTGTTCCCAGGCACTTTGCGTATTGAGGAAACTCAGCACGCTACCAGGGCTGAACTCACGCGTCTGCGGGTCTACGCCGCCATTGACGTATTCAACGCTGACCCACTCTGGCGCCTCAACGCGGTAAACCAGTTGAATGGCGATCGGCGCATCGTTGAGGAAAATCACCGAACCGATCAACCATTCACGCAGCAGCTCGATCACCTGCGCCATGCGCTCGGCGCCGGTGGCGGGAAAGCCCCAGCGGCGCTGGAACAAATCACAGTAAATTGCCGCCAGCTCGGCACTGGTGAATGTCTGGACCGCACGCACCACACCGCCCGCCTCTTCCAGCAGGCGCAACTCGCGGCGCTGGTTATAGCGAAATTTCTTCGACAGTTCTTCCGGGGTACGCGCCATGGCCAACTGCTCGGTCTGCAGCTGGATGCCGGCAAAACGCCCTTCGTTCAACGCCGACAGGTAGCGCGCGCGATGACGCAACGGGGCTTGGGCATCGGCGGCGGCAGGCAGAATCAACTCGGCATTGCCCAGGTCGAACAAGCCCTTCTTGCCTTTGCGCTTGAGCACATCCTTGGATAACGCCAAGTCCTGGCCCCAGGTCGCAATACAGGCCTTGAGCTCGCCGCCTTGCTCCCACGCCAGGTAACGCACAGGAATCTCGGCCAGCCCGGCAAGACGCTCAACCACCTGCGGATGGGTGGCAACACTGCCACCGTAACGCTGCCAGGCGTCGCTGTAGGTGGACGCGTCAACGACGGACCAGCCACGCTCGCGCCAGCCTTGGAATCGATTGAGCATCACGCCCTCGCGGTCAGTTCAGTAACGTGCGGCAGTTGCCAGAAGGCAGCGCGAACCGCCTGGTCCGAGAACTGCTCGTGCAAGCGCTCGAGCATCATCTGGGCGCATTGCGCATGCTGCTGACGATCCATTGCCGCCAGGTGCCGAAGCCCCTGGCCCAAGTGTTCGGCATCGCCGAAGGGAAACAGGATCCCCACGCCTTCGACCACTTCCCGGGCGCCACCGCACGCTGTTGCCAACAGCGGCACGCCGGCGGCCATGGCCTCCAGCAGTACCATGCCGAAAGGTTCGTGATCGGAACTCAGGGCAAAGGCGTCGAAGGCTCGGAAGTAACGGCGCGCATCCGGCACCTGGCCGAGGAACAGCACCTGTTCGGCAATCCCAAGCTCACGGGCCAAGGCCTTGAGGTCTTTCTCCAAGCGGCCGGTGCCAAGGATGGCCAGACGACTTTGTGCCGGCAAATGCGGCAGCGCCAGGGCAAACCCCTTGAGCAAGGTGGCCTGGTCCTTGTCCGGGTGCAGGCGGCCAACGTTGCCGACCACCCACTCATCCGGCGACAGCCCCAGCGCATCGCGCGCCGCGTCGGCCGGAACCTGCAGGGCCTGCATGGCGTCGACATCGATGCGGTTGTACAGCGTTTGAATCCGCGCTGCCGGCCAGGCTGGCAAGCAACGGCGCATGTCATCACGCACCGCATCGGACACACCCAGCAGGCTCAAACGCTTGCGGAAAATCGACGCAAACAGCTTGCGGCTGCGGCGCCCATAGTCACCAAACGCATGATGCACACCGATCACCGGCAAGCGCGTGCCGAGCAAGGCGATATAGATCGGCTTGAACCGGTGAGCAATGCAGAAACTGAAATTGCGTGATGCCGCGATCTTGCGCAGCTCACCGATGGCGCCCAGCTTCAGACCACGAATGGCCTTGGAGCTGAATTCCATGAACAACACTTCATCAGAGGCACAACCGGCCGCCACATCGGGGTCGGCGACCCCGGTGAGAAACACCGTGGTCACCTTGTAGCCCGAGCCTGCGAACAGGCTGGCGTACTGCCGCGCGCAATCGAGGAACGGCCCGTCATAGCCGTGGCAGAACTGCAGGACGTGGCGATCAGCCGACCGAGTCATAAGGGTCCACGCCGTCTTTGACGACCAGGATGTCTTCCATGATCAGGTACTGCAGGTCCGAGCCGAAGAACATGTTCAGCGCGTCGGTCGGCGAGCAGATCATTGCTTCGCCACGACGGTTGAGCGAGGTGTTCAGCGACACGCCGTTGCCGGTGAGTACTTCCAGCTCTTTCATCATGTCGTAGTAGCGCGGGTTGTATTCGCGCTTGAGCACCTGGGCACGGGAGGTTCCATCTTCATGGACCACTTCCGGCACGCGGGTTTTCCATTCTTCCGACACTTCAAAGGTGAAGGTCATGAACGGCGCCGGGTGATCGACCTTGATCATCTGTGGCGCGACGGTGTCGAGCATCGACGGGCAGAAAGGCCTCCAGCGCTCGCGGAACTTGATCTGGTGGTTGATGCGATCCGCCACGCCGGTGGCGCTTGGGCAACCAATGATCGAACGACCGCCCAACGCGCGCGGGCCAAACTCCATGCGGCCCTGGAACCAGGCCACCGGGTTGCCGTCGACCATGATCTTGGCGATGCGCTTGGGCATGTTCTCGATCTTGCGCCATACCGGTTTGCTTGCGTGCTTGGCGCACGCGGCGATCACGTCTTCGTTGCTGTAGGACGGGCCGAGGTAGACGTGTTCCATCTTCTCGACCGGTACACCACGGGCGTGGGACACGTAGGCGGCGGCACCCACCGCGGTGCCGGCATCGCCGGACGCTGGCTGCACGAACAGCTCCTTGACGTCATCGCGAGCAATGATCTTCTGGTTGAGCTTGACGTTCAGCGCGCAGCCGCCAGCGAAGGCCAGCTTGCCGGTGTCTTTGAGGATATCGCCCAAGTAGTGGTCGATCATCTGCAGGGCCAGCTTCTCGAACAGCGCTTGCATGCTGGCCGCGTAGTGGATGTACGGCTCGTCGGCGATATCGCCTTCGCGCTTGGGACCCAGCCACTCGATCAGTTTTGGCGAGAAGTAGAACCCCTTGCCCTTCTCTTTGTAGCGACGCAGGCCGATGACGTTGGCGTAGTCGGTGTTGATCACCAGCTCGCCGTTCTCAAACGAGGCCAGGCGCGAGAAATCGTACTTGCTGGCATCGCCATACGGCGCCATGCCCATGACCTTGAACTCGCCGTCGAGCATCTCGAAACCGAGGAACTCGGTGATCGCGCCATACAGGCCGCCGAGGGAATCCGGGTCGTAGAATTCCTTGATCTTGTGGATCTTGCCGTTTTCGCCGTAGCCGAAAAAGGTGGTGGCGTACTCGCCCTTGCCGTCGATCCCCAGGATCGCGGTTTTCTCCTGGAAGCCCGAGCAGTGGTAAGCGCTGGAGGCGTGGGCCAGGTGGTGCTCAACCGGTTCGATCTTGATTTTCTTCGGGTCGAAGCCCAGTTGCTCCAGGCACCAAACGATCTTGTTGCGGTAGCGCTTGTAGCGACGGTTGCCCATCAGGATCGCGTCGAGGGCGCGGTCCGGGGCGTACCAGTAACGCTTGGCATAGTGCCAGCGCGCCTCACCGAACAGGCTGATCGGGGCGAACGGAATGGCCACCACATCAACGTCGGAAGGCTTGATACCGGCTTGTTCCAGGCAGAACTTCGCCGACTCGTAGGGCATGCGGTTCTTTGCATGTTTGTCGCGTACGAAGCGCTCTTCTTCGGCGGCCGCGATCAGCTTGCCGTCGATATACAAAGCTGCGGAAGGATCATGGCTAAGGGCGCCGGACAGGCCAAGAATCGTCAATGCCACAGGGGTCTAGCCTCTTTTAGTCTGCATGCAGGCGGGGTGCGCCTGAAAAAAGTGTGCCTCTCGCCTGGACGAGAAACAGCTAAAGGGCGGGATTATAGCGTAAACACGCCACATGATGATCTAGGGAATGTGGCGACCGGTTGTCACTGCGCCTAGCGGTAGATCGTGTAGGGCAGCACCAGCGTGTCCGCCACACCGGAGGCAATCGCCTCAATGGCGATGATCGGGAACGCATTGCTTTCGCGCGGCGCAAAGGTTGGGTCGTTATTGATCGTGCCGCAGCCGGTGAGCACTGCGAGCGTCAGCACCCATAGAAGGGTGAAACCACGATTCATAGACAACTCCATTTGTCATGGCCGGCTTATGCACAGCCTCCTTCAAGAACCGCCAGGGCGCCAATGGACGCTGATGTTGCCGTCATTTGCCTGGCGATAAATCGTGTAGGGCAACACAACGGTATCGGCAACGCCGGACGCTGCAATGTCCAGCAGCACGAAGGGTATCAGTACGCCGGTCGGATCGGGAGCCGCGTGCAGCGCGCAGAAATCAAAGGCCACGCCACTGTAAACGCGAGGTATGGACTGGCAGTACGTTTTGATAAGCCGCAGCTCACGCGCGGTGTCGCCGTCTTTGCGGATGACGCTGTTGACGGTCCCACAACCGCCCACCAGCAGTGCGGCAATGCCCATTGCAGCCGTGATTTTCATTGTGATTGTCCTGTGATCGCCAACGGCCGGCCACGCTATCAGCGAAATGTCGGCTCCCCCACCCAAGCGCATCGCCAAATTGCGTACGAAAAATCCGAAATGGTAAAAACTCAGCATTTCACTAAACTCGCGCCCTTTTGCGCGTTTATGTCTTATGCGCCACGGATTCGGGCTGCCCCATGAAAACCCTCGCTCGCCTCACCTTATTGCTGCCAAGCCTGTTCACCTTGTGCGACACCGCCCAGGCTGAAGACGCAGCCCTGATCCTCGACCCCAGCGTAGTGACCGGTTCACGCAGCGCCAGCCCGACGTTCGACCTTCCGTATTCGGTCGACAGCATCAGCCGTGAGCAGATCAGCGACGGCCAACTCGGCATCAATGCCTCCGAAGCCCTGTCCCGCGTGCCTGGCCTGGTGGTGCAGAACCGTCAGAACTACGCGCAGGACCTGCAGATTTCCTCACGCGGCTTCGGTGCGCGCTCGGCGTTTGGCGTGCGCGGCATCAAGCTGATCGCCGACGGCATCCCTGCTAGCACTCCGGATGGTCAGGGCCAGGCCGCCACGTTCAACCTCGACACCGCCGAACGCATCGAAGTGCTGCGCGGCCCAGCCGCCACGCTGTATGGCAGCAATGCCGGCGGCGTGATCCAGATGTTCTCGCGCGATGGCGAAGGCCCGCCGCGCATCGGTGCCGAAACGCTGGTGGGCAGCGACGGCCTGAGCAAGAACCACCTGACGGCCGAAGGCGCGGCAAATGGCGCCGGTTTTGTACTCGACGCCTCGCGCATGGACACCGACGGTTACCGCGACCACAGCAGCGCCCGTCGTGACCAGACCTTTGCCAAACTGAATGTCCAGCCCGATGACGACAGCAAACTGGCACTGATCTACAGCAGCCTGGAGCAAAACGGCACGCAAGACCCGCTGGGCCAGACCTGGGCCGCGTACAAGGCGGACCCGCGCTCGGTGGCGCCGGCCGCGCTGCAGTACAACACGCGAAAAAGCATCGATCATCAGCAATTGGGCCTGAATTACGAGCGCTATATCGGCGATGCGACGCTGCAGGTGAATGCGTATACCGGGCGGCGCAGTGTGATTCAGTATTTGTCGATTCCCGGCGGTACGCCGTCAGACAAGCGCGGTGGCGTGGTGGACTTCGACCGCAAGTTCTACGGCGGCTCCGTCCACTGGCTGCAACCCATCACCAGTGCCCCTGGCGACCTTACCCTGATCACCGGCCTCGACTACGACCGCAGCCAGGATGATCGCCAAGGTTACTCCAACACCCTCAACGGCGTGCACGGCGTCAAAGGCGCGCTGGGCCGCGATGAAATCGACACCGCCACCAGCCTCGACCCGTTCGTGCAGGCCAACTGGCTGCTGGGCGACTGGACCCTGCAAGCCGGCCTGCGTCACAGCACCATGAAGATGGACGTGGACGACCACTTCCTCAGCGATGGCAACGACAGCGGCAACAAGACCTACCAGAAGAACACGCCCTCAGTGAGCGTGATGTATGCCTTCACGCCGGACCTGCATGGCTATGTGAGCGCGGGCAAAGGGTTTGAAACCCCGACCCAGGCGGAGTCGGCGTATTCCAGCAGCTCGAACGGCTTCAATTTCGCGCTCAAGCCGTCGGTCAGCAAGCAGTATGAAATGGGGCTCAAAGCCCGGATTGGCCAAGACACACGCGTGAATGCTGCGGTGTTCCAGATCACCACCGATGACGAACTGGTCGTGCAGCAATCCAGCGGCGGTCGCACCACCTACCAGAACGCCGGTCGCACCTTGCGCCGTGGCTTCGAACTGAGCCTGGAAAGCCAATTGACCGAACAGTGGAGCACCCACCTCGCCTACACCCGCCTGCACGCCACCTATGACAGCGACTTCGTCAGCGGCGCCAGCACGGCGATCGACAAAGGCAACTACCTGCCCGGCGTGCCCCAGACCACGCTCTTCGCCGAGCTGAACTGGAAGCCCCGCGACTGGGTCAGCACTGCCCTCGAAGGCATGTACCGCAGCAAAGTCTACGTGGAAGACACCAACCAGCAACGCGCCGCACCCGCCTACAGCGTGTTCAACTGGCGTGCGCGCTTCGAGCAGAAGGTCGAGCACTGGACCTTCCACCAGACCCTGCGCCTGGATAACTTGCTGGATCGCCAGTACGTGGGTTCGGTGATCGTCGGGGACGGCAACTTCCGCTATTACGAAGCGGCGCCGGGAAGGTCGTGGTACGCGGGGGCGGGGGCCGAATATCAGTTTTGATCAGCCAGCGCAGCGCCTGGGCGACCATCATCGCGGGCCAGCCCACTCCCACATTCACCTGTAGGAGCGGGCTTGCCCGCGATAGGGCCGAAGGCCCGCTTTAACTGGCGGCGCCGATCTCTTTGGGCAAACGCTGATCGATCAGTTGGTACAGCGCGCTGCTCTCGGGCCAGTTGCGCATAAACCGCGCGCGGTCCTTGGCAAACGCTGGCGCGAAGCTGGCAAGTGAGCTGTGCTGACACATGGCGTCCAGGTCGATCAAGGCCCAGCGGTCTGCGTGCCAGAACAGGTTATGGCCTTTGAAGTCACCATGACTGATGCGCTCGCGAATCAGCTCGGCAAACAGATGATCCAGCGCCAGCAGCTCGTTTTCTGGCGCGTCACCGCGCTCAACGTACGGCGCAAAACGCTCGATGATGTCCGGCCCCGGCAAGTATTCAGTCACCAGGTACGCCCGGCTGCGCAGCCACAAAAACCGCTTCTCCAACACCGCCAGCGGCTTGGGCGTCGCAATCCCCAGAAACGCCAGGCGGTTGCCTTCGCGCCACGAATGCCAGGCGCGGCTCGGGCGCCAGAAGCGCTTGAGCCAATGGGCAAATCCTTTGATGTTGTAGCGCTTGATCACCAGCGGCCGACCGGCCACCTCAACCTTGCCCACGCTGGCGGCCCCGCCGGTTTTGTACAGATGGCCCTGATCCAGCAATGCGTCGGCCTGCTCCAGCACCGGCAGCATGGCGGCCTCTTCCTCACGGCGAATCGCGCGCAAGGCAAAGGCGCCACGCACGACGCTGAACAGCGTGCAGTCGCGGCCAACCTTGTTCAAAAAGTCCTTCAAGCGCCAGGTGCTAACCTTGCGCACCTGTTTTTCGAGCGCTTCCAGCGGCACGGCATGCTCGCCATTGCTCAGCAGGTAATAGACCAATAATTCTTCGGTAAAGGGTTCGAGGTTTTTCGGCAATTGCGCAAAAAACACCCCGAGGTTTTCCAGTACCCGGTTGCGCGACAGCGGCTTGCCCGCGGCTTCGACACGAATGCCGGCGCCGTCAATCAGGTACAGCTTGCCGTCCTGGCGCAGCAGGTTGTCCAGGTGCAGGTCTTCCTGCCACAGCCCTTTGGCGTGCATGTGGGCAATCGCCCCCAGCGCCTCGGCAAGCACGGCTGTTTGTTCGTCCGCCAGCGGCGGCAAGCCTTCAACTGCCTGCCAGGCATCGGCGAGGCTCTCGGCGCCCTCAATGAATTCGAACAGCAGCCAGCCGCCTTCGCCTTCCTGCAAGCCATCGGCCAACAACTGCGGCGTGGTCAGGCCTTGCTCGGCGAGCAGGCGTACGCCGCTGAGCTCGCGCTGAAAATGACGTGCCGCCTTGCTGCCCACCAATAACTTGGCCAGCACCGTGCGCCCGCGCCAGACGCCGGCGCCCACATAACGCTCGCCCGGCAACACACGCAGCAGACTGAGCAATTGCAACTGCCCTGGGCCTGCGGCATCCGCCAGTTCAATGGTCAGCGGCAGGCTGGGCGTGCGGCCGGCTTTTTTCAGCTCGGACAAACGCATCAGCGGTTCTCCTTGTGGCTGCGACGCGCCGTCAGCCGTTCAAACCAGGCGCCCACCTTTGCGCTGTTTTCAGGCTCTGCCAGGTAGGCCGCCAGCAACTGTCGCACTTGCGCGTCCGTCCACTGCGGCGCGCGGCGCAGCAGCGGCTCCAGGTCTTTGACCCGGTCACGTTGGCCGAACAACAGCGGGCGGGTTTTCTCCAGGTCGATCAGCTGCGCGGCGTAACCGTCGCCCAGGGCCTGCAGAAAAATATGCTTGGGATAAAAACAGCCATGCACCTGGCCTACGCTGTGCAGATGACGGGCCAACTGACCGCAGGCCAGCAGAATCGCGCGGTGCTGGGCATCGGTCAGTTGCGGCCACTGTTCCAGCAACGAATCCAGGTCGCTCCAACCGTCCAGGGCACGGGTCAGCAACATCGCGCGGTGCTCACCGTCGACCTTGCGCTCACCGAAAAACGCGGCCTGCAGCGCCGGAATACCGAGTTTCTGATAACGGCTGATATTGCGGAATTCGCGCGCAAAGGTGGGCTCGCCAAACGGCTTGTGCAGCGTGCGTGTCAGGTAGTTGCTCTGGCGCTTGAGGTAGTAACCCTGCCCTTCAAGCTCCAGGCGAAACACGCTGCTCCAGCCACCCTTGCTGGTATTGGGCTCGTCCACCGCGTCCAGTTGCCTGGCCCACAGGGCGTCGAAGGTTGCCAGACCATGGCGCTCCAGCAGAGCGCGGTCTTCGGCCGCCAGGAAATCACTCATTCGCGTCCCTCGAAAAACTTCACCACGTGGCGAATTCGCTGTTTGTCTGACGCCGTCAGGTGCGTGCGTTGGCGGTATTGCATGTAGAAGCGCAGGCGCTGAGTGGCCGACAAGTGATACTTGGCGACCTTGTCCAGGCAGGCCAGGTCCTTGGTAATTCGGTACTTGAGCCAGAAACCGCGCCAGAAATCACCGTTGGGGCAATCGATGAGGTACAGGGTCTGCTGGTCGTCGACCAGCAGGTTGCGCCACTTCAAATCGTTATGGGTGAAGCGGTGCTCATGCATGGTGCGCGTGTATTCGGCAAGCTGGCGACTGATCACGCTGACCCACTTGGGGTCTTTCAAGCGCGGATCTTTGCGATCAGCCAGCATCGACAGGTCTTCAGTCTTGGGCAGCTCGCGGGTGATCATCGCGCCCCGCGCGTAGGCCAGGCCTTTGCGCTCCAGCCCCCAGGCCACCACGTCGGCGGTGGGAATGCCCCACTTGGCGAAACGCTTGAGGTTCTGCCATTCGGACTTCACCCGAGGTTTGCCCAAGTAGCGGCGCAGGCCCTTGCCGGCACCAACGTAGCGCTTGACGTAGTAATTGATCCCGCCGCGCGCCACCCGAATCACTTCCGACAACGGGTCGCGGGTCAGGCGCTCGCCTTGCAGGGCGAATACCGCTTCGAGGCTGCCGAAATCATCCGCCAGGGCGGCGTAAGCAGGTTCCAGGTTCCAACCCGCCATCAGAGCGCATCCCCGTAGCGTTGTTTACGTGCATAAAGCTTGTCGGCCTTGGTTTGCAGCCACTGCAACAAGGCATTTTCTTCAGCGAGGATCTGGCGCAACGGCTGCTGGAAGTAGCCTTTGAGGAAGCGCAACTTGTCACGACGCGTCAGGCCGATGTCCAGCGCCGAGAAGTACAACGCAGCCAGGTCTTTGTCGCGCCAGCGATGACTGATTTTGTCGCGGGTCTGGGCGCGGTGCAGGTCGATCACCGACAACTTGAAGTTATCAGCCGTCACCGGCGTATCGGTGTGCAACAGGAAGTGGCAGATGTAGCAATCGCGATGGTTGACCCCACCGCGATGCATCATGCCGGTCATGCGCGCCACTTCGGCGATCAGCGCGCGCTTGAGGCGCGGCGCGGGCGGCTGCTTGAGCCAGTCGATGCTGAAGTCTTCCAGGCTGACAGTCGGCGCCAGTTCTTCAGTGATGATGAACGAGTGCTGGTCGGCCGGGTTGCTACCGCGCTCGCCGTACGCCACGGCGGTCATGGTCGGCACGCCGATCTGCTGCAGGCGCTGGATGGCCTGCCACTCCTGGCCCGCACCGAGCACCGGCAGCTTGGCGGTGACCAGATTCTTGACGATCTCGCCCCAGCCGATGCCACGGTGGATCTTCACGAAATAGCCACGCCCATCCACCTCGGTGCGCAAGGTGCGCCGGGCTTCAAGTTCACGGTACACCTCGCCTTCCAGCCGCTCGACTTCGGCGAAGGCATCACGCCCGGCCCAGAGGGTCTTGAACGGTTCGGCAAGCATCAACTTCATCGTTTTGGCTCCGCCAGAATCACATCCGCCGCGTGCTGCGGCATGCTGTAGAGGTCGGCCGTCTCGGCGTACGCCAACCCATTGCGGCCCCAGGCCGCGCGCTGTGCAGTGTCGGTGAGCATGCGTGTCAGGTAGTGGTTGAGCTGCGTTTGATCGAACGGCTCGTCCAGCACCAACCCACTGTCGGCCTCGCTGATGTAATGGGCGTAACCACACACCGCCGAGACCAGCACCGGCAACCCGGCCACCAGCGCTTCAAGCAACACGGTGCCGGTGTTTTCGTTGTACGCCGGGTGGATCAACAGGTCGGCGCCCAGCAGGAAACGCGGAATATCGCTGCGCCCTTTGAGGAACTGCACGTTATCGCCCAGCCCCAACGTAGCACTCTGCAATTGGAATACTTTGGGGTCGTCCTGGCCAATTACAAACAGACGCGTGCGTTTTTTCAGTTCCGCCGGTAAGGCGGCCACGGCCTTGAGGCTGCGGTCGACGCCCTTGGTCTTGAAACCGGAACCGATTTGCACCAGCAGCAAGTCGTCGCCTGCGAGGTTGAATTCCTGGCGGAAACCTTCGCGGATCTCGGCGGCATTCGGCGGCGCACGGCGGTCCTGGGCGATGCCCGGCGGCAGCAGGTGGAAACGCTCCAGCGGGGTGTCGTAATGCTTGATGAACAGCGGTTGCTGCACTTCAGAGATCATCAGGATTTCAGTCCTGGCGTCCCTGGCGAACACCGCGCGCTCGTACTCGGCAAAGTGGCGGTAACGGCCAAAGCGTTTGTACAGCGAATGACGCAGGTTTTGCGCCTTGTCTTCAAAGCAGCCATCGGCGGCGTAGTACACGTCCAGGCCGGGCATTTTGTTGAAGCCGATCAGACGGTCCACCGGGCGTTTGGCCAGGTCGGCTTCCATCCAGGCACTGAGCTTTTCATTGCGCCGATGGTTGAAGAACGCCTTGACCGGTGCCACCAGCACTTCGAAGCCGGGCGGAATGTCGCCTTCCCAGATCAGCGTGTAGACACGAATCTGATGGCCGCGCTGCTGGCACTCCAGGGCGATGCGCATGAAGTCGCGCTGCAGGCCACCGAAGGGGAAATATTTGTACAGAACAAAAGCCAGTTGCATCAGTGCAGCTCCTCAGCCAGTAACAACGTGCTCAGTCGGCTTGCCACACGCTCAGGGTTCAGGCGCGTGAAGCACAGGGGCGACTCGCGCTTGATGTCGAACCGACGCAGGTCGTCGGCCGTTGGTTGATAGGTACAGTGTTTTTGCAGGCACGGCGCGCACGGGAAGTCGCTGGCCAGGTGAATCTGGCCCTTGCCATAGGCGCCGGTCAGGCCGGGGTTGGTGGGGCCGAACAGGGAAATGGTCGGCACGTCCAACGCTGCGGCCAGATGACCCAGGCCCGTGTCCACCGCCACGCAGGCACGGGCGCCGGCCAGCACGCGGGCCACGCCGGCCAGGTTGAGCTTGGGCAGCACTTCGGCGTGTTGCAGGCCATGGGCCAGGCGCTCGGCACGGGCTTTTTCGTCGGCATTGCCCCACGGCAACTTCACGTCCACGCCCAGGCGGCCCATGCGCTCGGCCAGCTCGCGCCAATAGGCTTCGGGCCAATGCTTGGTGTCCCAGGTGGTGCCGTGCAGCAGCAGCACAAATGGTTTTTTCGGCGGCAGGCCGAGCAGCTTTTCAGTGCTCAGGCCGTAGTCGCCCAGCCCTTTGGGCAGGTCGTAGCCCAGCGCAACGGCGAACAGCTGGCGCAAACGCTCCACCGCATGCTGCCCACGGGACACGGCCAAACGGCGCGAGTAGAAACGCGCAGCGATGGGTTCGCGTGCAGAATACTTGTCGAAACCCGCGACCGGAGCGCGCACGTAGCGCGTCAGCCAGGCGCTTTTCAGCAGGCCTTGGGCGTCAATCACCAAGTCATACTTGGTCGACTGAACACGCTGCTTGAACCGTCGCCACTCGCCGCTCTTGATGGTTTGCCAGATGTTTTTGCGCCAGCGACGAATTGCCACCGGGATCACCTGGTCCACCGCCGGGTGCCAGGTGGGGATCTCGGCAAAGCCTTCTTCCACCACCCAGTCAAAGCGAATGCCGGGTATCGCCCGCGCTGCGTCGGTCAGTGCCGGCAAGGCGTGGATCACGTCGCCCAGGGATGAGGTCTTGACTACCAGTACTCGCAAACTAACGGACCTCGACCACGGAGCCCTGCAACCGCTGCAACGCGTCGCTGACCGGTTGCGGCAGCAGTTGGCGCAGGCAATTGTAGTGGCCGAAACGGCAAGTACGCTCAAAACACGGACTGCAATCCAGGCCCAGGCGCACCACTTCGACCCTGTCGGCCAACGGCGGTGTGAAGCCAGGCGAGGTCGAGCCGTACACCGCCACCAGCGGGCGGTTCAACGCGGCAGCCACGTGCATCAGCCCGGAGTCGTTGGACACCACCGAGTCGGCGCAGGACAGCAGGTCGATGGCTTCGGCCAGTGACGTGTCGCCACTGAGGTTCACCGCTTCTTCGCGCAGCCCAGGGATCAGGCGCTGGCGGATGTCCTCGCCCACCGAGTGATCGTTTTTCGAGCCGAACAACCACACCTGCCAGCCTTCGCGAATCTTCATCTCGGCGACTTTGGCGTAATGCTCCGACGGCCAGCGCTTGGACTCGCCAAACTCCGCGCCTGGGCACAGCGCCAGCACCGGACGGTCGAGCATCAGGCCGAACTTGGCCAGGGCCGCGTCACGGGTCACCGGGTCGATCTGCAAGCTGGGGCGCGGGTACGGCGTCGGCAGCTCGGCACCTGGCTCGTAGGCCAGGGCCATGAAGCGCTCGATCATCAGCGGGTAGCGTGCTTTGTCGAGGGTGCGCACATCGTTGAGCAATACGTAGCGAAACTCGCCGCGCCAGCCGGTGCGTTTGGGGATGCCGGCGAAATACGGCACCAGCGCCGACTTAAGCGAGTTGGGCAACAGGATCGCCTGGTCGTACTGGCCGACCATGGATTTGCCGATGCGCCGGCGCGTCGCCAATTCGAGGGCACCGTGGCCGAGCGGGAAGCTCAAGGCCTTGCGCACCTGGGGCATGCGCTCGAGGATCGGCCGGCTCCACTCGGGGGCGAGCACGTCGATTTGGCAGTCGGGATGACGCTGTTTCAGGCACTGGAACAGTGTCTGCGCCATCACCATGTCACCGACCCAACTGGGCCCAACGATCAGAATATTCATGTAGTTTCCACAAACGATGCGGGGAGGCTTATGCCTCCCCGCATCGACAATGATTGTAGATCGCGCTTTGTGTGGGAGCTGGCGTGCCTGCGATGGCATCGCTTCGGTATGACTGAAGTACCGAGGCGCCTGCATCGCGGGCAAGCCCGGCTCCCACATAAGGCCGATTTCCACATTAAATTGGCGCCACTCAATTAATCAGCTTAACCCCAGCGCCTGCCAGATTCGCATCACCTGGCGCCGTTCGTCGGCGAACTGATCCCCGGCTACCGTGCCAGCCTCATTTTGCAAGGCCTGGCGGTGCGCGGCGGAACGGTAGGCTTTATACACCTCGCGCAGCAGATGGGCATCGGCGGCGGGCATCAGCCCGACCTGCTCCAGGCCCTCCAGAATGCGGATATTGTCGGTATAGCGCAGCAACGATGGATGTTGCGCAGACCACGCCAAAGCCGCGTATTGCACCATAAATTCAATATCGACGATACCTCCGGCGTCCTGCTTGAGGTCGAACACCACCGTGGGCTCAAAGGCATTGGCGCCGGTGCCGGCCGCCGTAGACCGGGTGCCCAGGTTGTCGCGCATCTTGGCGCGCATCTCGCTGACCTCCTGGCGCAGCTTGACCAGGTCGCGCTCACGCCCGAGTACTTTAGCGCGGACCTGCTCGAACGCCTGGCCCACATCCTGACTGCCCACCAGCACCCGCGCGCGGATCAGCGCCTGATGTTCCCAGGTCCAGGCCTCATTTTGCTGATAGCGCTCGAAGGCTCCGAGTGAACTCACCAGCAAACCCGACGCGCCGGATGGGCGCAGGCGCATGTCGACCTCATACAGCTGGCCGGAGTTGGTCTGGGTGGTCAGCAAGTGGATGATGCGCTGGCCCAGGCGCGTGAAGAACTGCGCGCCGTCGATCGGCTTGGCGCCGTCAGTCTCGGCCTGCGGGTCACCGTCGTGGATAAACACCAGGTCCAGGTCGGAACCATGCCCCAGCTCGATGCCGCCAACCTTGCCATAACCAACAATGATGAACCCCGGGTCGCACAGCGTACCGTCAAGCCGCTGCGGCGAGCCGTGGCGGGCCACGGTCTGGCGCCACGCCAGGGCCAGTACTTGTTCGAGAATGGCTTCGGCGAGCCAGGTCAGGTAGTCGCTGACTTTCATCAGCGGCAGGCTGCCGGCGATTTCCGAAGCGGCCACGCGCAGACGGTGAGCCAGCTTGAAGTGGCGCAGCGCCTCCATCTGCTGCTCAAGGTCATCCTCGGGAATGCGCGTGAGGCGCTCGCGCAGCTCGGCGGCGAGTTCCGGCGCCAACGGCGGCTTGAACAGACGGCCTTCGTTAAGCAGTTCGTCGAGCAACAGCGGGAAGCGCGTGATCTGTTCGGCGATCCACGGGCTGGCGGCGCACAGTGTGAGCAGACGGCGCAACGCGTCGGGGTTTTCGGTGAGCAGCACCAGATAAGCGGAACGGCGGGCGACGGCTTCGACCAGCGGCAGTACACGTTCAAGCACTAAATCCGGGTTGGCGTGTTCGACGGCCTGGGCCAGCAGACGCGGAATAAAGGCATCCAGCCGCTCCCGCCCCAGACGCTGCATGGCACGCAATTGCGGGCTGCCGCGCAAGCCGGCCAGGGCTTTGAGGGCTTTGGGCGCGTCGGTGAAGCCACCTTCCTGCAATTGCAGGCGAGCGGCGTCTTCGTCCTGAGACTCTTCCCACAGCGGCAGCCACTCGCCACCTACGACCAACTCACTCTCTGCGCCTTCTTCTTCGTCAGGGTCGGCGATGACTTGGCGGAAGTGCCAGTCCACCCGACCACGCCAATACATCAGGCGCTCATGGAACGCGGACCAATCGGCAAAGCCCAGCATAAAGGCGATACGCGCCTGATCTTCCGGGGTGTCCGGGAGCATTTGCGTCTGACGGTCGGCGATCGCCTGAATCGCATGCTCGGTGTAACGCAAGAATTCGTAGCCGTTGCGCAACTCGGCAATGACTGCCGCAGGCAAATAACCCTGCCCTTCGAGCGTGCCGAGCACCTTGAGCAATGGCCGTTGTTGCAGGCTCAGGTCGCGGCCGCCGTGGATCAACTGGAACGCCTGGGCGATAAATTCCACTTCGCGGATACCACCCGAGCCCAGCTTGATGTTGTCGGCCATGCCTTTGCGCCGCACTTCCTGCTGGATCAGCTGCTTCATGGTGCGCAGCGCTTCGATGGCCGAAAAGTCCAGGTAACGCCGATAGACGAACGGGCGCAGCATATCCAGCAGTTGCGCACCGGCCACCTGGTCACCGGCAACCACGCGCGCCTTGATCATCGCGTAGCGTTCCCAGTCGCGGCCCTGGTCCTGATAGTACTGTTCCAGCGCGTTGAAGCTGAGCACCAGGGCGCCAGCCGAACCGTAGGGGCGCAGGCGCATGTCGACGCGGAACACAAACCCGTCGACCGTCATCGGGTCGAGCGCCTTGATCAGTTTTTGACCAAGCCGGATGAAAAATTCCTGGTTATCCAGCGCGCGCTTCACGCCCACCGTTTCGCCACCCTCGGGGTAGGCGAAGATCAGGTCGATATCAGAGGACAGGTTCAGCTCTACGGCGCCGAGCTTGCCCATGCCGAGGATGACCATGTGCTGGGCTTCGCCGCTGCGTCGGCCGGTGGGGGTGCCGAATTGCACGCAATGGCGCTGGTACAGCCATTGGTAGGCTTGGTCGATGCTGGCGTCGGCCATGTCGGAAAGGTCGCGACAGGTTTGCACCAGGTCGGCCTGGCGCGTCAGGTCGCGCCAGATGATGCGCACTTGCTGACGAGTGCGCTGGCGACGCAGCACGCGACCCAGCTCTTCTTCTGTTTCGGCCTGTTGCACGGCGCCGGCGATCTGGCCGCACAGCTCGCCGGGCGCAAAGCCGCGGTCCAGCTCGCCCCAGGCCACCAGCTCGAGCAACATCAAAGGGTCACGCAGGCTCTGTTCAATGACAAAATCACTGGCGGCGCACACGCGGGCGAAGTCAGCCCACCGTTGCGGCGTCCAGGCAGAAAGTCCATGATCGTCGTCCAGCGCGGCCACTGCGTCACGAAATGACTGCTCGGCCCGCTGGGCAAAAGGCAAGAGAATGGCCCGTAATGGGGCCAATGTTGGAAGGCTCATGGTCTATCCTTGATCGGCGCGTAAAAGGCTTGTTGCTGTGAACGCAAGAACCACGCTCGGTGAAGGACTGTCGAACAAAGGTTATAAATAGCTGAAATTAAATTAATCTTGGCAGGCAACATCAAACTTTCACCTTTTCTTGTTCGCAAAAGATCAACAATAACGATTATGCTCACCAGCCAGACCGAGCAATCCACTCGGTCTTGTGTAGTTTTACTACTCGTATATACATTCGAAAGGCTGAAATGGCCGACGATTTGTAGTAAAACTACAGGACGCCGAAGCAACCTTCGGCCATCCAAGAATTTATGTCGTCTGCCCACAAGGCCAGTCGCAAACTTCAGGCAACCGATTCTGGTAGCCTTTCCGCCCTGGAGCAAGCCATGCAAGACCTCGATCCCGTCGAAACCCAGGAATGGCTGGACGCCCTGGAATCGGTTCTCGACAAAGAAGGCGAAGACCGTGCTCACTACCTGATGACCCGTATGGGCGAACTCGCGACCCGCAGCGGCTCGCAATTGCCTTACGCCATCACCACGCCATACCGCAACACCATCCCCGTTACCCACGAAGCACGCATGCCTGGCGACCTGTTCATGGAACGCCGCATTCGCTCGTTGGTACGTTGGAACGCCATGGCGATGGTAATGCGCACGAACTTGAAAGATTCTGACCTGGGCGGTCACATCTCCAGCTTCGCTTCCAGCGCAACCCTGTATGACATCGGCTTCAACTACTTCTTCCAGGCCCCGACCGACGAACACGGCGGCGACCTGATCTACTTCCAGGGCCACACTTCTCCAGGCGTTTACGCCCGTGCGTTCATGGAAGGCCGCATCACCGAAGAACACATGAACAACTTCCGCCAGGAAGTGGACGGTAACGGCCTGTCGTCGTACCCGCACCCTTGGCTGATGCCTGATTTCTGGCAGTTCCCGACTGTATCCATGGGCTTGGGCCCGATCCAGGCGATCTACCAGGCACGCTTCATGAAGTACCTGGAAGCGCGTGGCTTCATCCCTGAAGGCAAGCAGAAAGTCTGGTGCTTCCTGGGCGACGGCGAGTGTGACGAGCCGGAATCCCTGGGCGCCATCTCCCTGGCCGGCCGCGAGAAGCTCGACAACCTGATCTTCGTCATCAACTGCAACCTGCAGCGCCTCGACGGCCCGGTTCGCGGCAACGGCAAGATCATCCAGGAACTCGAAGGCGTGTTCCGCGGTGCTCAGTGGAACGTGACCAAAGTCATCTGGGGCCGTTTCTGGGACCCACTGCTGGCCAAAGACGTCGACGGTATCCTGCAACGTCGCATGGACGAAGTCATCGACGGCGAGTACCAGAACTACAAAGCCAAAGACGGCGCGTTCGTACGTGAACACTTCTTCAACACGCCTGAACTCAAGGCAATGGTTGCAGACCTGTCCGACGACGAGATCTGGAAACTCAACCGTGGCGGCCACGACCCGTACAAGGTCTACGCGGCGTACCACGAAGCGGTCAACCACAAAGAACAACCGACCGTCATCCTGGCCAAGACCATCAAGGGTTATGGCACCGGTGCCGGCGAAGCGAAGAACACTGCGCACAACACCAAGAAGGTTGATGTTGAAAGCCTGAAGCTGTTCCGCGACCGCTTCGACATCCCGGTCAAGGACGAAGAGCTGGAGAACCTGCCGTTCTTCAAGCCAGAGCCAAACAGCGCCGAAGCCCGCTACCTCAGCGAGCGTCGCACTGCACTGGGCGGTTTCGTGCCACAGCGCCGCGCCAAGAGCTTCAACATCCCGACACCGCCACTCGATACCCTCAAGGCTATCCTGGACGGCTCGGGCGACCGTGAAATCTCCACCACCATGGCCTTCGTGCGGATCCTCGCGCAGCTGGTCAAGGACAAGGAAATCGGTTCGCGTATCGTCCCGATCATCCCGGACGAAGCCCGTACCTTTGGTATGGAAGGCATGTTCCGTCAGTTGGGCATCTACTCCTCCGTCGGCCAGCTCTACGAGCCAGTCGATAAAGACCAGGTGATGTTCTACAAGGAAGACAAAAAGGGCCAGATCCTCGAAGAAGGCATCAACGAAGCGGGCGCCATGAGCTCCTTCATCGCTGCCGGTACTTCGTACTCCAGCCACAACCAGCCGATGCTGCCGTTCTACATCTTCTACTCGATGTTCGGCTTCCAGCGTATCGGCGACCTGGCGTGGGCAGCAGGCGACAGCCGTACCCGTGGCTTCCTGATCGGCGGTACCGCCGGCCGGACCACGCTGAACGGCGAAGGCCTGCAACACGAAGACGGTCACAGCCACATCCTGGCTGCCACCATCCCGAACTGCCGCACCTTTGATCCAACCTACGGCTATGAGCTGGCGGTGATCATCCAGGACGGCATGAAGAAGATGACCGAAGAGCAGCAGGACGTTTTCTACTACATCACCGTGATGAACGAGTCCTACCAGCAGCCAGCCATGCCGGCCGGTGTCGAGGAAGGCATCATCAAGGGCATGTACCTGCTCGAAGAAGACACCAAGGAAGCGGCGCACCACGTACAGCTGATGGGCTCCGGCACCATCCTGCGCGAAGTGCGTGAAGCGGCCAAGATCCTGCGTGAAGAGTTCAACGTCGGCGCTGATGTGTGGAGCGTTACCAGCTTCAACGAACTGCGTCGCGACGGCCTGGCAGTGGAGCGTAACAACCGCCTGCACCCAGGTCAGAAGCCAGCGAAAAGCTACGTCGAAGAGTGCCTGGCCGGCCGTAAAGGTCCAGTCATTGCCTCTACCGACTACATGAAGCTGTTTGCTGAACAGATTCGCCAGTGGGTCCCGTCCAAGGAATTCAAAGTCCTGGGCACCGACGGTTTCGGCCGCAGTGACAGCCGCAAGAAGCTGCGTCACTTCTTCGAAGTTGACCGTCACTTCGTGGTGTTGGCAGCCCTGGAAGCCTTGGCTGACCGTGGTGAGATCGAACCTAAGGTGGTGGCTGACGCTATCGTCAAGTTCGGGATCAACCCGGAAAAACGCAACCCACTGGACTGCTGAGGAGATTTTTTGTGAGCGAACTCATTCGCGTACCTGACATCGGCAGCGGTGAAGGTGAAGTAATCGAGCTGTTTGTGAAGGTCGGCGACACCGTCGAAGCCGACCAGAGCATCCTGACCCTGGAATCGGACAAGGCGAGCATGGAAATCCCTGCTCCCAAGGCCGGCGTGGTCAAAAGCCTGAAAGTGAAGCTGGGCGACCGCCTGAAAGAAGGCGACGAACTGCTGGAACTGGAAATCGAAGGCGCCGCTGACGCGGCCCCTGCGGCGGCTCCTGCAGCCGCTGCTGCACCTGCACCGGCTGCTGAAAAGCCTGCCGCCGCTGCCGAGGCTCCTGCAGCCCCGGCCGCCGCTCCGGCTGAGGCCTCTGTTCAGGACATTCACGTCCCGGACATCGGTTCGTCGGGCAAGGCCAAGATCATCGAGCTGCTGGTCAAGGTCGGCGACACCGTCGAAGCCGACCAGTCGCTGATCACCCTGGAGTCCGACAAGGCCTCCATGGAAATCCCATCGCCGGCTGCCGGCGTGGTGGAAAGCATCGCGGTCAAGCTCGAAGACGAAGTCGGCACTGGCGACTTCATCCTCAAGCTCAAAGTACAAGGCGCTGCGCCGGCTGCTGCTCCAGCACCGGCTGCGGCTGCACCTGCTGCAAAAGCTGAAGCGGCTCCGGCTGCTGCCGCCCCTGCACCGGCTGCGAAAGCCGAGGCTGCACCGGCTCCTGCGGCTGCCGCACCTGCGCCACGCGGTGCCAAGGTTCACGCCGGCCCAGCCGTGCGTCAGCTGGCCCGTGAGTTCGGTGTTGAGCTCAATGCTGTGTCGGCCACTGGCCCGCACGGTCGTGTGCTGAAAGAAGACGTGCAGGTTTACGTCAAGGCCATGATGCAGAAGGCCAAGGAATCTCCGGCTGCCGGCGCTGCTTCCGGTGGCGCTGGGATTCCGCCGATCCCGGTCGTGGACTTCAGCCGCTTCGGCGAAACCGAAGAAGTGCCGATGACCCGCCTGATGCAAATCGGCGCGTCGAGCCTGCACCGCAGCTGGCTGAACATTCCGCACGTGACCCAGTTCGACCAGGCCGACATCACCGACCTGGAAGCTTTCCGCGTTGCGCAGAAAGCCGTGGCCGAGAAGGCTGGCGTGAAACTGACCGTGCTGCCACTGCTGCTCAAGGCCTGCGCGCACCTGCTCAAAGAACTGCCGGACTTCAACAGTTCGCTGGCGCCAAGCGGTAAAGCGATCATTCGCAAGAAATACGTGCACATCGGTTTTGCAGTTGATACCCCGGACGGCCTGCTGGTGCCTGTGATCAAGAACGTTGATCAGAAGAGCCTGCTGCAACTGGCTGCTGAAGCGGCTGCACTGGCCGCCAAGGCCCGTGACAAGAAGCTGACTGCAGACGACATGCAAGGCGCGTGCTTCACCATCTCCAGCCTCGGGCACATTGGCGGCACTGGCTTTACGCCGATCGTCAACGCGCCGGAAGTGGCGATCCTGGGTGTGTCCAAGGCCACTATCCAGCCTGTGTGGGACGGTAAAGCGTTCCAACCGAAGCTGATGCTACCGCTGTCGTTGTCCTACGATCACCGTGTGATCAACGGCGCCGCCGCTGCACGCTTCACACAGCGTCTGAGCCAACTGCTGAACGACATCCGCACCATCCTGCTGTAAGCCGCAAACGGGCCTCCCTTTCACCGGGGAGGCCTGGCTGCACCGATTTCCGAGCGCCACGCTCGTACCTCAACCCCGCCACTTGGCGGGGCTTTTTTTGGCCTGCTTTTTTGTCGGGGTAAGGGCTGTAGCGCGTGCGTCAACTCGCCACCCATCACCTGGATTGTAGAAACCGCTCCCGCGGCCGATAACAGCCATATAGCACTTAGCCTTCATCCTCTCTTGTCAGTGCGTGCTGCATGATGCAACCTTGCCGCAGGCGACAGTAAAGAGGGCGTGAGCCCGGCGCCGTGCGCATTTTTCCAAGCGAGTTTCCCCATGAAAAGCCAACCCGATGCCGCCCATATGGCGGCCGAGGTAGTGACGCAGTTACCGGTGCCTTCGCGCCTCGGCATGTTGCGTTTCGAACGGCTTAATGAGGCAAGCTGGGCGCTGCTGTACCTCGACCCCAATTGCGAGCGCCAGTTTGGTCTGCCGGCGGTCGAACTGTGCGCCCTGGTCGGCACGCCCTACGCCAGCTTGATGGAACCGCAGGCGCGCTACCAACTGCACGACGCCATCCAGCAACAACTGACCCAGAGCCCGCATTACCTGGTGCGCTACACCTTGCACACCAGCGACGGGCCTTTGAGCCTGCTGGAAATGGGCGAGACCTACAAACAGCACAATCGCCACCTGCTGCGCGGCTACCTGATGGTGGTCGACGGACTGTTTAGCGAAATCCCCACTGCCGTCCCGACCGCAGACCTGGAAAACCAGAACAGCCGCCTGCAGATCGCCCTGGAACTCAACCAGCGTGCCCAGCAGGAACAGTTGCAGCACCTGGAGCGCGTGCGCGCCCAGCAGGAGCTGATCCTGCTGCTGGCTCGCCAGCGCTACACCACGCCCAACTCGCTGCAGGAAGCCGCCGAGCTGATCACCCGCAGCGCGTGCGACATCTACCAGATCGATTGCGCGAGCATCTGGAACCTGGAAGGCCAACGCCTGGTGCCGATCTCGGCGTACCACCGCGACAACCAACAGCACCACTTGCCTGAAGCGATCGACGCCAGCGGCTTCCCGGACTACCTGGAAGCCCTGCACTCGAGCCGCGCCATCGACGCCACCCATGCGTTGCGTGACCCGCGCACCCGGGAAATGGCCGAAAGCCTGCGCGCCAAGGATGTGCACGCGATGCTCGACGCGAGCATCCGTGTGGATGGCCAAGTCATCGGCGTGCTGTGCCTGGAACAAAGCGGCAGCTCGCGTGCCTGGCAGGCTGATGAGATCGCCTTCGCCGGCGAGCTGGCGGACCAGTTCGCGCAAGTGATCAACAACCACAACCGGCGCGCCGCCACCAGCGCGCTGCACTTGTTCCAGCGTGCCGTGGAGCAAAGCGCCAACGCGTTTCTGCTGGTCAATTGCGACGGCGTGGTCGAGTACGTCAACCCAAGCTTTACCGCGATCACCCAGTACAGCGCCGAAGAAGTCCATGGCCATCGACTGGCGCAGTTGCCGGCCCTGGAAAACCTCAGTGAAATGCTCTTCGACGCACCGTCGAGCCTGGCCAAGAGCAACAGCTGGCAAGGTGAGTTCAAGAGCCGACGCAAAAACCTCGAACCCTACTGGGGCCAGCTGTCGATTTCCAAGGTGTATGGCGACAACCGTGAGTTGACCCACTACATCGGCATCTACGAAGACATCACCCAGACCAAGCTGGCCCAGCAGCGCATCGAGCGCCTGGCCTACACCGACAACCTGACCAACCTGGGCAACCGCCCGGCGTTTATCCGCAACCTGGATGAGCGCTTCGCGCGCGACAGCGACAGCCCGATCAGCCTGTTGCTGGTGGACATCGACAATTTCAAGCGGATCAACGACAGCCTCGGCCACCAGACCGGCGACAAGTTGCTGATCAGCCTGGCCCGGCGCCTGCGCAACAGCCTGAGTGCCAGCGGCAGCCTGGCGCGGTTTGCCAGTAACGAGTTCGCGGTGTTGCTCGACGACACCGACCTGGAGAGTGGCCAACAGGTCGCCAGCCAGTTGCTGGCAACCCTCGACAAACCGATGTTCGTCGACAACCAACTGATCAGTGTCACCGGCTCCGTGGGCCTGGCCTGCGCGCCGTTGCACGGCCGCGACCCGCAAACCCTGATGCGTAACGCCGGGCTGGCCCTGCACAAGGCCAAGGCCAATGGTAAACACCAGGTACAGGTGTTTACCGAGGCGCTGAACGCCGAGGCCAGTTACAAACTGTTTGTGGAAAACAACCTGCGCCGCGCCCTGACCCAAAACGAGCTGGACGTGTTCTACCAGCCCAAGCTGTGCCTGCGCAGCGGCCGGCTGCTGGGCATGGAAGCGCTGTTGCGCTGGAACCACCCGGAAAAGGGCATGATCCGTCCCGACCAGTTCATCAGCGTGGCGGAAGAAACCGGGCTGATCATCCCCATCGGCAAATGGATCGCGCGCCAGGCCTGCCGCATGAGCAAGCAATTGAGCGCCGCCGGCATGGGCAACTTGCAGGTAGCGATCAACCTGTCGCCCAAGCAATTCTCCGACCCGGACCTGGTGGCCTCGATTGCCACCATCCTCAGGGAAGAACAGTTGCCCGCGAAACTGCTGGAGCTGGAGCTGACCGAAGGTTTGCTACTGGAAGCCACCGAAGACACGCGCCTTCAACTGGACCAGTTGAAGAGCTTTGGCCTGACCCTGGCCATGGATGACTTCGGCACCGGCTATTCGTCGCTGAGCTACCTGAAGAAATTCCCCATCGACATCATCAAGATCGATCGCAGCTTTATCCACGAAATCCCGGACAACCAGGACGACATGGAAATCACCTCGGCAGTGATCGCCATGGCCCACAACCTCAAGCTCAAAGTGGTGGCCGAGGGCATCGAAACCTCCGAGCAACTGGCCTTCCTGCGCCGGCATCGTTGCGATGTGGGCCAGGGCTATTTGTTCGACCGGCCGATCCCCGGTGCAGAGCTGCTCGAGAAGCTTAAACGCTACCCGCGCGGGCCAATCGCCTGACAGCGCTGTAACACTCGGGCACACTGGCTGTCTGAATCTTTACCGCTAACTCAACCTGACGAGAGGACTGCTCATGGTCTTGCGCTCGGAAATTCTGGTGAACAAAAACGTGTTGCCCACTCAAGAACAAGCTTTGCCTGGCCGTGAAACCCCGATGGCACTGCCAGAGACGCATTTCGTCAACGGCAACCCGCTGCTCGGCCCCTTTGTCGACAACGTCGAGTTCGCGATCTTCGGTCTCGGTTGTTTCTGGGGTGCCGAACGCCGGTTCTGGCAGCGCGACGGTGTGGTCAGCACCGTGGTCGGCTACGCCGGCGGCTACACGCCGAACCCCACTTACGAAGAAGTCTGCTCGGGCCTGACCGGCCATAGCGAAGTGGTACTGGTGGTGTTCGACCAAGACAAGATCAGCTACGAAGAGCTGCTGAAAATGTTCTGGGAGCTGCACAATCCGACCCAAGGCATGCGCCAGGGCAACGACATCGGCAGCCAATACCGTTCGGTGATCTACGCCGTGAAGCCTGAGCATCTGGAAGCGGCCAAAGCCAGCGCCGAGGCGTATCAGGGCGAGCTGACCAAGGCCGGCCTGGGCACCATCACCACAGAAATCGAAGAAGCACCGACGGTGTACTTCGCCGAGGCGTATCACCAGCAATACCTGGCGAAGAACCCGCAGGGCTACTGCGGGATCGGCGGCACGGGCGTGACCTGCCCGATCTGACGCAAAAAGCATCGCGGGCAAGCCCGGCTCCCACATGGTTATGCATTCCAATGTGGGAGCCGGGCTTGCCCGCGATAGCGTCCTGACAGGTGACTGATTACTCAGCGATGAGCCAATCCATCTGCCACCCACCCTGGGTCTGGCCAAGTTTCTTGGACAACCACGGCAGCAGCTCACGCAACTCCTCCTCCAAACCCCACGGCGGGTTGGCAATCGCCAGGCCCGAGCCGGTCAGGGTGTTGGGCGTGTCCAGCGGATGCACCAGCAACTCCACCCGCAGCAACTTCGGCGCACCGGTGCCGGCCAGGTCCTGATAGAAGCGGCGCAACATGCGCTGGTCTTTCACCGGGTACCAGATCGCCGCAACGGTCTGGCGCATGCGGCTGACCGCTTCCTTGAGGGACGCCGCGCAGCGCTGCATTTCGTCGAGCTTTTCAAATGGCGGATCGATCAGCATCAACGCGCGCTTTTCCGGCACCGGCAGCAAGGCACGCGGCACATGCCAGCCTTCGCCCAAGTGCACTTTGACGCGCCGATCGCCCTTCATGTTGTCCTTGAGCAGCACGCCGTCTTCCGGGTGTTTTTCATTCAACAGGACACGGTCCTGAGGCCGCGTGAGGCGGCGCGCCAGTTCTGGCGAGCCCGGGTAGTAGCGCAACTGGCCATCCGGGTTCATCTCATGCAACACGCGCATGTAGTCGGCGGTCAGCGGCGGCAGGTCGCTCTCGCCCCACAAGCGGGCGATGCCTTCCAGGTATTCACCGGTGCGGTTGGCCTGATCACCTTGCAGGTCGTACAGCCCGATCCCGGCGTGGGTGTCGAGGTAGGCGAACGGCTGCTCCTTGCGCGACATCAGAGCGATGAGGCGGGTCAAGGTCAGGTGTTTGAAGACATCGGCGTGGTTGCCGGCGTGAAAGGCGTGACGATAATTCATGGTTGCTCCTGCGCAGGGGGCGAAGTTTACCTTCTACAGGCGCAAAGGGGCAGAGTGTGGCGAGCGGGCTCACCCCGCGTTGGGCTGCGCAGCAGCCCTGATACGGTCACCGCGTTCTTTTTTTGCCAGAACCCATTGGCAGGTTTTGGGGCCGCTACGCAGCCCGACGCAGGGCAAGCCTGCTCGCCACAACAACCCCTCGCACCGATGACTATTTTCAGCAGGCGCTGCGTCAATTCAACTCTGAGGCCAGATAGTCGGCCAGCGCCCCATGGCTGACATCCGCCCCGCGCGCAAAGCAGGCGACCTTGTGGCGCAAGATCGCAGGCTTGAAAGCGGTATGCAGGTCGGGGCGCTGCTCTTCGAGCCATTGCAGCAAGTTGTCGATCAGCACGTGGGGTGATTGTTCTGCCAGATGCTCCAGCAACGAGGCAGGCACTTGCCACCATGGGCTGGTTTTGGCGGCAGTGACCGGGCCAGTCGCAACCGTTAGCGGTTGGCCGTTGATCAGGTAACGCTGAAATACCGGCAACACCTTCCCCGCCTCATCGCCGATGTTTTGCACAATCGGCAGAAATTGACCGCCATCCCAGAAGCGCAAAAACACTTCCTGCCCCTCGGGCAACAGCACCTTGGTCAAGCTTTGCAGGTGCGCGACCACTGTTTCCAGTGGGCTGGACGATACGGCCAGCCAACCCCAGTCCGTAGATTCGGTGGTTGCTATCCAGTCGAGGAATAGGCTTTCGGGCTCGATGATGGCGACGTAAGGCATGACCTCATTCCACTCAGCATAGGCCGTGCTTGCCCAGATGGGCTGGGGCGGCATGCCAGCTGCCATTTTTCGCCAGACATCTACCGGCTTTGCGTCGCTGGCGTTACTGAGAATGACGAAGGCATTCTCAGTCGTCTGAAGGGGGCAATGGGTTAACCAAGTTTCTGGTAACAACTGATTCGGCATTAGGTACATTCCAATCAAAGGAGGACGCAAGCAATGATTCGTTTTTCATAACAATTGCTGTCACAAACAAAGCGTCAACAATTACATTTTGAAAAGCTCTCGCCTAATCTAGAACCAATTTCAACATCCTCCCATCCCACAAGCTCTCCTATTACAAGCAAAATAAAAATGCCAAGGACGGAGGCCACTGAACAGACACCTAGACTTTTCAAAATAAATTTGAGCATCTTCGGAAACTCAGCGTAGTCCTCAGCACTAAGACATCCGTGTTTTATAGAGTGTGCGGGAAAGGCGAAAGCACCGATCACAGCCCTTATCGCCCACGATCTACTTATAGGATCCCAACCGATACTTCCATCCGAACTTATAACATACCAACTACGCCTTAAGTTCTTTCGTATCTTTTCCATCTTAAAATAAGAAAGATACAAAGCCCACACGGGCACGACACACATCAATAAAAAAACGAAATCGAAAAAATAAAATAGACATCCTGCGCGTCATTTATATGCACCTTGATCCCCTCACTTAAGAGAGCGTTACCCAAGCCAGCCAACATATTTACCTATACCCCACAACGCAACAGCGTACCCTCCCATGCCCATCAAAAAAAACCCCCACAGCCTTAACTCAAGCATTAGTCGACGAGGGACGTTATCCAACTCCTCACGCGTTACGGCTCCATCCTTAATTTGCAACTTTTGAAAGACAAACATTCCCGCGACAGTATTTACGAACAACATCTTGCTGAAAAAATCAGCACCCACAAAAAACTTACGATAAGAGACCAATCTTGAATTACCCAAACACTGCAATATTTCATCGATTTTACGATATGAAAAATATACCTGTCCTATTAAAACAAGAACACCCCATGCCGCCGCAACCAATAGGCAATACGAATATAAAACGCTAGCGTCTTCCATAATTACTTTATCCCTTCATATACGATCTCCCCCAACTTCCCCCCCAGGCCAGACCCGGCACTCCCCCGATTGCCGATGCAGCTCCCACCACCACCACGCCGCAAACTAACCCACCAACACCAAGCGTTCCTACACCTATAGCTATACACATAGGAGTGGCCCCTAATGCGCCCAAATACGCACCCGCCCCACTGCCTCCAACAGAACCTAAAAAGCTTCCGCCCTCCATGAGTTTCACTTTCTTACACTCCGCAGAACTTCCAACTCGACACGTTTCCTTCACCTTCAATGCGGACTCTGACCCCCCTAGCCCAATACCGATAAACCCGCCGACCTTCATATACTGGATACCGCCAGCCAGCCCCAATCCGTAGATTCGGTGGTTGCTATCCAGTCGAAGAATGGGCTTTCGGGCTCGATCATGGCGACGCAATGCATGACCTCAGTCCATTCGCTGTAAACCGTGCCTGCCCAGATTGGATGGGGCGGTAGACCGGCTGAAAGGGTTCGGCAAGCGTCCAAAGGCCTGGCGGCGCAGGCGCTGCTAAACATGACGAAGAATTTTTTGGCTGGTTGAATCGGGGAGTGGAATAGCCATGTGCGGGGTATGGACTGCATTAGCATAAAATAATGTTCCTTCACGAAAAAATATGGCAAAACAATCGGCGAATAACCGAGCGTCTAAGAATGTTTATTAAGCCAACCCATATACTCACCAATACACAATAAAGCGATGCAAACCCCAACCAAAAAAAACAAAACACACACCAGTGCTTTTAGTTGAAATCTAAGCCAATAAGGAACGCCTTCAAACTCCTCACGAGTAAACCCGCCGTCTTTTATATGTATTTCAGGAAACACAAGCATCCCCGCAATCAACAGTACAAAAAACGATCTACTGAAAATCCCGTCCCCAAGAAGAAATTGACGACCCAATACAATATTTGACTCACCTAGGCATTCCAATATCTCATTAACTTTAGAGTAAGAAAAATAAACCTGAACCAAAAATGTAAAAAAAATGAACATAAATACGCCTAACCAGCACCACATATAAAATGCGTAAAATTCACCCTTCATTACTTCCCCACCTCATAAATAAAATCTCCGATCCTCTCTCCAGCAAGCGCACCAACGGCGCCACCGGCAGCAGTGCCCGCACCTACAACAACCAAAATACATAAAATGCCTCCTAAACCCGCAGTACCTGCACCTATAGCAACACACACTGTTCCTGCACCCGCTGCTGCGGAAGCACCACCTAACCAGCCAACCGCGGCGTTCCCGACAAAATTCCCTCCTTCTGTATATTTCACTCTTTGACAATTATCTTTACTTCCAACTCGACACGTTTCCTTCACCTTCAATGCGGACGCTGCCCCCCCTAGCCCAATACCGACAAACCCGCCGACCTTCATATACTGGCTCGCCCGCGCCACACTTTGAATATGCGTCGCATATCCAGGAATCCCCCCTGACACACCCGCTTTGCTCCAATGATGAACCAAACTACGACTGGAAATCCCCAATGCTTTTTTGAGCTTTGGGTGATCGGCAATGCCAACTCCTTTGCGTACCAGAGGCCCGAGGCTGTTATCCAGTTGAGTTAACAGCTTCTGACGTTTGGCGAAAAATTCTGCACCTTGCAAATTGCCCTGAGCCTGAAAGGTTTTGACGTGCAACTTTTCAAGATCTACGAGGACGGACTTGGTCCGCGTTAAATGATTTTCCACCATGCTGGATCCCACCCCCAACGCCATCGAACTCTGCGCCAAAAAAAGCACCAACCTCTTGCTGGTGCTCAACCATAAACGCCGCCTCGTCATCGCTCATCGGCGTCAGTGCATCGTTCACTTCTTTCGCCGCCTCCATCAGCAATGCCTCTTCACGCGTGCATTGGCTATTAAGCGGGTCGCTGAGGACGAGCATTTGCCCCGGCCTGGCGTACTGCGTGAGTTGTGGATTGAGGCTGCGAAACCGCTCCAGCACGATCGCACTGGGCGATTCGAACAGCGACTTTTCCAAGGCATCCCGAGACATTGCGCGCTGCACGATATGAAACCCCGGCTCGACGCCAGCAGCTTTCCCGGCAGAGGGTCCCGGACCTTTATTCCCATGCTGCGGGAGGTAACACTGGCCGTTCTTGCAGCGCTCGCACTCTTCGCAAAAAGGTGCGCTACGTTTCAGGCTGGCCACTTGCACGCGGCTTAATGGGGCGGGAACAACCGCCAGCAGCTTTTCCTTTATCCCCGGCATTAACGGCGCAGTCGCGGCAGCCGGCGCGCCGCCAAGCTGGATCGGCACGCTGCTGAAAATCCCACCCGCCGACAGCGTGATCGACTGCCCTCCGGCCTGGATTGTCACGCTCGCACCGGCGTCGATGACGATGCTCTGCCCCGCTCCGATCTGGATGGTGCGACCTGCACGCATCTGCTGCGAGCCACCGACCACCAAATGATCGTCCTGCTTGAGTTCAGTCAGGCGGTTGCCATGGGTAATGCGCTGCTCTTCGCCTTGCAGTTCATGGTGCGACTCGCCGCCCACTTTCACCCGGCGCTGGTTATCCACCTGCACTTGCTGGTCATGCAGCACATGCTGAGTCCAATCGCGCTGGGCACGCAGGTAGATTTCCTCGGCGCCTTTGCGGTCTTCGATGCGCAGCTCGTTGTAACCGCCACCCCCCGGGCTGCTCTGGCTGCGAAAGATGCTGCGGGTCTTGTCTGCCGGCAGGTCAAGGGGCAGAGGGTTCGCAGCGTTGGGCAGGCAGCCCATCACCAGCGGCATGTCCAGGTCACCATTGGCGAACCCCACCAGCACTTCCATACCGACCCTGGGTATCAGCACCGAGCCGTAACGATCATGCGCCCAGCCACTGGCGACACGCAGCCAGCAGCTGGAGTGCTCGTTGTGTTCCCCGTCACGGTCCCAGGCCAGTTGCACCTTGACCCGACCGTATTCGTCGCAATGGATTTCACTGTCGGCAGGCCCGGTAACCACCGCGTGTTGATAACCGCCGATGCTCGGGCGCGGCAATTCAGGCAAGGGCGGGCGGAAAATCACATCCCATGGCACGGCGATAAACGTGTTGTGATAACCCTGACGTAAATCCTCACCTGAAGCCTCAGTAACAGCCTCTTCAAGCACCTGGGGTTGTTTGCCCTGATGGGAAACCTGGGTGACCAGCCACAAATCATTCCAGCTTTCTCGCGGGTGCCCGCCAAGCCTGAGGAACCGGCCACTGCCCAAGGCGGGATCATCGCCTTCACCCTGGGCGGCTTTCGAGTCTCTGCGCAGGCGCTCCAAGCCTCGCTGCGCAAGGTATTTGCCATGGGGGCGATCGGAAAAGTGGCCGGGATACTGCTGCATTTCAAGGCGCGGAAGCTGCTCGCCAGCCACGGCACTTTCCAGCGTCAGGCGCGGCTTACGAAAATCATAATCGCGCAGGTTTACCCCTGTTGTGCGGGTTTCCAGTTGCATCGCAAAGCGCTTGATCGCCGGTGTTGCCGCCACCATCCCGGAACCGGGGCTGTAGGGAGTGGGCTGTTCGGCCTGGGCGAACACCGTCTGGTCATCACCGAATACCAGCAGGTGCCCATCGGGCGAATGCTGGAAGTGGTAGTGGATGCCCACCTCGGCGCACAGACGTTGAATGAACGCCAGATCAGTCTCGCCGAACTGCACGCAGTACTCGCGCAGTGGATAAGTACCGCTCAGGCGAAACTCAAAGCGGTCGCTCAGGATGCCTTGCCCGACCAACACCAGCGCCACAATCTGCGGCACACTCTTGTGCTGAAAAATACGCTGATGACTGCTGTGCGCCAGGTACTGCAGATGCGGCACAAGACGGATCTGATAACGCGTCAGGCGCCGCCCCGACTCGCCCTGCCCGACTCGATAGACCAGGCCATGCACCCCATGCCCCTGCTCATCGAACCCCAGATAGGCCTGGCGATGCAGCAAGCTTTCCAAATCGAGATCGGGCTGTTCGCTGACCAGTTCAAGGTCGATACAGTAAGGCTGACTCAGCGCCTCCTCACCCTGGAAGCTGTAGACCTTGAGGTCGCTGGCAACCCCATCCAGGGTCAGGTTAAACGCACTTTGATTGGCAGGAGCGAACATCCGGTGTTTCTCTGCGAAGGGTAGGCGGCCGATTCTGCACTACGGGTGCGCCCTGCTGAGCACGCCCCAGACAAATCAGTAAATCCCTACGCGCGCGCATCAGAAAGTTCTTCGGACCAACCCAAATCACACGCAAAAAAGGCCCGCAATCCGTAGGACGCGGGCCTTTTTTCCAATTCAACGGGCGCTTAACACCCGACGAATTACTTATTGAGGTTGTAGTCTTTTTCCGCCGCGTCAAAACGCTCGACCATACCGGCAGTCGGTGCGCCCAGCTTGCTGACGACGTAGATCGCCAGGCTGGCGAAGATAAAGCCCGGGATGATTTCGTACAGGCCCAGCAGCTCGAAGTGCTTCCACACAATCACAGTGACCGCGCCGACCAAAATGCCGGCCAGTGCGCCGTTGCGGGTCATCTGTTTCCAGATCACCGAGATCAGCACCACAGGCCCGAACGCGGCGCCGAAACCGGCCCAGGCGTAGCTCACCAAGCCCAGCACGCGGTTGTTCGGGTTGGCCGCCATGGCAATCGCGATCAGGGCAACCAGCAGCACCATCGCGCGGCCGACCCACACCAGCTCAACCTGGGAGGCGTTTTTGCGCAGGAAAGTTTTGTAGAAGTCTTCGGTCAGCGCGCTCGAGCACACCAGCAACTGGCAGCTCAGGGTACTCATGACCGCAGCCAGAATGGCCGACAACAGCACGCCCGCGATCCACGGGTTGAACAGCAGCTTGGCCAGTTCGATGAACACACGTTCGTGGTTCTCGTTGACCGGGCCGGCCACTTCCGGGTGCGCCGAGAAGTAGGCGATGCCGAAGAAGCCCACCGCCACGGTGCCGCCCAGGCACAGGATCATCCAGGTCATGGAGATGCGACGCGCCTTGGCAATCGACTTCACCGAATCCGCCGCCATGAAGCGCGCGAGGATGTGCGGCTGGCCGAAGTAACCCAGGCCCCAGCCCATCAGCGAGATGATGCCGATGAAAGTGGTGTTTTTCAGCATGTTGAAGTTGTCAGGGTTCTTGGCTTCGATTGCCAGGAACGTGGTGTCGATGCCACCGGTGGCCAGCAACACAATGATCGGCGTCAGGATCAGCGCGAAGATCATCAGCGTGGCTTGTACGGTATCTGTCCAACTGACTGCCAGGAAACCACCGACGAAGGTGTAGGCAATTGTCGCGGCAGCACCGGCCCACAGGGCGGTCTCGTAGGACATGCCGAAAGTGCTTTCAAACAGACGGGCGCCGGCCACGATGCCGGAAGCGCAATAAATGGTGAAGAACACCAGAATCACCACCGCAGAGATGATCCGCAGCAGGCCGCTTTTGTCTTCGAAACGGCTGGAGAAGTAATCCGGCAGCGTCAGGGCGTCGCCGTTGTGTTCGGTCTGCACCCGCAGGCGGCCGGCCACGAACAACCAATTCAGGTACGCGCCGACGATCAGGCCGATGGCGATCCAGCTTTCCGACAGACCGGACATGTAGATGGCGCCCGGCAGGCCCATCAACAACCAGCCGCTCATATCGGAAGCACCGGCGGACAACGCGGTGACCACGCTGCCGAGGCTGCGACCGCCGAGGATGTAGTCAGAGAGGTTGTTGGTGGAGCGATAGGCCATGAAGCCGATCAACACCATTGCTGCGATGTAGATCACAAATGTGATCAGGGTAGGATTACTTACGCTCATAAGAGTGACGCCCTGGCTTTGTTTTTATGTAGCGACGGTCTGTGTCAGACGGCCACCCGTTGATAAGCGGATAGACGAGACTGCGTGCCGTGCATTTATGACTGGCGTTTCCCCAGGAAAGCCGCCAGCCGATGAACCGAACCTTGCAGGCGGTTGCACCTTGGGCGCGAATGCTATTCAACAAAGCAAATAAGGTGCAACCAGTTTCTTGAGAATAAGTTGCACCTAGACATGTTTAGGCCAAAACCACGGTTTTTTGCTCCTTTTCGGAGCAAGAACAGCCCACCTCAGAAGTAAACGCACCAAGGGAAAGCGGATTTTGCTGAAGGCCGGATTTTTTCCCGATCACGATCAAAAATTTCCTGAACAATTTGGGTTGCACCCGGTTGCACCTCTGCATGGGCAAAGCTAATCTTGCCGCCAGCAGATGCCACGCAGTAGTGGCACCCATGAGGATAAAAAGATGGCAACGACCACCCTTGGGGTCAAACTCGACGACCCGACCCGCGAACGCCTCAAGGCCGCCGCGACCTCCATTGATCGCACGCCTCACTGGCTGATCAAGCAGGCGATTTTCAATTACCTGGAGAAACTGGAGGGTGGTGCAACCCTGAACGAGCTCAATGGCTTGGGCAGCAAGGACGCGGAGGACGCTGGCGAGGTTCAGCCTGACCACGCCCACCAGCGCTTCCTGGAGTTCGCCGAAAGCATCCTGCCGCAATCGGTACTGCGCGCCTCGATCACCGCCGCCTACCGCCGCCCGGAACCGGAAGTGGTGCCGATGCTGATCGAGCAGGCCCGCCTGCCGCAGCAGATGGCCGAAGCCACCAACAAGCTGGCCGCCTCGATTGCCGAGAAGTTGCGCAATCAGAAGAGCGCCGGCGGCCGTGCCGGTATTGTTCAAGGCCTGCTGCAAGAATTTTCCCTGTCGTCCCAGGAAGGCGTGGCCTTGATGTGCCTGGCCGAAGCGCTGCTGCGCATCCCGGACAAGGGCACGCGCGACGCACTGATCCGAGACAAAATCAGCACCGGCAACTGGCAGCCGCACCTGGGCAACAGCCCGTCGCTGTTCGTCAACGCCGCCACTTGGGGCCTGCTGCTGACCGGCAAACTGGTCGCCACGCACAACGAAGCAGGTTTGACCTCGTCCCTGAGCCGCATCATCGGCAAGAGCGGCGAGCCGATGATTCGCAAGGGCGTCGACATGGCCATGCGCCTGATGGGCGAGCAATTTGTTACCGGCGAAACCATCGCCGAAGCCCTGGCCAATGCGAGCAAGTTCGAAGCCAAGGGCTTCCGCTATTCCTACGACATGCTCGGCGAAGCCGCGCTGACCGAACACGATGCCCAGAAGTACCTGGCCTCGTACGAACAAGCCATTCACTCCATCGGCAAAGCCTCTCACGGCCGTGGGATTTATGAAGGCCCGGGCATTTCCATCAAGCTCTCGGCGCTGCACCCGCGTTACAGCCGTGCTCAGTACGAGCGTGTGATGGACGAGCTGTACCCGCGCCTGCTGTCGCTGACCTTGCTGGCCAAGCACTACGACATCGGTTTGAACATCGACGCCGAAGAAGCCGACCGCCTGGAGCTGTCGCTCGACCTGCTCGAACGCCTGTGCTTCGAGCCGCAACTGACCGGCTGGAACGGCATCGGTTTCGTGATCCAGGCCTACCAGAAACGTTGCCCGTATGTGATCGACTACGTCATCGACCTGGCACGCCGCAGCCGCCATCGCCTGATGATCCGCCTGGTAAAAGGCGCGTACTGGGACAGCGAGATCAAGCGCGCCCAAGTTGAAGGCCTGGAAGGCTACCCGGTGTACACCCGCAAGGTGTACACCGACGTTTCCTACATTGCCTGCGCACGCAAACTGCTGTTGGTGCCGGAAGCCATCTACCCGCAGTTCGCCACGCACAACGCCCACACCCTGTCGGCCATCTACCACATCGCCGGTCAGAACTATTACCCCGGCCAGTACGAGTTCCAATGCCTGCACGGCATGGGTGAACCGCTGTACGAGCAAGTTGTAGGCAAAGTTTCCGAGGGCAAGCTGAACCGTCCGTGCCGCGTGTACGCCCCGGTCGGTACCCACGAAACACTGCTGGCCTACCTGGTGCGTCGCCTGCTGGAAAACGGCGCCAACACCTCGTTCGTCAACCGTATTGCGGACCACACTATTTCGATTCAGGAGCTGGTGGCCGACCCAGTGGCCAGCATCGAGCAGATGGCCACGCTGGAAGGCGGCTTCGGCCTGCCGCACCCGCGTATTCCACTGCCGCGTGACCTGTATGGCAGCGACCGCGCCAACTCGGCCGGTATCGACCTGGCGAACGAACACCGCCTGGCGTCGTTGTCCTGCGCCTTGCTGGCTACCGCGCATAACGACTGGAAAGCCGCGCCGATGCTGGGCTGCGCCTCCAGCAATGAGCCGGCCGCACCTGTGCTGAACCCCTCCGACCTGCGTGACGTGGTGGGCCATGTACAGGAAGCCACCGTCGAAGACGTCGACAACGCCATTCAATGCGCGATCAATGCCGGCCCGATCTGGCAGGCCACCCCGCCCGCCGAGCGCGCCGCGATCCTGGAACGTGCCGCCGACTTGATGGAAGGCGAGATCCAGCCGTTGATGGGCCTGTTGGCCCGCGAGGCCGGCAAGACTTTCGCCAACGCCATCGCCGAAGTGCGCGAAGCCGTGGATTTCCTGCGCTACTACGCGGTACAGGCCCGTAACGATTTCACCAACGACGCCCACCGCCCATTGGGCCCAGTGGTGTGCATCAGCCCGTGGAACTTCCCGCTGGCGATCTTCAGCGGTCAAGTGGCTGCCGCACTGGCTGCCGGTAACCCGGTATTAGCCAAGCCAGCCGAGCAAACCCCGCTGGTGGCGGCACAAGCCGTGCGCATTTTGCTCGAAGCCGGCATTCCGCAAGGCGTGCTGCAACTGCTGCCGGGCCAGGGCGAAAGCGTCGGCGCCCGCCTGGTGGGGGATGATCGCGTCAAAGGCGTGATGTTCACCGGCTCCACCGAAGTGGCGCGCCTGCTGCAACGCAGCGTTGCGGGCCGCCTGGATGCCCAGGGCCGCCCGATTCCGCTGATCGCCGAAACCGGTGGCCAGAACGCAATGATCGTCGACTCTTCGGCGCTGACCGAGCAAGTGGTCATCGACGTTGTGTCCTCGGCCTTCGACAGCGCCGGCCAGCGCTGCTCGGCCCTGCGCGTTCTGTGCCTGCAGGAAGATTCGGCAGACCGTGTGATCGAAATGCTCAAGGGTGCCATGGCTGAATGCCGTCTGGGCAACCCGGAGCGCCTGTCGGTAGACATCGGCCCGGTGATCGACGCCGAAGCCAAGGCCGGCATCGAGAAACACATCCAGGCCATGCGCGACAAAGGCCGCAATGTGTACCAGGTGGCGATTGCCGAAGGCGAAGAGATCAAGCGCGGCACCTTCGTGATGCCCACCCTGATCGAGCTTGAAAGCTTCGACGAACTGCAACGCGAGATCTTCGGCCCGGTGCTGCACGTGGTGCGTTACAAGCGCAAAGAGATCGACCAGCTCATCGCGCAGATCAATGCCTCCGGCTACGGCCTGACGCTGGGCGTGCACACCCGCATCGACGAGACCATCGCCAAGGTGATCGACAATGTTCACGCCGGTAACGTCTATGTGAACCGCAACATCGTGGGCGCGGTGGTTGGCGTGCAGCCATTCGGCGGCGAAGGCCTGTCGGGCACTGGCCCGAAAGCCGGTGGGCCGCTGTACCTGTACCGTCTGCTGTCGACTCGTCCTACCGATGCGATCGAACAATCCTTCGTGCGTGGCGACAAGCTGGCCGCGCCGGACGTGCGTCTGCGCGAGGCCATGAGCCAACCGCTGACCGCCCTGAAAACCTGGGCCGACAGCCACAAGTTCAGCGAACTGAGCGCCCTGTGCAACCAGTTCGCCGCGCAGTCGCAAAGCGGTATTACTCGCCAGCTGGCCGGCCCGACCGGCGAGCGCAACAGCTACGCGATCCTGCCCCGCGAGCACGTGCTGTGTCTGGCGGACGTGGAAGGTGATCTGCTGACGCAACTGGCGGCGGTATTAGCCGTCGGCGGTTCGGCGGTATGGCCGGAAACTGACCTGACTAAAGCGTTGTTCCCACGCCTGCCGAGGGAAGTTCAGGCGAAGATCAAGCGCGTGGCTGACTGGACCAAGGATGAGGTGGTATTCGACGCGGTCCTGCACCACGGCGACTCCGACCAACTGCGCGCTGTGTGCCAGCAAGTGGCGCAGCGTGGTGGGGCGATTGTCGGGGTGCATGGTTTGTCACAGGGCGAGACGGCGATTGCGCTGGAGCGTCTGGTGATCGAGCGGGCGTTGAGTGTTAACACGGCTGCGGCGGGCGGTAACGCCAGCCTGATGACTATCGGCTAACTGACGAAACGCGGAAAAATGTGGGAGCTGGCTTGCCTGCGATAGCGGCGGGTCAGTGACAAAGATGTCGGCTGGCACTGCCTCATCGCAGGCAAGCCAGCTCCCACATTGACCGCGTTCGCAACGCCCTTCTCGCGTTCTGCCTCTGCATCACGCAAATCAATCTTGCTATCCAGCCTCTATTTGCGCACTTAGACTCCGGCCATTCCCTTAAAAGGTAAGCCGCCATGTCCGAGACGCTGCTCAGTTCCCGCAATCTGGCTTTCGAGCTGTACGAAGTCCTCGATGCCGAGGGCCTGACCCAGCGCGAGCGGTTTGCCGAGCACAACCGCGAAACGTTCGATGCCGCCATCAGCACCGCGCGCAGCATTGCCGAAAAGTACTTCGCGCCGCACAACCGCAAAAACGACGAAAACGAACCGCGCTATGAAGACGGCAAGGCGATCCTGATCCCGGACGTCAAACCCGCCGTGGACGCCTTCCTCGAAGCCGGCTTTCTGAACGCCGCGCGCAGTTTCGACGCCGGCGGCATGCAGTTGCCGACCCTGCTGTCGCAAGCCTGCTTTGCGCACTTCCAGTCGGCCAACGCGGCCTCGACCTCCTACCCGTTCCTGACCATGGGCGCCGCCAACCTGATCGAAAGCTTCGGCACCGAGGCGCAGAAGCAGCGCTTCCTGCAGCCAATGATCGAGGGCCGCTTTTTCGGCACCATGGCACTGACCGAGCCGCATGCCGGTTCATCCCTGTCGGATATTCGTACACGCGCAGAGCCAGCGGCTGACGGCAGTTATCGCCTCAAGGGCAACAAGATCTTCATCTCCGGCGGCGACCATTCGCTGTCGGAAAACATCGTGCACATGGTGCTGGCCAAGCTGCCGGATGCGCCGGCCGGGGTGAAGGGTATTTCGCTGTTTATCGTGCCCAAGTTCCTGGTCAACGAGGATGGCAGCCTGGGCGCGCGCAACGATGTGCTGCTGGCCGGGTTGTTCCACAAGATGGGCTGGCGCGGCACCACGTCCACGGCGCTTAACTTCGGCGATAACGGCAATTGCGTCGGCTATCTGGTCGGCAAGCCGCATCAGGGTCTGAGCTGCATGTTCCAGATGATGAACGAGGCGCGCATCGGCGTGGGCATGGGCGCAGTCATGCTCGGTTATGCCGGCTACCTCTATTCGCTGGAATACGCCCGCGAACGCCCACAAGGTCGCCTGCCTGACAGCAAAGACCCAGGCACCGCGCCGGTTTCGATCATCCAGCACGCCGATATCAAGCGCATGCTGCTGACACAAAAAGCCTACGTCGAAGGCGCCTTCGACCTCGGCCTGTATGCCGCGCGGTTGTTCGATGACACCACCACGCTGGAAACCGAAAGCGAGCGCAAGCAAGCCCACGAACTGCTCGACCTGCTCACGCCCATCGTCAAATCCTGGCCGTCGGAGTTCTGCCTCAAGGCCAACGAGCTGGCGATCCAGATTCTCGGCGGCCACGGTTACACCCGCGAATACCCGGTGGAGCAGTACTACCGCGACAACCGCCTGAACCCGATCCACGAAGGCACCCACGGCATCCAGTCCCTGGATTTGCTCGGGCGCAAGCTCGCGCAGAATGGCGGCGCGGGCCTCAAGCAACTGATCCGCCTGATCGCCGAGACAGGCGCTCGAGCACAGCAATACCCATCACTGACCGCACTGCGAGAACCACTGGAAGTATTAGTGACCAACCTGCAGCGCGTCACACTCGGCCTGCTGACCGATCTCGCCCAAGGCAAGGTCAACAGCAGCCTGGCGAATTCGGCACTGTATTTGAAGGTGTTCGGGCACACGGTGATTGGCTGGCGCTGGCTGGAGCAGGCGATTCGCGCCGAGGAAGGCCTGGCCAAAGGCAATGCGGCGGATGCTGCCTTCTATAAAGGCAAGCTCCAGGCCGCTCGGTACTTCCTGACCTGG
This sequence comes from Pseudomonas sp. RGB, assembly GCF_007713445.1. Classification (NCBI taxonomy): domain Bacteria; kingdom Pseudomonadati; phylum Pseudomonadota; class Gammaproteobacteria; order Pseudomonadales; family Pseudomonadaceae; genus Pseudomonas; species Pseudomonas sp. RGB. The sequence goes on along the minus strand of NZ_VMSH01000003.1, from coordinate 353,975 downwards.
GAAGTGCCGAGCTGCCATCATGAACTGGCGATTCTGGAGGCACGCGATGACACGTGCCTGGGGATGCAGGATGCGTGGTTCTAAGGCGTTCCGATCGCCTTGGAAATCACTTCGACCGTGGCGCTGACTTGCTCTTGGTAACGGTCGAGTTCCTGCTGGTGGTGCTTTTGCATTTCGATCTGCTCGGCGCACAGGTTCAGCGCAGCCAGTACCAATAATTTGTCACCGATCAGGGTCGGGTACTTTTTCTTGGTGGTGGCCAGGGAGGCCTTGAGCATGGTCACGGCGCGCATCAGGGTTTGATCTTCCCCGTCCGGCGCCTTGATCGAGTAATCCTCTCCGAGAATCGAAACGACCTTTATGCCTTCATTCATGCGCCGACAGGACCTGCGCTCACACGCTCAACCAGGGCCTGGATGCGTGCGGCGGTAGCGCCGTGCTTTTCTTCCTGTTCCATCAGGTTCAGTTGCAGGCTTTCGTTTTCATCCTTGGCGCGGGCCAGTTCGGCCTTGAGGGATTCGTTGCTGCCCAGTAGGTCCTGATTTTGCTGTACCAGGTCGCTGACCAGTTGTTCCAGTTGGCTGAGGGATGCTTCTAACATTTTGATTTCTCGGGCTTTTTCAAAGGGCGGTGACGATAAAGAAAATTCACCTCGGATGCCAGGGTTATCCCAGGCGCGCAGCCCGATATTTAAGGGCCGGGCCGCACTTTCGAGCCTTAGTGACTGCATTTACCCGATCTGGTTCCTGAATCCGCCCAACCCCTCGTCAGATGCGACAAAAACGCACAGCCCCCTTTAGACTTTAGTCCTACGTCCGATAGAGGGGGACTGACCGTCTCATGGCCGCACGGATCGCGCTCTCCCCCAGGATTCCCGCATGTCGCTTCGTAATATGAATATCGCTCCGAGGGCCTTCCTCGGCTTTGCGTTGATTGGCGCGTTGATGTTGTTTCTCGGTGTGTTCGCCCTGAACCAAATGAGCAAGATCCGTGCTGCCACGGAAGACATCACCCTGGCCAGCGTGCCGAGCATTCGCGCCCTCGACGAGTTCACCCAACTGACCCTGCGCCTGCGGGTATTGTCGTACCGCCTGCTGACCAACCGCGAGCCGGAGATCCAGCAAAAAACCCTGGAAGCTTTTGAGCTGCGTAATCAGCAAATCCGCACCGCCCAGGCTGTCTACGAAAAACTCATCGAGGGTGCTGAAGAGCGTTCGGCCTACGACGAGTACGTGCGCTTGCTCGGTCAATACCATCAGATTGAAGAGCGCATGAAGAGCTTCTCCCAGGCCAATCAAGTCGACGATCTGCGCAAATTGCTCAACACCGAATTGCTCAGCAACTCCGAGCAGGTCAATGCCGTGCTCACGCGCCTGCTGGAGCTCAACAACAAAATGGCCCTGACCACCAATAAGGACGCCGAGGACCAATACAACATGGCCTTCAATATGGTGGTGAGCCTGTTGGTGATCGCTACCCTGCTGACCCTGTTGTTCGCCTGGCTGCTGACCCGCAGCATCACCCTGCCCATTTCCCAGGCATTGGAAGCAGCGGAAGAAGTGGCCGAAGGCAACCTGACCCGCCCGATCAAGGTCGACGGCAACGACGAGGCCGGACGCCTGCTGGCGGCGATGGCCAAGATGCAGGACAAGCTGCGCGACACCCTGCAACGCATCGCCGGCTCGGCTACCCAGTTGGCTTCGGCCGCCGAAGAGCTGAACGCCGTTACCGACGAAAGCGCTCGCGGCCTGACCCAGCAAAACAACGAAATCGAACAAGCCGCCACAGCGGTGAACGAGATGACCAGCGCCGTGGAAGAAGTCGCGCGCAATGCGGTCAGCACTTCAGAAGCCTCGCGCAACGCCACCACGTCAGCGGGTGACGGCCGTGATCTGGTGCAGGAAACCGTCAGCGCCATCGAGCGCATGAGCGGTGATGTGCAGGCCACCGCCACGCTGATTGGCGACCTGGCCAATGAATCGCGTGACATCGGCAAGGTGCTGGACGTGATTCGCGGCCTGGCCGACCAGACCAACCTGCTGGCGCTGAACGCCGCAATTGAAGCCGCACGTGCCGGTGAAGCCGGGCGCGGGTTTGCCGTGGTGGCTGATGAAGTGCGCGCCCTGGCCCATCGCACCCAGCAGTCGACCAGCGAGATCGAGCGGATGATTGGCAGCATTCAGGCCGGCACCGAACACGCGGTGGATTCGATGCGTAACAGCACCGAACGCGCGGAATCGACATTGAACATCGCCAAAGGCGCGGGCCTGTCGCTGGACACCATCAATACCGCGATTGTCGAGATCAACGAGCGCAACCTGGTGATCGCCAGCGCGGCAGAAGAACAGGCACAGGTGGCGCGGGAAGTGGACCGCAACCTGGTGAACATTCGTGATCTGTCGGTGCAATCGGCCACCGGCGCCAGCCAAACCAGTGCAGCGAGCAGCGAGTTGTCGCGCCTGGCAGTGGATTTGAATGGGATGGTGGGGCGCTTTCGTCTGTAACTGACTGCGGTGATCCTTTGTGGGAGCTGGCTTGCCTGCGATAGCAATCTAACAGTCGATACCCCAGTGACTGACACACCGCAATCGCAGGCAAGCCAGCTCCCACATTTGGATCTGTGCGATTCAGAAAAAGCTTTTTGACAGCACAGCAATTCAACAGGTTAGAATCGCTGGCACGCAGACTGCATGGTCAGTTTGCGCCCTGTCTTCCCAGTTCTGGAGTACTGCCTTTGAATGCGACGACCATCAACAGCCTGTTCTTGATCGGCGCGTTGCTGGTGGGTGCGAGCATTCTGGTGAGTTCTCTTTCGTCCCGCCTGGGGATCCCGATTCTGGTGATCATCCTGGCCGTGGGCATGATCGCCGGCGTCGATGGCGGCGGCATTATCTTCGACAATTACCCGACCGCCTACCTGGTGGGCAACCTTGCCTTGGCAGTGATCCTGCTCGACGGCGGCTTGCGCACACGGGTGGCGAGTTTTCGCGTGGCACTCTGGCCAGCGTTGTCGCTGGCCACGGTCGGGGTGTTGATCACCACTGGCCTCACCGGCATGGCCGCGGCCTGGCTATTCAACCTCAATATCATTCAAGGCTTGCTGATCGGCGCGATTGTCGGCTCAACCGATGCCGCCGCGGTGTTCTCGCTGCTGGGCGGCAAAGGCCTGAACGAACGGGTGACCGCCAGCCTGGAAATCGAATCCGGCAGCAACGACCCGATGGCGGTGTTTCTCACCGTGACCCTGATCGACATGCTCGCCACCGGCCAGACCGGCCTGCATTGGAGCCTGCTGACCCACCTGATTCGCGAGTTCGGCATCGGCGGCATCGTCGGTTTGGGCGGCGGCTGGCTGATGCTGCAGATGGTCAACCGCATCAACCTGGCCACCGGCCTGTACCCGATCCTGGTGATCGCCGGTGGCCTGGTGGTGTTCGCGCTGACCAACGCCCTGCACGGCAGCGGCTTTCTCGCCGTGTACCTGTGCGGCCTGGTAATCGGCAACCGGCCGGTGCGCAGCCGCCATGGCATTTTGCATATGCTCGACGGCATGGCCTGGCTGGCACAAATCGGCATGTTCCTGGTACTGGGCCTGCTGGTCACGCCGCATGACTTACTGCCCATCGCCCTGCCCGCCCTGGGCCTGGCGCTGTGGATGATCCTGTTTGCGCGGCCGCTGTCGGTGATGGTCGGCCTGCTGCCGTTCAAGGCGTTCCACGGGCGCGAAAAAGCCTTTATCGCCTGGGTTGGCCTGCGCGGCGCGGTGCCGATCATTCTGGCGGTGTTCCCGCTGATGGCCGGCCTGCCGCACGCGCAGCTGTATTTCAACCTGGCGTTCTTTATCGTGCTGGTCTCGCTGCTGGTGCAGGGCACGAGCCTGCCGTGGGTGGCCAAACTGCTGAAAGTAACCGTACCGCCAGACCCTGCGCCAATCTCGCGCGCCGCCCTGGAAGTGCACGTTACCAGCGAGTGGGAGCTGTTCGTCTACCGCCTGGGCGCAGAAAAATGGTGCATCGGCGCGGCCCTGCGCGAACTGAAAATGCCCGAAGGCACGCGGATCGCCGCGCTGTTCCGTGGCCAGCAACTGCTCCATCCGTCGGGCAGTACGGTGCTTGAAGTCGACGATTTGCTCTGTGTGATCGGCCACGAACACAACCTGCCGGCCCTGGGCAAACTGTTCAGCCAGGCGCCGCAACGCGGTCTCGACCTGCGCTTCTTCGGCGACTTTGTGCTCGAAGGCGACGCCCAGCTGGGCGCGGTGTCGGCCCTGTACGGCCTCAAGCTTGAGGGTATCGACCCGGATATGCCACTGAGTCGCTTCATCACCCAGAAGGTCGGCGGCGCGCCAGTGGTGGGCGACCAAGTGGAATGGAACAACACGCTGTGGACCGTCGCGGTCATGGACGGGAACAGAATCGGAAAAGTCGGCGTCAAATTCCCCGAAGGAAGTCGTCCAGGCCCTGGACTCTTCCTCTAAACTGCGGGGCTATGGCGCCACGCCCCCACCTTCTTTACCTTGCTCGACCGGTATCCATGACAACTCTGCGCACCTTTTTAGCCACTGCCCTGCTGGGCCTGACCCTCTGTGTCGGCAGCGTTTACGCCGCCGACCCGCCCAGCGCCGAGTCCATCCAGCAAACCCTGGACAAACTGCCCGACCGCAAGCTGCCCGACGCCGACATGAAGGCGCTGCAAACCATCCTGCAACAGACCCTGACCTACCTGGGCAACAAGCAGGATTACGAGCAGCGCCTTGTCGACCTCAAGCGCCAGCTCGAAGACGCTCCGCGCCAGACCACTGAAAACCAGCGCGAACTGGTGCGGCTCAAGGCCACTAAAATCATCCCGGTGGCGCAGCGCTACGCCACCCTGCCGGTGCCGCAGCTTGAGCAATTGCTGGTGCAACGCACCACCCAGCAAGGCGATCTGCAAAAAACCGTGGCCGACGCCAACAGCATGTCCGTCGCCGCCCAGACCCGCCCCGAACGCGCCCAGACCGAAATCAGCAACAGCCAGACGCGCATCCAGCAGATCAATTCGATCCTCAAGGCGGGCAAAGACAACGGCAAGACCCTCACCGGCGACCAGCGCAACCAACTGAATGCCGAACTGGCCGCCCTCAATGCCCTGATTCCACTGCGCCGCCAGGAACTGGCCGGCAACAGCCAACTGCAAGACCTGGGCAATAGCCAGCGCGACCTGGCAACCGAGAAAACCAGCCGCCTGGAGCAGGAAATCCAGGACCTGCAAACGCTGATCAACCAGAAACGCCTGGCCCAGTCCCAGCAGACCGTGACCCAACAGTCCATCGAAGCGCAGAAAGCCGGGGGCAGCAGCCTGCTGGCCTCGGAAAGCGCGGCCAACCTCAAACTGTCCGACTACCTGCTCAAGAGTACCGACCGCCTTAACGAGCTGACCCAGGCCAACCTCAAGACCAAGCAGCAATTGGACGCAGTGACGCAAAGCGACTCGGCCCTGGACGAGCAAATCAACGTGCTCAAGGGCAGCCTGCTGCTCTCCAAGATCCTCTACAAGCAGAAACAGGCGCTGCCCCGTCTCACGGTCGACCGCGACCTGGCGGACGATATTGCCAACATTCGCCTGTACCAGTTCGAGATCAACCAGCAACGTGAGCAGATCAACTCACCCAGTGCCTATGTGGATAACTTGCTGGCCAACCAGCCACCGGAAGACGTGACGCCGCAACTGCGCCGCACCTTGCTGGAATTGGCGATCACCCGCAGCGACTTGCTTGAACGTCTGAGCCGTGAGCTGAGCGCACTGCTGAACGAATCGATCACCCTGCAACTGAACCAGAAACAACTGCTCAGCACCGCCACCACCCTGCGCGCGACGCTGGATGAGCAAATGTTCTGGATCCCCAGCAATAAGCCGCTGGACACCGAGTGGCTGGAAACCGTACCGGCGCACCTGAACAAACAGATCACTACTCTGCCGTGGGCCTCCAGCGTCAGCGAACTCTACGACGGTCTGACCCAGCGCCCGCTGTTGTTCCTGCCACTGCTGCTGTTGATCGGTGCATTGTTGTGGCGGCGTAAAGCGCTGTACCAACGGCTGAACAAGGTTCACCTGGACATCGGCCACTTCAAGCGCGACAGCCAGTGGCACACGCCGCAGGCCATCCTGATCAACATTCTGCTGGCGATGCCGGTGTCCCTGGGCCTGGCGCTGTGCGGCTACGCGCTGCAGATCGACGCCCGCGGGCAAAACGCCAACCTGGGCGATGCACTGCTGCAGATCGCCCAAGCGTGGCTGGTGTTCTACACCGCTTACCGCATCCTGGCGCCGGGCGGCGTGGCGGAACTGCACTTTCGCTGGGAGAAACCCCAGGTTGAATTCCTGCAAGGCTGGGTGCGCAAACTTGGCTTGGTAGTGCTGGCATTGGTGGCCGTCGTGGCCATCGCCGAGCACCAACCCGAGGCGCTGGCCGACGACGTACTGGGCATCGGTGTGGTGTTGACGTGCTACGCGTTGATGGCCTGGTTGCTGGGCCGCCTGCTGCTGAACAGCCCGACCCACGAGAAAGCCTCGCTGTTTCGTAAAGCCGTGGGCCTGGTGTTCACCGCCCTGCCCGTCGCCCTGTTTCTGGCGGTGTGCTTTGGCTATTACTACACCGCGCTCAAACTCAGCGACCGCTTGATCAATACCCTGTACCTGCTGATGTTCTGGCTGGTGATCGAAGCCACCTTCGTGCGCGGCCTGGGCGTCGCCGCACGGCGCCTGGCCTACGCGCGAGCACTGGCCAAACGCCAGGCAGCCAAGGAAGCCGGGGATGGCGAAGCGGTGATCGAAGAACCGACCCTGGACATCGAACAGGTCAACGAACAGTCCATGCGCCTGATCCGCCTGGCCTTGCTCGGCGGCTTTATCGCGGCGCTGTACTGGGTGTGGAAAGACCTGATCACCGTGTTCTCCTACCTGGACAACATCACCCTGTACGAATACACCAGCGGTACCGGCGCCAACATCAGCATGGTGCCGATCAGCTTCGGCGACTTGCTGGGTGCGTCAATCATCATCGGCATCACCTTCGCCCTGGCGCGCAACTTGCCGGGTTTGCTGGAAGTGCTGGTGCTGTCCAAGCTGGACCTGGCTCAAGGCAGCGCCTACGCCACAACCACCTTGCTGTCTTACGTGATTGCCGGCGTCGGCTTTGTCTCCACCCTGTCCACGCTCGGCGTGAGCTGGGACAAGTTGCAATGGCTGGTGGCAGCGCTGTCGGTGGGGTTGGGCTTCGGGATGCAGGAGATCTTCGCCAACTTTATCTCCGGCATCATGATCCTGTTCGAACGCCCGGTGCGTATCGGCGACACCATCACCATCGGCAACCTGTCGGGCACGGTCAGCAAGATCCGCATCCGTGCGACGACCATCACCGACTTTGACCGCAAAGACATCATCGTCCCGAACAAGACGTTTATTACCGGGCAACTGATCAACTGGTCGCTGACCGACACCATCACCCGCGTGACTCTGAAACTGGGCGTGGACTACGGCTCCGACTTGGACCTGGTGAAGGAACTCTTACTCAAGGCGGCGCGAGAAAACCCGCGCGTGTTGAAAGAGCCGGAACCCCACGTGTACTTCCTTAACTTCGGCGAAAGCACCCTCGACCACGAACTGCGCATGCACGTGCGTGACCTCGGTGACCGCAACCCGGTGATCGACGAGGTGAACCGCTTTATCAACCGCGAGTTCAAGAACCACCACATCAACATCTCGTTCCGCCAGATGGAGGTTTACCTCAAGAACCTTCACGGCCAGGAATACAAACTGGTGGAAGTCGACACCCCAGCCAAACCCGCCAACGACGGCGGCGTGCAAGAACCACCGCCGGGCAAACTCGACTAACGCGCCTATCCCCAGCAGAATGCTCGGACATTCTGCTGGAGATGGCCGGTGAAAGCCCTCGACGAACTGACCTTCGACAACCGCTTCGCACGCCTGGGCGACGCGTTCTCAACCCACGTACTGCCTGAACCCCTTGATGAGCCGCGCCTTGTGGTGGCGAGCAACGCCGCCATGGCGCTGCTCGACCTCGACCCGGCGGTGGCCGAAACGCCGGTGTTTGCCGAGCTGTTCAGCGGGCACAAGTTGTGGGCCGAAGCGGAGCCGCGGGCGATGGTCTATTCCGGCCACCAGTTTGGCGGCTACACCCCGCAACTGGGCGACGGCCGTGGGCTGTTGCTGGGCGAGGTGTACAACGAGGCCGGCGAACACTGGGACTTGCACCTCAAAGGCGCCGGGATGACGCCTTATTCGCGCATGGGCGACGGCCGCGCGGTGCTGCGCTCTTCGATCCGCGAGTTTCTCGCTTCCGAAGCCTTGCATGCGCTGGGCATTCCCAGCAGCCGCGCCCTGTGCGTGATCGGCTCCAGCACGCCCGTCTGGCGCGAGAAACAGGAACGCGGCGCCATGGTGCTGCGCCTTGCGCACAGCCATATCCGCTTCGGGCATTTCGAATATTTTTACTACACCAAAAAGCCCGAGCAGCAGGCTGAACTGGCCGAACACGTGTTGAACCTGCACTACCCCGAGTGCCGCGAGCAGCCCGAGCCGTACCTGGCGATGTTCCGCGAAATTGTCGAGCGCAATGCCGAAATGATCGCCAAATGGCAGGCCTATGGCTTCTGCCACGGCGTGATGAACACCGACAACATGTCGATCCTGGGCATCACCTTCGACTTCGGGCCGTTTGCGTTCCTCGATGACTTTGACGCGCATTTCATCTGCAACCACTCCGATCACGAAGGGCGCTATTCCTTCAGCAATCAGGTGCCCATTGGGCAGTGGAACCTCAGCGCGCTGGCCCAGGCGCTCACGCCGTTTATCAGCGTTGACGCCTTGAAAGAGGCGCTTGGCCTTTACCTGCCGCTGTACCAGGCCCATTACCTGGACCTGATGCGCCGCCGGCTGGGGTTGACCACCGCCGAAGACGATGACCAGAAGCTGGTGGAGCAGTTGCTCAAGCTGATGCAGAACAGCGGCGTCGATTACACGCTGTTCTTCCGCCGCTTGGGCGATGAGTCAGCGGCGTTGGCCGTGGCGCGGCTGCGCGATGACTTCGTCGATCTTGCCGGTTTCGATGCCTGGGCCGAACAGTACAAAGCCCGCGTTGCGCGAGACGGGGACTACAGCGAAGTGCAGCGCCGTGAGCGCATGCACGCGGTAAACCCGCTGTACATCCTGCGCAACTACCTTGCACAAAACGCCATCGCCGCCGCCGAATCAGGCGACTACAGCGAAGTACGTCGATTGCATGAAGTGCTGAGCAAACCCTTTGAAGAGCAGGCGGGGATGGAGCAATACGCCCAGCGGCCGCCGGATTGGGGCAAGCATTTGGAGATTAGTTGCTCATCGTAAGTTCGCAAAAACGATACGTTTACGGTGGCGAGCGGGCTTGCCCCGCGTTGGGCTGCGAAGCAGCCCCAAAATCTGCAATGAAGATCTGCCTGATACAACTCGGTTACTTTACTGGGGCTGCTCCGCAGCCCAACGCGGGGCAAGCCCGCTCGCCACAGTTATGTATTTGCCTTGATAAATATCGGCGCTGGCTCCAAATAGAAACTATTGGCCATCTCCAGGAGCCCTCAATGTCCGAACCTCTCGTCATTCCCTGCCCCCATTGCAACGGCCTTAACCGCATCCCCGGCGAGCGCCTGGGTGATGCGCCTAAATGCGGGCGCTGTAAACAGCCGGTGTTGTTGAACAAGCCCTTTGAGTTGAAACAGGGCGACTACGCCAGCCAGATCAAGGGCGATCTGCCGCTGCTGGTGGATGTGTGGGCCGAATGGTGCGGGCCGTGCAAGTCGTTTGCGCCGGTGTTTGAGCAGGCGGCTGGGCAGTTGGAGGGCAAGTGCCGGTTGGCCAAGCTCGACAGCGAGGCCAATCAGCAGCTGTCGGCGCAGTTGGGGATTCGCTCGATTCCCAGCTTGATTCTGTTCAAAAACGGCCGCGAAGTGGCGCGCCAGAGTGGGGCATTCCCGTTGCCGCAGTTGATGAGCTGGTTGCGTAGCCAGGGCGTATAACCCACACCCAACATCAACTCGGTCAAGTGTGGGAGCTGGCTTGCCTGCGATGGCATCCCCTCGGTTTGCCTGACAGACCGGGTTGTCTGCATCGCAGGCAAGCCAGCTCCCACACTGACCGCGTTTTAAGCCCGTGCTACGGGGGTTTCGCGGTCCATCATCTGGCCTACGAGCTGTACGCCCAGCTCGCTTAATTGATGGATGGCCAGGGCGACGTCGCGGTGTTCGCCGCTTAGGTCGTTGGACAGCTTGAGTAACAGCGTGCGCACGGAAGAGAAGGTTTCGTAGCTGTTGAGCACGAGGGTTTCGGTAGGAAGGTTGGGTGCAACGGTATAAAGGTTAACCATGGAACGTCTCCGAGCAGGAGCCGCAACCAGCCGCTACTAAACGGAGGGTGGCAGCTGTACGCAGGTTAGTAGACCGGGGAGACGCAACCGGCGCGCTCGAAAGCGCCCTCCGTACAGCCACCATCACGCTCAGGAAGATCCTGACCGAAGAGTTGCTGTACGTCTCACCACGGGCTACTAAACCCGATCGCTGAACATTCAACGACCGAAGAACCTTAGAGACGCCCATCCAGACGCACAAGCCGGCGGATTCTGGCTTATCTGTAGGCAGCGAGACAAGGCACAACCCCGCTTGCCAGACGTGTCCTACAGCCTCTGTGAGACAAATCCAAATCCCCCTGCAGGAATGCAAAAACAAATGTGGGAGCTGGCTTGCCTGCGATGCAGGCAACTCGGTTTGCCAGTTAAACCGAGGTGATGCTATCGCAGGCAAGCCAGCTCCCACAGGGTCAGGCGGTGCCGGCAAGGATCACGCGCTTTCCAGCAAGTTATGCAACTCCACAAACTGCTGCGTCAGCTTGTGCCGTGGGTCCAGGTGGATCAGCGGCTTGCTCTCCTGGTGCGACTCGCGCATGCGCACGGAGCTGGCCAGGTACACCGGCAGCACCGGCAGGCCTTCGGCAATCAGCTCATCGAGCATCTGCTGCGGCAGGCTCGCGCGGGCCTGGAACTGGTTGACCACGATGCCTTCCACTTCCAGGCCTTCGTTGTGGTCTTCCTTCAATTCTTCGATTTCCGCCAGCAGGCCATACAGCGCCTGGCGTGAAAAACTGTCGCAATCGAACGGAATCAATACACGATCAGCGGCAATCAGCGCCGAAACCGCATAAAAATTCAGCGCCGGCGGTGTGTCCAGGTAAATCCGGTCGTAGTCCTCGCTCAGTTCATCGAGCAGCTTTCGCAGCTTGTTGATCTTGTGCTTGGCCTCAAGCTTGGGCTGCAGGTCGGCAAGCTCGGCCGTCGCGGTAATGACGTGCAGGTTGTCGAACGGCGTTTCGTAGATATCCACGCGGTTTTTCTTGGAAAACGGCCCGGATGACAGGGTTTGCTTGAAGAACTCGGCGATGCCCATCGGGATATCGTCGCCGGTCAGCCCGGTGAGGTACTGAGTCGAGTTGGCTTGCGCATCGAGGTCCACCAACAGGGTTCGATAGCCTTCACTGGCGCTGACCGCCGCCAGGTTGCAGGCAATGCTGGACTTGCCAACGCCGCCTTTCTGATTGAACACCACACGCCGCATGGAAAAACCTCCGTGTATCAATGAATGTCCGAGTGTAGAGGGCAAAAGCGCCTGTTAGCTACCTCGTTCATCCATGCACTGGCGCATTGCACGGCCGGATGCGCGATACCCGTAATCCAGCGCCGACAAACTAAAAGGAATACTCCGACAACCCCGTCAGTCCTCGCGTAAAGGACAATCTGTAAATCTTTCCCAGTAAATTGTAATCAGCCGTGAACAATTCTTTACCAAAGTTTGCTAGAAGCCCGCAGCACCGGGATAATGCGCGCCATTCGGCCTGCGTTCCCTGTCCCGGTATTCGGGGCCAACGGCCGCACATGGAAGCCCGCAGGGGCGGGATAACTTCTCAGTGATCACTTTCAACATCGCCCAATGGCGCGCCTGGGCTCCCGGCCTGGAGAGTGCGCACGACTGGCACGCCTGGTGCCAGGCCCCAGTGGCGCTGCCTGCCAGCGATGCTTGGCCTGACGTGTCCTTTTTGCCGGCCATGCAGCGCCGACGCCTGAGCCGCCTGGCACGCATGGCGTTCAGTGTCGGCTGGCCGTTGGCCGAAGGCCTGCAAGACCTGCCGCTGGTGTTTATTTCCCGGCACGGCGAAACCCCGCGCACCCTCGACATCCTCAGTGATCTGGCCGACGGCCAGCCACTGTCGCCGACCCAGTTCAGCCTATCGGTGCATAACGCGGTGATCGGCCTGTGGTCGATCCTGCGCAATGAAACCAGCGAAATGACCGCGCTCGCCGCCGCAGGCGACGGCCTGGAGCACGGCATGCTCGAAGCCGCCGCGCTGCTCAACGAAGGTGCCCCGGCGGTGTTGCTGGTGATCACCGAGGAACAGCCCCCCGAAGCCTACGCCAGCTGGATTCATGACGTGCCCTTCCCTTACGCCCTCGGCCTGCTGCTGACACCGGGCGACGAGTGGCGACTGGAACTAAACAGCGGCGCTGTCCAACTCACTCAAACCCAGTGGCCCCACGCCCTGAACCTGCTACGCACCCTGCTCACCGAACAGGTTGCCTGCCAACATGCCTGGAAGAACCGTGTATGGAACTGGCAACGCAAGCCCTGACCGAAAAAGCCCGGGACGCCTATTACTGGCGCCTGTTTGCCACCGCCGCGAGCTTTTTCTTCTTCGGCGTCGGCGGGTTGTGCCTGCGTTTGCTGGTGTTTCCGCTGCTCAGTTGCCTGCCAGGCAGCGCTGAAAAACATCAGCGCCGCGCCCGCCACACCATCAGCAAACTGTTCTGGTTCTTCGTCCGCCTGATGCAGCGCGCCGGCGTGTTGACGTACAGCGTCGAAGGCGCGGAAAAGCTCGGTCGCCCGGGCCAGATGATCATCGCCAACCACCCGTCGCTGATCGACGTAGTGTTCCTGATCGGCCTGATGCGCCAGACCAACTGCGTGGTCAAGCAGAGCCTGTTTCAGAACCCGTTCACCCGTGGGCCGGTGCGCGATGCAGGCTATATCAGCAATGACGGCAGCGCCGACATGCTCGACGCCGCCGCCGAGGCGTTGCGCCAGGGCCAGACCCTGATCATTTTTCCCGAGGGCACCCGCACCACACCCGGCGCGGCGCCCGCCTTTCATCGCGGTGGCGCCGCCATCGCGCTGCGCGGTGCGACAATCATCACCCCCGTGGTGATCAAGGTCAGCCCTACCACATTGACCAAGGCAGAACCCTGGTACCGCATTCCCAAACGTCGATTTCACTTCAGTTTGCGCGTGGGTGCCGATATAGAACCACACACCTTTGCCGCACTCGGGCCCGCGCCCCAGGCTTCACGCAAGCTCAACGATTACCTGCACCACTATTTCATTAAGGAGCTCGCCGAAGATGAGCGACCAACACCGCCTTGAGCACGACATAAAGATGCTGATCATCGAGGCCCTGGGCCTGGAAGACATCAGCGTCGACGACATCGGCAGCGAGCAGACCCTGTTCGGCGAAGGCCTGGGCCTGGATTCGGTAGACGCCCTGGAATTGGGCCTGGCGATCCAGAAAAAGTACGGCATCAAGATCGATGCCGACGCCAAAGACACGCGCAATCACTTCACCAACGTGGCCAGCCTTGCGGCGTTCGTCACGGCCAGACAGGCAGCTTGAGACCGGACCATGCAAACTCGTGACGATATTTTCAACACCCTGCGCGACGCCTTGGTGGAACTGTTTGAACTGGAGCCTTCGCGCGTCACCCTCGACGCCAATCTGTACCAGGACCTGGAAATCGACAGCATCGACGCCGTGGACTTGATCGACCACATCAAGCGCCAGACTGGCAAAAAGATCGCCGCCGAAGAATTCAAGGCCGTGCGCACCGTGAACGACGTGGTTGAGGCGGTGTACCGTCTGGTCGCACCTGCCGCATGAGCCGGCTGATCGGCCTTGGCCTGTTGCTGGCGGGGCTGTTGTACCCTTTTGCGGTGTATTACGGCACCGAGCACTTTGCGCCGTGGCAATTCGGCCTGCTGCTGGGCAGCCTGTGGTTGCTGCGCGCGCTGACCGGCGCACGCCGCCCGGGCAGCCGCTGGATGGCGATGGCGGTGATCGTGTTTTGCCTGCTGCTGGCCTGGTTCGACAACCCGCAGCTGCTGCGCTGGTACCCCAGCCTGGTCAGCGCGTTCATGCTGGCGCTGTTCGGCTTGAGCCTGAAATACGGCCCGCCGATGGTCGAGCGCCTGGCCCGCATCACTGAACCGCAACTGCCGCCCGAGGCCATCCGCTATACGCGTCAGGTCACCGTGGTGTGGAGTGTATTTTTTCTGTGTAATGGCCTGCTCGCCGCCGCCCTCACCCTGTGGGCGCCGCTGAGCTGGTGGACGTTGTACAACGGCTTGATCGCCTATGGGCTGATGGGGTTGTTGTTTGCCGTGGAATGGCTGGTACGACAAAGGGTTCGAGGCCGCGTATGAATGGGTTGAAACTTGAGCACCTGCTGCTTGAGCCGCTGCAACAGCGCTGGGTCACCACCGAGCCTGAAATGAACCATGCCCAACTGTGGGCGCACTCCCTGAGCTTGGCGGCGGGCCTGCAAGCGCGCGGCATCCGGCGTTTGGCTGTGCACCTGGAAGACGCCGGCCTGTTGGCCATTGCCCTGCTGGGCGCCTGGCGGGCCGGGGTCAGCGTGCTGCTGCCGGCCGACCTGCAACCCCAGACGCGCCAGCGCTGGGACGACGCCGTGGATGCCTGGCTGGTTGAGGCCGCCGATCTCGACACGCTGTATCAGCCGCCGTTAAGCGCCGCCGCACTCGACCTGGACGCCTGCCACTTGAGCCTGTGCACCTCCGGCTCCAGCGGCGAGCCCAAGCGCATCGACAAGACCCTGCGCCAACTTGCCAACGAGGTGGAAGCACTGGAAGCCTTGTGGGGCGCGGACCTTAAAGACGCCTGCATCATCGGCAGCGTCGCCACCCAGCACATCTACGGGTTGCTGTTCCGGGTGTTGTGGCCGCTGTGCGCCGGGCGCACCTTTGTACGCAAACAACTGGCCTTCCCCGAAGACCTGCAGCGCGCCAGCCGCGAACACCCACAATTTGCCTGGGTCGCCAGCCCCGCGCTGCTCAAACGCATGGGCGACAACCTCGACTGGCCCGCCCTGAGCCACGTGTCGCGGGTGTTTTCGTCCGGTGGCGCGCTGCCCATCGAGGCTGCCGGCAGCCTGTACGACCGTTTGCAGCAATGGCCGACGGAAATCCTCGGCAGCTCGGAAACCGGCGGCATTGCCTGGCGCCAAGGCGCGCAGCCGTGGCAGCCGTTTGCCGAGGTCGAACTGAGCCAGGATGCCGACGGCGCCCTGCGCATTGCCTCACCTTATCTACCGGCCGGGCACATTGAACAGACCGCCGATGCCGCCCGCATTCACTGCGACGGGCGCTTCGAGTTGCTCGGCCGCCTGGACCGTATCGTCAAGCTGGAAGAGAAACGCATCTCCCTGCCGATGCTCGAACAGGCGCTGATGGCCCACGCCTGGGTCGCCGAAACCCGCCTGGGCGTGGTGCAGGAAAACCGCGCCTCGCTCGGCGCGCTGGTGGTGTTGAGCGCCGATGGCCTGCATGCCCTGCGCAATCAAGGCCGCCGCGCCGTCACTCAAACTCTGCGCCAGCACCTGAGCCAACACTGCGAAGCACTGGCGCTGCCACGTCGCTGGCGGTTGCTGCGCCAGTTGCCGCTGAATGCCCAGGGCAAACTGCCTCAAGCCGACGTCACAGCGCTGTTACTCGCCCCCCGGCCCAAAGCGCCGGACGTGCTGGAGCAAGTGCACGCCAACGGCGAATGGACCGTGCAACTGAGCATCCCGCCGGACCTTGCCTACTTCAGCGGCCACTTCCCCGTCACGCCGGTGTTGCCGGGCGTGGTGCAGGTGGAATGGGCCTTCAACCTCGGCCAGCAGTTGCTCGACCTGCCCGCGACCTTTGCCGGCATGGAAGTGCTCAAGTTCCAGCAACTGGTGCGCCCCGGCGATCAGGTTGAACTGCACCTGCGCTTCGACCAGGAACGCGGCAAGCTGTATTTTGCCTACCGCAATGGCGTCGCCGCCTGCTCCAGCGGCCGAATTCAACTGGTCCACGCCCATGCATAAGCTTTTGTGGCTGACAGGCTTGTTGTGGCAGCTGGGCTTCCTGTGGCGAGCGGGCTTGCCCCGCGTTGGGCTGCGCAGCAGCCCCAAACCCTGCCAACTCGGTATCCCTGACACACCTCGGTTAGCTTACGGGGGCCGCTTCGCAGCCCAACGCAGGGCAAGCCTGCTCGCCACAACAAGCGCGCTCGCCACAGGAAGCCCATTCATCCCAACAAGTTCGCTACCAGTCAGTTGGATCAGCCATGCATAACCCCTGCGCGCTCATCCCGGTCTACAACCACGAAGCCGCCGTACCGGCCGTGGTGCACAGCCTGTTGAACAGCGGCTTGCCGTGCCTGCTGGTCGACGACGGCAGCAGCCCGGCGTGCGCGGCGGTGTTGGCGCAACTGGCAACGCTCGATAACGTCACCTTGCTGACCTTGCCCAACAACACAGGCAAAGGCGGCGCGGTCATGGCTGGCTTTCGCGAAGCCGCACGCCGGGGCTTCACGCATGCGCTGCAAGTGGACGCCGACGGCCAGCACGACCTGCGCGAAGTCGAGAGCTTTCTCGATACCTCACGCAGGCACCCCGACGCGGTGATCTGCGGCTACCCCGAATACGACGACAGCGTGCCCAAAGGCCGCTTGTACGCGCGCTACCTGACCCACGTGTGGGTGTGGATCAACACCCTGTCGCTGCAGATTCGCGACTCGATGTGCGGCTTTCGCGTGTACCCGCTGGCGCCTACGCTAGCGCTGATGGACTCGGCCTACATCGGCACGCACATGGATTTCGATTCCGACATCCTGGTGCGCCTGGCCTGGCGTAACCAGCCGATGCGCTGGCTGCCGACCCAGGTGCATTACCCCGCCGATGGCTTGTCGCACTTCCGCCTGTTCCGCGACAACGTGCGCATCTCGGCCATGCACACGCGGCTGTTTTTCGGCATGTTGGTGCGCGCGCCGATGATTCTGTGGCGACGGTGGCAGGCATGAGCGACCGCACCAAACACTGGGCCGACCGCGAGGAGCGCGGCAGCTTCTGGCTGATGAAGCTCACTGCCGTC
This sequence comes from Pseudomonas sp. RGB, assembly GCF_007713445.1. Taxonomy (NCBI): domain Bacteria; kingdom Pseudomonadati; phylum Pseudomonadota; class Gammaproteobacteria; order Pseudomonadales; family Pseudomonadaceae; genus Pseudomonas; species Pseudomonas sp. RGB. Next base: position 336,714 of record NZ_VMSH01000003.1, on the reverse strand, counting down.
GCCGCCAAGGTCCTCGGCCGTCGCCTGCTGAGCCCGTTGCTGTACAGCATCGTGCTGTACTTTTTCCTGTTCGGCCGCACCGCGCGCCACAGCGCCTGGGAATACCAGCAACGCCTGGCCGACTGGAGCGGGCGCGATGAGCTGCGGCCCACGCATAAAAAAGTCTTCGGCCAGTTCATGGCGTTTGCCGACTCGCTGCTCGACAAACTCGACGTGTGGAACGGCAAGCTGCGCATCGAACAGATCGAAATCAACGACCCGGCGCAATTGCGCGGGCAACTGCGCGGCGAGCGCGGGCAGATGCTGGTGGGCGCGCACCTGGGCAACCTCGAAGTGTGCCGCGCGCTGGCCGAGATCGGTGAGCAAGTCACCATGAACGTGCTGGTGCACACCAAGCACGCCGAGCGTTTCAACCGCCTGCTGGGCGAAGCCGGGGCCACGCATTTGCGCCTGATCCAGGTCAGCGAACTGGACCCGGCGACCATGCTGCTGCTCAGCCAGCGCCTGGACGACGGCGAGTGGCTGGCGATTGCCGGCGACCGCGTGCCGCTGCACGGCGGGCGCAAGGTGCGCGTGGATTTCCTCGGCCATGACGCGGCGTTCCCGCAAGGCCCGTGGCTGCTGGCCGGGCTGCTCAAATGCCCGGTGAACCTGCTGATGTGCCTGAAGCACGACGGTCGCTATCGCCTGACTATCGAGCCGTTCGCGCAATTGATCGAATGGAAGCGCAGCACCCGCGAGCAGGTCATCGCCCTGTGGACCGCGCGCTACGCCGCACGCCTGGGCCAGTTCTGCCTGGAAGCGCCCCAACAGTGGTTCAACTTTTACCCTTTCTGGAAAACCGATGACGACGCATCTTGAGCCAGTAACCTTTGGCGAACGCGCTTTGCGCATTGAAGACGTGCTGGCCTTGGCCAACCGTCAGGCGCCCACGCAGTTGCAGGACGACGCCGCGTACCGCCAGCGCATTGCCAAAGGCGCGCAGTTCCTCGACTCGCTGCTGGACAAGGAAGGCGTGATCTACGGCGTGACCACCGGCTACGGCGACTCGTGCGTGGTGGCGGTGCCGTTGCAGCACGTCGAGGCGCTGCCGCGTCATCTGTATACCTTCCACGGTTGCGGCCTGGGCAAATTGCTCGACGCACAAGCCACCCGCGCCGTGCTGGCAGCGCGTTTGCAGTCGCTGTGCCACGGCGTTTCCGGGGTGCGTGTGGAATTGATCGAGCGTCTGCATGCGTTTCTGGAACACGACGTACTGCCGCTGATTCCGGAAGAAGGCTCGGTGGGCGCCAGCGGTGATTTGACGCCGCTGTCGTACGTGGCCGCGACCTTGTCCGGCGAGCGTGAAGTGATGTTCCGTGGCGAGCGTCGCCAGGCGGCTGACGTGCACCGCGAACTCGGTTGGGAGCCGCTGGTGCTGCGCCCCAAGGAAGCCCTGGCCTTGATGAATGGCACTGCCGTCATGACCGGCCTGGCCTGCCTGGCCTTCGCCCGCGCCGACTACCTGCTGCAACTGGCCACGCGCATTACTGCGCTGAACGTGGTGGCGCTGCAAGGCAACCCGGAGCACTTCGACGAGCGCCTGTTCGCCGCCAAACCGCACCCGGGGCAGATGCAAGTCGCCGCGTGGCTGCGCAAAGACCTGGCGATTGATGCACCGACCGCGCCGCTGCACCGCCTGCAGGACCGCTACTCGCTGCGCTGCGCACCGCACGTGCTTGGCGTGCTGGCCGACAGCTTGAACTGGCTGCGTTCGTTTATCGAAATCGAACTGAACAGCGCCAACGACAACCCGATCATCGACGCCGAAGAAGAGCGCGTGCTGCACGGCGGGCACTTCTACGGCGGGCACATTGCCTTTGCCATGGACAGCCTCAAGACCCTGGTGGCCAACGTCGCCGACCTGCTCGACCGCCAGCTCGCGCTGCTGGTGGACGTGCGTTACAACCACGGTTTGCCGAGCAACTTGTCCGGCGCGCCGGCCGATCGCGCGATGATCAACCACGGCTTCAAGGCCGTGCAGATCGGCACCAGCGCCTGGACCGCCGAAGCGTTGAAAAACACCATGCCGGCCAGCGTGTTCTCGCGCTCCACCGAGTGCCACAACCAGGACAAAGTGAGCATGGGCACCATCGCCGCCCGCGATGCGATCCGCGTGCTGGAGCTGACCGAGCAAGTCGCCGCCGCCACGCTGCTCGCGGCCAACCAAGGCGTGTGGCTGCGCGCCCAGGCTGAAGATGCACGCGCCCTGCCGCCGGCCTTGGCCGCCATGCATGCAGAACTGGCCAAGGACTTCCCGCCGGTCATCGAAGACCGTGCGCTGGAAGGCGAACTGCGCCTGTGCCTGAAACGTATCGCCGAGCAACACTGGAGGCTGCATGCGTAGCCAGGGCGTGTTGCATTGCGACACTGAAATCCTCGTGCCGTTTTTCGACATCGACACCATGCACGTGGTGTGGCACGGGCATTACGTGAAGTACCTGGAAGTAGCGCGCTGCGCGCTGCTGGACAAGATCGGCCATAACTACACGGCGATGCTGGAGTCCGGCTACGCATGGCCAGTGATCGACATGCAGCTGCGCTACGTGCGCGGCGCGGTGTTCGGCCAGACGATCAATGTGCGCGCCAGTTTGGTGGAGTGGGAGAACCGTTTGAAGGTCAATTACCTGATCACCGACCTGGCCAGCGGCGAACGCCTGACCCGCGCCAGCACCGTGCAAGTGGCGGTAGAAATCGCCAGCCGCGAAATGCAGCTGGCCTCCCCCAACGTCTTTACAGACGCCGTAGAGAGGGCCCTGAAATGCTGACCCCTGTGGGAGCGGGCTTGCCCGCGAAGGACGTTAACGATAACGCGAACCGCCTGACACTGCGCAGCGCCCTCAGGTTCTTCGCGGGCAAGCCCGCTCCCACATTAATTGGGTTGTTGCTGAGCTTCAGCGCCCATGCTTTTGATCTGCAACAGCTGAGCGATCAGTTGGCCAAGCCCTCGGTGATCCACGGCAACTTCATCCAGGAAAAACACCTGCGCGCCCTGCCCCAACCCCTGGTCAGCAAAGGCACCTTCGTGCTCGCCAGAGACCACGGCCTGCTGTGGCTGTTGAAAACCCCGCTGCAGCAGGACTACCGCATCAGCGCCCAAGGCATCGCGCGCCGTGACGCCAATGGCTGGCAACTGCTGCCAAACAAGAGCGCCGGGGCCGAGCAGAACCGCCTGTTCCTCGCCGTACTCCAAGGCGACAGCAGCGGCCTGCAACGCGACTTCGAATTGCAACTGCAAGGCGAAGCCAAGCAATGGAAGCTGACGCTGATCCCGCGCTCATTGCTGCTCAAGCAGGTCTTCACCCAGATCAATATCGACGGCGGCGAATTGGTGCAGACCATCCAGCTGCTGGAAACCCAAGGCGACAGCACCGTGCTACGCATGCAGGACAGCACTGCCGCCCAACCGTTAAGCGATGCGGAGCAACACGACTTTGCCCAGTGAGCGCCTGCTGCCGCGCCTGTTCCTGATTCTGCTGGTGGCCGTGCTGGCGCTGGCCGGCTGGCAGTGGCGCCATGGCGCGCCGCTGTCGGCCAACCTGATGGAGCTGGTGCCGGGCAGCACGCCGGATGCGCTTGAGCTCAAAGCCGAACAACGCATGCAAGAGCCGCTGAACCGCGAAATGCTGGTATTGGTCGGGCATGCCGATCGGCAAACAGCCGTGGCGGTGGCGCAGCAATTGGGCGAGCGCTGGCAGGCCAGCGGGCTGTTTGAAAAGGTGCAGTGGAACCTGCAGGCCGACTTGCCGGCCCTGCGCGAGCAATTGCTGCGCGGGCGCCTGGCGATGCTCTCGGCCAAGGACCGCGAACAACTGATCGAGCACCCCGACGCCTTCATCCAGCAGCGCGTGCAAGCACTGTTCGACCCCTTCACCGGGTTCAGCCTGGTGCCGAGCCAGGACGACTGGCTGGGCCTCACCGGGCGTATCCAGAACAGCCAGCCGCAACACGGCTCGGTGCAACTGGATATCGGCAGCGGCACCTTGATCGCCGATGCCGACGGCAAAAGCTGGGTGATGTTGCGGGCGCGCACCACCGGCAATGCCTTTGATATGAAACTGCCGGTGCAAGTGGCGGATCTGCTCCAGGCCAGCCGCGCGCAGGCCAGCGAACAGGGCGTGCAATTGCTCGCCGCCAGCGGTTTGCTCTATGCGGCCAATGGGCAGCAGCAGGCGACCCGGGAAATTACCTGGGTGGGCGGCGGCGCCACGCTGGGCATCCTGTTATTGCTGTTGCTGGCGTTCCGCCGCTGGCGTGTGCTGCTGGCCTTTGTGCCGGTGCTGGTGGGCATGCTGTTTGGCGCGGTGGCCTGTGTGGCGCTGTTCGGCCATATGCATGTGATGACCTTGGTGCTCGGCTCCAGCCTGATCGGCGTGGCGGTGGATTACCCGCTGCATTACCTGTCCAAAAGCTGGAGCCTGCAGCCGTGGCGCAGTTGGCCGGCGTTGCGCCTGACCCTGCCGGGGTTGAGCCTGAGCCTGGCGACCAGCTGCATCGGTTACCTGGCGCTGGCCTGGACGCCGTTCCCGGCGCTCACCCAGATCGCGGTGTTCTCTGCCGCCGGTCTGGTCGGTGCCTACCTGTCGGCCGTGTGCCTGTTGCCCGCGTTGCTCCAAGGCGTGGACCTGCGCCCGGCGCAATGGCCGCTGCGCATCGCTGAAGGCCTGTGGCTGCTGCGGGCCACCTTGATCAAACACTTACCGAGCCCGCTGCTCCTGGCCCTGGTGCTGCTGTTTTGCGCCGGTGGTCTGTGGCACCTGAACAGCAAGAACGATATCCGCCAATGGATCGGTGCCCCGCCGCAATTGCTGCAGGAAGCCCAGGCCGTGGCGCGCATCACCGGGTTCCAGCCCACCAGCCAGTTCTTTCTGGTGCGCGCCGACAATCAGCAGCAGTTGCTCGAACGTCAGGCCGCCCTGGGCCAGCGCCTGGACCAACTGGTGAACATGGACAAGCTGCAGGGCTACCTGGCGCTCAACCAGCTGGTCAACCTGCCCGCCGAGCAGCAACAGCTGCGCGACGCGCTCAACCAATTGCCGCAACACTGGCAGCCGCTGTTGGACCTGGGCGTGCCCGCCAGCGCCCTGCACGCCGAAATCGCGCAACTGCAAGCCTTGCCCACCGAAGACATCGACGCGGCGCTGGTCGGCCCGCTCGCCGAGCCTTGGCGCACGCTGTGGCTGGGCCCGGTGGACGGCGGCGTGGCGGCGATGGTTAGCTTGCAAGGCCTGAACAACCCGGCGCTGCTGCGGGTGCAGGCGCTGGACCTGCCTGGCGTACAGTTGGTGGATCGTCTGGGCGACTTGAACCGGGTATTCGCCGACACGCAGATCAGCGCCGCTGAATTGAAATTGATGTCGTGCGTGCTGATCGTGCTGTTGCTGATCCTGCCGTTCGGGTTTGGCGGCGCCTTGCGCATCGTCGCCCTGCCGCTGCTCGCGGCGCTGTGCAGCCTGGCCAGCCTGGGTTGGCTGGGCCAGCCGCTGACCTTGTTCAGCCTGTTCGGCCTGCTGCTGGTCACGGCGATCAGCGTTGACTACGCGATCTTGATGCGCGAACAGATCGGCGGCCCTGCCGTGAGTCTTTTAGGTACGCTGCTGGCGGCGCTGACGACCTGGTTGTCGTTTGGCCTGCTGGCGGTGTCGAGTACACCGGCCGTGAGCAATTTCGGCCTGTCGGTCAGCCTGGGCCTGGCTTTCAGCTTTATGCTGGCGCCCTGGGCCGGCCATCAGAAGCACGCCTTATGAATGTGATTATCGCCATAGCGGCAAGGAGCCCTCGTGCCCATAGTTGAAATGGAACGTCGCCAGGTGGTGGTGATCGGTGCCGGCCCGTCCGGTGCCATCGCCGCCGCGCTGTTAAAGCGCAACGGGCATGATGTATTGATTATCGAGCGCCAGCATTTTCCACGCTTCTCGATTAGCGAAAGCCTGCTGTCGCACTGCATCGATTTTATCGAAGAAGCCGGCATGCTCGAGGCCGTGCAGGCGGCGGGTTTCCAGGTAAAAACCGGCGCTGCGTTTGCCTGGGGCGAGCGCTACAGCGCGTTTGATTTTGGCGACACGTTCAGCCACGGCAAACCCACCACCTTCCAGGTGCAGCGCGGTGAATTCGACAAATTGCTGGCCGACCAGGCCGCCTTGCAAGGCGTCGACATTCGCTACGGCGAAAGCGTCGTCGGTGTGGATTTTTCCGGTGACAGCCGCTACCTGCACGTGCGCCGCGAGAATGGCAGCGAATACCACCTCAAGGCCAAATTTGTCCTCGACGCCAGCGGCTACGGCCGTGTGTTGCCGCGCCTGCTGGACCTTGAGGCGCCATCGAATTTCCCGGTGCGCCAGGCGGTGTTCACTCACGTCGAAGACCGCATCGAACACCCCGGTTTCGACCGCACCAAAATCCTCGTGACCACCCACCCGACCCAGCGTGACATCTGGTTCTGGACCATCCCGTTCAGCAACGGCCGCTGCTCGGTGGGCGTGGTCGCGGCGAAGGAGCATTTCGACGGCCGCGACAGCGACCTCGACGCGTGCCTGCGCGGCTTTATCGCTGAAACGCCGAGCCTGGCCGGCGTGCTGCAAAACGCCGTGTGGGACACGCCTGCGCGCACCATCGGCGGCTACTCGGCCAACGTCAAAACCCTGCACGGTCCGGGCTTTGCGCTGCTGGGCAACGCGGCAGAATTCCTCGACCCGGTATTTTCGTCCGGCGTGACCATCGCCATGCGCTCGGCGAGCATGGCGGCAGGCTTGCTGCACCGCCAACTCAAGGGCGAAACCGTGGACTGGCAAACCGAGTTTGCCGAGCCGTTGAAACGCGGCGTCGACACCTTCCGCTGCTACGTCGAAGGCTGGTACGCCGGCACCTTCCAGGATGTGATTTTCCATCCGGGCAGCTCGCCGGACATTCGCCGGATGATCAGCTCGATCCTCGCCGGCTACGCGTGGGATGATCGCAACCCGTTTGTCAGCGAGCCCAAGCGGCGGTTGCGGATGTTGTCGGAGATTTGCGCGAGTGAGCCGGTATGAGCAGTCCAGCGCTGGAAAAAAACTACCTGAGTAAAAACTACGTCGAAGAAACCCGGTTCGGCTTCTGGTTCCTGCGCAGCCACACTTGGCAGCACCACGTGTTGCGCGTGGCGATCAACGACTTGCGCAGCTTGTTCACCGAGCCATTGCCGGTCGCGCCGGTGCTGCTGGACGCCGGTTGCGGCCAGGGCAAGTCGTTCCAGTATTTGCAGCAGGTGTTCGCGCCGCAGTGCCTGATCGGGGTGGATGCCGACCCGCATAGCCTGGCGCTGAGCAAGGCCGAAGCCGAGCGCCAAGGCCTGGCCGTCGAGCTGATCGGCAGTGACTGCGCCACCCTTGAGGTGCCCGACGCCAGCGTCGATATCCTGTTCTGCCACCAGACCTTCCACCATCTGGTGGAACAGCATCGCGCCTTGAAGGAGTTCTACCGCGTGCTCAAGCCGGGCGGCTATCTGCTGTTTGCCGAGTCCACCGAAGCCTATATCGATACCTGGGTGATTCGCTGGCTGTTCCGCCACCCGATGCACGTGCAGAGAAGCGCCGACGAATACCTGGAGATGCTGCGCGAGCAGGGGTTTGAATTCGCCCCGCAGAATGTCTCGTACCCGTATCTGTGGTGGAGCCGCTCCAGTGATTTTGGCCTGCTCGAGCGCTGGGGCCTGCGCAACCCGCCACCGGTGGGCCAGCGCGAAGAGACGCTGGTCAACTGTGTGGTGCGTAAACCTTTCGCGAGCGCCGCACCATGATCCGTCTGCTGTTGATCGGTTGCCTGTTGCTGCTGAGCGCCTGCGCCAGCCAACCGCCGCTGCCCGCAAAAACCCCGGCGCTGGCCTTGCCGATGCAATTGCATGTGCAGCGCCTTTCGGGTGGCCAGAGCCAGGACTGGCTGTTGGTGATCCAGCGCGAAGGCGCAGCCCTTCGCTGGTCGATGATGGACCCGCTGGGCATTCCCCAGGCGCGGCAAAAACTGCTTAATGGCCAGTGGCAGGCCGATGGTCTGCTGCCGCCCAACCCGGCGGCGCGCGAGCTGTTTGCCGCCTTGCTGTTTGCCCTGACTTCATCGGATGACGTGCGCGCGCTTTACCCGAGCGCCCAGGCCATGGACCTCACGCGCACGCTGCCGGGCCACTGGCAAATCGTCTATCAATCTTCAGAGGTGTTCAGCGTGAACATGACGGGCCAACCGCTGAGCTATCGCATCACACCGCTGGGGGTCGCTCGATGACGGCTTATCTGAATGCGCTGGGCGTGATTTGCGCCCTGGGACGCGGCCAGGCCGAGGTCAGTCGCAGCTTGTTTGCCGGCGACTGCTCGGGCATGCGTGCCGAGAGTGGCTGGGTGCCGGAACACGTGTTGCCGGTCGGCGGCGTGCGCAGCGAGCTGGTGACTATTCCGCTCGAACTGAACCAGCAAAGCAGCCGCAACAACCAGTTGTTGCTGGAAGCGGCGTTGCAGATCGAGGGCGAGATCCGCCAGGCCATTCACACCTATGGCGCCTCGCGAGTCGGTGTGGTGCTGGGCACCAGCACCTCGGGCATCGACGAGGCCAGCCGCGGCATCGCCAATTACCTGCGCGACAAGCAGTTCCCCGGCGACTACGACTACCAGCAACAGGAACTCAGCGCCCCCGCCAACTTCCTCGCCGACTGGCTGCAACTGAGCGGCCCGGCCTATGTGATTTCTACCGCCTGCACCTCCAGCGCCCGCGCGTTGATGAGCGCCCAACGCCTGCTGGATCTGGGCGTGTGCGACGCGGTGATCTGCGGCGGTGTCGACAGCCTGTGCAAGCTGACACTCAACGGTTTTACCGCGCTGGAAGCGGTCTCCAACGAGCGCTGCAATCCGTTTTCAGTGAACCGCAATGGCATCAATATCGGCGAAGCGGCCGTGCTGTTTGTGATGACCCAACAACCGGCGCCGATTGCCCTGCTGGGCAGTGGCGCCAGTTGCGACGCGCACCATATCTCCGCGCCCGAGCCTACCGGCAAAGGCGCATTGCAGGCGATGCGCAAGGCCTTGGCCAGCGCGAAGCTGGTGCCCGAGCAGATCGGTTACTTGAACCTGCACGGCACCGCCACCCAGCACAACGACGCCATGGAAAGCCTGGCCGTGGCCAGCCTGTTTCCCCACGGCGTGGCCTGTTCGTCGACCAAACCCATGAGCGGCCACACCCTCGGTGCAGCCGGCGCGCTGGAAGCGGCGTTCTGCTGGCTGAGCCTGACCCACGGCAGCGTGCCGCCGCATGTGTGGGACGGCCAGGCCGACCCGGCGCTGCCCGCCCTGCAATGGGCGCAGACCGGCGACACCTTGGAAAAACGCTGCCTGATGAGCAACTCGTTTGCCTTCGGCGGTAACAACGTCAGCCTGATAATCGCAGAGGCCCCATGATTGATTGGCCACTCGCCCAATTGCTGCCCCACGCGGGCGACATGATCCTGATCGACCAGGTGCTGTCGTTCGATGAAGAGCAGATTCACACGCGCCTTACCGTCAAACCCGGCGGCCTGTTCAACCGCCCGGACGGCAGCCTGCCGGCCTGGGTCGGCATCGAGCTGATGGCGCAGAGCGTCGCCGCGTATGCCGGGTGCCGCGCGCGCCAGAACGGCGAAGCAGTGGAGCTAGGCTTCCTGCTCGGCACGCGTAAGTTCGAGTGCAACGTGGAACACTTTCCGGCAGGTGCCGAACTGCGCATCCACGGCCTGCGCTCGCTGGAAGACGACAACGGCATGGGTGTGTTCGAATGCCACCTCACCGGCGACGGTATCCAGGCCAGCGCGCGCTTGAACGTATTTCGACCGCCCCAGGCGGCCACCTATTTAGATGAATCGAAGGACGAAACGCCATGACTGAATCCGTACTGGTCACCGGCTCCAGCCGTGGCATCGGCCGCGCCATTGCCCTGCGTCTGGCGCAGGCCGGGCATGACATCGTGCTGCATTGCCGCAGCGGTCGCGCGGAAGCGGACGCGGTGCAGGTCGAGATTGAAGCCCTGGGCCGCAAGGCGCGGGTGCTGCAGTTTGACGTGGCCGATCGCGCCAGCTGCAAGCAAATCCTTGAAGCCGACGTGGAGCAGCATGGCGCCTACTACGGCGTGGTGCTCAATGCCGGCCTGACCCGTGACGGCGCGTTCCCGGCCTTGTCCGAAGACGATTGGGACGTGGTGATGCGCACCAATCTCGACGGTTTCTACAACGTGCTGCACCCGGTGATGATGCCGATGATTCGTCGTCGCGCCGCCGGCCGCATTGTGTGCATCACCTCGGTGTCGGGGCTGATCGGCAACCGTGGGCAGGTCAATTACAGCGCGTCGAAGGCCGGTCTGATTGGCGCGGCCAAGGCGCTGGCCATCGAGCTGGGCAAGCGCAAGATCACCGTCAACTGTGTAGCCCCCGGCTTGATCGACACCGCGATGCTGGATGAAAACGTGCCGGTCGAAGAACTGATGAAAATGATCCCGGCGCAGCGCATGGGCACCCCGGAAGAAGTGGCCGGTGCAGTGAATTTCCTGATGTCGGCCGAAGCCGGCTACATCACGCGCCAGGTGTTGGCCGTGAACGGAGGCCTGTGCTGATGAAACGCGTCGTCGTCACCGGCATGGCCGGCATGACCTCCCTGGGCAGCGATTGGGACACCATCGCCGCCAACTTTCGCGCCAACCGCAGCGGCATTCGGCGCATGGACGAGTGGGACCGTTTCACCGAACTGAACACGCGCCTGGCCGGGCCGATTGACGATTTCGTGGTGCCGGCCCACTGGACGCGCAAGCAACTGCGCAGCATGGGTCGCGTGTCGCGCCTGGCAGTGTGGGCGGCGGAGCAGGCGTTGCAGGACGCCGGGTTGCTCGGCGACGAGTCGATCAAGGACGGGCGCATGGGCGTGGCCTGTGGCTCGTCCACCGGCAGCACCGACGAGATCAAGGCATTCGGCAACATGCTGCTGAACTCGGTGGCAGAGGGGCTGAACGCCAACTCCTATGTGCGCATGATGCCGCACACCACGGCAGCGAATATCAGCATCTTTTTTGGCCTTACCGGGCGGCTGATCCCGACGTCCAGCGCCTGCACCAGCGGCAGCCAGGGCATCGGCTATGCGTATGAAGCGATCAAGTTCGGACGCCTGCCGTTGATGCTCGCCGGCGGCGCCGAAGAGCTGTGCCCCACCGAAGCCATGGTGTTTGATGCGCTCTACGCCACCAGCCTGAAAAACGACGCGCCGCAGACCAGCCCACGTCCTTACGACAGCGGCCGTGATGGCCTGGTGATCGGTGAAGGCGGCGGCATGCTGGTGCTCGAAGAACTGGAACACGCGTTGGCGCGCGGTGCGCACATCCACGCCGAACTCGTGGGTTTCGGCAGCAACGCCGACGGCCAGCACACCACCCGCCCGGAGCAGAAAACCATGCGCCGCGCCATGGAGCTGGCCCTGGAAGATGCCGGGCTGGAGCCGTCGGCCATTGGCTACGTCAACGGCCATGGCACCGCCACCGATCAAGGTGATATTGCCGAAACCCTGGCCACCAGCAGCCTGTTCGGCCGCCACATGCCGATCAGTTCGCAGAAGAGTTTTCTTGGCCACACCCTGGGCGCATGCGGCGCGCTGGAGTCGTGGTTCAGCATCGAAATGATGAACCGCGACCAGTACGTACACACCTTCAACCTGGACGTGGTCGACCCGCAATGTGGCGAGCTGGATTATCTGCAGGGCGGCTTTCGCGAGATGCACCACGACTACGTGATGAACAACAACTTTGCGTTTGGCGGCGTCAACACCTCGCTGATTTTCCGTCGCTGGGCCTGATTTTTTAATTGATTGGAGAAAATGGAATGTCTTCCTTGCTACGCGCCACCCTGATCACCCTGGCCTTGCTGACCGCCGCCGGTTGCACCAGCAAACCCGTGCTCAACACCCAGCACGAGCTACCGGCCGGCACTCAGGTGAGCGAAGAAACCATGAAGCAGGTCATCGTCACGGCCCTGCAAAAACGCGAGTGGACCGTGCAGCGTTTCAGCCCACAACTCGTACAGGCCCAGATCACCGTGCGCAACCAGTTCTACGCGGCCATCGACATCCGTTACAGCCGCAACAGCTACGCCATCACCTACCGCGACAGCCGCGACCTGGGCTACAAGGACGGCAAGATCCATCGCAACTACAACCGCTGGGTGAGCATGCTCGATCGCGACATCATGGCCGCGCTGCGTAGCAATGGCGTGGGTAACGCGCCGGGACCTGCGGCGCAGTCGTTTGAGCAGACAGGGGCGTCGAAGCAGAACTGAGGATCGCGGTCCGTCAGAAACGACAAAGGGCGCCTTTCGGCGCCCTCTTCACAAACAGGTTGGCTTGTCATCGCCGCTTCCTGCCTGGCTCTGCGATGGCTGGTTACCCAGGATCCTCAGAGTCTCACAAGCCCCTTTCGGGAACTCGGCCAGTATGCCTGAAAACAACTCGCCTGCAATCGGTGGCAAAGCGCCGCTTATTCCTTACCCACTTCATCGCAACCCCAGCGCACTGCGCACCGCTGCCTTTATCGCTGAAAACTGATCATTGGTGAGCTCCGCGATTTTGTAAGTTCGTTTTCCATGACGGTCTTTGCTTTTGATGCGATCCAGTCGCCCCAGGCTTACGGTCGCCACAATGTCGCACTTCGCCCAGCAGATGGGGTTCGCGCCCTGAAGATGACTGTCTAGCTGCAAATGATGCTCCAGCAGCGTTTGCGGGGCGGTGGTGCTCAAAGGCACAACCGTTACCAGCAGCTTATTGGTTCGGTGTTTGCGTATCACAATGACGGGTCGAATCTTGATGATTTCCGGGACCTCATAGCCTCGAAAATCACAAATCAACACGCTGCCCTCCTTGGGCTGATAGAGAAGTGCCATCCATATCACTCGCTTGGAAAAGAGCGATTCTGCGCAGGTTTCTGGCTAATCACTAAGCCAGTTCCGTTACCTGATATGTGACTTCGCCTACACCACGGCCTTGCGCGTCAACAACTCCACAAACGCCTTCGCCCTCGGCGACTGCGCGCCCTTGCGTTGCACCAGCCATACCGCCGTGACCGCCTCCTGATCGAGCAATGTGCGATACACCACGCCATCAATGCGTATGCGCTGGTAAGACGCCGGCAGCACCGACACGCCCAAGCCCGCCGCCACCAACCCGATAATCGTCATCGCTTCCCCGGCCTCCTGAGCGAAGTGCGGGCTGAAGCCGGCGTCACGGGCCAGGTTGAGCAGCTGCGCGTAGAGGCCGCTGCCATAGCTGCGCGGGAAGAATACAAACGGCTCCTGCGCCAGTTGCGCCAGGTGCAAACCGCGCTCGCTGCCCTCCGCCAGCGGGTGGCCGGCGTTCAGTACGGCAACCAGCGGTTCGCGCATCAGCTCGATGACACTCAGCGAATCCGGCAACGGCAGCGGGCGCATCAGGCCGACCTGGATCGATTGATCCACCAACGATTCGGCCACTTCGGTGCTGCTCATTTCCTGCAGGCTCAAGTGCACCGCCGGGAAGGCCTGGCGAAACGCAAAGATCGCCTGCGGAATGCTCGAATTGAAGGGTGCGGAAGACGTGAAACCAATCTTCAGTTCCCCCAGCTCTCCCAACTGGGCACGCCGAGCGACATCCGCGGCCTTGTCGACTTGCGCCAGCACCAGTCGCGCCTCTTGCAGGAACAAGCGCCCGGCCTCACTGAGCTCGACCCGACGATTGGTGCGTTCAAACAAGCGCGCGCCCACCTCTTGCTCCAGCGCCTGGATCTGCTGGCTCAGCGGCGGTTGCGAGATGCCCAGCACCTGCGCGGCGCGGCCGAAATGCAGTTCTTCAGCGACGGCTGATGAAGTACCGCAGGTGACGCAATTCCATGCAAACCTCATTAGGTCGTAAAAGCTATCAAACAGGTCGAACAATATATTGGAAAGAATCATTAGCCAGCTATATTCTTTTTTGCATTGCCAGTTCTGGCAGGCTTTCCCTCGCCGAGGTCCCCGTGAAATCTGCTGTCGCTCCATTTGCTCAAGAAGTCCCGCCTACCGCCCTGGATGAGGTGGTGGCCCAGCTCAACGAGCAGTTCATCGAAAAAGGCACGCCAATGTTCATGCGCACCGTGCTGGCGCTGTTCTCCGGTGGGTTTGCCACCTTTGCCCTGCTGTATTGCGTACAGCCGATGATGCCCGCGCTGTCCCACGAGTTTTCCATCAACGCGGCGCAGAGCAGCCTGATCCTGTCAGTCGCCACCGCCATGCTCGCATTTGGCCTGCTGATCACCGGGCCGATTTCCGACACCCTCGGGCGTAAACCGGTAATGGTCGCTGCGCTGTTTTGCGCTGCCCTGGCCACCATCGCCAGCGGCCTGATGCCGTCCTGGGAAGGCATCCTGCTGATGCGTGCGCTGGTCGGCCTGTCCCTGAGCGGCCTGGCAGCCGTCGCGATGACTTACCTGAGCGAAGAGATCCACCCGCAACACATCGGCCTGGCCATGGGCTTGTACATCGGCGGCAACGCGATTGGCGGCATGAGCGGGCGCCTGATCATGGGCGTGCTGATCGACTTCGTCAGTTGGCATACCGCCACGCTGATCATCGGCGCCCTGGCGTTGATCGCTGCCACGGTGTTCTGGAAGATCCTCCCCGAGTCGCGCAACTTCCGCGCCAGCAGCCTCAAACCGCGCAGCCTGGTAGACGGCTTTGTGATGCATTTCAAGGACGCCGGCCTGCCGTGGCTTTTTCTCGAAGCCTTCCTGCTGATGGGCGCGTTCGTGACGATGTTCAACTACATCGGCTATCGCCTGCTGGCGTCGCCTTACGCGTTGAGCCAGGCCGTGGTCGGCCTGCTGTCGCTGGTGTACCTGTCGGGCATCTACAGCTCGGCGAAAATCGGCTCGCTGGCCGACCGCCTCGGCCGGCGGCGCGTGTTGTGGGGCACAATCGTGTTGATGCTTTCGGGCATGTTGCTGACCCTGTTCACCCCGCTGTGGCTGGTGGTGCCGGGCATGCTGATCTTTACCTTCGGCTTCTTCGGCGCGCACTCGGTGGCCAGCAGCTGGATTGGCCGGCGCGCGGTCAAGGCCAAGGGGCAGGCGTCGTCGCTGTACCTGTTCTGCTACTACGTGGGCTCAAGCATTGCGGGGACGGCGGGCGGGTTCTTCTGGCACTTTGCCGGGTGGAACGGGATTGGCGGGTTTATCGTGGCATTGCTGATTGGCGCGCTGTTGGTGGCGTTGAAGTTGGCGAAGTTGCCGCCACTGGGCCATGTGAAAGCCTGAGGATTTCTGGCTTTAATGTGGGAGGGGGCAAGCCCCCTCCCAGATTGGTTTTGCGTTTATTCGTGATACTGGGCGGACAACTCGTGCACCGCGCGCAGGAACGCGCCGGCATGCTCGGGATTCACTTCCGGGGTGATGCCATGGCCCAGGTTGAACACATGCCCGGTGCCCTTGCCGTAGCTGGCCAGGATGCGGCCGACTTCGGTGCGGATCGCTTCAGGCTTGGCGTAGAGCACGGTCGGGTCCATGTTGCCTTGCAGCGCGACTTGGTTGCCAACGCGACGACGGGCTTCACCGATGTCGCAGGTCCAGTCCAGGCCCAGCGCATCGGCGCCCGCGTCGGCGATGCTTTCCAGCCACAGGCCGCCGCCTTTGGTGAACAGGATGACCGGCACTTTGCGGCCTTCGTGTTCACGGATCAAGCCGCTGACGATCTTGCGCATGTAGGCCAGGGAGAATTCCTGATACGCCGCCGCCGACAGGTTGCCACCCCAGGTATCGAAAATCTGTACCGCTTGCGCGCCGGCCATGATCTGGCCGTTGAGGTAGGCGGTAACCGACTGCGCCAGTTTATCCAGCAGCAGGTGCATGGCCTGTGGGTTGTCGTAGAGCATGGCTTTGGTCTTGCGGAAGTCTTTCGACGAGCCGCCTTCGACCATGTAGGTGGCCAGGGTCCACGGGCTGCCAGAGAAACCGATCAGCGGCACACGGCCATTGAGCTCGCGGCGGATGGTGCTGACCGCGTCCATCACGTAGCCCAGGTCTTTGTGCGGATCGGGGATCGGCAGGGCTTCGATGTCGGCCAGGGTGCTGACGACTTTCTTGAAACGCGGGCCTTCGCCGGTTTCAAAGTACAGGCCTTGGCCCATGGCGTCAGGGATGGTCAGGATATCGGAGAACAGAATGGCCGCGTCCAGTTGTGGGTAGCGGTCCAGGGGCTGCATCGTGACTTCGCAGGCGAACTCCGGGTTCATGCACAGGCTCATGAAGTCGCCGGCGTGGGCGCGACTGGCGCGGTATTCCGGCAGGTAGCGACCGGCCTGACGCATCATCCACACGGGCGTGACGTCTACGGGTTGCTTGAGCAGGGCACGAAGGAAACGGTCGTTCTTGAGGGCAGTCATGTCGGCATCCGCAAAAAAAGTGCGGGCATTTTCTCAGAGCGCGACGCAAAAGGCACGGAGTGAGCCGTGCCTTTTGTCTATCGGGTCAATTTGTCGCGGACATGGAAGCGCTGCAAAACCAATGTGGGAGGGGGCTTGCCCCCGATTGCAGTGTGTCAGTTTCAGTCTTTGTCACTGAACCACCGCTATCGGGGGCAAGCCCCCTCCCACATTTTGATCCCATTTCAGCTCGGGATCGGGATTAGACCTGCAAGTAATCCAGGATCCCTTCAGCGGCATTGCGCCCTTCGAAGATCGCGGTTACCACCAGGTCAGAACCGCGCACCATATCGCCACCGGCGAAAATTTTCGGGTTGCTGGTCTGGTGCTTGTACTGGCCTTGTTCCGGGGCCACGACGCGGCCCTGGCTGTCGGTCTGGATTTCGAACTGCTCGAACCACGGCGCCGGGCTTGGGCGGAAACCGAAGGCGATGACCACGGCGTCGGCCGGGATGATTTCTTCGGAACCCGGGATCGGCTCGGGGCTGCGACGGCCACGGGCATCCGGCTCGCCGAGACGGGTCTCGACCACTTTCACGCCTTCAACACGGTCCTCGCCGACAATGGCGATCGGCTGGCGGTTGTAGAGGAATTTCACGCCTTCTTCCTTGGCGTTCTTCACCTCTTTGCGCGAGCCGGGCATGTTGGCTTCGTCACGACGGTACGCACAGGTCACCGACTTGGCGCCCTGGCGAATCGAGGTACGGTTGCAGTCCATCGCGGTGTCGCCACCGCCCAGTACCACAACCTTCTTGCCTTTCATGTCGACGAAATCTTCCGGCGACTTTTCAAAGCCCAGGTTGCGGTTGACGTTGGCGATCAGGAAGTCGAGCGCGTCATACACGCCCGGCAGGTCCTCACCGGCAAAGCCGCCTTTCATGTAGGTGTAGGTGCCCATGCCCATGAACACCGCATCGTATTCGGCGAGCAGTTGCTCCATGGTGATGTCTTTGCCGATTTCGGTATTGAGGCGGAACTCGATACCCATGCCGGTGAACACTTCACGACGGTTGCTCAGTACGGTTTTTTCCAGCTTGAACTCGGGGATGCCGAAGGTCAGCAGGCCACCGATTTCCGGGTTCTTGTCGAACACCACCGGTGTCACGCCGCCACGCACCAGCACGTCGGCGCAGCCCAGGCCCGCCGGGCCCGCACCGATGATCGCAACACGTTTGCCGGTCGGTTTGACCTTGGACATGTCCGGGCGCCAGCCCATGGCGAACGCGGTGTCGGTGATGTACTTCTCCACCGAACCGATGGTCACCGCGCCAAAGCCGTCGTTGAGGGTGCAGGCACCCTCGCACAGACGATCCTGCGGGCACACCCGGCCGCACACTTCCGGCAGGGTGTTGGTCTGGTGCGACAGCTCGGCGGCGGCGAGGATGTTGCCCTCGGCCACAAGCTTCAGCCAATTGGGAATGAAGTTGTGCACCGGGCACTTCCATTCGCAATACGGGTTACCGCAACCCAGGCAGCGGTGGGCCTGGTCGGCCGAGTGCTGGGGTTTGAAGGGTTCGTAGATTTCCACGAACTCTTTCTTGCGTTGACGCAACAGTTTCTTCTTCGGATCTTTGCGCCCGACATCGATGAACTGGAAGTCGTTATTCAGACGTTCAGCCATGTTAAAACCTCATCAAACTCTTCAGGCGCATATCACTGCGGGTTGGCACGGATGCTGGAAAGCAACGATTTCAGGTTGGCAGCCTTGGGCTTGACCAGCCAGAAACGACGCAGGTAGTCATCGAGGTTTTCAGCGAGGTTACGACCCCATTCGCTGTTAGTTTCCTCGACATATTCGTCCAGCACATGCTGCAAGTGGTTGCGATAGGATTCCATCGCTTCGCCGCTGATCCGCTGGATCTCGACCAACTCGTGGTTGACCTTGTCGACAAAGGTGTTGTCCTGGTCGAGCACGTAGGCGAAACCGCCAGTCATGCCCGAGCCGAAGTTGTAGCCAGTCTTGCCCAGCACCGCGACAAAACCACCGGTCATGTATTCGCAGCAGTGATCGCCCGTGCCTTCCACCACGGTGTGGGCACCGGAGTTACGCACCGCGAAACGCTCACCGGCCGTACCGGCTGCAAACAGCTTGCCGCCGGTTGCGCCGTACAGGCAGGTGTTGCCGATGATGGCACTGTCTTGAGTCTTGTAGACGCTGCCGACTGGCGGAACGATCACCAGCTTGCCGCCGGTCATGCCCTTGCCCACGTAGTCGTTGGCGTCACCTTCCAGGTACATGTGCAGGCCGCCGGCGTTCCACACGCCGAAGCTCTGGCCCGCAGTGCCCTTGAAGCGGAAGGTGATCGGCGCCTTGGCCATGCCCTGGTTGCCGTGCTTGCGCGCAATTTCGCCGGAAATGCGTGCGCCGATGGAACGGTCGCAGTTGCAGATATCCAGGGCGAATTCGCCACCGCTGGCGTCGTTAATCGAGGCGCTGGCCATGTCGACCATCTTCTCGGCCAGCAGGCCTTTGTCGAACGGCGGGTTGCGGTCCACCTGGCAGAATTGCGGCTTGTCTGCCGGGATGTGATCGCTGCCCAGCAGCGGCGTCAGGTCCAGGTGTTGTTGCTTGGCGGTCTGGCCTTCGAGGATGTCGAGCAGGTCGGTACGCCCGATCAGTTCTTCGAGGGAGCGCACGCCCAGCTTGGCCAGCCACTCACGGGTTTCTTCGGCGACATAGGTGAAGAAATTCACCACCATGTCGACGGTGCCGATGTAGTGATCCTTGCGCAGCTTCTCGTTCTGAGTCGCCACGCCGGTGGCGCAGTTGTTCAGGTGGCAGATGCGCAGGTATTTGCAACCCAGGGCGATCATTGGCGCGGTACCGAAGCCGAAGCTTTCGGCGCCGAGGATCGCGGCCTTGATCACGTCGAGGCCGGTTTTCAGGCCGCCGTCGGTCTGCACGCGCACTTTGCCGCGCAGGTCGTTGCCGCGCAGAGTCTGGTGGGTTTCCGCCAGGCCCAGTTCCCACGGCGCACCGGCGTACTTGATGGAGGTCAGCGGCGATGCGCCGGTGCCGCCGTCGTAGCCGGAGATGGTGATCAGGTCGGCATAGGCTTTGGCCACGCCAGCGGCAATGGTGCCCACGCCGGCTTCCGCGACCAGTTTCACCGAGACCAACGCCTGCGGGTTGACTTGTTTCAGGTCGAAAATCAGCTGCGACAAGTCTTCAATCGAGTAGATGTCGTGGTGCGGCGGCGGCGAAATCAGGGTCACGCCCGGCACCGCATAACGCAGCTTGGCGATCAGGCCGTTGACCTTGCCGCCTGGCAGTTGCCCGCCTTCACCCGGCTTGGCGCCCTGGGCGACTTTGATCTGCAGCACTTCGGCGTTGACCAGGTATTCCGGGGTGACACCGAAACGGCCGGTCGCGACCTGCTTGATTTTCGAGCTCTTGATGGTGCCGTAGCGCGCCGGGTCTTCACCGCCTTCGCCGGAGTTGGAACGCGCACCCAGGCGGTTCATGGCTTCGGCCAGGGCTTCGTGAGCCTCAGGCGACAAGGCGCCGAGAGAAATACCGGCGGAGTCGAAACGCTTGAGGATCGATTCCAGCGGCTCGATCTCGTTGATGGCCAGCGGCGTGTCCAGGGTTTTCACCTTGAACAGGTCGCGGATCATCGACACCGGACGGTTATCCACCAGCGCGGTGTATTCCTTGAACTTGGCGTAGTCGCCCTGCTGCACGGCGGCTTGCAGGGTGCTGACCACGTCCGGGTTGTAGGCGTGGTATTCGCCACCGTGCACGAACTTGAGCAGGCCGCCTTGCTGGATCGGCTTGCGCGCGCTCCAGGCTTCGGCTGCCAGGGCTTTCTGCTCGGCTTCGATGTCGACGAAACGCGCACCCTTGATGCGGCTCGGCACGCCACGGAAGCTCAGCTCGCAGACTTCTTCGGACAGGCCGATGGCTTCGAACAGCTGCGCGCCGCGGTAGGACGTGACGGTGGAGATGCCCATCTTCGACAGGATCTTCAGCAGGCCCTTGGTGATGCCTTTGCGGTAGTTCTTGAACACCTCATAGAGGTCGCCCAGCACTTCACCAGTGCGGATCAGGTCACCGAGCACTTCGTACGCCAGGAACGGGTACACCGCCGACGCGCCGAAGCCGATCAACACCGCGAAGTGGTGCGGGTCACGGGCGGTGGCGGTTTCAACCAGGATGTTGGAGTCGCAACGCAGGCCTTTTTCGGTCAGACGGTGGTGCACCGCACCGGTCGCCAACGAGGCGTGGATCGGCAGCTTGCCCGGCGCGATATGGCGGTCGGTCAGCACGATCTGAGTACGGCCGGCGCGCACGGCTTCTTCGGCCTGATCGGCGACGTTACGCACCGCGGCTTCAAGGCCCAGGCTCTCGTCGTAGTTCAGGTCGATGATCTGGCGGTCGAAGCCTGGGCGATCCAGGGTCATCAACGAACGCCACTTGGCCGGAGACACCACCGGCGAGCTGAGGATCACACGCGAGGCGTGCTCAGGCGATTCCTGGAAGATGTTGCGCTCGGCACCGAGGCAGACTTCCAGCGACATCACGATGGCTTCGCGCAGCGGGTCGATCGGCGGGTTGGTCACCTGGGCGAACTGCTGGCGGAAGTAGTCGTACGGCGTGCGCACGCGCTGGGACAGCACGGCCATCGGCGTGTCATCGCCCATGGAGCCGACGGCCTCGTAGCCTTGCTCGCCGAGCGGACGCAGCACTTGGTCGCGCTCCTCGAACGTGACCTGGTACATCTTCATGTATTGCTTGAGCTGGTCGACGTCGTAGAAAGCCGAGCCGTGATCGTTGTCTTCCATGGTCGCCTGGATGCGCAGGGCGTTCTTGCGCAGCCATTGCTTGTAGGGGTGACGCGACTTCAAGCGGTTGTCGATGGCATCGGTGTCGAGGATCTGCCCGGTTTCGGTGTCCACGGCCAGGATCTGGCCAGGGCCGACGCGGCCTTTGGCGATCACGTCTTCAGGCTTGTAGTCCCACACGCCGATTTCCGACGCCAGGGTGATGAAACCGTTGGTGGTGGTGACCCAACGCGCCGGGCGCAGACCGTTACGGTCGAGCAGGCACACCGCGTAGCGGCCGTCGGTCATGACCACGCCCGCCGGGCCGTCCCACGGCTCCATGTGCATCGAGTTGTACTCGTAGAACGCACGCAGGTCCGGGTCCATGGTTTCGACGTTCTGCCACGCTGGCGGAATGATCATGCGCACGCCACGGAACAGGTCGATGCCGCCGGTGACCATCAGTTCGAGCATGTTGTCCATGCTCGAGGAGTCCGAACCCACGCGGTTGACCAGCGGGCCGAGCTCTTCGAGGTCCATCAAATCGTTGGCGAACTTGGTGCGACGGGCCACGGCCCAGTTGCGGTTGCCGGTGATGGTGTTGATCTCGCCGTTGTGGGCGAGGAAGCGGAATGGCTGGGCCAGCGGCCATTTCGGCAGGGTGTTGGTGGAGAAGCGCTGGTGGAACACGCAGATCGCGGTTTGCAGGCGCTCATCGCTCAGGTCTGGATAGAAGGCGGTCAAGTCCGCCGGCATCATCAGGCCTTTATAAATGATGGTTTTGTGCGAAAAGCTGCAGATGTAGTGGTCGGTGTCGGCGGCGTTGGCCACCGACGAGCGACGACGCGAGGTGAACAGCTTGATCGCCATGTCCTGGTCGCTCAGGCCTTCGCCTGCGATGAACACTTGTTCGATCTGCGGCAGGCGCTCCAGGGCCAGGCGGCCGAGCACGCTGGTGTCGATTGGCACTTTGCGCCAGCCAACCAGTTGCAGGCCGGCAGCCAGGATCTCGCGGTTCATGTTTTCGCGAGCGGCTTCGGCTTTAACCGGGTCCTGGTTGAAAAACACCATGCCCACGGCGTACTGCTTGGGCAGGTCGACCGCAAATTGCTCTTTTGCGACAGCACGCAGGAACCGGTCGGGCTTTTGAATCAGCAAGCCGCAACCGTCACCGGTCTTGCCGTCGGCGTTGATCCCACCGCGGTGGGTCATGCAGGTCAGGGCCTCGATGGCCGTTTGCAAAAGGGTATGACTGGGCTCGCCCTGCATGTGGGCTATCAGGCCGAAACCGCAGTTATCCTTGAATTCATCGGGTTGGTACAGACCTGCTTTCATAGACACTTTCTCACCAGGCTGCCTCTTATAACGAGGCAAATTTCTTTTCAATTCAACCGGTTACCTTCCACGCCGAACGTACGCCGGCTTAGCGGGGGCAAAAGGGAGGTCATTGTACACACCGACACGAACGCTCACAAATTTAACGACGAAATGTCGCAAATCTATGTCGCATTTATGAAAGGTTTAAAACGATATGCTGTGCTAGTCAAAACTTTTTTAATTTTGACCGCTACGACTCAAAAGCAACTGGCGCAGACACCACAAAGCGCGCGGCCTTCAGGGCTGCACGCTTTTGTAGTTTTTTGAGGTGCCGGGAGAGGCGGCCTGGGTAAGGCCGCCGAATCTTCAGCGAGTTGTTGCCAGTTCCTGTTGGACGCTGGCGACAGTGCGAGGCCAAGGTTTACCAGCCTGAACCTTCGCTGGCAAGGCCTTGATAGCGGATTCCGCTGCTGCACGGCTGGAGAAGTTGCCGTAGGTGATCACGTAGAGAGGCTTGCCGTTGAGCACTTTCTTGAAATAACGGTACTCACCGCCCTGCTCTTTCACGAACGCCTGAGCGTTGGCTTCGGAGCTGGTGCCGAGGATCTGCACCACGAAGTTGCCGGTTGGCTGGCTGGTGTACCAGCTGCTGCCGGCGCCGCCTGCCTTGGCGACGGTTGCCGCAGGTTTCTCGGCAGGCTTGGCAGCCGGTGCCGGCGCTGGCTTGGCGGCTGGCGCCGGTGCGACAGGCTTGGTCACCGGCGCTGGCTTGGCGGTGGCGACAGTCGGTGCAGGGGTCGGCTTGGCAACCGGAGCTGCCGGCTGACCGGCTGGCACGCCCGCAGGCGGCGCGGTAGTGGTTACGGTCGGCGGCGTGGCGCTGGAGCCCTCCACCGGCACACCGTCGTCGCCTTCGGAAATGCCACCGGCTTCTTCGGCGAGCGGGCCACGCATTACCGGCTGGCCAACCATCGGCAGGTTGGTCGGTTGGCCGGAGTTGGCGAATTCGACGTTTGGTGTGGGCTTGCCCAGTGGCAACTGCGCCTGTTCGGTTGGCGCGCCGGCGGTGGTGGGCGCCTTGCTACGGCCAGGGATCAACCAGGCGGCGGCGACAGCGACCACGACAACGGCGGAAATAGCCAATACGTGCTTCTTAGGCATAGTAAACCCCATCTTTGGACGCTTAACCGCAGAGCGGCTTGCAATCATGGCTTCGATCAAGGCATCCCGGGCAACCTGGTTGATGGTGCCAGGCCAGCCGTCGGAGCTTTCGTGAATATCAGAGATCTGCGCAGCGGAGAAAAGTTCGATACCGGCCCCGGCGCCCTCAAGGCGTTGCGCCAGGTATTCGCGGGTTTCTTCCTCTTCGTACGGCTGCAATTCGATAACGTGAAACAGCTCCTGATCACCGCTGATCTGCTCCAGATCGGCGATCAACGACGACTCGCCAAACAGGAACACGTGCGGGCGGCCTTCAGGCGTGCCCGCAGCCAGCGCTAACAGCGCCTCCAGGGCGGATTCGTCGAGCTGCTCGGCGTCGTCCACCAGCAGGTAGACTTCCTGGCCGGTCAGGCCCAGCTGCACCACTTGCTTGAGGATCGCGTTCGGCTCGGCATTGGATACGTTCAGCGCCTGGGCCACTTGGCGCAATACGCCCGCCGCGTCACCGGCACCGCGGGCCGACACCACCACGCTCTGTACCGATTGCTTGTTGGTGCTGGCGACCAGTGCCTGGCGCAGCAGGGTCTTGCCGCTGCCCAACGGCCCGGTGACCACCAGCAACAGCTGACTGTAGCGCGCCAGATGGTGCAACTGACCAAGCACCGGCTTGCGCTGGGCAGGGAAAAATTTGAAGCCAGGTACCCGCGGAGCAAAAGGGTCGTGGCTTAACTGGTAATGGCCGAGGAACGCCTCGTCGGCATGCAAACTAGTCATCGGGATCTTATTAACCTTTAAGCTGGGCCAGGGCGCGGTAATCCGCTCCCAGCGTGGCCTGTAAAATCTCTTTCGGATAATCGTCGGTCACTACCGCTTCGCCTATGTGGCGCAGCAGCACCAGTCGTAGGCGACCGTCGATCACTTTCTTGTCTATTGCCATATGTTCGAGGAAATCCGCCTCGGTCATCTCCTCAGGAGGAACAACCGGCAAACCGGCGCGCTGGAA
The DNA here is from genome assembly GCF_007713445.1 of Pseudomonas sp. RGB. NCBI lineage: Bacteria > Pseudomonadati > Pseudomonadota > Gammaproteobacteria > Pseudomonadales > Pseudomonadaceae > Pseudomonas > Pseudomonas sp. RGB. The sequence continues at coordinate 311,982 of NZ_VMSH01000003.1, read as the reverse complement.
CAGGCCAATACCCCGATCCCGCTCCTGGGCACTGATCCAGCCCAGGCGTTGCGACATCTCCAACGCCATCACTGTGCCAGCCGCTACGGCTTCCCCATGCAACCACACACCATAGCCCATGTGCGTTTCGATCGCATGGCCGAAGGTGTGACCCAGGTTCAAAGTGGCGCGTACGCCGGACTCCCGCTCGTCGGCATTCACCACCAGCGCCTTGGCGGCGCAGGAGCGGGAAATCGCTTCGGTAAGTGCCACTTGATCCAGAGCGCGCAGGGCGTCCATATGCTCCTCAAGCCAGGTCAGGAACGGCTCGTCGCAGATCAGCCCGTACTTGATGACTTCCGCCAGGCCCGCCGACAGCTCGCGCGGTGGCAACGTGTTCAGCGTCGCGGTGTCGATCAGCACGGCCTGGGGCTGATAGAACGCACCCACCATGTTCTTGCCCAGCGGGTGGTTGATGCCGGTCTTGCCACCTACCGACGAATCGACCTGGGACAGCAAGGTGGTCGGCACCTGGATAAAGTCCACGCCGCGCTGATAACAGGCCGCCGCAAATCCGGCCATGTCGCCGATCACACCGCCGCCCAGGGCGACTACCGTGGTCCGGCGGTCATGACGCGCAGTCAGCAGGCCATCAAAGATCAGTTGCAGGGTTTCCCAGTTCTTGTGGGCCTCGCCGTCAGGCAGGATCACCGAAATCACCGAGTACGCCGCAAGGCTGCGGCTCAGGCGCTCAAGATACAGCGGCGCGACCGTTTCATTGGAGATGATCGCCACTTGCCGACCGGCAATATGCGGGGCGAGCAACTCGGGCAGGTCCAACAAACCCTCGCCAATATGGATTGGGTAGCTGCGCTCGCCTAGATCGACCTTAAGTGTCTGCATGTGTCCCCGCGTGAAGATGGATATACGATCGGCAACGCTCGGATCTGACGCTGCCTGATGGCTCTACGCCACACCTCGAAGGCTGTTAGCGCGCCGCCGAGAATAGCGCATTTCGGGTCTGGCTTTAACGGGGTGGCAGCTGCTGTAAACGCTCGAGAATGTCGAGAACGACCATTCGCGGCGGCCGCTCATCGGTTTCCACCACCAGATCGGCAATTTCCCGATACAGCGGATCGCGCAGCGCCAGCAAATCCCGCAGGGTTTTTGCCGGGTCAGCGGTGCGCAACAATGGGCGATTCCGGTCGCGGGCGGTGCGCCCCACTTGCTGCTCGACTGACGCATGCAGGTAGACCACGCGCCCACCGGCATGCAGCGCCCGGCGGTTTTCATCGCGCATGACAGCGCCGCCGCCGGTGGCCAATACCAAGCCGTCGCAACCGCACAGCTCGGCAATCATCGCCTGCTCGCGGTCGCGAAAGCCCAGTTCGCCTTCCTTATCGAAGATCCATGGGATATTGGCGCCCGTGCGCAATTCAATTTCCTTGTCGGAATCTTTGAATGGCAGGCGCAGCTCTTTGGCCAGCAAACGGCCGATGGTGCTTTTTCCAGCCCCCATCGGTCCTACAAGAATCAAATTTCGCACAGAATCAACGACTCACAGCAATCGCCTGGTTATTCATAATACGCGGAGTCAGGAATACCAGCAGCTCGGATTTTCTTTCCGCCATCACATCGCGCCGGAAAAGGCGGCCAAGATACGGCACATCGCCTAAAAATGGCACTTTATCTACCACTTTGCTTTGGGTGTTGGAGAAAACGCCACCGATGACGATGGTCTCGCCATCCTTGACCAGCACCTTGGCGTTGACTTCGTTTTTCTTGATCGGCGGCACGTCGTTGAGCTTGTTCAGGTAGTCGGGCTCATCCTTGGTGACCTTGACCTCCATGATCACCCAGCCATCGGGGGTGATTTGCGGGGTCACCTCCAGCGATAGCGAAGCCTCCTTGAACGACACTGAGGTGGCGCCACTGGAGCTGGATTCCTGATAGGGAATCTCGGTGCCCTTGAGGATCCGTGCCGTTTCCTTGTCGGAAGTGACCACCTTGGGCTGTGAGACGATTTCGCCGTTGCCGGTTTTCTCCATGGCCGTCAGTTCAAGGTCCAGCAACAGGTTGTTGGTGATATAGGCGATGCCCAAGCCCGATGTACCGGTGAGCGCTCCCATGTCGACAAATGGCGAACTGACAGGGTTCTGCGGTGGCTCGGCACCGGCGGCCAAGGGTTTGCTGATGCCTCCAGCGCCCCAATTGGCACGGTTGAGTCGCCCTCCCCAGCGCACGCCGAGGCTTTTGTCGTAATCAACATTGGCCTCGACGATCCGTGCCTCGATCATCACTTGGCGCACCGGGACGTCCAGCTGCGCCACAATCCGGCGCAGCTCTTCGAGGCGCTCGCCAGTCTGGTAGGCAATGATGTTATTGGTGCGGTCATCCACTGCCACGGAACCGCGCTCATCGCCGGCGCCTTCAAGGCCTGTCACCGACTGGAACAGCTTGGCCAGGTCCGCCGCCTTGGCGTAGTTGACCTGCAACAGCTCCCGGCGCAAAGGCGCCAGCTCGGCAATCTGCCTGCGCGATTCCAGCGTGAGCAATTCACGCGCAGCCAGCTCATCGGCCGGTGCCACCAGCAAAACGCCGGCCTTCACCCGCTTATCCAGCCCTTTGGTCTGCAATACCAGGTCCAGCGCCTGGTCCCAGGGCACGTCCTTGAGCCGCAAGGTGATGGAGCCTTGCACTTCATCGCTGGCAACCAGGTTGAGCCCGGCGACATCGGCAATCTGCTGCAATACCGCACGCACATCGATGTTCTGGAAATTGAGGTTCAGCTTGGCGCCGTGGTAGGTGCCTGGCGCCGCGCTGCCAGGCGGCGGCAGCTGGATCAGGTCCACACGAGTGGGCACAGCGAATGCCGTCGGTGCCGTGAACGCTATCCATAGCGCCACACCGAAGGACGAGAAAGTCCATTTCATTGTTTGATTCCGTTATGAGTTGAGTTTCAACACGAGGGTTCGCGGGCGCTCCAGCCACGCGCCCTGTTTATCGCGGAACAGCTCCGCCAGTTCGATGTAGCCGTCATGAATGGCCGTGACCTTGCCGTGGTTCGGCCCCAGGTAGTCGCCAACGGCCAGCCGGTGCACCGTGGAGGCCACACGCAACAGCGCAAAGCTCTGCTCCCCACGGGACAGCGTACCGACCATCTCGAACTGGTCGATGGCGACCTTTTCCAGGGCGCCGCGGACCCGGGCAAGGTCAGGCGCCAGCACCGGGCGTCCGGGCAGATGATTAACCTGCAATGCGACCGGCTGGAACGGGTCACGCAAGGAAAATGCGTCGTAGACAAATGCTGGCGCCGACTCGAAAACCGAGTCAGGTTCGCCGCGCAGCGACGTGCTCCGGTAGGTCTTCACCAACATGCCAAGGCGCAGCAACGACCCTTCGGAACGAAGCGTGATGTCATGCACGGTAACAATCCGAGACAAGCCGCCCAACGCACTCACGAAGGTAGCCAGGTCGTGGTAAGCCCCAAACACATCGACCTGCACCGGCTCCTCGATGTAAAACGGCCGAGTTTGCTCGTCCAGCACCGTGACACCTTCAACCACCACGCCGTTGGCAGCCACCAGCCGCGCCATTTCATCCAGCAGGGCTGGCATGTCAGGTGCGCCAGACAACTGCCCTAAGCCCCCATCGGTTTTTTCCTGCATCACCTGAGCCGGGTGGGTGCTGCCCTCAAGGCGGGTGGCCAGATCGACCTTCTGAACGAGCAGCTGTTGTAAGACCTTTTCCTGCGCCTCCCACTCGTGCAAACGCTCGCGTGACGGGCTCAAATAAACGCTATCGCCCACCGCCAGCACCAAGCCTGCCAGCGCACAGCCCAGCAGAAGCTTGCCCGGCAAGGGCCATTTCGAAGCGTTGTGACAGAACGTGGAAAAGTCGAGCCTGGGCAGGCTCAAGGCTGAGCCTCGGTGGATTCCCCCTGGCGCACCATCAATTGGAATTCGTTACCGCCCCGCTCGCCCTCTGCCCGCACATGCTGAAGCCGAGTGGCATGGGTGCCTTGCGAGGCTTCCAGGCGGCGCATCAGTTGAGCAATGTCCTGGCTGGACTCGGCACTGCCGCTGACACTGATGGTGTCGCCGTTCGCCACCACTTCATGCAGATGGACACCCGCGGGCACCGCGCGGGCCAGTTGATCAAACATCTGCGCGCTGGAAGAGCGGGCATCATGCAGGTCCTGCACGACTTTCATGCGCGCGGCCAGTTGCTGGCTTTGCTCCTGCAAGTCGTCGATGGTCTTGATGCGCGAATCGACGACAGTCACTTCTTTGCTCAGATGGTTATTGCGTGCGCCCTGCCGGTCGATGGCCTGGTCAATCACCTGGTCCGCCAGCCATAACGCCGCGAAGGCCGCACAGGCGAACGCCAGCAAAAACATCAGAAAGTATTTGCGACGCCGGTCCGCCAGGGCTTGGCGCCAAGGCAAAAGGTTGATTCTTGTCATCAAGCGAAACTCCTCAGGGCCAACCCGCAAGCAATTCCCATCCCGTGGGCATCCACGGCCCATTGTGTGCCATCGACTTGATGACCCGGCGTGAAGCTGGCGAAATCCTGACTGCAAGCGCGCTCCAATGCAAACCCTTCGACATCCACCACCCGTGTCACGAGCCCCGCCAGGGCCAAAACCGCAGTGCGCGCCTCGACCTGCTCCCTCAAGCAGGCAGCCAGTAAAACCTCGACCCGGGCCGGATCCTGGGCCGAAGGGCCACGCACCTGAAAATCGATGGCCACATCATCCAGCGGGTAAGGAATGTACTGGTCGGCTTCCATCTGGATCTTCCAGACCATCTCTTCATCACTGAGCCCGGCCTCCATGTCGATGACCCGCGTGATGACCGAAGGGCCCGCTACAGCGACGGCCGCCTGCCGAGCAGACGTACGCAGCCGGGATAACGCCAGGTGCAAGGCTCGCCCTGCCTCTTCAAGGTCCAACAAGGTGCCGTCGACCATCGCATTCGGCGGCAACACCTGGGTGCTGTAGCCCTGCACCCGGTAACCCGCGGCCGAATGGCCCAGTTCTATCAGCTTGATGCCCGTGTCATTGATGTCGACGCCCAGCAGGGTGTCGGTTTTGCGCCTGAAAAATCCTTTTCTCATAAAACTCCCCAAAACTTTGCCTGTCATACCGCCTGATTGCCGCCGGCCATCGTGCATTCGGTCGACTTGTTTGAGTGGCGTGAATGACGCCCCAAGCCGAAAAATGCTTTAATGCCCAGCGTTTTTTCCCGCTATTTATCTGCTGCTCGGGTCGATCCATCGTTTGCCATGCATGCCCCGACGCCTAACTCATTCTTTTCTCTGGAAATCCAAAAGCCTTGATTCGTCTGCTGAAGTTTTTCGGGTACTCCATTGTCGCGATTGTCTGCGGGCTGCTGCTCGTACTCAGCGGTGCCTACCTCTACCTTAGTCCGGGTTTGCCTTCCGTAGAGGCACTCAGAAGTATCCAGTTGCAGATTCCTTTGCGGGTCTACAGCAGCGACGAAAAACTGATCGCGGAGTTCGGCGAGATGCGCCGCACACCGATCCGTTTCGCCGACATTCCACCCAATTTCATCAATGCCCTGCTGTCGGCAGAAGACGATAATTTCGCCAATCACTACGGCGTTGACCCCAGCAGTCTGGTGCGCGCGGCTACCCAGTTGGTAAAAAGCGGACACATTCAATCCGGTGGCAGCACCATCACCATGCAGGTGGCGAAGAACTTCTTCCTCACCAGCGAGCGCAGTTTTTCGCGCAAGGCCACTGAAATCCTGCTGGCCCTGCAGATCGAACGCCAGCTGACCAAGGACGAGATCCTTGAGCTGTACGTCAACAAGATCTACCTGGGCAACCGCGCCTACGGGATCGAGGCGGCGTCGCAGGTCTACTACGGCAAGTCGATTCGTGACGCCAGCCTGGCGCAAATGGCAATGATTGCCGGCCTGCCCAAGGCCCCATCGCGCTTTAACCCGCTGGCCAACCCGGCGCGCAGCAAAGAGCGCCGCGACTGGATCCTCGGCCGCATGTACAAGCTGGGCAAGATCGACCAGGCCGCCTATGAAAGCGCCGTGGCCGAACCGCTGAATGCCAGCTACCACGTGCCGACGCCGGAGGTGAACGCACCGTACATCGCTGAAATGGCGCGCGCCGAGATGGTCGGCCGTTACGGCAGCGAGGCCTACACCGAAGGCTTCCGCGTGACCACGACCGTTCCCAGCAACTTGCAGGAAATTGCCAACAACGCGGTACGCGATGGCCTCGTCACCTATGACCAGCGCCACGGCTACCGGGGCCCCGAATCCCGCCTGCCAGGCAAGACTTTGAGCGCCTGGACCACTGAACTGGGCAAACAGCGCCCGATCAGCGGCCTGGAGCCCGCCATCGTCACCCAAGTGAAGAAAGATGGCGTGCAGGTGCTGACCCGCTCCGGCGAAGCGCATGTGGCGTGGGACAGCATGAAGTGGGCACGTCCCTTCCTGAACACCAACAGCATGGGCCCGATGCCCAAGCAGCCGTCGGACGTGGCACAGGTGGGTGATTTGATCCGCGTGCAACGCCAGAAAGACGACAGCCTGAAATTCAGCCAGGTCCCTGTGGCCCAAGGCGCGCTGGTGTCCCTGGACCCGCAGAACGGTGCGATCCGCGCCCTGGTCGGCGGTTTTGCCTTCGAGCAGAGCAACTACAACCGTGCCATCCAGGCCAAGCGCCAGCCGGGCTCGAGCTTCAAGCCGTTCGTCTACAGCGCCGCACTGGATAACGGCTACACCGCCGCCAGCCTGGTCAACGACGCCCCGATAGTGTTTGTCGACGAGTACCTGGACAAGGTCTGGCGCCCGAAGAACGACACCAACACCTTCCTCGGCCCAATCCGCATCCGCGAGGCGCTGTACAAGTCGCGTAACCTGGTGTCGATCCGCCTGCTGCAGGCAATGGGCGTGGGCAAAACCATCGACTACATGACGCGTTTCGGCTTCAACAAGTCGGATTTGCCGCCCAACCTGTCCCTGGCGCTGGGCACCGCGACTCTCACGCCGATGGAGATCGCCACGGGCTGGAGCACCTTTGCCAACGGCGGCTACAAGATCTCACCGTACCTGATCGACAAGATCGAAAGCCGCAATGGCGACACCCTGTTTACCGCCAACCCTCCGCGCGTGCCGGGTGACGTGGTCAACGGCGTGGCGGCGCCTGATGGCATCGCGGCGCCCAGCAACGGCGGCATCACCATCGAGCCGACACCGGGCGCAGCGCCGGCCACACCGAACACCGCCGCCGCAAACGAGCCACAAACGCCAGCTGTCGCTGAACGCGTAGTGGATGGCCGCACCACGTATATCCTCAACAGCATCCTGGAAGACGTGATCAAGAAAGGCACCGGCCGTCGCGCCCTGGCGCTGGGCCGTGCGGACATCGCCGGCAAGACCGGTACCACCAACGACTCCAAGGACGCCTGGTTCTCCGGCTACAACGCCGACTACGTGACCACCGTGTGGACCGGCTACGACCAGCCGGAAAGCCTGGGTCGCCGCGAGTTTGGTGGCACCGTCGCGCTGCCGATCTGGATGAGTTACATGGGCGCGGCCTTGAAGGACAAGCCGCTGCACACCCAGCCTGAGCCGGAAGGCATTCTCAGCCTGCGGATTGACCCGGTGAGTGGCCGTGCGGCTTCGCCAAGCACGCCGAACGCGTACTTCGAGCTGTTCAAGAGCGAAGACACGCCGCCGTCGGTCAACGAACTGGGCAATGGCGTTGCGCCGGGCAGCCCGCTGCCGGCGGATGAAGGGGCGCCGATCGATTTGTTCTGATCGCGACCTCAAGCCGACGAGGTGCAAAATGTGGGAGGGGGCAAGCCCCCTTCCACATTTGGATGTCTAAACAGCTCCAGTTAAATCGCAGGTAATAAAAAGCCCCGACTCGCAAGAGCCGGGGCTTTTTGTTGGTGCACTACAACGGCTTAGCCGTTGAACACATCATCCACGCTTTGCAGCGGGTAGTGCTTCGGATACGGCAGGGTCGCCACACCAGTCTCGATCGCGGCTTTGGCCACGGCATCGGAGATCAGGGTGATCAGGCGCTTATCCATTGGTTTAGGGATGATGTACTCACGACCGAACGCCAGTGGAGCACCACCGTACGCATCGCATACATCCTGAGGCACCGGCAGCTTGGCCAGTTCACGCAGAGCATTGGCCGCAGCCACTTTCATCTCTTCGTTGATGCGTTTGGCGCGAACGTCCAGGGCACCACGGAAGATGAACGGGAAGCCCAGTACGTTGTTGACCTGGTTCGGGTAGTCCGAACGGCCGGTGGCCATGATCACGTCGTTACGGGTGGCGTGGGCCAGTTCCGGGGAGATTTCCGGATCAGGGTTGGAGCAGGCGAACACGATCGGGTTGGCCGCCATCGACTTGAGGCCTTCGGCGCTCAGCAGGTTCGGGCCAGACAGGCCGACGAACACGTCTGCACCGTCAAGGGCGTCAGCCAGGGTGCGCTTGTCGGTGGCGTGGGCAAACATCGCCTTGTACTGGTTCAGGTCGGTACGCTCGGACTGAACAACGCCCTTGCTGTCGACCATGAAGATGTTTTCCAGCTTGGCGCCCATGCTCACCAGCAATTTCATGCAGGAGATGGCTGCAGCGCCGGCGCCCAGGCAGACGATTTGCGCGTCAGCCAGGGTTTTGCCGGCGATTTCCAGGGCGTTGATCATGCCGGCCGCGGTAACGATCGCGGTGCCGTGCTGGTCATCGTGGAATACCGGAATGTCGCACTGCTCGATCAGGGCCTTTTCGATCTCGAAGCACTCAGGTGCCTTGATGTCTTCCAGGTTGATGCCACCGAACGTGATGGAAATGCGCTTTACGGTGTCGATGAAAGCCTGCGGGCTTTCGGAATCGACTTCGATGTCGAAAACGTCGATGCCGGCAAAGCGCTTGAACAGCACGCCTTTACCTTCCATGACTGGCTTGGACGCCAATGGGCCAAGGTTGCCCAGGCCGAGAATCGCGGTGCCATCGGAAATCACTGCAACCAGGTTGCCTTTGCCGGTGTACTTGTACGCCAGTTCAGGGTCGCGGGCGATTTCACGTACGGGCTCGGCAACGCCAGGGCTGTAGGCCAGCGACAGGTCGCGGGCGGTGGCAGTGGCTTTGGTGAGCTCTACACTCAGCTTTCCTGGACGAGGATGGGCATGATATTCGAGAGCGGCAGTTTTCAAATCAGACATATCGGCATTCCGCTTTTACTGTTGGTCGACGGACCGCCGAGGATACGCGTGTCGCAAAGTCCCTACAAGACTGGGCAGTCACAGGTGTCAAGGGCCCTGCGCTACGACTTTTGGCCAAGAGCCACGGGATACAAGGGCTCAACTGTTCACAATCGCATTAAAAAATGTCTACAATTTTTTTATTAAAAATGATTTGAATCACGCGCGACCAAATTGCAGGCACAAAAAAGGCGTCCCAAAGGACGCCTTCTTCAACAGCTGACAAAAACCCGGAGGGCTTTTGAGCCTTACTCTGCTGGAGTAGCAGGCTTCTTGCCGAAAGCACCAAAGCGATCTGCGAAGCGCTGTACACGGCCGCCGGTGTCCAGAGTTTTCTGCTTACCGGTGTAGAACGGGTGGCACTCGTTGCATACGTCAGTACCCAGTGGCTTGCACAGGTTCGAACGTGTTTCGAACTTGTTGCCGCAGCTGCAGGTTACTTCGATGGTTTCGTACGCTGGATGGATATCGGCTTTCATGGTGACTTCCTCGGGCTAGCGTGCCGCCACTCGACACTATTGTCGAATACCGCACGTAATTAGGCCGCGGATTCTACCAGACCTTTTTAAACGCGCAAGCGGCGCTTCCGGCCGATTGCCCACATATAAGCCCCTTTCATCAGAAAAACCCCCGACACACCACGATCAATATGGGAGCCGGGTGGTGTTGTGGCGAGCAGGCTCGCCCTGCGCTGGGCTGCGAAGCAGCCCCAATAAGGCTAGTGCGATTTTGCAGTTGGAACTTGCTGCGGGCATCGGGGCCGCTGCGCGTCCCAGCGCAGGGCAAGCCTGCTCGCCACAAAAGGCCCAGCGCCCACAGAAGCGCTGCCTCGTGCAGTAGAGACAGGACACCTCTACCGCAGGTCTGCTAGGCTCCCGCCCCTGCGCCACCGCCTGCCTTTATATGAGATTCCCCGCGTGCCCGACGCCATTTTGCGCCTAGCCCTGCCCTCGCCCCTGCGCCGTCTGTTCGACTACCGAGCCCCTGCCGGCGTGTTGCGGGCGCAGTTGCAGCCAGGCATGCGCGTGCGCGTGCCGTTCGGGCGCCGGGAAATGATCGGCATTCTGGTGGAAGTCGCCGACCACAGCGAAGTGCCCGCAGAAAAGCTCAAGCCGGCCATCGCGATCCTCGACGCCACTGCGCCGCTGCCACCGGCCCTGTTCAAGCTGTGCCTGTGGACCGCCCAGTATTATCAGCATAGTTTGGGCGATACCTTGAGCTGGGCACTGCCGGTGCTGCTGCGTCAGGGCGAGCTGGCCGAGGCACGCCAGGAGCGCTTCTGGTCGATGGTGCCCGGCGCGCGCCTCGATGACCCGCGCATCGCCCGCGCGCCACGCCAGCGTGAAGCCCTGGCCACGCTGGCGCAGCATCCCCACGGCGTGGCGCATCAGCTATTGAGCAAGCTGATGCTGAGCAAGGACAGCCTCGACCTGCTGCTGGCCAAGGGCTTGGTGCAGGTGGAAATCCGCAAGCACGCCCCCGACCCACGCCACGAACACTGGCTGGCCCAGCCCGAACTGCCGCTGAACACCGAGCAACGTGCTGCCTATGAAGCGATTCGCGCAGGCTTCGACAGCTTCCACGCGTTCCTGCTGGCGGGCGTGACGGGCAGCGGCAAGACCGAAGTCTATCTGCAGCTCATCCGCGAAACCCTGCAGGCCGGCAAGCAGGCGCTGGTGCTGATCCCCGAGATCAACCTGGGCCCGCAAACCCTGGCGCGTTTCGAGCAGCGCTTCAACGCGCGCATCGCCCTGGTGCATTCGGCGGTCAACGACCGCGAGCGCCTGGAGTCCTGGCTGGCCGCGCGGGACGGCGAAGCCGACATTATTATCGGCACCCGCTCGGCGCTGTTCACGCCGATGAAGAACCCCGGGCTGATCATCATCGACGAGGAGCACGACGGCTCCTATAAACAGCAGGAAGGCCTGCGCTACCACGCCCGCGACCTGGCGCTGGTGCGCGCACGCCAGGAAGACATTCCGATTGTGCTGGGCTCGGCCACGCCGTCCCTGGAAAGCCTGCACAACGCCTACACCGGCCGTTACGGGCTGCTGCGTCTGAATGAGCGTGCAGGCGGCGCCAAGCAACCGCGCTTCCTGCGCCTGGATGTAAAAAGCCGTCCACTGGACAGCGGCATTTCCGGGCCGATGCAGCAAGCCATCGGCCAGACCCTCGCCGCCGGCCAGCAAGTGCTGGTGTTTCTCAACCGCCGAGGGTTTGCGCCGACGTTGCTGTGCCATGACTGCGGCTGGATGTCCGAGTGCGAGCGCTGCGATGCGCGCATGACCGTGCACCAGCGCCACGGCGAGCTGCGCTGCCATCACTGCGGCCATGTTGAACGAGTGCCGCGCCACTGCCCGCAGTGCGGCAAAGTGGATTTGCGCCCAGTGGGCGCGGGCACCGAGCGCGCCGAAGAGCGCCTGGGCATCCTGTTTCCGGACTACCCGGTGCTGCGGGTCGACCGCGACAGCACCTCGCGCAAAGACGCGATGAACCAGCTGTTCGCGACCATCCAGAAAGGCCAGCCGTGCATCCTGATCGGCACGCAGATGCTTGCCAAAGGGCACCACTTTCCACGGGTGACGCTGGTGTCGATCCTGGATGCCGACGGCGGCCTGTTCTCTGGTGATTTCCGCGCCAGCGAGCGCATGGCGCAGCTGATCGTGCAGGTCGCAGGCCGCGCCGGGCGCGCTGAAGAACCGGGCAAAGTGATTATCCAGACGCACCTGGCCGACCATCCGCTGCTGATCCAGCTGACAGAACAAGGCTACTTCGCCTTCGCCGAACAGGCGCTGAGTGAACGCCGCTCTGCCGGCTTGCCGCCCTTCTCGCACCTTGCACTGTTGCGGGCCGAAGCTCATAAACCGGGGCAGGCGGAAGGTTTTCTGGATGAGGCGTGCAGCGCCGCCGAACGTTTGCTCGGCGAGTTGGGTCTGACCGGCATCGAATTGCTCGGCCCGGTGCCTGCACCCATGGAGCGCCGCGCCGGGCGTTATCGCGCTCAGCTACTCTTGCAGGCAACGTCCCGCGCGCCCCTGCATCGGCTATTAAGTAGCTGGTTGCTTGCTCTGGAGCAAATGCCCAGTGGCCGCCAGGTGCGATGGTCGTTGGATGTGGACCCGGTAGACCTGTATTGATCACAGGCAAGCCAGCGCCCACATTTTGAAATGTGAACACCTTTAAATGTGGGAGCGGGCTTGCCCGCGATGAGGCCCGCAGGTCCGCCATCTGGTCTGAACGGTTGGCAAGCCCGCCCTCGCCACGGATAATGCCCAGTTTTTCCACCTGCGCATCGCGCGCCGCCGCTTGCGGTCGAAAGAGAACACCATGAAAGACACCATTCGCCAGCTGATCCAACAAGCCCTCACCCAACTCGTCAACGAAGGTGTGTTGCCTGAAGGCCTGACGCCGGCGATCCAGGTGGAAAACACCCGCGACAAGACCCACGGTGACTTCGCCAGCAACATCGCGATGATGCTGTCCAAGCCTGCGGGCATGAAGCCGCGCGACCTGGCGGAAAAAATCATTGCCGCGCTGCCGGCTGACGACAGCGTCACCAAGGCCGAAATTGCCGGCCCAGGCTTCATCAACTTCTTCCAGAACACCCAGGCCCTGGCCTCGCGCCTGGACGCCGCCCTGGCCGACGACAGGATCGGCGTGCGCAAGGCCGGCCCACTGCAGCGCGTGGCCATCGACCTGTCGGCACCCAACCTGGCCAAAGAGATGCACGTCGGCCACTTGCGTTCGACCATCATCGGCGACGGCGTGGCGCGGGTGCTGGAGTTCCTCGGCGACACCGTGATCCGTCAAAACCACGTGGGCGACTGGGGCACCCAGTTCGGCATGCTGATGGCCTACCTGCAGGAAAACCCGATCACCAGCAACGAGCTGGCCGACCTGGAAAACTTTTACCGCGCCGCCAAAAAGCGTTTCGACGAATCCGAAGAATTCGCCGACCGCGCCCGTGGCCTGGTGGTCAAGCTGCAAGCCGGTGACGAGGAATGCCTGGCGTTGTGGGGCCGCTTCCGCGAGATCTCGCTGTCGCACTGCCAGGAAATCTACGAACTGCTCAACGTAAAACTGACCATGGCCGACGTGATGGGCGAAAGCGCCTACAACGACGACCTGATCAACGTGGTCAACGACCTCAAGGCCAAAGGCCTGCTGGTCGAGAGCAACGGCGCACAGTGCGTGTTCCTCGAAGAATTCAAGACCGCCGACGGCGAGCCGCTGCCGGTGATCATCGTCAAGGCCGATGGCGGCTACCTCTATGCCACCACCGACCTGGCGGCCGTGCGCTACCGCAGCGGCGTGCTCAAGGCCGACCGCGCGCTGTATTTCGTCGACCAGCGCCAGGCCCTGCACTTCCAGCAGGTGTTTGAAGTGGCACGCCGCGCAGGTTTCGTCACCCACCCGATGCACATGGAACACATGGGCTTCGGCACCATGAACGGCGCCGATGGCCGCCCGTTCAAGACGCGCGACGGCGGCACCGTGAAGCTGATCGACCTGCTGAACGAAGCCCAGGAACGTGCCTACAACCTGGTGAAGGAAAAGAACCCGGAACTGGCCGAAGCCGAGCTGCGCAACATCGCCCGCGTGGTGGGCATTGGCGCGGTGAAATACGCCGACCTGTCCAAGCACCGCACCAGCGACTACAGCTTCAACTTCGAACTGATGCTCAACTTTGAAGGCAACACCGCGCCGTACCTGCTGTACGCCTACACTCGCGTCGCCGGTGTGTTCCGCAAGCTGGGCAAGGACTTCAGCGAAGTTGAAGGCCAGATCGTGCTGGATGCCGCGCATGAACAGGAACTGGCGGCCAAACTGGCGCAATTCGGCGAAGTGCTGAACAGCGTCGGAGAGAAAGGCACGCCACATATCCTGTGCACCTATTTGTACGAAGTCGCCGGTCTGTTCTCCAGCTTCTACGAGAACTGCCCGATCCTCACCGCCGACGACGAAGCCCAAAAGCAAAGTCGCCTGCGCCTCGCCGCACTGGCTGGACGGACCCTCAAGCAAGGCCTGGAACTGTTAGGCCTGGAAACCCTGGAGCGTATGTAAGTTGGCTGCCAAGAAAAAACCTGCACCCAAGCGCGGCGCCAGCCGCTATCAAGCCCCGGCAAAGAAGCCTATTCCGGGCTGGTTGTGGATGGCCATCGGCCTGGCGGTCGGTGCGTTCGTCGTGATCCTGATGAAGCTGGAGCCGGGCAAGGGCGATGACGTCAAGCGCGTCAAGCAAGAGCAGCAGAAGGCCACGAAAATGGCCGAAGCCAACAAGACGGCGCCAAGCCCGACTGCACCGGTGAAGCCGAAATACGACTTCTACACGCTGCTGCCGGAATCGGAAGTGATTGTGCCGCCCGACGCCGTGCCGGAAAAAACCCTGCCGACGCCGCAAGTGCCGACCACGCCGGTGACGCCAGCGGAAGCGGCGAAAATCGATACCGCGCGGGCGCAAGCTGCGCTGGCCGGGATCACCCCGCCGCCACCGCCGCCCGTGGCCACCACCAAGGCTGCGCCGGTGACCAAGTTCTTCCTGCAAGCGGGCTCGTTCCCGAAACAGGCGGACGCGGATCGCGTGCGTGCGCAGATCATCCTGCTGGGCCAGGCGGTGACAGTGGAGTCCGGCACGGTGAAGGATGCGACCTGGTATCGCGTGCTGGTGGGGCCGTTCAGCAACCGTGAACAGCTGACCGTAGCGCAGAAGCAACTGGCCGGCGCAGGGTTTAGCAACCTGTTGTTACAACAACGCCAGAGCCGCTGATTCAGAGTCAACGCGGATCAAAATGTGGGAGGGGACTTGCCCCCGATAGCGGTAGATCAGTCACTATTTTTGGCGACTGATGCACCGCCATCGGGGGCAAGCCCCCTCCCACATTTGGTTTTGCGGTGCGCTTGAGAAGGTGTAAGACCTATAAACACCGCCCGTCCGCCATAACCCTCTACGGTTGAAATCCCTCCCGCCACCCCCATATGAGATTCCATCAGGGCATTTTCGCCCCGCTGCGTGGAGACTCTCCCCTTGACCACCATCGTTTCAGTACGTCGCCACGGCAAAGTCGTCATGGGCGGCGACGGCCAGGTTTCCCTTGGCAACACCGTGATGAAAGGCAACGCCAAAAAGGTGCGTCGTCTATACCACGGGCAGGTTCTCGCGGGCTTTGCCGGCGCTACCGCCGACGCCTTCACCCTCTTCGAGCGTTTCGAGGGCCAGCTGGAAAAACACCAGGGCCACCTCGTTCGCGCCGCTGTCGAACTCGCCAAAGAATGGCGCACCGACCGCTCCCTCAGCCGCCTGGAAGCCATGTTGGCCGTCGCCAACAAAGACGCGTCCTTGATCATCACCGGTAACGGCGATGTGGTTGAGCCTGAACATGGCCTGATCGCCATGGGTTCCGGCGGTGGTTATGCCCAAGCGGCCGCCAGCGCCTTGCTGAAGAAAACCGACCTGTCGGCCCGTGAAGTCGTCGAGACTGCCTTGGGCATTGCCGGCGACATCTGCGTGTTCACCAACCACAACTTCACCATTGAGGAGCAGGACCTCGCCGAGTAAGCCGTAGGCTTATTCCCGCTTGAGGCCGCCAAACACTATGTCCATGACTCCCCGCGAAATCGTCCATGAACTTAACCGCCATATCATCGGCCAGGACGATGCCAAGCGCGCCGTTGCCATTGCGCTGCGTAACCGCTGGCGCCGGATGCAATTGCCGGAAGAATTGCGCGTTGAAGTAACGCCGAAGAACATCCTGATGATCGGCCCGACCGGCGTCGGTAAAACCGAAATCGCCCGGCGCCTGGCCAAACTGGCCAACGCCCCGTTCATCAAGGTCGAAGCCACCAAGTTCACCGAAGTGGGCTATGTGGGCCGCGACGTCGAGTCGATCATCCGTGACCTGGCCGACGCCGCCTTGAAGTTGCTGCGCGAACAGGAAATGACCAAGGTCAGCCACCGCGCCGAAGACGCCGCCGAAGAACGTATCCTCGACGCCCTGCTGCCACCGGCACGCATGGGCTTTAACGAAGACGCCGCGCCGTCGTCCGATTCCAATACCCGTCAGCTGTTCCGCAAGCGCCTGCGTGAAGGCCAGCTGGACGACAAGGAAATCGAGATCGAAGTCGCCGAAGTGTCTGGCGTGGATATTTCCGCACCGCCTGGCATGGAAGAAATGACCAGCCAGCTGCAGAACCTGTTCGCCAACATGGGCAAGGGCAAGAAGAAAAGCCGCAAGCTCAAGGTGAAAGAAGCGCTGAAACTGGTGCGCGACGAGGAAGCCGGGCGCCTGGTGAATGAGGAAGAACTCAAGGCCAAGGCGCTGGAAGCGGTCGAGCAGCACGGCATCGTGTTTATCGACGAGATCGACAAGGTGGCCAAGCGCGGTAACTCTGGTGGCGTCGACGTGTCCCGCGAGGGCGTACAGCGCGACCTGCTGCCGCTGATCGAAGGCTGCACCGTGAACACCAAGCTGGGTATGGTCAAGACCGACCACATCCTGTTTATCGCCTCCGGTGCGTTCCACCTGAGCAAGCCAAGCGATCTGGTGCCGGAGCTCCAGGGCCGTCTGCCGATTCGTGTGGAACTCAAGGCGCTGACCCCGGGCGACTTCGAACGCATCCTCAGCGAGCCGCATGCGTCGCTTACCGAGCAATACCGTGAGCTGCTGAAAACCGAAGGTTTGGGCATTGAGTTCCTGCCGGACGGGATCAAGCGCCTGGCAGAGATTGCCTGGCAGGTTAACGAGAAGACCGAGAACATCGGTGCGCGTCGCCTGCACACCTTGCTTGAGCGCCTGCTCGAAGAAGTGTCTTTCAGCGCCGGTGACATGGCCGGTGCGCAGAATGGCGAAGCGATCAAGATCGACGCCGACTACGTCAACAGCCACCTGGGCGAATTGGCGCAGAACGAAGACCTGTCTCGTTATATCCTGTAAGCCTTTTAGAAAAAGGCGTATGTAGGAGCCTGGCTTTTGTGGGAGCTGGCTTGCCTGCGATAGCATCACCTCAGTGTTTCTGAAACACCGAGGTGCCTGCATCGCGGGCAAGCCCGGCTCCCACAGAAGCCCTCCCACATTTTTGAGCCGGTTTCTTCAGGATTATTATCAATGTCGAAATTTCCTACTGCTGTAAACCTGCACAAAACCTCCAATACCCTCGGCCTCACCTATGGGCCCGATGAGGTCTACCAGCTCCCCGCCGAACTATTGCGCACCCACTCACCTTCCGCCGAGGTCCAGGGCCACGGCAAACCCATCCTGCAATTCGGCAAGATCAACGTCAGGCTGATCAAGGTAGAACCGGCCGGTCAGTACGCACTGAAATTGACCTTCGACGACGGCCATGACAGCGGACTGTTCACCTGGGACTACCTCTACCAGTTGGCCGTGCGCCAGGAAGCCCTGTGGGCCGACTATCTTGCTGAGCTCAAAGCAGCCGGTAAAACCCGCGACCCGAGCGAGTCGGTCGTGCGGCTGATGCTCTAACTCAGGCGTCTTGCTCTTTAGAGGGCATTTTCTAATTTCATCTGCTTGAATGCCCTGTCGCGTGGTCAACGATTGGCCCGCTTGCGAAAAAAATTAAACTCGGGTAACCAATGGAACTGGCAAGTTCCCTGCATTTGACGATGCGGTATCAACGGTCACCCGAGTCGCAGTACCAGGCTGGTGTCGTGTATCGAAATTGGGTGCGCAGCAATCGCCGGTACTCGTCTTTCGGACAATGGAGCGTCGTAGATGAGTAACAAGAATAACGATGACTTGAAACGCCAGGCCTCTGAAAACACCCTGGGGCTAAACCCGATCATCGCGTTACGAAAAAAGGACTTACTCGCTTCGGCGAAGATGGTGCTGACCCAAGCCATCAAGCAACCGTTACACAGCGTCAAACACGTCGCGCATTTCGGTGTTGAGTTGAAGAACGTGATGTTCGGCAAGTCCGCGCTTGTGCCTGAAGGCGATGACCGTCGCTTCAGCGACCCGGCGTGGAGCCAGAACCCGCTCTACAAACGTTACCTGCAAACCTACCTGGCGTGGCGCAAGGAACTGCACGACTGGATCGGCGACAGCAACCTGTCGGATCAGGACATCAGCCGCGGCCACTTCGTGATCAACCTGATGACCGAAGCCATGGCCCCCACCAACAGCGCGGCCAACCCGGCGGCGGTCAAACGCTTCTTTGAAACCGGCGGCAAAAGCCTGCTCGATGGCTTGTCCCATCTGGCCAAGGACATGGTGCACAACGGCGGCATGCCGAGCCAGGTCAACATGGGTGCCTTCGAAGTGGGCAAGACCCTGGGCACCACCGAAGGCGCCGTGGTCTTTCGCAACGACGTGCTGGAGCTGATCCAGTACAAGCCGATCACCGAACAGGTGCACGAGCGCCCACTGCTGGTGGTGCCGCCGCAGATCAACAAATTCTATGTATTCGACCTGAGCCCGGAAAAAAGCCTGGCGCGCTTCTGCCTGCGTAATGGCCAGCAGACGTTTATCGTCAGCTGGCGCAACCCGACCAAGGCCCAGCGCGAGTGGGGCCTGTCGACCTATATCGAGGCGCTCAAGGAAGCGGTCGATGTGGTCACGGCGATTACCGGCAGCAAAGACATCAACATGCTCGGCGCCTGCTCCGGCGGCATCACCTGTACTGCGTTGCTCGGCCACTACGCGGCGCTGGGGGAGAAGAAGGTCAACGCCCTGACCTTGCTGGTGAGCGTGCTGGACACCACGCTGGACACCCAGGTAGCGCTGTTCGTCGACGAACAGACCCTGGAGGCAGCCAAGCGCCACTCCTACCAGGCCGGCGTGCTGGAAGGCCGCGACATGGCCAAGGTGTTTGCCTGGATGCGCCCCAACGACCTGATCTGGAACTACTGGGTCAATAACTACCTGCTGGGCAACGAGCCGCCGGTGTTCGACATCCTCTTCTGGAACAACGACACCACGCGTTTACCGGCCGCCTTTCACGGCGACCTGATCGAACTGTTCAAGAACAACCCGCTGGTGCGTGCCAACGCACTGGAAGTGTGCGGCACGCCGATCGACCTCAAGCAGGTTACCGCCGACATTTACTCACTGGCCGGCACCAACGACCACATTACGCCGTGGCAATCCTGCTACAAGTCGGCGCAGTTGTTTGGCGGCAAGGTCGAGTTTGTGTTGTCCAGCAGTGGGCATATCCAGAGCATCCTCAACCCGCCGGGCAACCCCAAGGCGCGCTACCAGACCAGCGATGGCCTGGCGGGCAAGGCGCTGGAATGGCAGGAAAATGCGACCAAGCACACTGACTCGTGGTGGCTGCATTGGCAGGTGTGGCAGGCAGAGCGGGCGGGCAAGTTGAAGAAAGCTCCGACAATTTTGGGTAACAAAACCTATGCCGCAGCTGAGGCGGCGCCGGGTACATACGTTCACGAAAGGTAGGCTGGAATGGGATCAAATGTGGGAGCTGGCTTGCCTGCGATGGCATCCACTCGGTAGGCCTGATACACCGCAGCGCCTGCATCGCAGGCAAGCCAGCTCCCACATTGACCGTATTCCCGCAGGGAAATAGCGCCATTTTGCAGGGTAAGCCCATGCCGCAACCGTTCATCTTCCGTACCATCGACCTGGATGGCCAGGCCATCCGCACGGCGGTGCGCCCGGGCAAGCCTCACTTGACGCCGCTGCTGATTTTCAACGGCATCGGCGCCAACCTTGAGCTGGTGTTTCCGTTCGTCCAGGCGCTGGACCCGGACCTGGAAGTGATCGCCTTCGATGTGCCCGGCGTCGGTGGTTCCTCGACGCCGAGTCGGCCCTATCGCTTTCCTGGCCTGGCCAAACTCACCGCGCGCATGCTCGATTACCTCGACTACGGCCAAGTGAATGCCGTGGGTGTGTCCTGGGGCGGCGCGCTCGCGCAGCAATTCGCCTATGACTACCCGGAGCGCTGCAAAAAACTCATCCTCGCCGCCACCGCTGCCGGTGCATTTATGGTGCCGGGCAAGCCCAAGGTGCTGTGGCTGATGGCAAGCCCACGGCGCTATATCCAACCGTCCCACGTGGTGCGCATCGCGCCGATGATTTATGGCGGCTCGTTCCGGCGTGACGCGAAACTGGCCGCCGAGCACGCCAGCAAAGTGCGCTCGGCCGGCAAGCTCGGCTATTACTGGCAGCTGTTCGCCGGGCTGGGCTGGACCAGCATTCACTGGCTGCACAAGATCCGCCAACCCACGCTGGTGCTGGCGGGCGACGACGACCCGCTGATTCCGCTGATCAATATGCGCATGCTGGCCTGGCGGATTCCCAACGCGCAGTTGCACATCATCGATGACGGCCACCTGTTCCTGATCACCCGGGCCGAAGCCGTGGCGCCGATCATCATGAAGTTTCTCGAAGAGGAGCGCCTGCGGGCCGTGATTCACCCGCGACCGGCCGTGTAAGGACCGCACTGCCGCGCAACTTGCCGAGAACCGACTATGGTTCTGAATTGGCGTGCCCGTTGTTGCCTTGACGAAGGAGTGTTGGCTCATGCGAGAAAGACCCGTGACGAACCCGGCGCCCACCCCTGCCGTGTTCATCAATGCGCAAAATGCAATCACCGGCCTGCGCGGTCGGGATTTGCTGGCGACCCTGCGCAGCGTCGCCGCCCACGGCTTGCGCAACCCGGTGCACACCGCGCGCCACGCCCTGGCGCTGAGTGGTCAGCTGGGCCGCGTGCTGCTGGGCGAAACCGTGCATGAGCCCAACCCCAACGACGCGCGCTTCATCGACCCGACCTGGAAGCTCAACCCGTTGTACCGCCGCAGCCTGCAAGCCTATTTGAGCTGGCAGAAACAAACTCGCCACTGGATCGACGACAGCACCCTCAACCCTGACGATCGCGCCCGCGCGCACTTTGCGTTCTCGCTGCTCAACGATGCGGTGTCGCCCTCCAACACCTTGCTCAACCCGCTGGCCGTCAAGGAACTGCTCAACTCCGGCGGCAACAGTGTGGTGCGCGGCGTGAGCAACCTGTTTGATGATTTGCTGCACAACAACGGCCTGCCCCGCCAGGTCAGCAAGCATGCGTTCGAAGTCGGCAAGACCGTCGCGACCACACCCGGCTCGGTGGTGTTTCGCAACGAACTGCTGGAGCTGATCCAGTACAAACCCATGAGCGAAAAACAGTACGCCAAGCCGCTGCTGATCGTGCCGCCGCAAATCAACAAGTACTACATTTTTGACCTCAGCCCAGCCAACAGCTTTGTGCAGTACGCACTGAAAAACGGCCTGCAGACGTTTATGGTCAGCTGGCGTAACCCGGATGTGCGTCACCGAGAATGGGGCCTGTCCACCTACGTCGCCGCGCTGGAGGAAGCGCTGAACGTGTGCCGCGCGATTACCGGGGCCCGCGAAGTCAACCTGATGGGCGCCTGCGCGGGTGGCCTGACCATCGCCGCACTGCAAGGCCATCTGCAAGCCAAGCGCCAGTTGCGACGCATCTCCAGCGCCAGCTACCTGGTGAGCCTGCTGGACAGCCAGATCGACAGCCCCGCCACTCTGTTCGCCGATGAGCAGACCCTGGAAGCCGCCAAGCGCCGTTCCTACCAGCAAGGTGTGCTCGACGGCCGGGACATGGCCAAGGTGTTTGCCTGGATGCGCCCCAACGACCTGATCTGGAACTACTGGATCAACAATTACCTGCTGGGCAAGGAGCCGCCGGCGTTCGACATCCTGTACTGGAACAACGACAACACGCGCCTGCCTGCCGCGCTGCATGGCGACTTGCTGGACTTCTTCAAGCACAACCCTTTGAGCCATCCCGGTGGCCTGGAGGTGTGCGGCACGCCTATCGACTTGCAGAAGGTCACGGTGGACAGCTTCAGCGTGGCGGGCATCAACGACCACATCACGCCGTGGGATGCGGTGTATCGCTCCACGCAATTGCTGGGCGGTGAGCGGCGCTTCGTGCTGTCCAACAGCGGGCATGTGCAGAGCATCCTCAACCCGCCGGGCAACCCCAAGGCCAATTACGTCGAAAACCTCAAGCTGAGCAGCGACCCGCGAGCCTGGTACTACGACGCCCACCACGTCGAAGGCAGCTGGTGGCCGCAGTGGCTGGAGTGGATTCAACAACGCTCCGGCGTGCAGCGCGAAACCCTCACCGCCCTGGGCAACCAGAATTACCCACCGATGGAAGCGGCGCCGGGCACTTACGTGCATGTGCGCTGAGCTCAACGATCACATTAAGAAGACTGGATGAAGACCCGCGACCGTATCCTTGAATGTGCCTTGCAGTTGTTCAACCACAAGGGCGAACCGAACGTGTCGACCATGGAGGTAGCCAATGAAATGGGGATCAGCCCCGGCAACCTCTACTACCACTTCCATGGCAAGGAGCCGTTGGTGCTCGGGCTGTTCGAGCGCTTTCAGAATGAACTGGCGCCGCTGCTTGACCCGCCGGCGGACGCGCAGCTCAGCGCCGAGGATTACTGGCTGTTCCTGCACCTGATCGTCGAGCGCATGGCCCATTACCGGTTTCTGTTTCAGGACCTGTCAAACCTGGCGGGGCGCCTGCCAAAGCTGGCCAAGGGCATTCGCACCTTGCTCACGGCGCTCAAGCGTACGCTGGCGTCGCTGCTTGCGCGTTTGAAGGCGGCGGGGCAGTTGGTCAGTGATACCCAGGCACTGGGGCAATTGGTGGAGCAGATCACCCTGACGCTGCTGTTTTCGCTGGACTACCAGCGCATCCTCGACCGAGAAGGCGAAGTGCGCGTGGTGGTGTACCAGATCATGATGCTGGTGGCGCCGCATCTGTTGCTGCCGGCGCGACAGGCGACCGAGAAGTTTGCCCTGAAATATCTGGATGATCTGGATTGAAAATGTGGGAGCGGGCTTGCCCGCGATAGCGGTGAGTCAGTTAGCACCTATGTCATCGGCAGACCGCAATCGCGGGCAAGCCCGCTCCCACATTGGAACTATGTGGGTAATAAGATCGCCAATAAAAAACGCCCGACCTTCACAGGCCGGGCGTTTTTTGTGCCCTGAAAAAATCAGGACTGACTGGATGGCGTCGGGGTTGCCGGCGATGCAGTCGGGGCAGTAGCAGCGTGCGTCGGTGCGGACACCGAGTTGGCTGTCGAGGCGGTCGGCGCCGGCGTTGCAGGCTTGGCCGCAACCGCTGGTTTTGCCGCTGCTGGTTTTTTCGCTACAGCAGGCTTCTTGGCGGCGGCTGGTTTTGCCGCTGGCTTGGCCGCCACAGCTTTGGCAGCCGGTTTTGCTGCGGCTGGCTTGGCTGCAGATTTCGCGGCAGGCTTGGCAGCGGGTTTTGCAGCAGCCGTTTTAGCCGCAGGTTTCGCAGCCGCCTTGGCAGCAGGTTTAGCCGCTGGCTTGGTGGCTGCTTTAGCGGCCACTGGCTTAGCAGCAGACTTGGTGGCAGGTTTAGCAGCGGCTGTTTTAGCGGCAGGCTTGGCAGCCGGTTTAGCCGCGGCTTTGGCTGGAGCCTTGGCCGCAGGTTTGGCAGCGGGTTTAGCCGCCGCTTTAACCAGAGGCTTGGCTGCAGTTTTCGCTGCAGGTTTTGCCGCAGCCGTTTTAGCGGCAGGCTTGGCAGCTGGTTTGGCCGCTGCGGTTTTAGCCGGGGCCACTTTTGCGCCCGTGAGTTTTTCGATTTGACGGGTCAGCGTATCGACCTTGCCGTGCAGCGTCTTCAGCTCAGCTTTGCTCGGCACGCCCAGTCGCGAAATGGCACTGTTAAGGCGCTTATCGAAAGTTTCTTCCAACTTGCCCCACGTGTCAGAAATGCTCGACTTGGCAGAACCCGCACTCGCCTTTGCCGCTTCTACTTTCTTACCGACTGTAGTCTTGGTCAACTTCTCGGCCTTTTCGCCGTCCTTGACCAAAGTCTCGAAGTACTTACCGCCGTCACTGCTAACCTTCGAGTACACGCCTAAACCAGCAAGCCAGATCTTACGGGAATATTTTTCAACTTCCCCGATCCACGAGCTGCCTTCTTTCTGAGTAGTCTTTTTAACAGCCATCCCGATGTCTCCTTAGTGTTTACGCGCGACACGTTCTAGCAATGCCGTCAGCTCTTCGAGCTTAGCAGAGAGTGTCTCAACGTCATGTTTAGACGCAATGCCGATCCGATTCAAGGCACTTGCAACACGCGTGTCAAAAGCTTTTTCAACTTTATCCAGTTGAACTTCAACCAAACCTTTGACGCTTGAGACATTACTCTTTACTTGATCAATCTGACTGTTGGCAGCATCAAGTTGTTCAACGACAACTTTTTTGCCTTTACTTTCAACATGTTGACCAGTCTTAACCAGCTCTTTGAAATAGTCGCTGCCTTCACTGCCGACCTTGGCGTAGGCACCAAGACCTGCCAGCCAGATCTTGCGGGCGTAGCTTTTAACGTCACTCAGGGCGGTGGTCTGAATGTCGATTTTTTTCTTCAAAATAACTTTGGCCATGGTGCACCTCACGCAAATCAGGGTCGAGGAACGGCCCACAGGAGTTGGGGGCTTGGGCACAAAGTAGGGTGAAAAATTAGAATCGGCACCCTAAGCGCACTCGAATCAGGCCAACGCCTTATCCACGGCTTTCTCGATTTCGGATTTGATAGTGCCACTCATGGCCGACATCAACAGGCCGAGTTCCACATCAATGCGCAGCGAATCATCCGCCACAAGTACCGTGCCTTTAACCCCCGACCGTTTGAGCATCAGGGTGTCGCCGGACCACGTGGGCTCAAGGCCATATTGCTCTTTGAGTTTGTGCGCCAACTTCTCGGCCTTCGCCCGCGCGCCTTCTTTACCCAGGGAATGTGCGCGCTCGATGGTAATACGGGCCATTGCAATGACTCCTCTTTATAACGACTCAGAACACCTGCCATGCGGCAAAAGGTCTCGGTGACCGTCTATCTTACCTTCAGCCTTGCCAAGACAAAGCAAGCCTTGGGGATTATCATGTCCCGCATTCTCTTTTGGTGACAGCGATATGACTGATCAGCGCAAAGGCAGCGATGCCGAACCCACCACTCACTTCGGCTTCAAGAACGTTCCGGAAAGCCAGAAAGCGGAAAAAGTCGCTGAGGTGTTCCACTCCGTAGCCGCCAAGTACGACCTGATGAACGACGTGCTGTCGGGCGGCATGCACCGCCTGTGGAAGCGCTTCACTATTGAGTTGTCGGGTGTACGCACCGGCAACCGCGTGCTGGACATCGCCGGCGGCACGGGCGACCTGGCCGCCAAGTTCTCCAAGCTCGTCGGCCCGACCGGCCAGGTGGTGCTGGCGGATATCAACGGTTCGATGCTCAAGGTTGGCCGCGATCGCCTGCTGGATAAAGGCGTGGCCGGCAACATCGAATTCGTCCAGGCCGACGCTGAAAAGCTGCCGTTCCCGGACAACCATTTCGACTGCGTGACCATCGCTTTCGGCCTGCGCAACGTGACCCACAAAGAAGACGCCATCCGCTCGATGCTGCGTGTGCTCAAGCCAGGTGGCCGCCTGCTGGTGCTGGAGTTCTCCAAGCCGACCAACGCGCTGATGTCCAAGGTCTACGACACCTACTCGTTCGCCTTCATGCCGTTGATGGGCAAGCTGATCACCAATGACGCCGAGAGCTACCGCTACCTGGCCGAATCGATCCGCATGCACCCCGACCAGGAAACGCTGAAGTCGATGATGGTAGACGCCGGTTTCGACCGCGTGACCTACCACAATATGACCTCGGGCATCGTCGCCCTGCACCGCGGCATCAAACCCTGATGCTGTTCGCAGGCCTTCTCGCCAGCGTTGAACACGGCCTCAACCGTGTGCTGCGCCTGGACAGTACCGCCCTGGCGCGGCTCGCGCACTTGAACGGCAAAATCATTGCCGTCGACTGCACGAGCCCCGCCTTGCAGCTGTTTATCCTGCCCAGCGATGAAGGCGTGCTGCTCGCGACCCAATGGGCCGCCGAAGCCGACTGCACCCTGCGTGCGCCCGCCTCGAGCCTGTTGCACCTGGCGCTGAGCCGCAACAAAACCGCCATCCTCCACGGCCCCGACGTGGAACTGGAAGGCGACAGCGCGGTGCTGATGGACCTGGCCGCCGTGCTGCAAGACCTGGAACTGGATTGGGAATACGAGCTGTCACGCTGGATCGGCCCCGTGGCCACTCAGTTGATCAGCGGGCACCTGCGCAGCCGCTCGCGCTGGTACCAGCAAGGGTTCGCCGCCCTCAACCAGAACCTTGCCGAATACCTGAGCGAAGAATCGCGCACCCTGGTCGGAGAACGGGAAGCGCAAGCGCGCTTTCGCGAACTCGACAAGGCCAAAATCGACCTGGAACGCCTCGAAGCGCGCGTTGAGCGCCTGAGCCGTTCCCTTGATCCAAGCGATAACGCATGAAGCTGCTCGCCGTCCGCCGTCTGTTTCGTATCCAGCGCGTCGTAATCCGCTACCGCCTCGATGACCTGCTGTTCGCCCTGCCCTTGCCGTGGTTTCTGCTGGCGGTGCGCTATGTGCTGCCGTGGCGCTGGTTCCCGCGCAGACCGCTGGAGCTGAGTCGTGGCGCGCGCCTGCGCCTGGCGTTGCAGGATTTGGGGCCGATTTTTATCAAGTTCGGGCAGATCCTCTCCACCCGCCGCGACCTGTTGCCCGAAGACATCGCCGACGAGTTGATGCTGCTGCAGGACCGCGTGCCGCCGTTTGATTCCCAACAGTCGATGAAGCTGATCGAAGAGCAGTTGGGCAAAAAGATCAGCGAAGTATTCAGCCGTTTCGACGTCGACCCGCTGGCCTCGGCCTCGGTCGCACAAGTGCACGCCGCGCAGCTCAAGACTGGCGAAGAAGTGGTGGTGAAGGTGATTCGCCCCGGCCTCAAGCCGATCATTGGCCAGGACCTGGCGTGGCTGTTCATTCTTGCGCGCGCCGCCGAGCGCTTCTCCGCCGACGCACGCCTGCTGCACCCGGTGGACGTGGTCGCCGACTACGAAAAAACCATCTACGACGAACTCGACCTGCTGCGCGAGGCCGCCAACGCCAGCCAGCTCAAGCGCAACTTCGAAGGCTCGCAGCTGCTGTACGTGCCGCAAGTGTATTGGGACTGGTGCCGCCCCAAAGTGCTGGTGATGGAGCGCATCTACGGCGTGCAAGTCACCGACCTCGCCACCCTGGCCGACCAGCGCACCGACATGAAAATGCTCGCCGAGCGCGGCGTGGAGATCTTCTTCACCCAGGTGTTCCGCGACAGTTTCTTCCACGCCGACATGCACCCGGGCAACATCTTCGTCAGCACCGTCAACCCGTGGAGCCCGCAGTACATTGCGATCGACTGCGGCATCGTCGGCAGCCTGACCCCGGAAGACCAGGATTACCTGGCGCGCAACCTGTTCGCCTTCTTCAAGCGTGACTACCGCCGCGTGGCGCAACTGCACATCGATTCGGGCTGGGTGCCGGCAGAAACCAAGCTCAACGAATTCGAAGCGGCCATCCGCACCGTGTGCGAACCGATCTTTGAAAAACCGTTAAAAGATATTTCATTCGGCCAGGTACTGATGCGCCTGTTCCAGACCGCGCGGCGCTTCAATATGGAAGTGCAGCCGCAACTGGTGCTGCTGCAGAAAACCCTGCTCAACATCGAAGGCCTGGGCCGTCAGCTGTACCCGGACCTCGACCTGTGGAACACCGCGCAGCCGTTCCTGGAGCGCTGGATGCGTGAGCGGGTCAGCCCGAAAACCTTGCTGGGCAACCTGCAAAGCCAGGTCGAGCAACTGCCGCACCTGGCCAACATGACGCGCGACCTGCTCGAGCGCATGTCCCAGCCCCACGCCAAAGACCCCGCGCCGCCCTGGCAGAAGCGCAAGGACGATTGGTTCCTGCGCCTGCTGGGCGCCGCGCACCTGGTCGGCGGTGTGATGCTGGCCATCGGTGGGCCGCTGAACCAACTGGGCCACTGGCCGGCCGGCATCATGGTCGCCGTGGGTGTTTATCTGATCGTGCGTCGATAGCCGATCCGGTTATACACTGTCGCAAATTGCCGGAGCGGAACATGAAAGACTGGCTGGACGAGATCAAATGGGACAGTGACGGCCTGGTGCCGGCCATTGCCCAGGACTACAAGACCGGGCGCGTGCTGATGATGGCCTGGATGAACCGTGAGGCCCTGAGCCTCACTGCCACTGAGCAGCGCGCCATTTACTGGTCACGTTCGCGTGGCAAACTGTGGCGCAAGGGCGAAGAGTCCGGGCACGTGCAAACCCTGCACGAGATGCGCATCGACTGCGACGCCGACGTGGTAATCCTCAAAGTCGAGCAGATCGGCGACATCGCCTGCCACACCGGCCGTCACAGCTGCTTCTATCGCGTGTTCGAGAATGGCGAATGGAAGGTGGTCGAACCGGTGCTCAAAGACCCGCACGCCATTTACTCGGCAGGACACTAGACATGAGCGATACCCTCAACCGCGTGGCCCAGGTGCTGGAAGACCGCAAAGGCGCGGACGCCGACAGCTCCTATGTCGCCAGCCTGTACCACAAGGGTTTGAACAAGATTCTGGAAAAACTCGGCGAGGAATCCGTCGAAACCATCATTGCTGCCAAAGACGCACAGATCAGCGGCGACTGCAGCGATGTCATCTACGAAACCGCTGACCTATGGTTCCATAGCATGGTCATGCTCGCCCAACTGGGGCAGCATCCGCAGGCAGTGCTGGATGAACTGGACCGTCGCTTCGGCTTGTCCGGGCATGCCGAAAAGGCCTCGCGCCCGTCCGCCTGAATAACTTTTACAGAGGAATTGCAGCATGGGCATTTTTGACTGGAAACACTGGATCGTCATTCTGGTGGTGGTGGTACTGGTGTTCGGCACCAAGAAACTCAAAAACCTGGGCACTGACGTGGGCGAGTCGATCAAGGGCTTTCGCAAAGCCATGAACGATGACGAAAAGCCAGCCGACCCAGTGGTCAACCCTGTCGTTAACCCAGCGCCGCCGGTCCAGCCTGTGCACCCGCAGGCCACCCAGCCCATCACCGAGCGTCGTACCTTCGACGTGCAGGCTGAAAAAGTCCAAGAGCCGACCCGCAAAGACTCGTGAGCACTGACTAATGTTTGGTATCAGCTTCTCTGAACTGCTCCTCGTCGGCCTCGTCGCCCTGCTGGTATTGGGGCCGGAACGCCTGCCCGGTGCCGCGCGCACGGCCGGCCTATGGATCGGGCGCCTGAAACGCAGTTTCAACGCCATCAAACAGGAAGTTGAACGGGAAATCGGCGCCGACGAGATTCGCCGCCAGCTGCACAACGAACATATCCTGTCGTTGGAGCAGGAAGCGCGCAAGATTCTGTCGCCGGTCAATGAGCCGAGCAAACCGACAGAGCCCGTGGCCGAGCACAGCATCGCGCCGCCGGCTGCGGCTGATGCTGCCCCCGTGGTGGAACACACCCCGGCACCCACCGCACCTGCCCCGACAGCGCCAGCGCCGACGCCCGTTGCGTCGCCCGCTCCCCATGACCCTACATTGCCGCCGCGAGCCCCATGAGCGCTGATAAACCGGAAAACGACCAGCACATGCCGCTGGTCTCGCACCTCACCGAGCTGCGTACCCGCCTGCTGCGTTGCGTAGCGGCGATCTTCATCATCTTTGCCGGGCTGTTCGCCTTCACCCAGCAGATCTACACCTTCGTTTCGACACCGCTGCGCCAGTACCTGCCGGCCGGCGCGACGATGATCGCCACCGACGTGTCGTCACCGTTCCTGACGCCGTTGAAGCTGACCATGATGGTTTCGCTGTTCCTGGCGATCCCGGTGATCCTGCACCAGATCTGGGGCTTTATCGCGCCGGGCCTGTACAAGCATGAGAAACGCATCGCGGTGCCATTGCTGGTGTCGAGCATCCTGCTGTTCTACACCGGCATGGCCTTCGCCTATTTCCTGGTGTTCCCGCTGATCTTCAAGTTCTTCGCCGCCGCCACCCCGGCCGGTGTGGAAATGATGACCGACATCACCAGTTACCTCGACTTCGTTATGACGCTGTTCTTCGCCTTTGGCGTGGCCTTTGAAATCCCGGTGGCCGTGGTGCTGCTGGTATGGATCGGCGTGGTTGACGTCAAGTACCTGAAGAAAGTGCGCCCGTACGTGATCATCGGTTGCTTTGTGGTCGGCATGATCCTGACGCCACCGGACATCTTCTCGCAGACCCTGTTGGCTGTGCCGATGTGGATGCTGTTCGAGATCGGCATCCTGTTTGGCAGTTTGATCAGCAAACGTGGCGAGCACCCGGATGACCAACCCGCCGACGACGATCAGCCGCCAGCGACCCAGCCGTGAACCTGCTGCTGCTTGAGGAGGCCGACTTTATCGCGGCCGACCGGGTGATCCTGCGTGATCGGCGCCTGGTGCATATGCAGGACGTCCACCGCGCAGTGGTGGGTGACAACCTGCGTGTGGGCCGCATTGGCGGGCTGATGGGCAACGCCCAACTGCTGCGCCTGGAGCCCGGCGAAGCCGAGTTGCAAGTCAGCTTCGACCTGCAGCCGCCGGCCAAACTGCCGCTGACCCTGCTGCTGGCCCTGCCGCGCCCGAAGATGCTGCGCCGAGTGCTGCAAACCGTCGCAGCCATGGGCGTGCCCAAGGTGGTGCTGGTCAACAGCTACCGCGTGGAGAAGAGCTTTTGGCAAACCCCGTTCCTTGAGCCCGAGGCGATTCGCGAGCAGTTGGTTCTGGGTCTGGAGCAGGCGCGCGATACGGTGCTGCCCGAGATCGTAATCGAAAAGCGCTTTAAGCCGTTCGTCGAAGATCGCCTGCCAGCCATGACCGCAGGCACCCTCGGCCTGATCGGCCACCCCGGCGACTACCCAGCCTGCCCGCGTGCGCTGGATGAACCGGTAACGCTGGCCATCGGCCCGGAAGGTGGCTGGATACCCTACGAAGTGGACCTGCTGACCAAAGCCGGCTTGCAACCCGTGCAGCTCGGCGCACGAATCCTGCGCGTAGAAACCGCCGTGACCGCCCTGCTCGCCCGCCTGTTCTAAACCTCGCCGTTTGCTGCCCAGCGGGCTTTTTGTGGCGAGCGGGCGTGCCCCGCGTTGGGGCGCGAAGCAGCCCAAAAACGGTCAACTGGGTATGCCTGACATACGGCGTTGCTCTGACTGGGGCTGCTGCGCAGCCCAACGCGGGGCAAGCCCGCTCGCCACAAAAAACCTGCCCACCTCAAAACGCGCAACATGATCCGTCGCGCCTACAGAATAATCCTGCGCAGCCGATAGCCTCTGAATAAGTCCAAGCCTTGTTCAAAGGGAGTTCGCAGTATGTATCGTTGGTTAGCCGAA
This sequence comes from Pseudomonas sp. RGB, assembly GCF_007713445.1. Classification (NCBI taxonomy): domain Bacteria; kingdom Pseudomonadati; phylum Pseudomonadota; class Gammaproteobacteria; order Pseudomonadales; family Pseudomonadaceae; genus Pseudomonas; species Pseudomonas sp. RGB. Next base: position 280,486 of record NZ_VMSH01000003.1, on the reverse strand, counting down.
AAACTGGGGAATGTGAGCGTCAACCGCAAGCTGAGCATTGGCTTTGGCTTGGTGTTAGTCCTGACGTTGTTGACCACCTTCACCGGCTGGACCGGCCTGGGCGATGTGATCAGTCGCGGTGACAAACTGGGCTTTATCTCCAGCCTCAACGGCCTGACCAAAGACCTGCGCCTGGCACGCCTGGACTTCGAAATGCGTCGCGGCGAACAAGGCACGGATGCGGTCAACAGCCTACTTACCCAGCTGGACAACGGCCTTAAAACCGCACAAACCCTGATCGAGCAACCCGACGACAAGGCCCTGGTGGAGCAACAACAGGAGGCCTTGAACCAATACAGAAAAGCCTTCGCCACCATGGTCCAGGCCGGTTTGAAGCGCGAAGGCGCGCGCAGCAAGCTCGGCGACACCGCCGACAACGCCGTGGCCAAGACCAATGAGGTCGAGAAGGCGCTGCTGCAAGGTGACAGCGTCACCCAGTTCAACAGCGTGGTCGACTTGAGCAAGCTGATCCAGCAATCGCGCTTCCAGGTGCGCGGCTACACCTACAGCGCCAAGACAGAGGCCGAGCAGCCGGCCCTGGATGCCATCGACAACGCCCTGAAGAAAATCACCGAGCTGGAAGGCCAATTGCCTGCCCAGTACCAGGCCAACCTGCAAGAAGCCGGCGTGTCGCTGCAAGCCTATCGCACCGCCGTCAGCCAGTACCGCGACTCCCAGGTCGCCAGCGCTGCGGCCCTGAAAATCATGACCGAGCAAGGCGATATCCTGCTGGGCCACAGCGAAAAACTCACCGTCTCGCAAACCGCAGTACGCGATGCCGACGCGGCGCATGCCAAGCAGCTGTTGCTGCTGGCCACCGTACTGGCGCTGATCTTCGGCGTGGTCGCCGCCTGGGCCATCACGCGTCAAATCGTCATTCCGCTGAACCAGACGCTCAAAGTCGCTGAGCACGTCGCCTCCGGCGACCTGAGCCACAACCTCAACTCTGCGCGCCAGGATGAGTTGGGGCAGCTGCAACGCGCCACGCAAAGCATGACCGTCGGCCTGCGCGAGCTGATCGGCGGCATCAGCGATGGCGTCACTCAGATCGCCAGCGCCGCCGAGCAACTGTCGGCCGTCACCGAGCAGACCAGCGCGGGGGTCAATAGCCAAAAGGTCGAGACCGACCAGGTGGCCACTGCCATGAATGAAATGGCGGCCACCGTGCAGGAAGTGGCGCGTAACGCCGAAGAAGCCTCTGAAGCCGCCGTGGCCGCTGACCAGCAAGCCCGCGAAGGCGACAAGGTCGTGGGTGAGGCCATCGCCCAGATCGAGCGCCTGGCCACTGAGGTGGGCAATTCCACCGAAGCCATGGGCCATCTGAAGCGCGAAAGCGACAAGATCGGCAGCGTGCTCGACGTGATCAAGTCGGTCGCCCAGCAAACCAACCTGCTGGCGCTTAACGCCGCGATCGAGGCCGCGCGTGCCGGTGAAGCCGGACGTGGCTTTGCCGTGGTCGCCGATGAGGTGCGCAGCCTGGCCCAGCGTACGCAGAAGTCCACTGAAGAGATCGAAGAGCTGATCGTCGGCCTGCAAAGCGGCACCCAGCAGGTGGCCACCATCCTGGACAACAGCCGTGGCCTCACCGACAGCAGCGTCGAGCTGACCCGTCGGGCCGGCAATGCGCTGGGCAATATCACCCGCACGGTCTCGACCATTCAGGCGATGAACTCGCAGATCGCCACCGCCGCAGAGCAGCAGAGTGCCGTGGCCGAAGAGATCAACCGCAGTGTGCTGAATGTGCGCGATGTATCTGAACAGACCTCTTCGGCCAGTGAGGAAACCGCCGCCTCCAGTGCCGAACTGGCGCGCCTGGGGATTTACTTGCAAACCCTGGTAGGCCGCTTTCGCATCTGAGCTGCCTTGCACGGCGGCCGACCCGAGCCGCCGAATCCATTGAGCGTTTGAGCCTGTTTCGGCTCACCCGCTTGCAGGCACCGCACAATGCAGTGCCGGAGAAGATTAATCGCGGTGTGATGAGGGGGCGGTGTGTCGCCACACACCGCGGCCGCCGGTGCTCAATTGACCCAGTCGAGCCTGGCGTTGAGGTTTACAGGACCTGGCGCAGGAAGGCCTGGGCCCGCGGGTCTTTCGGCGCGTCAAAGAACGCGGCAGGGGAAGCGTCTTCCAGCAATTTGCCATGGTCAAAAAACAGCACCCGGTCGGCCACTTCGCGGGCAAAACCCATCTCGTGGGTGACGCAGACCATGGTCATGCCTTCCAGGGCGAGGGTCTTCATCACGTCCAGCACTTCACCGACCATTTCCGGGTCCAGCGCCGAAGTGGGCTCGTCAAACAGCATGACCTTGGGTTCCATTGCCAACGCGCGGGCGATGGCCACGCGCTGTTGCTGTCCACCGGACAAACGTGACGGAAACTCGTTGGCCTTTTGCGCAATACCGACCTTTTCGAGCAGCGCCAGGGCCTTGGCCTCGCGCTCTTGTTTGCCGCGCTTGCGCACGACTTTTTGCGCCAGGCACAGGTTTTCCAGCACCGTCATGTGCGGGAACAGGTTGAAATGCTGGAACACCATGCCGACTTCGCGGCGGTAGGCGTTCACGTCGGTTTTCGGGTCAGCCAGTTGCAGGCCGTCGATGCTGACGGAGCCCGAGTCGAATACTTCCAAACCATTCAGGCAACGCAGGAAGGTGGATTTGCCGGAACCCGACGGGCCGATCACCACCAGCACTTCGCCCTTGGCGACTTGCGTGGTGACGTGGTCCACCGCGCGCACCACGTGACCACGGGTGTCGAAGACTTTTACCAGATCGCGGACTTCAATCACTTTGCGCGAGCCTCCGCTCAAGCCGGCTGGCCATTTTCGACAGCGGCAGGTTGATCAGCAGGTACAGGCCTGCCACACAGAACAGAATTTCAAACGGCGAGAACGAGGTGGTGATCACCTCGCGGCCACTTTTGAGCAGCTCGGTAATCGCGATTACCGACACCAGCGACGTGTCCTTGACCAGGCTGATAAATTGCCCGGCCAAAGGCGGCAGCACGCGCTTGAACGCTTGCGGCAATACCACATGGCGCATCGACTGGCTGGCACTCAGGCCCAGGGAACGCGCGGCTTCATTCTGGCCGCGGGTGATCGACTGCACACCGGCGCGCACGATTTCCGCCACATAAGCGCCAGTGAACAGCGACAGCGCCGCGATCCCGGCAAACTCCCGCGACAGATTGAGCACCGTGCCGATGAAGAAATAGAAAATGAAGATCTGCACCAACAGCGGCGTACCGCGTACCAGCTCGACGTAGATCGTCGACAGGTCGCGCAGGGTCGGGTTACTGGACAGACGGCACAGGCCGGTTGCCAAACCGATCGCCAGGCCGAGAATGCCGGACACCACCGAGAGCCACAATGTGGTCCACAAGCCCCACATCAACGGCCCCAGCGCCCAATGCCGGGTGACGCCCACCACGTCGCCCTCGGCGACATCGTCGCCACGCGACACTTGCAGGCTGTTGTCGGCCACGGTGAGCTTTTGCTCGGTGCCGGCGTCGTTGCGCAGGGTCACTTCAGCGACGTCGCCTTTGTGCACCAGTTCCACCACGGTGGAGATGTCGGCGGCGCGCTGGGACGTTTCGGCCTGATAGGCGAAGTACTGCGGCACGCGGTTCCAGCGCCACTCGTAAGACATCAGCGAGGTGGCGTAGTACAACGCGCCAGCCAGGCCAACCAGCACGACCACGGTCAGCAGGTGCCAGGGCCATTGGGCTTTTTTCTGTTTCATTTCACTTTCCGAAGATGTATCGCCTGGCATGCCGTCATCGCGGGCAGGCCCGCTCCCACAAGGGAACGCATTTCAACTGTGGGGGCTGGCTTGCCTGCGATGAAGTCGACTGGGTGTCAGCCTTTATTCCATGTCCTTGAGCCACTCGGCGCTCTTGAACCACTTGTCATGGATGCGATCGTAGGTGCCGTCGTTGCGGATCTGGTGCAGGAAGTTATTGATGTAGTTGAGGCTGTCGTAATCGCCTTTTTTCAGGCCAAACGCCAACGGCTCGAAGGTGAAGGGTTCTTCCAGGAATACCAGTTTGCCGTTGCCGACCTTTTTCTCGGCAACCACGTTGTACGGTGCGTCATACACAAAGGCATCAGCCTTGCCATTGACCACGTCGAGCACGCCTTCCTGCTCGTTGTCATAGCCGTGGTACTTGGCTTTGGAGATCAGCTTTTTGGCGACCATCTCACCGGTGGTGCCCAGCTTGGAGGTCAGGCGGTATTTCTCATCGTTGAGGTCTTTGTAGGACTTGATGGTGCCTTCCAGGTCCTTGCGAATCAGCAACGTCTGGCCGACCACGATGAAGGGTTCGCTGAAATTGAGTCGCAGGTTGCGTTCCTGAGTCAGGGTCATGCCGCTGCCGATCATGTCGAACTTGCCGGTCAGGAAGGCCGGGATGATGCCGTCGTAACCGGTGGACACCAGCTCCAGTTTGACGCCCATCGATTTGGCCATGGCCTTGAGGATGTCGACTTCAAAGCCGATGATGTCACCGCGCTTGTCTGTCATTTCGAACGGCATATAAGTCGGGTCCATGCCGACTTTCAGCGTGCCGCGCTTGACCGCATCATCGATGGCGCCAGCGTGGGCCGCAGTGGCCGCGACCAGCGCGGTGACGCCGAGCATCAGCATCGAAAGATACTTTTTCATCATCAAGTCCCCTGAACGGTTCTTATAAAGTCGGCGCGCAAAAGGGCTGCACCAATTCGGGGTGCGATCCTACCCCACTCGCTGCCCGTCACAAAGGTTTCACGGGTAAATGTTCCCTGCGTATGTCGGAAAAGCCCCACAACGGTGCAGCAACACGCAGGGTCAGACAGGTTCAGCGGGGAGAGCGCGGCAACGTCTTGATAGATAAGTGGTTATGACGATCAATCAATCTCGGCCATCCAGGCGGTGTCCTTGAACCACTTGTCGTGCAGGCGATCGTAGGTCCCGTCCTGGGCCACCTGGCTGAGGAAGTGGTTGATCCAGTTGAGGCTGTCGTAATCACCTTTTTTCAACCCGAACGCCAGAGGCTCGAAGGTAAATGGCTGCTCAAGCGCCAACAGTGTGCGGTTTTCCGGCCGGGCCATTGCGATCAGGTTGTAGGGTGCGTCATGAATGAAGGCATCGGCATTGCCCTCCACCACCTGCCGCACGCCCTCTTCCGCGGTGGCGAAACTGCTTAACCGGGCTGCCCCGAGAAAGCGTCGCGCCGCTGTCTCTGCGGTGGTACCTGCCGTGGCGGCGATCCGATAACCCGCTTCGTCCAAGTCTTCGATACTGGAAATTTTGCCGGCCAGGCTCGGATGCAGCAGCGCGGTTTGGCCAACCACGATGAAGGAGTCGCTGAAATTGAGCTTCAGATTGCGCTCTTGAGTGACCGTCATGCCGCTGCCGATCAGATCGAACTTGTTCGCCATCAGCCCCGGTACCAGGTCGGTATAGGGCATGGTGACCAATTCGAGTTGGACGCCCAGGGCGTGGCTCATGGCCTTGAGCAAATCGATCTCGAAGCCGACGATGCGTCCCTGCTTGTCCGTCATCTCGAAGGGCACATAGGCGGGCGTGGTGCCGACCTTAAGCACGCCACGGCGCACGGCGTCATCCAGGGCGCCGGCACTCAGCAGACCCGCGTACACCCATGCGACAGCGCCTGTCAGCCACGCCCAACAATAGCTTTTGCTCATGATTCCCCCTGTGACCTCGTCAATTCGAGGGGGCGATGCTAACCCAGCCACAGGCACGGCAATACGTCGCGAACAAAGGACTTTTGTTTCGAAATAACAAGGCATTAGTGCGTAGAGGAAGAAGCGCGAAACGCTGTAGGACCAGCGCTTCAAACGCCCCCGAGGTGAGCCCTCGGGGGCGTATGAATCAGGCCGGTTGAGCCTGGGACGACAGCGGTTGCAGCGGCAGCAAAGGCGCGTGCGGGTCCGCCTTGATCGAAGCACGCCAGGCGCCGAGCCACTCGGCGTGACCTTCGCTCCAGACTTGCTGGTGCAGGCGAGCCAGGGCGACCGGATCGCTGAGCAGCGCCACGCGCTCGCCGTTGTTGAGGCCGGCAGGGCCGACTTTCAATGCGTGGCGGACACGCTCCTGACGCAGATGCTCGATCGGCTCCGCTTCACGGTGACGCGAGGTCGCCAGGGCGCAGGCCAGCGCATTCTGCTGCGGGTCGACGACCGAACGCACAAACCCGTCGTTCAGCGCGTGCCAACGGTTTTCGTGGGTGTACTTCTCGGTCGACAGCAAGGCCTGCGGCGGATTGTATTCCTCAGGGATCAGGAACAGGCTCTCGTCGCGGGACTTGAGACCCAGCTTCACGCGGCTGGAAATCACCGACACCGGAATCGACAGCATCAGCGAACCGACAATCGGGATCAGCCACCACAGGAAGCTTGGGTTCAGCCACACCACCAACAACGCCCAGAGGAAGCCGAGCAATGTTTGCGGGCCGTGACGCTTGACCGCCTCGCTCCACGGCGTGGAGTCGTCGTCACGCTGCGGCGAGTTCCAGGTCGCAGCCCAGCCGAGGAACGCGGCGAGCACGAAACGGGTGTGGAAGATCATCCGCACCGGCGCCAGCAGCATCGAGAACAGCATCTCCAGCAGCATCGACAAGGTCACCTTGAACTTGCCGCCGAACTCTTTCGCGCCCTTGGCCCAGATCAGGATGATGCTCAGCAACTTAGGCAGGAACAACAGCACGATGGTGGTGGAGAACAACGCCACCGCCTTGTCCGGATGCCATTGCGGCCACAGCGGGTACAACTGGCGTGGCGCCATGAAGTACTGCGGCTCCATCAGGGTGTTCACCGCCAGCAACGCCGTCGACAGCACCAGGAAGAAGAACCACAACGGCGCCGACAGGTACGACATCACGCCGGTCAGGAACACCGCGCGGTGCACCGGGTGCATGCCTTTTACCAGGAACAGGCGGAAGTTCATCAGGTTACCGTGGCACCAGCGACGGTCACGCTTGAGTTCGTCCAGCAGGTTCGGCGGCAGTTCTTCGTAGCTGCCCGGCAAGTCGTAGGCAATCCACACGCCCCAGCCGGCACGGCGCATCAGCGCTGCTTCAACGAAGTCGTGGGAGAGGATCGCACCGGCAAACGCGCCTTTACCCGGCAACGGCGCCAGGGCGCAGTGCTCGATAAACGGCTTCATGCGGATGATCGCGTTGTGGCCCCAGTAGTGGGATTCACCCAGCTGCCAGAAGTGCAGGCCAGCGGTAAACAGCGGGCCGTACACACGGGTGGCGAACTGCTGCATGCGCGCATACAGGGTGTCCATGCCCGACGCACGCGGCGCGGTCTGGATGATCCCGGCATCCGGCGTGGCTTCCATCAGGCGCACCAGGCTGGTCAGGCATTCGCCGCTCATCACGCTGTCGGCGTCGAGGACCACCATGTACTTGTAGTCACCGCCCCAGCGACGGCAGAAGTCGTCGAGGTTGCCGCTTTTGCGTTTGACGCGACGGCGACGGCGGCGATAGAAGATCTTGCCGAACCCCCCGGCTTCGCGGCACACGTCAAGCCAGGCTTGCTGTTCGGCGATGCAGATATCGGCTTCGTTACTGTCACTGAGGACGAAGAAATCGAAACGGTCCAGATCGCCCGTGGCGGCCACCGACTCGAAAGTGGCGCGCAGACCGGCAAATACCCGGGGCACGTCTTCGTTGCAAATCGGCATTACCAGCGCGGTGCGGGCGTCTTTCGGAATCGGCTCGTCACCGGCACTTTTACCGGAAATCCGGTATTTATCGTGACCGGTGAGCAGTTCCAGAAAGCCCATCAGCGCGGTCCAGAAACCGGCCGAGACCCAGCAGAACAAGATCCCGAACATGATCAGGATGCTGGTTTGCAGGGCGTAAGGCAGGACTTGGGTCGCGGTTTGCAGCAAGGTCTGGTTGCGCACTTCGTCGAAGTCGACCAGTGACCAGCCCTGGTACGGCATGATGCCTTTCATGTACCAGCCGGCAACGATGGTCTGACCGAGCATCAAAATCAGCAGGATGTAGCGGCGGATCGAACCGACGGTACGCCAGCGCGCGGCCGGCAGTACACGATCGTCCTTGGGCGGCTTCGGCGGGTTGGTGCGACCGGTCATCCGGCGCCAACCGCGCACCAGAATGTTGGTGCGCCAAGGCTCAGGCACCACTTTGGTCCGACGGATCGGCGGTGTGGCCTTCAGGCAAACCCGGCCGCTGGCGTCGAGCGCAAGCATTTCCGCGTCTTGCAGCTCTTCGGCGGTGTTGAGGGTCAGCCGACGGCCGACCGACGCTTGGGCAGCGTCGGTTGGTGCGTCGAAGGTCGCGGACGAAAGCCGCTCATGCAGCTCGCTGAAGGACGTGCAGCCCGCCAGCTCGGCGCGCTGCTCGGCGGTCATCGGGAGGTGCGCCAGGTACTCGGACAGAGTCTCGGGCGTGGCTTGAGAATTACTCATCGGCAGGCAACTGATAGCTCCAGGTTTCGGTCAGGACGTGTTCTGTCTTGGCCGGCTCCGGATTAGAGAGTGGCGTGGCCGGGGCAGCTTCTGGCTGCTTGGCTTCCTTGTCTTTGGCTTCTTTCGCGTCTTTAGCTTCTTTAGCTTCTTTCTTGGCCTGTTTCTCGTGTTGCTTGGCCAAGAGCTTGTCGGCCTTGATCACTTGGGTCGACGCTTTTTCAGGCTCCGGCTGCGGGATGTCCTGGACCAGGGCCGCACGCATTTCAGTCGGTTTGCCTGCGTCCTTGATCTTCATCCGCAGGGTCAGGCGCCAGCCTTTGGTGTGTTCGTTGTAACGCACGCTGTTTTCAACGATTTCGGCGTTGTCGCCGACACTCACTTGGCTGCGCACCGCGGCGTCTGCCGGCAGGGCTTTGAGGGACGGGCCCTCGAAGTCAACCAGGTAGGCCACGCTGCCGTCCGGCTGACGGATCAGGTTGGATTGCTTCACGTCACCGGTCGAACGCAGGGTCTGCTTGACCCAGGCGCTGTCGGCCGGGTGCAGGGCTTTCTCGTCCATGGTCCAGTGCAGGCGGTAGCTGATGTCCAGCGGCTCGCCGACTTTTGGCAGCTCGGCCGGGCTCCAGAACGCAACGATGTTGTCGTTGGTTTCATCGGCGGTCGGAATCTCTACCAAATCGACCGAACCCTTGCCCCATTCGCCTTCAGGCTCGATCCAGGCGCTTGGGCGCTTGTCGTAGTTGTCGTCCAGGTCTTCGTAGTGGCTGAAGTCGCGGCCGCGTTGCAGCAGGCCGAAACCACGCGGGTTTTCGATGGCAAAGTTGCTGACCGACAGGTGTTTAGGGTTGTTCAGAGGGCGCCAGATCCACTCGCCATTGCCGGCATGGATCGACAGACCGCTGGAATCGTGCAGTTCACGACGGTAGTTGAGCACCTTGGACGGCTGGTTCGCACCGAACAGGAACATGCTGGTCAGCGGGGCAACGCCCAGTTTGCTGACCTTGTCGCGCAGGAACATCTGCGACTTGACGTCGACAACGGTGTCGGTGCCAGGGCGCAGGGTCAGGCGATAGGCGCCGGTGGCGCGTGGGGAGTCCAGCAAGGCGAAGATCACTAACTGCTTTTCACCCGGTTTTGGACGCTCGATCCAGAATTCGGTGAAACGCGGGAACTCTTCACCGGACGGCAATGCAGTGTCGATCGCCATGCCACGGGCAGACAGGCCATACGACTGGCCTTTGCCGACGACGCGGAAGTAGCTGGCGCCAAGCATGGTCATGATTTCGTCTTGCTTGTCGGGCGTGTTGATCGGGTACAGCACACGGAAACCGGCATAACCCAGCTGTTCAGTGGACTTGGGATCGTATTTCACGTCGCCGAAATCGAAACGCGTCGGGTCGTATTTGATTTCCTGGACGGTGTCGGCGGTGACTTCGTTGATTTTCACCGGCGTGTCGAAGTGCATGCCCTGGTGATAGAAGGACAGCTTGAACGGCGTGTTCTGATCGGCCCACTCGGCCTTTTCGTTACGGAAACGAATCTTCTGATAGTCGGCGAATTTCATTTCGCGAAATTCGTTCGGCAGATTGCTGCGCGGAGCTTCGTATTTCTGCCCGGCCAGCTCTTTTGCCTTGGCCGACACATCATCCAGACTGAATGCCCACAGTTGACCCGCGCCGAACAGGCAAAACAGGGCAGAGCCCGTTACCAGTGCGTTTCGTAACCGTTTGGCAGACAATTTTGGTGCATTACAGGGACTAACAATCACGAGCAACCCTCGCCGAAAACAGATCAAAAAACCAACGGCCAGCTATCTATATGCCAGGTTGGCGAGCATTGTTCCGACTCCCTTGGGTCAAAATGATTCCCCATTGGTTTGTCGGACAAGTCTCTACCTAAGTCAAAAATGGACCAAACAACGCTGATCCCCGTAGCGCGCGATTATCTAGTAGCCCGCGAAACAACGCATCAGGGACAACGAAGTATTTGTAGCGAAACCCTGCGTTTTTAGGCATTAACGTCGTTTTTAATACATTCATGTCTGTAAGAGGAAGGTCACAGGGCCATCATTGACCAAATGCACCTGCATATCCGCCCCAAAACGCCCTGACGCCACCTTGCCATGCAATTGTTGCGCTTGTAACAGCAAGTGATCAAAAAGCGCTGCTCCCAGCGCCGGAGGGGCCGCCGTGGAGAAGCTTGGCCGCAGGCCACTTTTGGTATCGGCCGCCAGGGTGAACTGCGACACCAGCAGCAAACCGCCGCCAATGTCTTTCAAGGACAGGTTCATCTTGCCCTCGTCATCACTGAATACCCGGTAGTTAAGCAGCTTGTGTAACAGTTTGTCGGCGCTCTCTGGGGTATCTGAAGGCTCAACGGCGACCAGCACCAGCAAACCCTGGTCAACAGCGCCTACGACCTCGCCCGCCACTTCGACGCGGGCGCCACGCACCCGTTGTAACAGGCCCTTCATGCTTCTTCTGGCGGCAGATCAAGCAGGCGCCGTGCCATTTCGCCGGTTGCACGCACCAAGGCATCGGTAATGCCGGGCTCGGACGCGGCATGGCCGGCCTCGCGAATCACCTGCAGCTCACTGTTGGGCCACGCCTGATGCAGCTCCCAGGCATTGTCCAGCGGGCAGATCATATCGTAGCGCCCGTGAATGATTACGCCAGGCAAGTGGGCGATCTTGTGCATGTCGCGAATCAGCTGGTTGGGCTCAAGGAAGGAGTTGTTGGTGAAGTAGTGGCATTCGATACGTGCGATCGACAGCGCGCGCTGCGGCTCGGAAAACCGCTCGACATGCTGCGGGCTCGGGCACAGGCCCAGCATGCGGCCTTCCCAGCCGGACCACGCCTTGGCGGCGTGCATCTGGGCGATCTGGTCGTTGCCGGTCAGGCGTTTGTGGTAGGCGGCGACCAGGTCGTGGCGCTCATCCGCCGGGATCGGTGCCAGGTAGTCCTGCCAGTAATCCGGGAACATGCGGCTCGCGCCTTCCTGGTAAAACCAGTGAATGTCCTGGTCACGCGCCAGGAAGATCCCGCGCAGGATCAGGCCATGCACGCGCTCGGGATGGGTTTGCGCGTAAGCCAGCGACAGGGTCGAGCCCCAGGAGCCGCCAAACAGCACCCACTTTTCGATGCCCAGGTGTTCGCGAATGCGCTCAAGGTCGGCGACCAGGTCCCAGGTGGTGTTGTTTTCCAGGCTGGCGCGAGGCGTGGAGCGTCCGCAGCCGCGCTGGTCGAAGGTGACAATGCGGTACAGGTTCGGATCAAAGTAGCAGCGGCTCTGGGCGTCGCAGCCGGAGCCCGGGCCACCGTGGATAAAGACGACGGGCAAGCCTTCGGGGGAGCCGCTTTCATCGACGTACAGGGTGTGGGTGTCATCGACGGCCAGATCGTGCCGGGCGTAGGGTTTGATCTGCGGGTACCAAGTCTGCATTGCGCGCTCCGTAGGGTGTCGGGTTCATCCCTGAGGGGACGTCTATTATTTTTGCCGTCTGGCATCATAAACCCGAATTGTGCAATGAGCATGTCCTTGAGCACTTAGACCTGTGTCAGCCCTTCGCTCCCCAGGCAGCGCCGCACGTAGCCCAATAGATAGTCGTAGAGCTGATCCACCTGCGCCACTTGGCCGCGCGCGCGCAAACAGCCGTGGACCAGACCTTTGCCGGGATACAACACCGCCTCCACAGTTGCCGCCCGCAGGCGTTCGGCATACAGCATGCCGTCATCGCGCAGCGGGTCGAACTGGGCCACGGCGATCAGCGCCTTGGGTAAACCGCTGAAGTCCTTGGCCAGCAGTGGCATGGCATAGGCCGATGGCGTGTCCGCGCCCGGCAGGTAGAGCGCCAGGTAGCAGTCGGTGTCGGCGGTACTGAGCAAGGGCGCATCCATGCAATCACGGCGCGACGGCAGGTCCGCCGCGCCGCCCAAACCTGGGTAAATCAGCACCTGGGCGCGGGGCAGCGGCTGGCCGTCATCGCGCAAACCCAGGCACAACGCCGCAGCCAGATTGCCGCCCGCGCTGTCGCCCATCACCACCAGGCGCTGCAGGTTGAGCGCGTGCGGCCCCTGCCCGGCCTGGATGGCCTGCCACACTGCGCGGCAATCCTGGTATGCCGCCGGGAACGGGTGTTCCGGCGCCAGGCGGTAGTCGATGGCGATCACCAGTACTTCAAGCGTGCTGGCCAGTTCGAAGCAGATGAAGTCATGGGAATCCAGCCCGCCGACCACCCAGCCGCCGCCGTGCATATAAAGCAGGCATGGCCAGCCTTCGGTTGGCGTGGGCGCCGAAGGGAGATAGCTGCGCACGCCGACTGCACCGAGGGCAAAGTCAGAGACTTGCAGCCCTGCTGGCTTCGGCGGGGTGAATGCCTGGCACATGCGGTCGTAGTTGCGGCGCAAACCTGCGAGCGACGAGTCGTCGCTGCTGAAGGATTCGGTTTTAGTGACGAAGGCCGCAAGCTGCGGAGAAATCGGATACATGCGCAAATATCCCTAATCGCTGTAGATCAAGTGTGGGAGCTGGCTTGCCTGCGATAGCGGTGTGTCAGCCACTTGTGAATGACCTGATATGCCGCCATCGCGGGCAAGCCCGCTCCCACATTTGCCCTGTGTTGTTTGAGCTACCGTGCGTTGGCTTAGGGTTTGAGGCTGGACTGGACGGCCGCGACGCCATCGCCGCCATCAAACGCTGTCACCCCAGCCAGCCAGCGCTGCAAATCCTCGGGGTGCTCGCGCAGCCATTGCTTGGCGACGTCCTGCGGCGATTGGCGCTCCATGATCGGCACCATCAACTGGCTTTCCTGCGCGGCGGTGAAGGTCAGGTTTGTCAGCAGCCGGTTGGCGTTGGGGCAACGCTCGGCGAAATCCGGCGCGGTCACGGTGGACACCGTGGCCCGACCTTCGTCAGCGCCAAACACATCTTCGCTGCCGGTGAGGTAAGCCATTTTCATGTTGATGTTCATCGGGTGCGGGGTCCAACCGACAAACACGACAAACTCCTTGCGGTTCACCGCACGCTGCACGGCCGCGAGCATGCCCGCTTCACCGGAGGCAACCAGCTTGAAGCCGCCCAGGCCAAAGTGGTTGGTGTCGATCATTTTCTGGATATCGGTATTCGCGCCACTGCCAGGCTCGATGCCGTAGATCTTGGCGCCCAGCTTGTCCTTGAAGCGCGCAATGTCGGCAAAGGTTTTCAGCCCGGCGTCGGCCACGTATTGCGGCACCGCCAGAGTGGCCTGGGCGTCAGACAGGCTGGGCGTGTCGAAGACCTTGACCTGCTTGGCGGCCAGGAACGGCGCGATGTTGTTGTCCATCGCCGGTTTCCAGTAGCCGAGGAAGATATCCAGGCGCTTGTCGCGGATGCCGGCAAAGATGATCTGTTGCACGGCGCTGGTCTGTTTGCTGTCGTAGCCCAAGCCATTGAGCAGCACGTCAGCCATGCCGGAGGTGGCGACCACGTCGGTCCAGCTGACCACGCCCATGCGTATGGCTTTGCAGGATGCAGGTTCTGCGGCCATGGCGTTGGCGCTGATCAAAGCGGCGGCGGTGAGGATCAACAACAGTCTTTTCATGGATGAGGTCTCACTCGGCAGCTTTATTGTGGGAGTGGCGTCTGGCGCGCCCTACCCACAACCTTACCCAGCGGGACCTCTGTTAACACGACCTGTGGCGACCGGCAGTTGCACTGGGGCGACTGTGAGGGCCTCTTCGCGAGCAAGCCCGCTCCCACATTGGGACCGCGTTCTCATGTTGGAACTCGGCCAAATGTGGGAGCGGGCTTGCTCGCGAAAGCTATTTCAGCAGTACCAAAAATTACCGGTAGTGCTTCTGCCCCCAGGCCAACAACCCTTCCAGCAACTGCTTCAACACCACCCGTGTCGGCTCGGCCAAATCCGGCCGATAACGAAACGGCTCAAACTCCTCCATATAAGCGCTCTGGCACAACTCCAACTGCACCGCGTGAATATCCTGCGCCGGGTCGCCGTAATGGCGAGTGATATGCCCGCCCTTGAAGCGCCCGTTAAGCACATGGGTGTACTGCGAATGCTGAGCGCAGATGCTTTCCAACTGGCTGGCCAGTTCCGGGTCACACGCCGCGCCGTTGAAAGTGCCGAGGTTGAAGTCCGGCAGCTTGCCTTCAAACAGGTGCGGGATCACCGAGCGGATCGAGTGCGCATCAAACAGCAGCGCGTAGCCGAACTCGGCCTTGAGCCGCACCAGTTCCTCTTGCAGGGCGCGGTGGTACGGCCCCCAAATCTTCTGCAGGTAAGTGGCGCGCTCCTCGGCGGAAGGCTCCAGGCCTTCGCGAAATAACGGCACGCCGTCGAACAATGTCGCCGGGTACAGCCCCGTAGTGGCGCCGACATACAGCGGCTTGTCGTCCGATGGCCGGTTCAGGTCGATCACAAACCGCGAGTACTCTGCCGACAAGGTGCTGGCGCCCAGGTCTTCGGCAAAGTCATACAGCGTGGGAATGTGCCAGTCGGTGTCCGGCAGGCTGTGTGCCTCGGGGATCAGCCCGGCTTGCACCGCAGGCGTCAGGCGCAGGCCCGCGTGGGGCATGCTGATCAGCAGCGGCACTCGGCCTTGTTTGAAGTTCAGAACCTTATCCACAGCAGTGCTCCTTAAACAGTGACATCGACGCCGTGGCGCACCACGCGTTTATCCAGTTCGCCGCCCAGCCAGTAGGCCAGGTCGGCGGGGCGATCAATCTGCCAGGCGACAAAGTCGGCGACCTTGCCCACTTCCAGCGAGCCGTGGGTGTCGCCCATACCCAGCGCGGTAGCCGCGTGTTGCGTGGCGCCGGCCAGGGCTTCTTCCGGGGTCATGCGGAACAGCGTGCAGGCCATGTTCAGCATCAGGCGCACCGACAGCGCCGGCGAGGTGCCGGGGTTGAGGTCGCTGGCGATGGCAATCTTCACGCCGTGCTTGCGCAGCGCATCCATCGGCGGCAGCTGGGTTTCACGCAGAAAGTAGAACGCGCCCGGCAGCAACACGGCGACAGTGCCCGACGCGGCCATGGCGATGGCGTCGTCCTCGGTCATGAATTCCAGATGGTCCGCCGACAGCGCGTGGTAACGCGCGGCCAGGCTTGAGCCATGCAACGAAGAGAGTTGCTCGGCGTGCAGCTTCACCGGCAGGCCAAGTTGCTGGGCGACCTTGAACACGCGCTCAACCTGTTCCGGGGAAAACGCCAGGTATTCGCAGAAGGCGTCCACCGCGTCCACCAGCCCTTCGGCCGCCAGGGCCGGCAGCATCTCGTGGCAGATGTGGTCGATGTAATCGTCGGCACGGTCCTTGTACTCCGGCGGCAATGCGTGCGCTGCCAGGCACGTGGCGCGCACGCTGACCGGCAGCGCTTCGCCGAGGCGACGGATGACCCGCAGCAGTTTGCGCTCGCTGGCCAGGTCCAGGCCGTAGCCGGACTTGATCTCCACCGTGGTCACGCCGTCACGCAGCAAACTGCGCAGGCGCTTGTGCGCGCTGGCAAACAGCTCATCTTCAGTGGCCGCGCGGGTGGCGCGCACGGTGCTGGCAATACCGCCTCCCTTGGCCGCGATGTCGGCGTAGCTCACGCCTTCAAGGCGCTGCTCGAATTCGCCGCTGCGATTGCCGCCGAACACCGTGTGGGTGTGGCAGTCGATCAGCCCGGGGGTGACCCACGCGCCTTGCAGGTCATGCACCTGGGC
The DNA here is from genome assembly GCF_007713445.1 of Pseudomonas sp. RGB. Classification (NCBI taxonomy): domain Bacteria; kingdom Pseudomonadati; phylum Pseudomonadota; class Gammaproteobacteria; order Pseudomonadales; family Pseudomonadaceae; genus Pseudomonas; species Pseudomonas sp. RGB. The sequence goes on along the minus strand of NZ_VMSH01000003.1, from coordinate 264,313 downwards.
GTAATCCGCCGTCGGCGCCTGGCTGCGGGGGCCAATCCACTCGATGAGCGAATTGGCAGTGACCATGGCGGCATCCTCGATGATCGAGTATTTGCCGTCTGCCATGGTTGCGACGTGGCAGTGTTGCCAAAGCGTTTTCATCAACGCCTCCCTAAGTTAACGATGAGACAAAGCCGGGTCGTAATGAACCTTGGCCGCTTGCCCGGCAGCGGGTTTGACCCACAGCAGGTAAGCGACGACGAGCAGCACAATCCACACGGCGCCGACCAGCAAAGCGGCCTGGGTGTCCGGGAAGTAACCCAGCACGCCAAACACGAACAGCATGAACACGATCGCCGCTGCGGGCGCATAGGGCCAGAACGGCACCGGGAATTTCAGCGCGGCGACCTGCTCCCTGGTCATCGAGCGGCGCATCGCGACCTGAGTGAACAGAATCATCAGCCACACCCACACAGTGGCGAAGGTGGCAATCGAGGCGATCACCAGGAACACGTTCTCCGGGATCAGGTAATTGAGCACCACGCCGCCGAGCAACGCCGCGCCCATCACCACCACGGTCATCCACGGCACGCCCTGTTTGGACAACTGCGCAAAGCCCTTGGGCGCCTGCCCTTGCTGGGCCAGGCCGTACATCATGCGGCCGGCGCCAAAGATGTCGCTGTTGATGGCCGAGACGGCCGCCGAGATCACCACGATGTTAAGAATGGTCGCCGCCGAGCCGATGCCGAGGTTGCTGAAGATCTGCACGAACGGGCTGCCCTGGCTGCCGATCTGCGGCCACGGGTAGATCGCCATCAACACGAACAGCGTCAGCACGTAGAACAACAGGATGCGCAACGGCACTGCGTTGATCGCCTTGGGGATCACGCGTTGCGGGTCCTTGGCTTCACCGGCGGTGATGCCGATGATTTCGATGCCGCCGAACGCAAACATCACCACCGCGAACGAGGCGATCAGGCCGCCAACGCCGTTGGGCATGAAGCCGCCATGGGCCCACAGGTTGCTGATGCCGCTGGCCTGGGTATCGCCGGCCGAATGAATGCCGAACAGCATGATGCCGAAACCGCCGAGAATCATCGCCACAATGGCGCCGACCTTGAGCAGCGACAGCCAGAACTCCATCTCGCCAAACACTTTGACGTTGCACAGGTTCAGGCCGCCGATCAAAAACACAATGCCGAGCACCCACACCCAGCGCGCGACCTCGGGAAACCAAAAGCCCATGTAGATGCCGAACGCGGTGACGTCGGCGAGGCAGACGATGATCATTTCAAACGCATAGGTCCAGCCGAGGATAAACCCGGCCATCGGGCCCAGGTAGGTGCTGGCGTACTGGCCGAAGGAGCCTGCAACCGGATTGTGCACAGCCATCTCGCCGAGGGCGCGCATCACCATGAATACGGCGGCGCCGCCGATCAGGTAGGCGAGCAGCACGGCGGGGCCGGCCATCTGAATGGCGGAGGCAGAGCCATAGAAGAGCCCGGTGCCGATCGCGGAACCGAGTGCCATGAAGCGAATATGTCGGGCATTCAGCCCGCGTTTCAAACCCTTTTCTTGCTGGTGCATTTCTCTTCCCTAGTTATTGTTATCCCGAGAAAATTCAAATCGGCGAATGCTCAACCTGTGGGCGCTGGCTTGCTGCGATGGCGGTATGTCAGTCACACATGTTTCAACTGACAGATAGCTATCGCAGGCAAGCCAGCGCCCACAGTTGGACAGCGGCGAGCTTAGAGGCTCGGCAGCAACTTGGCCGGCACCAGCTCATTCAGGCAGCGGCTGGCGAGCAGTTCGCTGGCGGCATTGATGTCCGGGGCGAAGAAGCGGTCCTTGTCGTAGAAGCCGACCTTGGCGCGCAGGATGCCACGGGCTTTTTCCAGCTTCGGCGAGGTTTTCAAACCGTCGCGCAGGTCCAGGCCCTGGCACGCCGCCAGCCATTCCACCGCCAGGATGCCACGGGTGTTCTCGGCCATTTCCCACAGGCGTTTGCCCGCAGCCGGGGCCATGGACACGTGGTCTTCCTGGTTCGCCGAAGTCGGCAGGCTATCCACGCTGTGCGGATGGGACAGCGCCTTGTTCTCGCTGGCGAGTGCAGCAGCAGTCACCTGGGCGATCATGAAGCCGGAGTTGACCCCGCCATTGCCCACCAGGAACGGCGGCAATTGCGACATGTGTTTGTCCATCATCAACGAGATACGGCGCTCGCTCAGGGAGCCGATTTCGGCGATGGCCAACGCCATGTTGTCAGCCGCCATGGCCACCGGTTCGGCGTGGAAGTTGCCGCCGGAAATCACGTCGCCTTCGGCAGCAAACACCAGCGGGTTATCCGACACGGCGTTGGCCTCTACCACCAGCACGTCGGCGGCCTGGCGGAACTGGGTCAGGCAGGCGCCCATGACTTGTGGCTGGCAGCGCAGGGAGTACGGGTCTTGCACCTTGTCGCAGTTCTGGTGCGACTGGGAGACCTGGCTGCTTTCACCGAGCAGGTCGCGATAGGCCGCAGCCGAATCGATCTGCCCACGTTGGCCACGTGCGGCGTGAATACGCGCGTCGAACGGCGAGCGCGAGCCGAGCACGGCTTCCACGGTCAGGCCGCCGCACGCGAGTGCAGCGGCGAACAAGTCTTCACCCTCGAACAGGCCGCGCAGCGCATAGGCGGTGGACACCTGGGTGCCATTGAGCAGGGCCAGGCCTTCTTTGGCGGCAAGGGTCAGCGGCGTCAGGCCTGCGACTTTCAGTGCCTCGGTGGCTTCCAGCCATTCGCCGTTGTAGCGCGCCTTGCCTTCGCCCAGCAGCACCAGCGACATGTGCGCCAACGGCGCCAGGTCGCCCGAAGCGCCGACCGAACCTTTGAGTGGGATGTGCGGGTACACCTCGGCGTTGACCAGTGCGATCAGTGCGTCGATCACCTGGCGGCGAATCCCGGAGAAACCACGGCTCAGGCTGTTGACCTTGAGCACCATGACCAACCGCACCAGCGCGTCGCTGATCGGCTCACCAACGCCGGCGGCGTGGGACAGCACCAGCGAACGCTGGAGGTTTTCCAGGTCTTCGCTGGCGATGCGGGTCGAGGCCAGCAGGCCGAAACCGGTGTTGATGCCATAGGCGGTGCGATTCTCGGCGAGAATCTGCTCCACGCAGGCAACACTGGCTTCGATCTGCGCCGTGGCGCTGTCATCCAGACTGAGGGTTACCGGCTGCTGGTAGATGGCCCGCAGTTGGGCAAGACTCAGTTGGCCTGGAATCAGATTTAGCGCAGTCACATTCATGCTCCTTTGAATTGTTCTTCTGAAATTTTTGAATAAGTAATCAGTGCAAATGGGGTAATACGTGGTGCAGCAAAGCGGTGTCCTTGAGCAACGCGGCGGCGCTGGCGATGTCCGGCGCCAGCCAGCGGTCTTGCTCGTAAGGTGGGACTTTTTCACGTAGCAGACGCCAGGCGCTGTCGGTGCCCGCGCCGAAACGCTGGTCCTTGAGAAACTCGAAAGCCTGGGCCGCCAGCAGGTACTCGATGGCGAGAATCTGGGTGACGTTGGCCAGCAACTGGTGCAGCTTGAGCGCGGCGTTGGTGCCCATGCTCAGGTGGTCTTCCTGCAGGCCGGAGGTGACGAAGTTGTCGAGCACCGCCGGTTGCGCCAGCTGGCGGTTTTGCCCGCACAGCGAAGCGGCGACGTATTGCACGATCATCATCCCGGAGTTGACGCCGGGGTTGCTGACCAGGAACGCCGGCAAGCCGCTGACGTGCGGGTTGATCAGGCGGTCCAGGCGGCGCTCGGCCACTGAGCCGATTTCGGCCATGGCGATGGCGAGCATGTCGGCCGCCAAGGCCACGGACTGCCCGTGCGGGTTGGCCTGGGACACTACGCGGTAGGCGTCTGGCGTGCCGAGCACCAGCGGGTTGTCGGTGGCGCTGTTGAGTTCGGTCTCGATCTGGCGCGTGGCGTGTTCAACCTGGTCGCGGGCGGCGCCGTGGATCTGCGGGATCGAGCGGATGCTCAAGGCGTCCTGGGTGCGAATGCCTTGGCTGCTGGCGATCACTTCACTGCCATCGAGCAGCGCGCGCAGGTTGATGCCGACGTGCTGCATGCCCGGGTGCGGCTTGAGGGCGATGATGGCTTCATCAAAGGCGTCGATCTGGCCGCGCTGGGCCTCGAAACTCATGGCGCCGATCACGTCGGCCCATTGCAGCAAATGATGTGCGTCGGCCAGGGCCAGGCAGCTAAGGCCGGTCATGCACGGCGTGCCATTGACCAGGCACAGGCCGTCTTTGGCGCCGAGTACCACAGGCTGCAAACCTTCTGCCTGTAACGCTTCTTGCGCTGTCACGATCTGACCGCGATAGCTCACCGTGCCGACACCGAGCAACGCCACGCCGACGTGGGCCATGTGAGTCAAGTAACCCACCGAACCCTGGGACGGCACTTGCGGCGTGATGCCGTGGTTGAGCAGCGCCAGCAGCGAATGCACCACCTGTGGGTGCAGGCCGGATTTGCCGTGGCTGTAGTTGATAATTGCCGCGCAAATAATCGCGCGGGTTTGCTCGTCACTCAGCACCGGGCCGACGCCGCAGGCGTGGCTCAGCAAGGTATTGCGCGACAGCTGGCTGAGTTGCTCGCCCTTGAGCGACACATTGCACAGCGCGCCCAGGCCGGTGTTCACGCCATAGGCGCGCTCGCCGCTGGTGACGATGCGCTGCACGATGGCCTGGGCATTGTCGATGCGCGCCCAGGCGTGGCCCGAGAGTTCGAGCTGCGCCCCAAAGCGGGCGACGGCGACCACGTCCTGCCAACGCAGGGGGGCGTCGGCGATGATGATTTTTGCTGCCTGGGACATCTTCATACCTTCTTCAATTCTTGTGCAGCCTTACCGGCCTCTTCGGGGGCAAGCCCCCTTCCACCTTTGAAGGTGTTCACAGTTCAACCTGTGGGAGGCGGCTTGCCCCCGATAGGGCCCGCAGCCTCACCACACAATCGGGCTCAGACCACCGCCGCCCGCCGCTGAACAAACCGGTCCACATACTCATCCGCCGGCGAATGCAGAATCTCGCGCGGCGTGCCGACCTGGATCAGCTTGCCGTCCTTGAGAATCGCAATGCGGTTGCCGATGCGCACGGCTTCGTCGAGGTCGTGGGTGATGAACACGATGGTTTTGTGCAGGGTCTTTTGCAGCTCGAGCAACTGGTCCTGCATCTCGGCGCGGATCAGCGGGTCGAGGGCGCTGAAGGCTTCGTCCATCAGGATGATGTCGGTGTCGGCTGCCAAGGCGCGGGCCAGGCCCACACGCTGGCGCATGCCGCCGGACAGCTGGTGCGGGTATTTGTTTTCGTAGCCTTTGAGGCCCACGGTTTCGATCCAGTGCAGCGCGCGCTCGGCGCACACCTGCTTGGTTTCGCCACGCACTTTCAGGCCGTAGGCGACGTTGTCGAGCACGCTCTTGTGGGGCAGCAGGCCGAAGCTCTGGAACACCATGCTGATCTTGTGCCGACGGAATTGGCGCAGGGCTTCCATGTCCAGTTGCAGGATGTCTTCGCCGTCCACCAGGATCGCGCCGCTGGTAGGGTCGATCAGGCGGTTGAAGTGGCGCACCAGCGTGGATTTGCCCGAGCCCGACAGGCCCATGATCACGAAGATCTCGCCGGTGCCGATGCTCAGGGACAAGTCGTTGACGCCGACCACGCAACCGGTCTCGGCCAGTACCTGATCCTTGGTCTTGCCCTGGCCCACCATGGCCAGGGCGTCCTTGGAACGGTTGCCGAAAATCTTGAAGACGTTTTTAACTTCAATTTTGCTGACAGTAGTCATTTGCTCGCCTCATGCCGTGGACGACCATAGGCCTGGGTAATGCGGTCGATGACCACTGCAAGAATCACAATCGCCAGCCCGGCTTCGAGGCCACGGCCGACGTTGAGGGTCTGGATGCCGACGAGCACGTCTTCACCCAAGCCACGCGCGCCGATCATCGAGGCGATGACCACCATCGACAACGCCATCATGGTGGTCTGGTTGATACCGGCCATGATGCTTGGCAGCGCCAGCGGCAGTTGCACGCCGAACAGTTGCTGCCAGCGGTTGGCACCGAAGGCGTTGATGGCTTCCATGACTTCGCCGTCGACTTGACGAATGCCCAGGTCGGTCAGGCGAATCAGCGGTGGCGCGGCGTAGATCACTGTGGCGAAAATCGCCGGCACCTTGCCCAGGCCGAACAGCATCAGCACCGGGATCAGGTACACGAAGCTCGGCATGGTTTGCATGATGTCCAGCAACGGCATCAGCACCGAGCGCAGGCGATTGCTGCGCGCCGACAAGATGCCCAGCGGAATGCCGATCAGCACCGAGATCACCGTGGCGACCATCATCAGCGCCAGCGTCTGCATCAGCTTGTCCCACAGGCCAACCGCGCCCACCAGGAACAGCAGGCCGACGATCACCGCCGTGGTCACCACCTTGCGGGTGGCATGCCAGGCGATGCCGCCGACGATGACCAGCATCAGCCACCAGGGCGCCGCGCGCAGCAACCCTTCCAGGTTGACGATGGCCCACAGCAGGGTGTCGGAGATGTGCCGGAACACATCGCCGTAGTTGGTGACCAGTGAGTCCACCCAACCGTTGACCCAGTCGGCGATGGAAAACGTAAAACTCTCAGGAAACATAGCGTGCTCTCGATCCAGTGGGTTGTGGCCGGGTGTCCGACGAGCCCCTCAGGGTAGTCGGACACGCTTGACCTACAAGGCCGCGTCGATTTTCTTGGCTGCGTCGTCGCTCACCCATGCGTGCCAGACTTCAGGATGTTCCTTGAGGAAAATTTTCGCCAGTTTTGGCGACTCAATTCGCTCTTTGGCCATGCGACCCAGGTTCTGGTTGAGCAAATCGATCGGCAGGTTGACCTTCTCCAGCACAGCCACCAGCTCTGGCGCTTGCTCGTGGAAGGTCTTGGACAAGCCGACCTTGATGCTCACGCTTTTATCCACACCGGGCTTTTCTTCGAGCTTGACCAGGTCGACCTGGCCCATCAGCGGCGTCGGCGACCAGTAGTAGAACAGGATCGGCTCGCCACGCTTGTAGCTCGACAGCACCGCCGCATCCAGCGCCGGGCCGGTGCCTGGGCGGAAGTTGGTGTAGGTGCTTTCCAGGCCGTAGCTTTTGAGCATTTCGCTGTTGTCCAGCTCACAGGTCCAGCCGGCCGGGCAGTTGTAGAAACGGCCTTTGGAAGGCTCTTCCGGGTCCTTGAACACCGAGGCGTATTTGGCCAGGTCAGCGATGTTTTTCAGGTCTGGCGCCTTGGGTTCCAACTTGCGCTTGGCGTCGCCTTCAATCACGTAGCGCGGCACGTACCAGCCTTCGACGGCACCGACAACGGGCGCGCCGACGCCGACGACTTTGCCGGCCTTCTCGGCCTTGTTCCAGACTTCGCTGCGGCCGACCCACTCTTCGGCAAACACTTGGATGTCGTTGCTGCTCAGGGCGTTTTCCATGGTGATGGAGTTACCCGGCAGGCTGTCGGTTTTGCAGTCGTAGCCTTTTTCCAGCACGGTTTGCAGGATGTCGGTGAGCAACATGCCGCTTTCCCAGTTCAGGCCTGCGAACTTCACCGGCTTACCGGATTCGCACCAACCGGCCGCCTGTGCGCCAGCGGAGGCGAGCAAGCCTGCAGAGAGCAGCGTGGCCAGCAGGGTCTTATTCATTTTCATTGTTGTGACGCTCCCAATCTTGAAATGGATTACGGCAGTCAGTAGGCATCCTGCCCTGTCCACGTCCCATCAGGCTTGTGCGGCCAGCCCGTTTGTCGTTGGTATAGCGCCCTGCTCTACCGGCAGGATCAGGTGTTCAGGAATTGCGCTGTGCCACTTTTTCGCGGCCCAGTAATACAGCGCGGCGGGCACCACCAGGCCGATGATCCAGGAGATATCGGTGTCGCCGAGGCTGGCGACCAGTGGGCCGGTGTAGAAATGCGTGGAGATGAACGGCATCTGGATCAGCACGCCCAGCACGTAGATGCTGATGCCCATCCAGTTCCAGCGGCCGTAGCGACCATTGGGGTTGGACAGCGCCGGAATGTCGTAGCGCTCTTTGGTGATGCAGTAGAAGTCCACCAGGTTGATCGCGCTCCACGGCGTGAAAAACGCCAGCAGAAACAGGATGAACGCGGAGAAATCCTTGAGGAACGAGTCCTTGCCCAGCAACGCCAGCGCGGCGGCAATCGACACCATCAGGAAGATGTACAGCAGGCGTACCGCACTCGAAATGTGCCGGCTGCCACGAAAGCCGCTGATGATGGTGGCGATGGACATGAAGCTGCCGTAGGCATTGAGCGTGGTCACCGTGACCTTGCCGAAGGCGATGCTGAAATACAGCAGCGCCGCGACAATGCCGGTGCCGCCCAGGCCGACGATAAACGACACTTCGTGGTGGGCGAATTGCGCACCGGCCAGGGCCGCCGCGAACACTCCGAACACCATCGACGCCTGCGCCCCGATCACCGAACCCAGGCCAACCGCCCAGAAGGTTTTCGACGCCTGCGTGCTGCGCGGCAAGTAGCGGGAGTAGTCCGCCACATACGGGCCGAACGCGATCTGCCAGGACGCCGACAACGAAATCGCCAACAGAAAACTGCTCAGCGAAAAATGCTTGTTGCCCAGCAGCGCACCGACATCGTTACCGGCGAGCAATTTGTAGAACAGGTAGATGAAGGCAACCACGCCAAGCACGCTGGCGACGCGACCAATACCGTGGATCACGCGGTAACCGAAGACGGTGAACACCATGATCAGCCCGGCGAACAGCACGATGCCGACCCAGTCTTCCACGTGCAGCAGCTGCGCCACCGCCTGCCCCGCCAGCAGCGAGCCGCTGGCCGAAAAACCGATGTACATCAGGCACACCAGCACCAGCGGGATCACCGCGCCATACACGCCAAACTGCACGCGGCTGGAAATCATCTGCGGCAAGCCCAGTTGCGGGCCTTGCGCCGCATGCAGCGCCATCACGCCGCCGCCCAGCAGTTGGCCGATCAACAGACCGATCAACGACCAGAACACATCACCGCCCAGCACAACGGCCAAGGCCCCGGTGACAATCGCAGTGATCTGCAGGTTGGCACCCAGCCACAGGGTGAACTGACTCAATAGACGACCGTGTCTTTCCGCTTCCGGGATGTAGTCGATCGAACGCCTTTCGATCAACGGGGTGGTGCTTGCACGTGCGTCATTTGCAGCCATGTGTGTTCAACCTCTGATGGATTGTTTTTACTTGCAACGCAGATCAAATGTGGGAGCGGGCTTGCTCGCGAAAGCGGTGGGTCAGCTAACGATTACGGTGACTGGCACACCGCATTCGCGAGCAAGCCCGCTCCCACATTGAGTTACTTGATCATCGGCAGATTGAGGCCCTGTTCCTTGGCGCAGTCGATGGCGATCTGGTAACCGGCATCGGCGTGACGCATCACCCCGGTGGCCGGGTCGTTGTGCAGCACGCGGGCAATGCGCTCCGCCGCTTCGTCGGTGCCGTCGCAGACGATCACCATGCCCGAATGCTGCGAGAAGCCCATGCCCACGCCGCCGCCGTGGTGCAGCGACACCCAGGTTGCGCCGCTGGCGGTGTTGAGCAAGGCGTTGAGCAGTGGCCAGTCGGACACGGCGTCGGAACCGTCCTGCATGGCTTCGGTTTCGCGGTTCGGGCTGGCAACCGAGCCAGAGTCGAGGTGGTCACGGCCGATCACCACCGGCGCAGACAGCTCGCCGCTGCGCACCATTTCGTTGAACGCCAGGCCCAGCTTGGCGCGCTGGCCCAGGCCAACCCAGCAGATACGTGCCGGCAGGCCCTGGAAGCTGATGCGCTCGCGGGCCATGTCCAGCCAGTTGTGCAGGTGGGCGTCGTCGGGGATCAGCTCTTTGACTTTGGCGTCGGTCTTGTAGATGTCCTGCGGGTCGCCGGACAGTGCAGCCCAACGGAACGGGCCAATGCCACGGCAGAACAGTGGGCGGATGTAGGCCGGCACGAAGCCTGGGAAAGCGAAGGCATCTTCCACGCCTTCTTCCTGAGCCATCTGGCGGATGTTGTTGCCGTAGTCGAAGGTCGGGATGCCTTGCTTCTGGAACTCGAGCATGGCTTTGACGTGCACGGCCATCGACTGCTTGGCGGCCTTGATTACAGCAGCTGGTTCGGTCTTGGCGCGGGCGCGGTATTCGTCCCAGGTCCAGCCGGCCGGCAGGTAGCCGTTGAGCGGGTCGTGGGCGCTGGTCTGGTCGGTGACCATGTCCGGGCGCACGCCGCGCTTGACCAGTTCCGGCAGGATTTCCGCCGCGTTACCCAGCAAGGCGATGGAGATGGCCTTGCCTTCCTTGGTGTATTTGGCGATGCGGGCCAGGGCGTCGTCGAGGTCGGTGGCTTGCTCGTCGACATAGCGGCTGCTCAGGCGGAAGTCGATGCTGACCTGCTGGCACTCGATGTTCAGCGAGCAGGCGCCAGCCAGGGTTGCCGCCAACGGCTGCGCGCCGCCCATGCCGCCGAGGCCGGCGGTGAGGACCCAGCGGCCGGTCAGGTCGCTGTTGTAATGCTGACGACCGGCTTCGACGAAGGTTTCGTAAGTGCCTTGGACGATGCCCTGGCTGCCGATGTAGATCCAGCTGCCGGCGGTCATCTGGCCGTACATGGCCAGGCCCTTGGCATCCAGCTCGTTAAAGTGTTCCCAACTGGCCCAGTGCGGCACCAGGTTGGAGTTGGCGATCAGCACGCGCGGCGCGTTGCTGTGGGTCTTGAACACGCCGACCGGCTTGCCGGATTGCACCAGCAGGGTCTCGTCGTCATTCAGGTTGGTGAGGCTTTCGACGATCTGGTCGTAGCACTCCCAGTTGCGCGCTGCACGGCCGATACCGCCGTACACCACCAATTCTTTCGGGTTCTCGGCCACTTGCGGGTCGAGGTTGTTCATCAGCATGCGCAGCGGCGCTTCAGTCAGCCAGCTTTTGGCGGTGAGCTTGTTACCGCGAGCGGCACGGATTTCGACGTCACGGTACTTTGTAGGCTTGGTCACAACAGACTCCTCGGCGATCGATGCGCGAACATTGATGGTGCGAAGGAGAGTCTTACGCACACATCTTTACTTGTACATACAAGCATATGCAATCAAGCGGCCAACTTTGCGGGTGAGTTGTTGGGAATTTTTTGGAAGGCGCGTGTAAGCCTTGAAAATTAAGGCTTGGAGGTTTGGTGAAATTTCTTACAGAGGCGTTTTTTTGCGAGGGAGATTGCTCACAACAACGCGGTATTGCGCCACGTTGGGGCGTTCGGTAACAAATTGGTGCGGGACTGGAAACAGATTCTGTGAGCGCCACAGAAGCAAATGTGGGAGGGGGCTTGCCCCCGATTGCGGTGTATCAGCCAGCCCATCGGGTACTGATACACCCTAATCGGAGGCAAGCCCCCTCCCACATTTTTTAACCGCGTGCGGTCAGTTCGATAATGCAGCAGCGGCCACTGACCGAGAGGTCCAACAGACCAGTGTTACCGTCCACCTGCAGACAATCGTGATGCCCCAGCTTCTGGTCCAGCACCTTCACTTCATCCGCCACGCTGAACACCAGTACCGTCTGCGCCGTCGTGAAAAACCGCTGCACGCCATCAATCCACTGAAAGCGCGCCTGATAACGCTGCGGCGAATAAATCAGGTTGAAATCGCGGATCGGCCCGGTGATCAAGCGGCACGAAACCTCGCTTTCACCGCTGAACGCAAAGGGCTGCAGCGGCAACAAACCACGCTGCTCTTCGCCATCCACGGTCAGGACCATGCCTGCACCCTTGATCACAGTGATCACGCGCTGGTAGCCGGCGAAGGTGGAAAACCCACCCGACTCGGCGATATCGGCGATCGACAGACGCCAGCCGAAGCCATCCAGGCCGGTGCCGGCGTCACGGGTAATTTCTTCGGTGCTGCCGCCGCCGTTTTTCCACGGCATGCGGATGTAATCGGTGGCGCGCCAGACTTTCACTGCACTCATTTACTGAAACGTCCTTCCAGGCTATGACGGGAACCGGGGTGGATCAAACGCGCGGCGGTCACCGGCTGGCGACCGGACCAGGTACGCCGGCGAATCAACAGGCACGGCTCGCTCGGCTCGATCTGCAGCAGCTTGCACTCCTCGGCATCGGCGAGGATCGCTTCAACCACGTGCTCGCCTTCGGTCAGCGGTGCAACCTGGTTGAGGTAGGCATATGGCGTTTGCTGGGTGAAGTCCTGCTGCAAGTAATCCGGCGCGACCAGGGCATTGACGAAACGGTCTTCGATTTGCACCGGAATGTCGTTTTCGAAGTGCACGATCAGCGAGTGGAACACCCGCCCGCCTTCGCGCATTTCCAGGGCGACGGCGCGCTCGGAGCCTGCGGCCTCTTCGCACAAATGGATGACCTGGCAGGTATGCCGATGGCCGCGTGAGGCGATCTCATCGGCGATGTTGTGCACTTCAAACAGCGCCGACTGGCTCTTGGGCTCGGCGACAAACGTGCCGACGCCTTGCATGCGCACCAGCAACCCTTCGGCGGTGAGTTCGCGCAGGGCGCGGTTGATGGTCATGCGGCTGAAGCCCAGCTGGCTGACCAGCTCGCTCTCGGACGGCACGCGGTAATGCGGCGGCCAGTTGCCGTTGAGGATCTGCTGGCTGATCATCTGTTTGACGCGGGCATACAAGGGCGCCGGACTTTCGTCCATGTGGGCAGCCAGCGAAGACTTGGCAGGCGGAGTCGGCACAGGGAATCCTTGCAGGGGGAAAAGATGCATAGATTGCCGGAGTTTACCGAGCAGGCAAACGTCTGTATATGTATATACAAATAAACACACGACCGGGGTGCCTTGATCATGTCCGCTTTCTTTGCCGAACGCGCGCTGCTGCCTAATGGATGGGCCAACGATGTACGCTTTGAAGTCAGCGCCGATGGCGTGCTGACCCACGTTGAGCCCAACGCCAGTGCAGACGGCGCCGAACGGTTAAGAGGCCCGGTGTTGGCGGGCATGCCGAACCTGCATTCGCATGCATTCCAGCGCGCCATGGCGGGCCTGGCGGAAGTGGCCGGCAACCCGAATGACAGCTTCTGGACCTGGCGCGATCTGATGTACCGCATGGTCGGCAAGATCAACCCGGACCAACTCCAGATCATCGCGCGCCAGCTGTATATCGAGATGCTCAAGGCTGGTTACACCTCGGTGGCCGAATTTCACTACGTGCATCACGACGTCAGCGGCCAGCCGTATGCCGACCGCACGGAGCTGTCGCGGCAGATCAGCCAGGCGGCCGCCAGCAGCGGGATTGGCCTGACGCTGGTGCCGGTGCTCTACAGCCATTCCGGGTTTGGCGGCCAGGCGCCGAATGAAGGCCAGCGGCGGTTTATCAACAGCACCGAGAACTACCTGGACCTGCAAGCGCGCTTGAAGCCAATCCTCGCCGCGCAACCGGCGCAGCAGTTGGGCCTGTGCTTCCACTCTCTGCGCGCCGTCACGCCGCAACAAATCAATGACGTCCTGGCTGCCAGCGACAAGACGTGCCCGGTGCATATCCACATCGCCGAGCAGCAAAAAGAAGTCGATGACTGCCTGGCCTGGAGCGGCAAGCGCCCGTTGCAATGGCTGTATGACAACGTTGAGGTGGATGAACGCTGGTGCCTGGTGCACGCCACGCATGCTGATGCCGACGAAGTGGCGCGCATGGCCAAGAGCCGCGCGATTGCCGGTCTGTGCCTGACCACCGAAGCCAACCTGGGCGACGGGATTTTCCCCGCAGTCGATTTCCTCGCTCAAGGCGGGCGCATGGGAATCGGTTCCGACAGCCATGTGTCGTTGAGCGTGGTGGAAGAATTACGTTGGCTGGAATACGGCCAGCGCCTGCGCGATCAACGGCGCAACCGCTTGTACCGCAGTGATCAACCGATGGTCGGCCGCACGCTGTTTGATGCCGCGCTGGACGGCGGCGCCCAGGCGCTGGGCCAGCCGATTGGTCGGTTGGAAGTGGGTAAACGCGCGGATTGGATAGTGCTGGACGGCAGCGATCCGTACCTGGCAACGGCAACCGAGGACGGGATTCTCAATCGCTGGCTGTTCGCCGGCGGTGATCGGCAAGTGCGCGATGTGCTGGTCAACGGCAAGTGGGTGGTGCGCGATGGCCGCCATGCCGGTGAAGAAGAGAGCAGCCGGGCATTCACGCAGGTATTGAGGGACTTGCTCGGCTAACCAACAACCCATAACAAATGTGAGAGCTGGCTTGCCTGCGATGCAGACACCTCGGTGTATCAGTTACACCGGGGTGATGCTATCGCAGGCAAACCAGCTCCCACATTAGATTGAGGGTGACCTCAGATTACTGCGAGGTTTTGGCCATCTGCTTGTCCGACGTACGCCAGATCAATCGCGTGGTGTCATACCCTTGCTGGCGCGCCCTGCTCAGCAGGTCTTCGCGGGTGTCGGCATTCACCGTCGGCGTACGTGACAATATCCACATGTAACGCCGGCTTGGGCTGCCGACGATGGCGGTCTTGTAGTCATCGCTGACATACAGCACCCAGTAATCGCCCTTGGCGACGCCCGGCAGCAGCGCCGTGAACCAGTTATTGAATTCCACCCAAAGCTTGTCGGTCTTGCCTGGCACTTGCGGCGTGGCCGTGCCCTTGGCTTCTTCCCACTTCCATTCAGGCGTCAGGCAGCGGTTGAACACCGACATGTCGCCATCGGGCAGCAGCGTGTAGCGGGCTTCGGACTGCGCGCAGTTGCGCTGGAAGTACATGGGCAATCGGGCCAACTCATACCAGGTGCCCTGGTAACGCTTGAGGTTGACGTTGCTTGCTGTCTTGGGTTGCAGATCATCGCCAGAATGGCTGGCGCAGCCTGCCAAAAACAGGCTGGCACAAAGGCAAAAAACAAAACGCATCATTCTTCTTCTCCCGCAGGCTCGCGCCCCGGTTTACTTCAGGCCTTGCCCGGAAAACATCAAAACTTTGTCACCGGCATATTGAACGCTGATAAAGCTGTTTTTATCGCCCCAGGTGCAACTGGACATGCCCAGTGCGCCAGAACAATCGGTCGGTTTGCCCAGCAGCGACTCCACCTCAGCCTTGGCCATGCCAGCCGACAACTTCGCGTAATTTTCTTGGTTGACCTTGCTGCAAGCGGCCAATAGCACGCAAAAAGCCAGCAGGGCGAGACGGCGTAACGACATGGAAAAACTCCTGGAGGGACGAAGCAGCTTGGGTATCTGCCAGAAGCTTAGAAGGGAAAAGAGGTGTCTGGTTCCCGATGAGCAAAAACAAAAAAGCCCCGAAAACGCTGAAACGTTTCGGGGCTTTTTCAACAGTGAACAGCCTCACAACATCGCGGATAAGTTATCGCCGCGTCTTACTTCTTGTGGTAACCGGTCACGCGCTCAACTTCTTCTTTGGAGCCCAGGAACACCGCCACGCGCTGGTGCAGGCCTTCGGGCTGGATGTCGAGGATGCGCTGGTGGCCGTCGGTGGACGCGCCGCCCGCTTGCTCAACCAGGAAGGACATCGGGTTGGCTTCGTACATCAAACGCAGCTTGCCAGGCTTGGACGGCTCACGGCTGTCACGCGGGTACATGAACAAGCCACCACGGGTCAGGATACGGTGCACGTCAGCCACCATCGCGGCGACCCAGCGCATGTTGAAGTTCTTCTTCAGCGGGCCTTCCTCACCTGCCATCAACTCGCCGACGTAGCGAGTCACCGGCTCTTCCCAGTGACGCTGGTTGGACATGTTGATCGCGAATTCCTGGGTAGAGGCAGGAATAGTGATGTCTTCGTGAGTCAGCACGAAGCTGCCCATTTCGCGGTCCAGCGTGAAGCCTTTGACGCCGTCGCCCAGGGTCAGCACCAGCATGGTCTGTGGGCCGTAGATCGCGTAGCCGGCAGCCACTTGCTCAGTGCCTGGCTGCAGGAAGGCCTTTTCGTTCAGGGCTTCGTTCTGGCTCAGGTATTCGTTCGGGCAACGCAGTACCGAGAAGATGGTGCCGACCGGCGCGTTGATGTCGATGTTGGACGAACCGTCCAGTGGGTCGAACACCAGCAGGTAGGCGCCTTTCGGGTATTTGCCCGGGATCTGGTAGGCATTGTCCATTTCTTCGGACGCCATGCCGGCCAGGTGACCACCCCATTCGTTGGCTTCGAGCAGGATCTCGTTGGAGATCACGTCGAGCTTCTTCTGCACTTCGCCTTGGACGTTTTCAGTGCCCATGCTGCCCAGAACACCACCCAGTGCGCCTTTGGACACGGCGTGGCTGATTTCCTTGCAAGCACGCGCCACCACTTCGATAAGGAAGCGCAGATCGGCAGGCGTGTTGTTGCTGCGGGTCTGCTCGATCAAATAGCGACTCAGGGTAACGCGGGACATGTAAGGCTCCGGAGAATGGGGGGCTTAAAAACCCGCGCAGTTTAACGCGAGTCGAGGGTTATTTCCTCTAATCAGAGGATTTAACGCCAATAGAGTTCACGGTTTGGCCGCAGGCGCACGCAACAAACTGTAGGCCATCGCCCCCAGCGCCGCCACACCCAACAGGAGCACGGCCCACAGGCCGAGTTTCTTCCAGTCGGTGCCCACTTCGGGCAATGCGGCAACGCTGGCGCTTTTAACCACAGCGTCACCGCTGACCCTGGCCTGGCCCAGCGTCTTGAGGCGCTCGGCGCTGTAGTCGGGAATCAAGGTCGACAAGGGCAGGTTTGCCGCCTTGACCGCGCCATTGCCCAACGCCAGGGTAAACGGCGGCTCACCCCGCGCCAGAAATACCAACTGCGTGGCGCGCACGGCAAAACGCAGGGCTGGCGCCTCAACGCCCAGGCCACCGCCGCGCTCATCCACCTGCAATTTAAGCTCGCCGACAGCCACTCCCGGCAGTTGCAACTCATCCTGCACCACGTCCTGGCCATTCTGGGTCAAGCGGTACAACACGCCATTGCTCAGCGGCTGCCAGGCTTGATTGGCGTCACGGCGCCCCGCCAAGGTGACGGGCGCCAGGGTGTTCGGCTGCTTGAGCTCGATGCGCAGACGCTCGACATGCAGCCCCGTCGGCAACTGCCAGCTGTACTCCCCCGCCTTGAGCCGCGCACCCGACAATGGCTGCGACCACACCAATGGCATCGGCAGGCTGCTGCTGGTGGCGCTCACCAGCTTGGCCGAGGTCAGCGTGGGGGCGACCTGGCCCTGCCATACCAGGCGCAGGTAACGCGCCGGTTGCCCCGGCAAACTCACCTCGTGTTGCTCGACACGCTCGTCGGCAAACGACAGGCGTGCCACCTGGCCATCGCCCCACGACTCCCAGTGCTGCAAGTCGTCGCTGGCCTCAATGCTGAAACGCTGGAAGCCGTCCTGTTCGTGGCTCCAGTCCAGGCTCAGTTGCTGCAACGGCGCCTTGATCGCACTGGCGTCCAGCACCCAGCCGCGCAGCACTTGCTTGCCCGCCTTGGACGGGCGCACTTCGAGCAGCGTGCCTTCGGCCGTGGATTTCATCACCACATCCGGCACGCTTTCGCGCGTGTCGGCGGCGTACAGCGGGAACCACTTCACGTCGGTCACAGTGCGGCTTTCGGTGCGTTGCGCAGATTGGCGTGACAGCGCGTAGGCCTGAGGCTCACCGGCAGCGTTGAACACGCGCACATCGCCGAGATCCGCCTGACGCGCGCTCAGTTGCACAGACAGCGGCAACTCCAGGCGATACCAAGGGCCGCTGCCACTCACCGCCAGCGGCACTTGCGTGGTGAAGTCGGCAGGCGTTTCCTGCGCCCACACCGACGACGTCATACACACGCCCACCGCGATCACGCTCAACTTACCGATCAAGAGGATGCTCCTTCAGTTTCCAACACAGGTTCGGCACGCTTGGGCGGCAGCGGCGCAAAGTAACCCACCACCAGCAGCAACCCACCCACGCCGATAAACGACACGATCCGCGCCAGCCCGCCACGGTTGCTCAGCTCGACGAAGAACAGCTTGGCGACCACCACCGCAATCAGCGCCGCGCCGATCAACCACACTTCGCGGCGATGGCGCAGATGGCCGCCGATCATCAGCCCGAGGGCGATCAGGGTCCAGACAATCGACAGGCCGGCCTGAACCAGCATCGACTCCAGCAAAGCCTCCGGATGGAACGGCACGCCTGCCCAATGGTGGGCAGCGCGCATCACCAGGGCCGTGAAAAAGGCAAACAGCGAAACACCCGCGACACCTTGGGCGATCAGCTCGGCACGTGGACCGCGCTGCGGCGCTACGCTGCGCGACCACAGGTAAATACCCAGCAACGCGAACAGCAGGCCCAGGTCCAGGGGGCTGAGCAGCGGCACATACGGCAGCGGTTTGGCCGTACCGTCGCTGAAGATATTGGCCAACCAGAACCAGCCGAGCATCAACCCCGCCAGCGGCAACGCGGCGAGCACACGGTATTCACGCGGATACGCCGACACCGGCCACGGCCAGCGGCGTGGCGCAGCCGCCAACACCAAGTACAGACTTGGCAGGATCGCCCAACCCAGCCAGCGCCAGGCGTTGTATTCGCTCGACAGCAGCAACAGGCCGTAACGCAGTTCCAGCGCCAGCACGCCGATCAGCATCCAGCAGCCGAGTACGTGAGCGATGCTCAGCACGTTGCTCGGCACCACCGCCGCCAAACGCCGTAGGGCGATGAAGTGCACAACGAACACCGCCAACCATGCCAGCCAGCCGTACTGCGCCGCCGGGTGGTAATAATCATCGGCGGAGGCCAGCAACACCACACCCGCCGCCGGCATCAGCAAGGTGCAAAGCATGCCCAGCGACGCCCAGCGCAAACGTTCGGCCAGCAGCGCCCAGATCGCCACGCTCACCGCCGCGATGCCGAGCAAAAATGGCCCTTGCAGCGCCTGCGGGATAAACCGCAACACTTCACCGATCAGCGCCAGCGTCCACCAGGCTGCGCCCCACACCAGCAGCAGGTCAGACAGGCGTTGCAGTTTCAACACGGCAAACACCGGCGCATGCGGCTCACGCTGCAAGCGCCAGGCGCCGACCAAGGCAGCCAGGCCCAACACCATTGGCGTCCAGAAACCGCTGTGCGCCAAGGGGTGCAAGCCTTCGCTGCTCAACGGCCCAAGCAGCTGTGGCACCGCCAACAGGAACGAAGCGCCGCCGATCAGTTGCAGCAGCAACCCAAACACAAAACTCACGCGTTGTTGCAGGTACAGGCTCAGCCAGATAATCAGCAAACCGCTGGCTGCCCACACGCCGCTGGCGCTTTCCCACGGCAGCACGAACAGCACCGCGAGGTTGATCAGGACCAGACCGGCTAGCAGCACCACTGACAGACCGCGCAGCAGGCCTACGTCGCTGCGCACCTTGTCGTCGCGCGCGGCCAGCAGCATGCCGCCAATCAACGCCAGACCGATCAGCGAGGCGGTCAACAAACCGCTCCAGCCCGCACTGAATACCGCCGCGCCGTCACCGCCCTGCAAGCGCAACAGGAACAACGCGCCACCGAGCAATTGCACGCCAAACGCGGTGAACAGGAAGGTGCGCGAGCCGATGCGCAGGCCGACAAACAACGTCACAAGACCCGCGATTGCCCAACTGATGGCGGTGCCTTGGGTCAGCAGCAGCAACGGTGCAAGCAGGTACAAAAAGCTCAGGCCCAGGCTCGCCAGCACGGGCAGGCCTTTGCGCTCCCAGTGCGCCGCCTGCTCGGTCGACGCCTTGCGCAACTGATCGAAGCTAAACAGCAGCGCAGCACCCAGCAACAGCGCGCCCAATGGCGCACCGTCGAGCAAGGTCAGTTCGCCTACGCGCAGTTCGCTGAGGAACGCCAGCGCCGAGCCCAATTGCAGCAACAGGCCGAACGCGCGCGCCAGTGGCCGCTGCTGACGCAAGCCGAGCCAGAAAATCCCCGCGCCCTCCACCGCCCACGCCGCAGCCGTCCAGCGTGCGTCGAGGCCCAGCGGAATCGCCAAACTGGCAAAGATCACGCCCAGTGCCAGGCAGGTTTCCGCCAGCAACAACGCCCGCCCGCCACGCAGCCATTGCGCCAGCCCCATGTAGAGAATGCCAAGGCCCAGCGCACTGAATGCGGCGGCAAATTCCAGGTGCTGCACCAGCGCGAACTGCAAACCAAAGCCCACCAACGGTGGGCCGAACAGCATGCTGCCGTCGACGTAATCACCCTTGGCCGCCGACCAGCGCAGCAGCGCACCCCGACTGTCGTCTTCGGGTGCGTCGCTCATCTCAAGCAGTTTGCGCCGGGCGAACAACAGGCCGATGACCAGGTACATCAGGAAAAACACAATCAGAAACGGCTCGGTGCTCCACAGCAGCTCCGGTGTGTAGGAACGCATGCCCCAAGCGAAACCAATACCGAAGGTGCCGACAAAACCGATCAGGTTAAGCAAGCGCCAGGCCTTGAACCAGGCGATGGCGAGGATGCCGGCGTTGAGCAATGCGAAGTAGCTGAACAACGCCACGTGGTTGCCGGCGCCGGTTGACGTGAGAATCGGCGCGGCAAAGCCACCCAACGCCGCTGCGCACGCGAGGCCGAGGGCATCCTGAGTGATCGCCAGGATTGCCGAGAACACCGTGACCGCCACCAGCAGGCCCAGCGCGGCGCCCGGGTCGATCAACGGGTGCAAACGCATCGCGGCGAACACCGTCAGGTACAACACGGCGATGCCGGTGCCTTGCAGCATCAGCCCGTAATTGCTGTTACGCAGCCGCAACCACCACCCCAGGCCCAACAGGCCGATGGCGGCAGCGGCAACCCCGGCGTAACGCAACTCGATCGGCACCACCACGCCTTCGGTGGCATAGCGCAGCAAAAAGGCCAGGCCCAGGAACAACAGCACCACGCCGACGCGCAGCACGGTGTTACCGCCAAACAGCCAATTGCGTGCGCCACTGATGGCGCGCTCGATCAGGTTGGGGCCGCGGGCAATAGCAGGCTCTTTAGGTTCTGGCGTCGGCGCTGGGGCCCAGACGTGATCCGGCAGCGGCTGGCTCGCCTCGGCAACCACGGCGACAGGCGCCAGTTCGGCGGGCAGCTCCCAGACAAGTTCGGGCTTTGCAACGACAGCAGGAGGTTCAGGCACGGAGGGTTCGACAATCACGCTGTTCGTCGGCGCGGGCACCTCCAGTTGCCGCAGGCGCTCACCCAGCGCAATCAGCGCCTTTTGCGTGGTTTCCAACTGACGCGCCTGCTGGTCCGCTTGCGCCGACAGCTTCGCCAGGCGAATGGCCTGACCAATGCCCAAGCCCAGCAGCGCACCGATACCCGCATCACTGAACGACTCATCGAGTGTCCAGCCGAGCACCAGGCCAATCAGCATGAAAATCCATTGCATGGTTGATATCCCTAAGCAGCCCGAGGCGGGCAAACCGGGGCCTAGTATATCGACGCGGGGCCAATGTGGGAGGGGGCTTGCCCCCGATAGCGGTGTGCCAGTCGACATATCTGCAAACTGGCAATTCGCTATCGGGGGCAAGCCCCCTCCCACATTTTGTATTGCGGTGGTTAGTCGAGCGCTTTCCAGATTTCGGTCGCGTACTCCCTGATGGTGCGGTCCGAAGAGAACCAACCCATGCGCGCCGTATTCAGCACCGCTGAACGCCACCATGCCTTGGAGTCATGCCAATGCGCTTCGACCCGCGCCTGGGCGTCCCAGTAGGAATCGAAGTCGGCACACACCAGGAAGCGGTCGTAATCGATCAGCCCGTCGATCAGGCCCACATAGCGGCCGGGATCATCCGGCGAGAACACCCCGCCCCGAATCGCTTGCAACACGTCGTTGAGACGATGGGAAACAGCAATTTCCGGCCCCGCGTTGAATTCGCCAGCGTGCTTGCGGGCTTCCACCTGCTGAGCACTGAGGCCAAAAATGAACATGTGATCGGCGCCCACGCGCTCGTGCATCTCCACGTTGGCGCCGTCCATGGTGCCGATGGTCAGCGCGCCGTTGAGGCCGAACTTCATGTTGCTGGTGCCCGAGGCTTCAAAGCCGGCCGTGGAGATCTGCTCCGACAAATCCGCCGCCGGAATGATGCTTTCCGCCAGGCTGACGTTGTAGTTGGGCAGGAACACCACCTTGAGCAAACCGCGCACGGTCGGGTCGTTGTTCACGGTGCGGGCGATGTCGTTGGTCAACTTGATGATCAACTTGGCCTGGTGGTAACTCGCCGCAGCCTTGCCGGCGAAGATCTTCACCCGTGGCACCCAGTCGGTGCCCGGCTCGGCGCGGATCGCCTGGTACAACGCCACGGTGTGCAGCAGGTTGAGCAGTTGGCGTTTGTATTCGTGGATGCGTTTGACCTGCACGTCGAACATCGCCGCCGGGTTCACTGAAATACCCAGGCGCTCATGGATGATCTCGGCCAGTGCACGCTTGCTGTGCAATCGCTGATCGGCAAAGGCTTTACGGAAGGATTGCTTCTCGGCGAAGGTTTCCAGCTCCGTCAGGCGCGTTTCCATGGTGTCGAGAATGTCCGGCCCCAGCGCGTCCACCAGCATATCGGTGAGCTTGGGGTTGGCCTGGTACAGCCAGCGGCGGAAGGTAATGCCGTTGGTTTTATTGTTGATGCGCTCCGGGTACAGCTTGTGCAGCTCGGAGAACACCGTGCTGCGCATCAGCTGGGTGTGCAGGCCCGACACGCCGTTGACGCTATGCGAGCCGAGGAACGCCAGGTTACCCATGCGCACGCGGCGGCCGTTGTCTTCTTCGATCAGCGACACGGCGCGCAGCACGTCGAAGTCGTGAATGCCCTTGGCCCGCAGCGAGTCGATGTGCTGGGCGTTGATCAGGTAGATGATCTGCATGTGCCGCGGCAGCATGCGTTCCATCAAACCTACAGGCCAGGTTTCCAGCGCTTCGGGCAGCAAGGTGTGGTTGGTGTAGGAAAGGGTTTCAACCGTCACGTCCCACGCCGCTTCCCACGGAATGTCATGCAGGTCGACCAGTTGGCGCATCAGCTCGGCGACGGCAATCGAGGGGTGCGTGTCGTTGAGCTGGATGGCGGCGTGTTCGCCCAGGCTCAATACCGAGCCGTGCATGTTTTTGTGGCGGCGCAGCAGATCCTGCAGCGAGGCAGAGACGAAGAAGTATTCCTGGCGCAGACGCAGTTCCTGCCCTGCTTCGGTGCTGTCGGCCGGGTAAAGCACACGGGAGATGCTTTCGGCGCGGGCGACTTCGGCGACGGCGCCCAAGTGGTCACCCGCGTTGAAACGCTCCAGGTGCAAGTCTTCCACGGCGCGTGCACGCCACAGGCGCAGGGTGTTGACGCTGGCACCGC
Organism: Pseudomonas sp. RGB; assembly: GCF_007713445.1. Taxonomy (NCBI): domain Bacteria; kingdom Pseudomonadati; phylum Pseudomonadota; class Gammaproteobacteria; order Pseudomonadales; family Pseudomonadaceae; genus Pseudomonas; species Pseudomonas sp. RGB. The sequence goes on along the minus strand of NZ_VMSH01000003.1, from coordinate 241,036 downwards.
GCCAGCCGACGACGGGGGTGTCATAAGCCACCGCGCGCACGGTTTCATTCGGCGACCACACTTGGATCATCTTGCCGGAAGCGTCCGCCAGGGTTTCGACGCTGCCGCCAAAACCGATGGGGTAAATCACCTCGGCCCGTTCGAATTCCCACGGGTTGCCAAAGTCCAGCCAGCGCTCGGTCTGCTCCTGTTGCCAGCCATCGACGATCGCCTGGCGAAACAAACCGTGCTCGTAACGAATGCCATAACCGTGGCCGGCAATGCCCAAGGTCGACATGCTTTCCATAAAGCATGCGGCCAGGCGGCCCAGGCCACCGTTGCCAAGCGCCGCGTCGGGCTCCAGCAGGCGGATGCGCTCCAGGTCCACACCGAGTTCGGACAGCGCTTCGCGCGCGATCTCCAGCACGCCGAGGTTGCTCAGGCTGTCGTAGAGCAAACGGCCAATAAGAAATTCCAGGGAAAGGTAATAAACCCGCTTCTGGCCTTTGCGGTAAATGCGCCGCGTGTGGTCCATCCAGTGATCGACCATCTGGTCGCGGGCGGCCAGGGCAATGGCTTCGAACCAGTCGTGGTCGAAGGCGTGGTCGGGGTCCTTGCCCACCGCGTAGGTGAGTTTGGTCAAGACAGCATCGCGGAATGCGGCTACCTCTGCTTCTCGTGCAAGCGGTTCCTGAGACATCGGTGCGACCTCGGGCGAGATTGAAGGAGTTGCTAGAGCCTAGTCGGTCTGACAGACGGTAGACGCTCTGGTTCGGCAGTATTTTTACTCATTCACCTTTGCGGGAAATTGATGCAGGGGTCGTGCCCAATTGGTGCTTGAGCAGCCTTCGGGCTGAAAACCACAAAATATTGTTCAAAAAACCATCAATCCCGGTATGATCGCGCGCCCGGATACAGCCCCACCTTGGAACCCTGATGAAGCCTCAACTGATCGCCGCCGCGGAACTCGACCGTCTCGAGACCTGGCAGAAATATTCCGCCCACATGTGCGGTGGCTGCGTGTCCAGCTGCTGCACGCTGCCGGTTGAGGTGAAGATCAAGGACCTGATCCGCATTGGCATCGTCGATGAATTCGAGCGCGGCGACCCGCCCAAGAACATCGCCAAGCGCTTGCAGAAAGAAGGCATCGTCGAGCGTTTCAATTCCAAATCCGAGATTTTTACCTTGCAGCGCATGAGCAACAACGATTGCCTGTACCTGGATCGTAAGACGCGCTTCTGCACTATTTATGACAAGCGTCCGGATACGTGCCGCAACCACCCCAAAATCGGGCCGCGGCCGGGGTACTGCGCGTATAAGCCCAAGGAAGTGGTGCGCGAGACCAAGTTCAAGACGCTCGATAAGTTCTGATCCGATTTTTGTGGGGCTTTCTAAGGCCCCATCGGGGGCAAGCCCCCTCCCACATTGGAACGCATTTCAAAGGTGGGAGGGGGCTTGCCCCCGATAGGGCCGGTACAGCCACCACAAAAATTGCAGGCACAAAAAAACGCCCCCGGCCTTTCGACCGGGGGCGTTTTTCATTCAGCCTGAGTTAACTCAGTTCTTGGCTTTCTTGGCAGCGCGGGTACGCTCGCCTTCGTCCAGGATCTTCTTACGCAGGCGGATCGACTTAGGCGTGACTTCGCACAGCTCGTCGTCCTGGATGAATTCCAGGGCCTGTTCCAGGGTGAAGCGAACAGGTGGAACCAGAGCGATGGTTTCGTCTTTACCCGAAGCACGCATGTTGTCGAGCTTCTTGCCTTTGGTTGGGTTGACGCCCATGTCGTTGTCACGGCTGTTCAGACCAACGATCTGACCGTTGTAGATCTCTTGACCGTGTTCAACGAACAGCTTGCCACGCGCCTGCAGAGTTTCCAGGGAGTAGGTCAGTGCCTTGCCGGTTTCTACCGATACCAGAACACCGTTCTGACGGCCGGACATGTCGCCGGACTTCATGGTGTCGTAGCGATCGAAGATCGAGGTCAGGATGCCAGCACCGTTGGTCAGGGTCAGGAACTGGTTACGGAAACCGATCAGACCACGAGCAGGGATGTTGTATTCCAGACGCACACGGCCTTTGCCATCCGGCACCATGTTGGTCAGGTCGCCCTTACGCAGGCCCATCTCTTCCATGACCTTGCCCTGGGATTCTTCAGGGGTGTCGATGGTGACGTTTTCGAACGGTTCCTGCTTCACGCCGTCAACCTGACGGATGATCACTTCTGGACGACCAACGCCCATTTCGAAGCCTTCGCGACGCATGGTTTCGATCAGTACCGAGAGGTGCAGCTCACCACGGCCGGAAACCTTGAACTTGTCAGCCGAGTCGCCTTCTTCAACGCGCAGTGCAACGTTGTACAGCAGCTCTTTGTCCAGACGTTCCTTGATGTTACGGGACGTCACGAACTTGCCTTCTTTACCGCAGAAAGGCGAGTCGTTTACCTGGAAGGTCATGGAAACGGTTGGCTCGTCAACGGTCAGAGGCTTCATCGCCTCGACGTTGTCCGGCTGGCACAGGGTGTCGGAGATGAACAGCGAGTCCATACCGCTCACGCACACGATGTCACCGGCAAACGCTTCTTCAACGTCGATACGGTGCAGACCGTGGTGACCCATCAGCTTCAGGATACGGCCGTTGCGTTTCTTGCCGTCGGCGCCGATGGCGACAACCGGTGTGTTCGGCTTGACGCTACCACGAGCGATACGGCCAACACCGATAACACCCAGGAAGCTGTTGTAGTCCAGTGCCGAGATTTGCATCTGGAACGGACCGTCACGGTCAACTTTTGGCGCCGGTACGTTGTCGACGATCGACTGGTACAGCGGGGTCATGTCTTCAGCCATGTCGGTGTGTTCCAGACCGGCAATGCCGTTCAGGGCCGAGGCGTAGACGACTTTGAAGTCCAGCTGTTCTTCGGTGGCACCCAGGTTGTCGAACAGGTCGAAGATCTGGTCCAGAACCCAGTCCGGACGCGCGCCTGGACGGTCAACCTTGTTGATGCACACGATCGGACGCAGGCCGGCTTCAAACGCCTTCTTGGTCACGAAACGGGTTTGCGGCATAGGGCCGTCTTGAGCGTCAACCAGCAGCAGAACGGAGTCAACCATCGACATTACACGTTCAACTTCGCCGCCGAAGTCGGCGTGGCCCGGGGTGTCCACGATGTTGATGTGGTAGCCGTTCCAGTTGATAGCGGTGTTTTTAGCCAGGATGGTAATACCGCGCTCTTTTTCCTGGTCGTTGGAGTCCATCACGCGCTCGTCGTTGAGCTCGTTGCGCTCCAGGGTGCCGGATTGACGCAGGAGTTTGTCTACCAGGGTGGTTTTACCATGGTCAACGTGAGCAATGATGGCGATGTTACGTAGATTTTCGATCACTTGTGTATCTCGATCAGAGGATTCGGTGTGCTGACAGGTCGTGGCAGCGATTAACAGTAGAGTCAGGCCTTGCCGTTACAGCTTGACGGCAGAGTCGGGGGGCCGGTGACGCAGGCCACAGGCAAACAGCCCCGGGCTCTTAGCTCGGTCGATAAACGCGCACATTGGCATGCCCCTCACTGAGCAAATGGTGGGCATGCAGGCGACTCATCACGCCTTTGTCGCAATACAGCAGGTACTGACGGCTGTTATCCAGTTCCTTGAAACGCGCGTTCAATGCGTAGAACGGCAGCGTTTGCACGTCGATGCCAGCGATTTCCAGCGGCTCATCTTCGGCGGCATCCGGATGACGGATGTCGACGACAATCTGGCCGGCCAGGACTTCGCTGACTTCTTCGATTTGCACATCCTGGCCCAGTTCGTCGATGACGCGATCGATCGGGACCATTTTGGCGTTCTCGAGCGCACGCTCCAGAATCGCCATGTCGAACTGTTGTTCTTCGTACTCCACGCGGTTGCGCTTGGCGTGGGTCTTGGGGTTCACCGAGATGACCCCGCAATATTCAGGCATGTGTTTGGCAAACGCCGCCGTGCCGATTTCTTCGGCCTGGTCGATGATGTCCTGCTTGTGACTGGCGATGAGCGGGCGCAGCACCAGCTTCTCGGTCACGCAGTCGATCAGCGACAGGTTCGGCAGCGTCTGGCTGGAGACCTGGGAAATCGCTTCACCGGTCACCAGCGCGTCGATCTGCAGTTGATCGGCAATCCGCGACGCAGCGCGCAACATCATACGCTTCAATACTACGCCCATATGACTGTTATCGACTTTGCCGAGAATTTCGCCCAGCACTTCCTCGAACGGCACGCTTACGAATAGCACGCGCTGGGAGCTGCCGTACTTCTTCCAGATAAAGTGCGCGACTTCCATCACGCCCAATTCGTGTGCACGCCCGCCCAGATTAAAGAAGCAGAAGTGGCTCATCAGGCCGCGGCGCATGATCTGGTAGGCCGCCACCGTGGAATCGAAACCGCCGGACATCAGTACCAGGGTCTGTTCCAGGGCACCCAGCGGGTAGCCGCCGATGCTGTTGTGCTGGCTGTGGATCACAAACAACCGTTGGTCGCGAATTTCCATGCGCACTTCAATTTGCGGCGCTTTCAGGGAAATTCCGGCAGCGCCGCACTCGCGACGCAGCTTGCTGCCGACGTATTTCTCGACGTCCATGGAGCTGAAGGTGTGCTTGCCGGCGCGCTTGCAGCGCACCGAAAAGATCTTGCCTTCAAGCTCGCTACCGTAGTGCTGTTTGCACTTTTCGGTGATGTCGTTGAAGTCGCCCAGCGGGTACTCATCCACCTGCAGGAAATGCGCGATGCCCGGCATGCAGCTCAGGCGCTCAGTCATGTCCTTCAAGGCTTTGGCGTCGGTGACACGGGTTTCCAGCTCGAGGTTGTCCCACACGCCGTTCACCACCACAGCCGGGTCCAGGTCACGGAGCACGGCACGGATGTTCTTGGCCAACTGACGGATGAAACGCGTCCGTACCGGTCGGCTTTTGATGGTGATCTCGGGGAACACTTTAACGATTAATTTCATGGAAACAGCGCGCGCCGGGCCTGCTGAAAAAGGGGGGCGCGGATTATAGCGGAAATCGCTCAAGGTTTAACCAGTTAATATGCATCAGACACAACGCGCACCAAAACGGGTCATTTGCGCAAATTAGCGCTACATTGCAGTGCGTTATTTATTGCGCTTCAGCGGATTGCACCTTTATAGGGGCCATTTTGAGGCAAAAAGGCCATGTTGGCGCACTGGCATGCAATTTGCTCTCTTGTGAGGCAGGTTGCCTTGGTCGAGTATTCGCGCCGGCATCACCCACATTCTAAGGGCTAACTCCACTACCCCAGCCCGAAGCCACCCGGAGGACACCATGTCGAAGTCGGTTCAACTCATCAAAGATCATGACGTTAAATGGATTGATCTGCGCTTCACGGACACTAAAGGTACTCAGCACCACGTGACCATGCCGGCTCGCGACGCGCTGGATGATGCTTTCTTCGAAGAAGGCAAAATGTTCGACGGTTCCTCCATTGCTGGCTGGAAAGGCATCGAAGCCTCCGACATGATCCTGATGCCGGACGACAGCACTGCCGTTCTCGACCCGTTCACCGAAGACCCAACCCTGATCATCGTCTGCGACGTGATCGAGCCTTCGACCATGCAAGGCTACGACCGCGACCCACGTGCGATCGCCAAGCGTGCCGAGGAATACCTGAAGTCGACCGGTATCGGCGACACCGTATTCGTAGGCCCAGAGCCAGAATTCTTCATCTTTGATTCGGTCAAGTTCAAGTCCGACATCTCCGGTTCCATGTTCAAGATCTTCTCTGAACAAGGTTCGTGGATGTCCGATCAGGACATCGAAGGCGGCAACAAAGGCCACCGTCCAGGCATCAAAGGTGGCTACTTCCCGGTTCCGCCATTCGACCACGACCACGAAATCCGTACTTCCATGTGCAACGCCATGGAAGAAATGGGCCTGGTCATCGAAGTTCACCACCACGAAGTGGCGACTGCCGGCCAGAACGAAATCGGCGTGAAGTTCAACACCCTGGTGGCCAAGGCTGACGAAGTTCAGACCCTGAAATACTGCGTACACAACGTGGCTGATGCCTACGGCCGTACCGCTACTTTCATGCCTAAGCCGCTGTACGGCGATAACGGCTCGGGTATGCACGTTCACCTGTCCATCGCCAAAGAAGGCAAAAACACCTTCGCTGGCGAAGGTTATGCCGGCCTGTCCGACACCGCCCTGTACTTCATCGGCGGTATCATCAAGCACGGTAAGGCCCTGAACGGCTTCACCAACCCGTCGACCAACTCCTACAAGCGTCTGGTCCCAGGTTTCGAAGCACCTGTAATGCTGGCTTACTCGGCGCGTAACCGTTCCGCTTCGATCCGTATTCCTTACGTGTCCAGCCCTCGCGCTCGCCGTATCGAAGCACGCTTCCCGGATCCAGCAGCCAACCCGTACCTGGCCTTCGCTGCCCTGGTCATGGCCGGCCTGGACGGTATCCAGAACAAGATCCACCCAGGCGACGCCGCCGACAAAAACTTGTACGACCTGCCGCCTGAAGAGGCCAAAGAGATCCCACAAGTGTGCGGCAGCCTGAAAGAAGCCCTGGAAGAGCTGGACAAGGGCCGTGCGTTCCTGACCAAAGGCGGCGTATTCAGCGACGACTTCATCGATGCCTACATCGAGCTGAAAAGCGAAGAAGAAATCAAAGTACGCACCTTCGTACACCCACTGGAATATGAGCTGTACTACAGCTGCTGATCCGGTAGCGCCGCTTAAAGCGGCGTGACAAAAAAGGCCTCCTTCGGGAGGCCTTTTTTATGCCTGAAAATATCGAAGCTACCCGCGCGGCGTAGGAGACGGCCGCCGTCGGTACCCGTCAAAGCCATCGTGTTTCTGGCGGCGTTGCGGCACCTGCCACGCCCACCTCTTACACCGCACCGGCAGATAACTGCGCAGACTCACCGCCTCGCCCGACATCCATCCCGATCTAACGCCCGTAGCCTGAGGCACTACTCTGCTCAACGGATCAAATCATGTACAACCGCTCGCTCGCGCTCATCGCCTGCCTGTTTCTGCACGGCTGTGGCACCCCACCCAAAGCCCCTGCGCCGATCGAAAGGCAAATCCTGCTGCAAAGCAGCGCATCCTGGGACGGTACGCCTTATACCGGCTACCCCCAAAGCGCCCCGGAGCTGACACTGTTGAAGCTCAAGATTGCGCCACACACCACCCTCGCCTGGCACACACACCCGATGCCCAATGCGGCTTACATACTCAGCGGCGAACTCACGGTGCAAAGCCGCGACAGCGGGCACGCCCGGGTTTTCAGACAAGGGCAGACACTCGCCGAGATGGTCAACATCGTCCATCGAGGCGTCACAGGGGATACGCCGGTGGAGTTACTGGTGTTTTATGCCGGCAGCCCCGGCATGCCGCTCTCCCACACCGATTGATGCTGGCCTGCGCCACTAACTGCCGGGCGCAGGCGCGCGCAAAAAACCTCAAGCGTGCCGCGCGCCTTCAATAATTACGCGTTATCGTTGGCGACCTTCGAATACGCTCGCGCCTACAGGGGACCGCCTTTGAAACATCGACTCGTACTTGCCTTGCTGTTCGCCAGCGCCACCGCCACTGCCGCGCCGCCGACACTCGAACCGCTGCTCAACAGCATCGCCGAGCGTCTGACCATCGCCGACCAGGTCGCACTGAGCAAATGGGACAGCCACAAAGCCGTGGAAGATCGCCCTCGCGAACAGGCTGTGATCGCCAGCGCGAGAGCCCAGGCCCCCGACTACAAAGTCTCGCCCGAGGCGGCGGAGCAGTTTTTCTCCGCGCAGATAGAGGCGAATAAACTGGTGCAATACACCCGACTGTCCGACTGGCAGTTTAAAGGCAAGGCGCCCGATACGCCGCGCCCGGACCTGACCGGCAAGATTCGCCCTCAACTGGACCAGCTGCAAAAGCGCATGCTGCAACAATTAGCCGACTTCGGCCCCGAGCGCAGCAACCCGCAGTGCCCGCACTGGGTAGCCCTGGCCGTGCACGAACCGCTTAACGATCCCTTGGTGCAGATCGCAATGACCCGCGCCACGGCCGAGTTGTGCGTCTACACGCCTTGAAGGATAAGGGCCTGCTTCATTGAAGGCCTTTTCCCGCACCTTGGTTAAATCGCGGAAATGTCTGATACATCCCAGGCCATCGGCCCCCTACGATGCAGCGTCCTGCCGCCACTCGCCGATGTCTTTGCGATGAACCTTATCTGTAAGACCCTGTGTTCACTGACGCTCGTGCTCAGCCCGATCGCCGCAGCGCAAAAAACCACGCCGCCTACGACCCTCGACCTTGAGCCCACGGCCTGGACGGTAGAAGCGCCTTACCCGCAAAGCACGATTATCAATGCCCGCATCAATGGCACCGCTGCCCACGACGGCAATTCCAGCATGGCGATCCTGCATGTGGCGTGCTACAGCGCGCCCTTGCGCCCAATGATCTCGCTGCTCACCCACACCGACCAGTTGCATTTCAAACCCGGTATTTATGAAGGCCCGGACGCTCGCTCCACCGGCCCGCTCAGCCTCACCACCGGCGTGCTTCCAGCCCGCACTTACCGCGTAAACGGCTATTACAGCGCCGAGCCCACGCAGCAGCACGGCGTGCTGTTCAAACTCACCATGCCCGCCAACCGCCAAGAACTGCGCGAGTGGATCACCGATGACATGGGTGGCCAGCGCATCAGGATGACCATTCCCTCCGCCATTCCCGGTGATTCGCCACTGAGCGCCGAGTTCATCCTGCCCAAAGACAGCACAGGCTTGCGCGAGGTCATCAAGCCTTGCCTGAACAATCGAAAAAGCACGCCTAAAAAACCTTCCTGAACAAACCTCGCAAAACTGCACTATATTGGTGCGTAGCGCCGCACCCTTCCCACCCAGACAGCCCATTTTGGTTCGAATCTTCCCGAGTGAGCTGGCAGAACGCCACAGTTTCGCGCCTTAAACCCCTATTTCAGGGCTTTAACGCTTCTTTTCGGAGCCTTGGTTTGGTTTTTGCATTTTCCTTGTATCAGCGTGTGCCTCAAGCCCGCGCCTTGCTCCAAAAGAGGTCCTGATGACCATCAGCGATGCACTGCACCGTTTATTACTCGACAACCTGACCACCGCGACCATTCTGCTCAATGACGACCTGCGTCTTGAGTACATGAACCCGGCGGCGGAGATGCTCCTGGCCATCAGCGGCCAGCGCAGCCATGGGCAGTTCATCAGCGAATTGTTCACCGAGTCGGCCGAAGCCTTGAGCTCGTTGCGCCAGGCGGTGGAGCAGGCACACCCGTTCACCAAGCGCGAAGCGATGCTCACCGCCCTCACCGGCCAGACCCTGACCGTCGACTACGCAGTAACCCCGATCCTGAGCAACGGCGCCACCTTGCTGCTGCTCGAAGTGCACCCGCGCGACCGCTTGCTGCGTATTACTAAAGAAGAAGCGCAGCTGTCCAAGCAGGAAACCAGCAAGATGCTGGTGCGCGGCCTGGCCCATGAGATCAAGAACCCGCTGGGCGGCATTCGCGGCGCCGCGCAATTGCTCGCCCGCGAGCTGCCGGACGAGAACCTCAAGGACTACACCAACGTCATCATCGAAGAAGCCGACCGCCTTCGTAACCTGGTGGACCGCATGCTCGGCTCCAACAAATTGCCGTCGCTGGCGATGACCAACGTGCACGAAGTGCTGGAACGCGTTTGCCAGTTGGTCGAGGCCGAAAGCCAAGGCTGCATCACCCTGGTACGCGACTACGACCCAAGCATTCCGGACGTGTTGATCGATCGCGAACAGATGATCCAGGCGGTGCTCAATATCGTGCGCAACGCCATGCAGGCCATCAGCAGCCAGAACGAGCTGCGCCTGGGCCGCATCAGCCTGCGCACCCGTGCCCTGCGCCAATTCACCATCGGCCATGTGCGCCACCGCCTGGTAACCAAGGTCGAGATCATCGACAACGGCCCGGGCATTCCTGCAGAACTGCAGGAAACCATCTTCTTTCCCATGGTCAGCGGCCGCCCGGACGGTACCGGGCTGGGCCTGGCCATTACCCAGAACATCATCAGCCAGCACCAGGGATTGATCGAGTGTGAGAGCCATCCCGGTCACACCACCTTCTCGATCTTTCTGCCTCTGGAACAAGGAGCCCCATCGACATGAGCCGTAGTGAAACTGTCTGGATCGTCGATGACGACCGTTCTATCCGCTGGGTCCTCGAGAAAGCCTTGCAACAGGAAGGCATGACCACCCAGAGCTTCGACAGCGCCGACGGGGTGATGAGCCGCCTGGCGCGCCAGCAGCCGGACGTGATCATCTCCGACATCCGCATGCCCGGTGCCAGTGGCCTGGATTTGCTCGCGCGCATCCGCGAGCAGCACCCGCGCCTGCCGGTGATCATCATGACCGCGCACTCGGACCTGGACAGCGCTGTCGCGTCCTATCAGGGCGGTGCCTTTGAATACCTGCCCAAGCCGTTCGACGTGGACGAGGCCGTGGCGCTGGTCAAGCGCGCCAACCAACACGCCCAGGAACAACAGAACCAGGAAGCCCCACCGGCCCTGACCCGTACCCCGGAGATCATCGGCGAAGCGCCGGCGATGCAGGAAGTGTTTCGCGCCATCGGGCGCTTGAGCCACTCCAACATCACCGTGCTGATCAACGGCGAATCGGGCACCGGCAAAGAGCTTGTGGCTCATGCCTTGCACCGCCACAGCCCGCGGGCGGCTTCGCCGTTCATCGCGCTGAACATGGCGGCGATTCCCAAGGACTTGATGGAATCCGAGCTGTTCGGCCATGAAAAAGGCGCGTTTACCGGCGCGGCCAACCTGCGTCGCGGGCGCTTTGAACAGGCGGACGGCGGCACGTTGTTTCTGGATGAAATCGGCGACATGCCGGCCGACACCCAAACCCGCTTGCTGCGCGTATTGGCTGACGGTGAGTTCTATCGCGTGGGCGGGCACACGCCGGTCAAGGTCGATGTGCGCATCATTGCAGCGACCCACCAGAACCTCGAAACCCTGGTGCACGCGGGCAAATTCCGTGAGGACTTGTTCCACCGTCTGAACGTGATCCGTATCCACATCCCACGCATGTCGGATCGCCGCGAAGACATTCCGACCCTGGCTCGTCACTTCCTCAGCCGCGCCGCTCAAGAGCTGGCCGTCGAGCCGAAGTTGCTCAAAAGCGAGACCGAGGAGTACCTCAAGAATCTGCCGTGGCCGGGCAACGTGCGGCAGTTGGAGAACACCTGCCGCTGGATCACCGTCATGGCCTCCGGCCGTGAAGTGCATATCAGCGACCTGCCGCCGGAGCTGCTCAGCCTGCCGCAGGACTCGGCACCGGTGACCAACTGGGAACAGGCGCTGCGCCAGTGGGCCGATCAGGCCTTGGCACGCGGCCAGTCGAACCTGCTCGACAGCGCCGTACCGGCGTTCGAACGGATCATGATCGAAACCGCCTTGAAGCACACCGCCGGCCGCCGCCGCGACGCCGCCGTGCTGCTGGGCTGGGGCCGCAATACCTTGACGCGCAAGATCAAGGAGCTGGGGATGAAGGTCGATGGCGGCGATGATGATGAGGGTGATGAAGGCTGATCACAGCCTTCTCATCCACTGAATATCAAATGTGGGAGGGGGCTTGCCCCCGATTGCGGTGTATCAGCCACATACTCGCTGGCTGACACACTGCTATCGGGGGCAAGCCCCCTCCTACATTTTGATCGCCTGCTGGTTTGGATCGCCACAAGGTTGCGTGACCGTGCACCGCTTCAATGCACCATGAACCGGCATCGGGCACGGATTCAACGCCTGAAACCTCAGCGTCGCTGAAAAAATCTTGAACATCGAAAACGCCAAAGCCCCGTATTTCGGGGCTTTGCGCTTTCTGGCAATTTTTTTCGGCACACATTGCAAGTTCTGGCACGCGCCCTGCAATAACCCTTGTACTACCCAGTTTCGGGGACCTTGGTACAGGCAGGCCGAGAATCCCCTCTTTACACCCGGGGTGCTTGATGCGGATCGCGTCGCGCCCCACACCCGTTTCGGGAACCTCGGTACAGGCAGGCCGGGGATTCCCTCTTTAACACCGAAGCCTTTGGCTTCACCCCGTTTTGGGAGCCCTGGTACAGGCAGGCCGGGAACTCCCTTCTTTACACCCGGGGCTTATGTGGCACAGCGCCCGTAGCCCCAGCCCGTTTTGGGAACCTTGGTACAGGCAGGCCGGGGATTCCCTCTTTTATTCCTCGCGCAGATGGATCTGCAACCGCCAACGGCCATCGGCCTTCTCCCCTTTCCACTCCCCGCGCAACGGCCGAGCCGCCACCAGGTTCAGCAGCAAGCCGCCATCGGTCTTGCGGATGCGCCAGTTCACATCCTTGTCGTTGACCTTGAGTTGCCCGCTGGCGGCCTTGCCCTGCGCGTCGAACAGCAGCGCCACGGTGCCGTCGATATGTTCGCCGTGCAGCTTGGGTTCGCTGTTGAACCACACCACCAGGCCGTCCGTCGCGGTCTCGACCTGTTGCAGCTCGACCGGGTCCGGCGTTGTGAGGCGGCCGATCATCAGGCCGATCATCAAACCGACAATCGCCAATGAGCCCAAAACCCTGGGCAATAGCTTCGGTCTTGGGTCGTCTTCGGGGGTAGAATGCAGCGCATCTTTGCCTTCGGAGCCGTGCATGTTTCACGTCATCCTTTTTCAACCAGAAATTCCGCCGAATACCGGCAACGTTATCAGGCTGTGCGCCAACAGTGGCTGCCACCTGCATTTGATCGAGCCTCTGGGCTTCGACATGGACGACAAGCGCCTGCGCCGCGCCGGGCTGGACTACCACGAGTACGCCACGCTCAAGCGCCATGCGGACCTGGCCAGCTGCCTGGAAAGCCTGGGCCACCCGCGGCTGTTCGCGTTCACCACCAAGGGTTCGCGGCCATTTCATGACGCCAGCTTTGCAGAAGGCGACGCTTTCCTGTTCGGCCCGGAAAGCCGTGGCCTGCCGGCAGAGGTGCTCGACGCCCTGCCCGACGGCCATCGCCTGCGCTTGCCGATGCGTGAGGGCTGCCGCAGCTTGAACCTGTCCAACACCGTGGCCGTCGCCGTCTACGAAGGCTGGCGCCAGCTCGGTTTCAAGTAATACACATAGCAAATGTGGGAGGGAGCTTGTGTGGGAGCTGGGCTTGCCCGCGATGCAGGCACCTCGGTGTATCAGTGATACCCAGGTGACGCTATCGCAGGCAAGCCAGCTCCCACACAAGCCCCCTCCCACATTGGTTACTGCGTCGGGCCCATTACTGAACGGTCGACGAACCTTCTGTTTGCATGCGCTGCAGCTCTTGCGCGTACAGGGCATCGAAGTTCACCGGAGCCAGCATCAGCGCCGGGAACGAGCCACGGGTGACCAGGCTGTCCAGGGTCTCACGGGCATACGGGAACAAGATGTTCGGGCAGAACGCGCCCAGGGTGTGGCTCATCGAAGCCTCGTCCAGGCCCTGGATCAGGAAGATACCGGCCTGTTGCACTTCAGCGATGAAGGCCACTTCTTCGCCGTTCTTGACGGTGACCGACAGGGTCAGCACGACTTCATGGAAGTCGCCTTCGAGTGCCTTTTGACGGGTGTTCAGGTCCAGCGCAACGCTTGGGGTCCACTCCTGACGGAAGATGGCCGGGCTTTTCGGCGCTTCGAACGACAGGTCACGCACGTAGATCCGCTGCAGCGAGAATTGTGGGCCTTGGTCTTGCGCTGCTTCGGTGTTCTGTTGGTCAGTCATCGCAGATCCTTCTTGATCTTGGGGTCTTTTAGGGGTTAGGAGTCAGACGAGCAGCAGCGCATCAAGCTTACCGGCGCGCTCCAGGGCGAACAGGTCATCGCAACCACCGACATGCTTGTCGCCGATCCAGATCTGCGGCACGGACGTGCGTCCCGCTTTCTTGGTCATCTCGGCGCGCACCTGGGGCTTGCCATCGACCTTGATCTCTTCGAAGGCAACGCCCTTTTTCTCCAGCAAAGCCTTGGCTCGCATGCAGTAAGGGCAATAATCGCTGGAATAAACGACAACCTGGCTCATATCACTTCACCAGCGGCAGGTTATCGGCCTTCCAGCTGCCGATACCGCCGGACAGTTTGGCGGCGGTGAAACCGGTCTTGAGCATCTCGCGGGCGTGGGTGCCGGCGTGCTGGCCTTGGGCGTCGACCAGAATGATGGTCTTGCCTTTGTATTTTTCCAGCTCGGGCAAGCGTGCGATCAGCTTGTCCTGCGGAATGTTCAGGGCGCCGACGATATGGCCGGCGGCAAAATCCTTGGCCGGGCGAATATCCACAACAACGGCCTCATCCTTGTTGACCAGCGCGGTCAGCTCCGACGTGCTCAGGCTGCGGCCACCGCGGCTCATTTCATGAGCGATCAGCAGCGCCAGCAGGATGACGAAGGCACCCGCGAGCAGGTAGTGGGCAGTGGCAAATGCAATCAGGTGATCAACCATCAAGGAGGTTCCAGGGCGTTAAAATGGCGGTAAGTATACACAGCCGTCAGGGGGGGCCAACCCCCGTAAAGCGGTGACGTGGTCGGAACTTCGCTTTAAACTGCCACTCCCTTTTAGATTGCCTTCCTTTATTACCGCCGCGAGAGGATCTATGACTACCACGCCTAAACCTTTGGTCCTGATAATTCTCGATGGCTTCGGACACAGTGAAAGCCACCACGACAACGCCGTGTACTCGGCCAGGAAGCCGGTACTCGACCGCCTGAGCGCCACAGTACCCAACGGATTGATCTCCGGTTCCGGTATGGACGTAGGCCTGCCGGACGGCCAGATGGGCAACTCGGAAGTCGGCCACATGAACCTCGGCGCCGGACGAGTGGTATACCAAGACTTCACACGCGTGACCAAATCGATCCGTGACGGCGAGTTCTTCGAGAACCCGGCCATTTGCGCGGCGGTGGATAAAGCAGTTGCGGCCGGCAAGGCCGTGCACTTCATGGGCCTGCTGTCCGACGGCGGTGTACACAGCCACCAGGACCACCTGGTCGCCATGGCCGAGCTGGCCTTCAAGCGCGGCGCCGACAAAATTTACCTGCACGCTTTCCTCGACGGCCGCGACACCCCGCCAAAAAGCGCCCAGTCGTCCATTGAACTGCTCGACGCCACCTTCGCCGCCCTCGGCAAAGGCCGCATCGCCAGCCTGGTCGGCCGTTACTTTGCCATGGACCGCGATAACCGCTGGGACCGCGTGGCACAGGCCTACAACCTGATCGTCGACGGCCAGGCCGAATTCAACGCGGCCACCGCCCAGGAAGGCTTGCAAGCCGCCTATGCGCGTGGCGAGAGCGACGAATTCGTCAAAGCCACCACCATCGGCGAGCCAGTGAAAGTCGAAGACGGCGACGCCGTGGTGTTCATGAACTTCCGCGCCGACCGTGCCCGTGAGCTGAGCCATGTATTCGTCGATGCCGGCTTCAAGGACTTCGAGCGCGCACGCCAGCCAAAGGCCGAGTTTGTGATGCTCACCCAATACGCCGCCAACATCCCGGCCCCGTCGGCCTTCGCGCCAGGCAGCCTGGAAAACGTGCTGGGCGATTACCTGGCCAAGAACGGCAAGACCCAGCTGCGCATCGCCGAAACCGAAAAATACGCTCACGTCACCTTCTTCTTCTCCGGCGGGCGTGAAGAACCGTTCCCGGGCGAAGAACGCATCCTTATTCCGTCGCCAAAAGTCGCCACTTATGACCTGCAGCCGGAAATGAGCGCGCCGGAAGTGACCGACAAGATCGTCGATGCCATCGAGCACCAGCGTTACGACGTGATCGTGGTCAACTACGCCAACGGCGACATGGTTGGCCACAGCGGCAACCTGGAAGCGGCCGTAAAAGCCGTGGAATGCCTGGACCTGTGCGTCGGCCGCATCGTCGACGCCCTGGACAAAGTCGGCGGCGAAGCGCTGATCACCGCTGACCACGGCAACTGCGAGCAGATGTCGGATGAATCCACCGGCCAGGCCCACACCGCGCACACCACCGAGCCAGTGCCGTTCATCTATGTTGGCAAGCGCGACTTCAAAGTTCGGCACGGCGGCGTGCTGGCGGACGTGGCGCCGACCATGTTGATGCTGATGGGGCTGGAGAAGCCGAAAGAGATGACCGGCACGTCGATTCTGGTTTGATCCCCAGCATCACCGCAAAACAGTGTGGGAGGGGGCCTGCCCCCGATTACGGTGGGTCAGCTGACACAGAGGTGGCTGATACACCGCTATCGGGGGCAAGCCCCCTCCCACATTGGATCTCCTGTGTTTGGTAGATATCTTTTCGCCATACCAACGCCACTCGGCACCTATCTTGCCTTCCAGCCCGAATTGGGCGTTTTTTTTGCGGCGCTTGGCGGGCATACTAGGCCGTCCCTTTCCCTGGTGTCGCCCGCCTCTATGCTTCGCGCCTTGATTACCCTCGCTCTAGTCTGCCTGCTCCAACCGGCATTTGCCGATGAGCGCGCACAAACCCAACAACAGTTGGACGCTACGCGTCAGGACATTACCGAGTTGAAGAAACTGCTCGGCAAGCTCCAGGAAGAGAAATCCGGGGTGCAGAAAGACCTGCGCGGTACCGAAACCGAAATGGGCAAGCTCGAGAAGCAGGTCCAGGAGCTACAAAAAGAATTAAAGAAGAGCGAGTCGGAACTGGAGCGACTCGACGCTGAGAAAAAAAAACTCCAGAGCGCACGCGTTGAACAGCAACGCCTGATTGCGATCCAGGCCCGCGCCGCGTACCAGAGCGGCCGCCAGGAATACCTCAAGCTGCTGCTCAACCAGCAGAACCCGGAAAAATTCGCGCGCACCCTCACCTATTACGACTACCTGAGCAAGGCACGCCTGGCGCAGTTGAAGGGTTTTAACGAAACCCTGCGCCAGTTGGCCAACGTCGAGCAGGAAATCGCCGACCAGCAATCGCAACTGCTCGACCAGAAAACCGCCCTCGACACCCAGCGCGACCAGCTGGACAAGGTCCGCAAAGAGCGCCAGCTAGCCCTGGCCAAGCTCAACGACGATGTGAAGGCCCGCGACGCCAAACTGCAGGCCCGCGAGCAAGACCAGGCTGACCTGGGCAAAGTGCTCAAAACCATCGAGGAAACCCTGGCTCGCCAGGCACGTGAGGCCGAAGAAGCGCGGCAGAAAGCGCTGATCGCCCAGCAGGAAGCGGAAAAAAAGCGTCAGCGTGAAGCCGAACTGGCCGCCACCACCGACGCTCCGGCCCCACGCAAACCGGCGCGCGCAGCGCCTGGCCCGCTGGTTTCCAGCGCCGGCGAGTCGTTCGGCGGACCTTTTGCTTCAGCGCGTGGAAAACTTCCATGGCCTGTTGATGGTCGACTACTGGCACGCTTCGGTGAAACCCGAGGTGACGATACCCGCGCCAAATGGGACGGGGTCATGATCAGCGCCGCCGCCGGCAGCCAGGTTCATGCCGTTCACGGTGGGCGCGTGGTGTTTGCCGATTGGCTGCGCGGCGCCGGTTTGTTGGTGATTCTTGACCACGGTAATGGCTATTTGAGCCTTTACGGCCACAATCAGACTTTACTCAAGTCGGCAGGTGATGTTGTAAAAGCCGGTGAATCCATCTCCACTGTCGGTAACAGTGGTGGCCAGGACACTCCGGCGCTGTACTTCGCTATTCGTCAGCAGGGCCGCCCGAGCGACCCTGCACAATGGTGCCGTTCCCAAGGATAGGGCCGCATCTACATTAGGAGTTCGTTCGACATGCTGCATTTGTCCCGCCTCACTTCGCTGGCCCTGACGATCGCCCTGGTGATCGGCGCGCCTCTGGCTTTTGCCGACCAGGCCGCTGGGGCTGCACCCGCCGCCACGACCGCGACCACGGCTGCGACCACCAAGGCCCCGCTGCCGCTGGACGAGTTGCGCACCTTTGCCGAGGTCATGGACCGGATCAAGGCAGCCTATGTCGAACCCGTAGACGATAAAACCCTGCTGGAAAATGCCATTAAAGGCATGCTCAGCAACCTCGACCCGCACTCCGCTTACCTGGGCCCGGAAGATTTTGCCGAGTTGCAGGAAAGCACCAGCGGCGAGTTCGGCGGCCTGGGCATCGAAGTCGGCTCCGAAGACGGCCAGATCAAAGTGGTCTCGCCGATCGACGACACGCCGGCGTCCAAAGCTGGCATCCAGGCTGGCGACCTGATCGTGAAGATCAACGGTCAACCGACTCGCGGCCAGACCATGACCGAAGCTGTCGACAAGATGCGTGGCAAGCTCGGCCAGAAAATCACCCTGACCCTGGTGCGCGACGGCGGCAACCCGTTTGACGTGACCCTGGCCCGCGCGACCATCACGGTCAAGAGCGTGAAGAGCCAACTGCTGGAGTCCGGCTACGGCTACATCCGCATCACCCAGTTCCAGGTCAAGACCGGCGACGAAGTGGCCAAGGCCCTGGCCAAGCTGCGCAAAGACAACGGGAAGAAACTCAACGGCATCGTGCTCGACCTGCGTAACAACCCGGGCGGCGTGTTGCAGTCGGCGGTGGAAGTGGTCGATCACTTCATCACCAAGGGTCTGATCGTTTACACCAAAGGCCGCATCGCCAACTCCGAGTTGCGCTTCTCGGCCACCGGCAATGACTTGAGCGAAGGCGTGCCACTGGCAGTGCTGATCAACGGCGGCAGCGCCTCGGCGTCGGAAATCGTCGCCGGTGCCCTGCAGGACCAGAAACGCGGCGTGCTGATGGGCACCACCAGCTTCGGCAAAGGCTCGGTACAAACCGTGCTGCCGCTGAACAATGACCGCGCATTGAAGATCACCACGGCGCTGTACTACACGCCGAACGGCCGTTCGATTCAGGCGCAGGGCATCGTCCCGGACATCGAAGTGCGTAAAGCCAAGATCACCAACGAGATCGACAGCGAGTACTACAAGGAGGCCGACCTGCAAGGTCACCTGGGCAATGGCAACGGCGGTGCCGACCAGCCAACCGGCAGCGGCGCCAAAGCCAAGCCGATGCCGCAGGACGACGATTACCAACTGGCCCAGGCGCTGAGCCTGCTGAAAGGCCTGAGCATCACGCGCAGCCGTTGATATGCGTTTTGCCCTGATCATCGCCTTGTTGTGCAGCCTGGCAGGCGTCGCCCACGCGACGCCTGACGGCGAGCCACACAAAGCCTACCTGACCCTCATCATCGACGACCTGGGGCAAAACCTGCCTCGGGATCGTCGCGTGCTGGGCCTGCCCGGGCCGGTGACCACGGCGGTGATGCCGGACACGCCCCACGCCGCCGAATTCGCCCGCGAAGCGCACAAGGCCGGCAAGATTGTGATCCTGCACATGCCCATGGACCCGGCCACCGGCCCGTTCGCCTGGCACCCCGAGCTGCCGATCGAAGAACTCGGCAAACGCCTGGACGCCGCGTTCAAGGCCGTGCCCTACACCGCTGGCATCAACAACCATATGGGCAGCCGCATGACTGCCCAACGGGACGCCATGGCCTGGTTGATGGGCGAGCTGCAGCGGCGTAACAAGTTCTTTGTCGACAGCCGCACCAGCGCGCAGACCGTCGCCGCCGCCGAAGCGCAAAAGATTGGGTTGGCGCATGTCTCGCGGGATGTATTCCTCGATGACGAGCGCACCGAGGCGGCCATTACCACGCAACTGCAAACCGCGATCAAGCTGGCGCACAAGCAGGGCTCGGTGGTGATGATCGGCCACCCTTATCCGCAGACGCTGGCGGTGCTGGAGCGCGAGTTGCCCAAGCTCAAGGCTCAGGGCATCGACTGGATTGATATCAAGCTGATGATCAGCGTGCGCGGCAATCAGGCCATGGCCGGGCATGGCAAGAACGGTCAGTACCGATAGATCAGATGGCGACCTACCCCTGTGGGAGCGGGCTTGCTCGCGAAAGCGGTGGGTCAGTCAGCAGATTCAGTGACTGACACAAGGCTTTCGCGGGCAAGCCCGCTCCCACATTTTTGACCGTGGTTTTCCCGCTGATTGCAGTGCGCCGCATGGGTGCATTTGAAATGCAGTATTACCTGTGGGAGCTGGCTTGCCTGCTCACACAGTAATTCTTGCCCGTTAGAGGTAGCGCGCCATGATCTCGTCGACCACGCCGTCTTTGCGCAGCTGATCCAGCGCGGCCTGAAGCTTGGCGACCAGCTCGTCCGGTACGTCCTTGTTCAGCGCAAGGTAGAGTTGCGCGCTATTGAAGCGCAACACGGTCTTGAGCCCCGTCACGCCCACCTGACGCGCCAGGTAACGCCCGGCGGGATCACCGGTGGCCCACAGGTCGATCTGGCCATCCAGGAGCTTTTGCGCGTTGTCCTGGTCGCGTAATACCACCAGTGGGTTGAGGCCTTGCTTTTCCAGCGTATCGGCAATGGCGTCGCCTTTGTAGGCGCCGATCTTGTAGCGGCGCGCATGCTCCAGGTCATCCAGCTGGATCTTGCTGTCGGCCTTGGCCAGCAACACCCAATCGTCCGGGCCGATGGGGCCGACCCATTTGAACAGGGCTTCACGGTCCGGCAGGCGCGCCATCACGAATACGCCATAACCAGGTTTTTCAAGGGCGAGTTTGTAGATTCGCTCCCAAGGAAAACGCAGGGTCAGGTTGTAGGAAATGCCAGCACGCTTGAAGGTCTCGCGCACGATGTCCACGGCGATGCCTTCGATGTTCTCGTCTTTGGCGAAGTTCTTGCCGTTTTTTGCCATGTTGTACGGCGGGAAGTTTTCCGTCAGCAACACCAAAGAGGCGTCAGACGGTTCTTCGGCACGGGCCGAACCTGCCAAAAGCATGGAAGAACTGGCGAGGGCGAGCAGCAGGTGTTTGAACATGAAAGTTACCGGAATCCATGGCAAGCGCAGAGAGTGCCGCGCGCTCGCCATGGTGTCCAGCAGCGTTTAGCGAACGACGATACCGCGCGCCGCCATGTAGGCCTTGGCCTCCGGAACGGTGTATTCGCCAAAGTGGAAAATACTCGCCGCCAGCACCGCGCTGGCGTGGCCTTCGATCACGCCGTCGGCCAGGTGCTGCAGGTTGCCGACACCGCCGGAGGCAATGACCGGAATGCCCAGCGCATCGCTGATGGCGCGGGTCACGCCGAGGTCGAAGCCGTTTTTCATGCCGTCCTGGTCCATGCTGGTCAGCAGGATTTCACCGGCGCCCAGGCCTTCCATCTTCATCGCCCACTCCACCGCGTCCAGCCCGGTGGGTTTGCGACCGCCGTGGGTGAAGATCTCCCAACGCGGGGTTTCGCCAGGCCCTGAGACTTTCTTGGCGTCGATGGCGACCACGATGCACTGCGAACCGAAGTGCTGCGCGGCTTCGCCGACAAACTCCGGGTTGAACACGGCGGCGGTGTTGATCGAGACCTTGTCCGCGCCGGCATTGAGCAGGTTGCGGATGTCTTGCACGGTGCGAACGCCACCGCCGACGGTCAGTGGGATAAACACCTGGCTGGCCATGCGCTCTACGGTATGCAGCGTGGTGTCGCGGCCGTCGACGCTGGCGGTGATGTCGAGAAAGGTAATCTCGTCGGCACCTTGCTCATCGTAGCGACGGGCGATTTCCACCGGGTCGCCGGCGTCACGGATGTTCTCGAACTTGACGCCCTTGACCACGCGACCGTTGTCGACGTCCAGGCAAGGGATGATGCGTTTGGCCAGCGCCATGGTCAGTCCTCAGCCGTTGTAGGCATCGCAGTAAGCCTGGGCTTCGGCGACGTCCAGGGTACCTTCATAGATCGCGCGACCGGTGATGGCGCCGATGATGCCAGGCGCCTTGGCGTCCAGCAGCGACTTGATGTCGCCCAGGTTGTGGATACCACCGGAAGCGATCACTGGAATATTGGTGGCGGCAGCCAACGCGGCGGTGAACGGCACGTTGCAGCCCTGCATCATGCCGTCTTTGGCGATGTCGGTATAAACGATGGCGGACACGCCGTCGGCTTCGAACTGCTTGGCCAGGTCGATCACTTGCACGGTGCTGATTTCAGCCCAGCCGTCAGTGGCGACAAAACCGTCTTTGGCGTCCAGGCCGACAATCACCTTGCCCGGGAATGCGCGGCAGGCCTCGGCAACGAACGCCGGGTCTTTCACGGCCTTGGTGCCAATGATCACGTAGCTCACGCCAGCCTTGACGTAGTGCTCGATGGTTTCCAGGGAGCGAATGCCGCCGCCGATCTGGATCGGCAGGTTCGGGTAGCGCTTGGCGATGGCGGTCACCACCTCGCCGTTGACCGGCTGGCCTTCGAAGGCGCCGTTCAAGTCCACCAGATGCAGACGACGGCAGCCACCTTCTACCCATTTGGCAGCCATGCTCACCGGGTCATCGGAGAACACGGTGGAGTCTTCCATGCGGCCTTGGCGCAGGCGTACACAAGCGCCGTCCTTGAGATCGATAGCGGGGATAATCAGCATCTGGCAAACCTTATTCGATATTCAGCAATGCTTGGGAAATCAGGGTTTCTCAAGCGACCACAAGTCGCTTTCGATGCTTTCGAACCTTTCTTTAAGGAGCGTCTGCGCGTCGAAAATCGCCCTGTTGTAATAGTGCGGCGCCACTTCGGTGGTGAACAACTCAAGAATCTCGGCAACCTCGAACGAGCCCAACTTGAGCTCGAAGCGGTCCTCCATGAAGCGCTTGATCTTGAGGGTAGCCTCACTCTCCTGCTCGGGGGTGAGGTTCAAGATCGGCTGCTTCGGCTTCCTGGCCATTTACCAGCGACCATCCCAGGCGGCGAAGTTCTGCAGCAACTGCAGGCCATGGGTATGGCTCTTCTCCGGGTGGAATTGCACCGCAAAACGCGAACCTTCGGCCAGCGCTGCGGCGAAGTCGACGCCGTAGTGCCCGCCACCGACCACCTGACGCGGGTTACCGGCGGCGATGTAGTAGCTGTGCACAAAGTAGAAGCGCGCCATGTCCGGGATTTCGTGCCACAGCGGGTGGTCGACGGTGCGGCGCACCTCGTTCCAGCCCATGTGCGGGACTTTCAGGTGTTCACCGTCTTCGTGCAGGTCCTTGCCAAAGAACTTCACCTGGCCTGGAAACAGGCCGATGCAGTCAACGCCGTCGTTTTCCTCACTGCTGTCGAGCAAGGCTTGCATGCCCACGCAGATGCCGAGGAACGGACGGTCCTGGCTGACTTCGCGTACCAGGCTGTCAAAGCCCAGGCGACGTATCTCGGCCATGCAGTCGCGAATCGCGCCAACACCAGGAAATACCACCCGGTCAGCTTCGCGAATCACGTTGGCATCACTGGTGATCAGCACCTTGCCGGCACCTACGTGCTCGAGGGCCTTGGCCACCGAGTGCAGGTTACCCATGCCGTAATCGATAACCGCGACCGTCTGCATTACAGAACGCCCTTGGTCGAGGGCATTTGCCCGGCCATGCGGTCATCCAGCTCCACGGCCATGCGCAGCGCGCGGCCGAAAGCCTTGAACACGGTTTCGATCTGGTGGTGGGTGTTGGTGCCGCGCAGGTTGTCGATGTGCAGGCTGACGAGTGCGTGGTTGACGAAGCCCTGGAAGAATTCCTGGAACAGGTCAACGTCAAAGCCGCCCACGGTGGCGCGGGTATAGGGCACGTGCATCTGCAGGCCTGGGCGGCCGGAGAAGTCGATAACCACACGCGACAGCGCTTCATCCAGCGGAACATAGGCGTGGCCGTAGCGGCGGATGCCTTTTTTGTCGCCGATGGCTTTGGCAAATGCCTGGCCCAACGTGATACCGACGTCTTCCACCGTGTGGTGGTCGTCGATATGCAGGTCGCCCTTGCTGACGATATCCAGGTCGATCAGCCCGTGACGGGCGATCTGGTCCAGCATGTGCTCAAGAAAAGGTACACCGATATCAAATCGGGCCTTTCCGGTGCCATCCAGGTTGATCGAGGCTTTGATCTGGGTTTCCAGAGTGTCGCGCTCGACGGACGCCTTACGTTCGGCCATCACCAGCTCCGCAAAATCATTGGGCGAAAAAGGCAGCCATTATAGGGGCGCGGGCGCTAAACAGAAACATCGAAGGGGATAAGACTGATGGAGTGTCGGCGCTAGACATGTGCGTACAAGTGCATGCTCCAGGATGGTGCGCCCGGCATATTAGCCAAATGCCAGCGCCGGCTTCGCTGTAACATGAGCGCTACGTTTAAAACCTGATGAATACTGAACAGTGACGATACCCAGAGTCTTACGGCGCAGCGGCATTCTCCTCCTGTGGGCGTTGACCTATTACGTGACCGGCATGGCCTCCCTAGCCTTTGATGACCCCGTCTCGAAGATGGCGATTATCTGGTTCCCGGCGGGCGTCTCGGTGTCGGCCTTCCTGAGCTCGCGCCGTGCGCACTGGCCGATGCTGTTCCTTGTGTTGTTGATTGCGCGGGTGCTGCTCGGTGCGCACGGCTGGGAGGAGTCACCGGCCGCCATCGCGCTTTCGGCTGAGGCGCTGGCAGGTTCGATTGCCATTGCCTGGCTGGTACGGCGTTTCGCGCGCCGTGGCGACGACCTGCACGCCATCGTGCTGTGGTTGCTGGCGACCGTGGCCATTTGTGGCGTGCAGGCGCTGATCAGGAAGGGCTGGTTGATGCTGGCCGGGGAAACATCACCCCATACGCTGATGACCAACTGGATGTCTGGCGTTAATGGCGTATTCTTTGCGACCGTCGTGGTCATGAACGTGCTGAACAGCAACTTGCGCGAATTTCCCGTCAGCGCACGGGAGAAACTCGCCGGCGCCGGGTGGCTGCTGCTGCTCGCATTAAATACCTGGTACGTCTTCGGGGCCGCGCCGCACTGGCTCACCAGCATGCTGGACACCGATGCCGGCGCTGCGGTGTATTTCATCCTGGCCTGCCTGCCGATCGCCCTCGCCCTTGCCGTTTGCGTGACCTGGCGCAGCCCTGGAGGCTCAATCGCGCTGCTGGTGCTGGGCAGCATCGTGGTCAATTACACCGATCAGAAGACCGGGCCGTTTTATGTGCCGGGCCTGCTCGAAGGCGAGCCTTTGCTGCTTGCGCAAAGCTACTTGTCCATTACCGCCCTGCTGGTGGTGGTGATACGCCTGATGACGCAATCGGCCAGGCCCTACGACCCGCAAACCGGACGGCTGGGGGGCGACGGCGTGATGTACCAGTTGCATCCCGAAACAGGCGACATCCTCTGGGACGACAACCTCGATTCGCTGCTGGATATCGGCACCCGGCCCCTGGGCACCATTGAGCAGGTGCTGGCGCGCGTGCACCCCGATGACCGCGAAAAACTCAAACAGCACTGGTCGCCGGACACCCGTACCCACGCCTCATCGCTGGCCTTTCGCATCGACAAAGGCAACGGTGACTGGCTGACCCTTTACGACCAAAGCCCCGGCGCCATGCGCGATGCCAGGGGCCAAGTATTTGTCGGCAACTGGCAAAGCAGTCGCTATTCCTGAACGTTTGCCGATCAGCGTCTACCTGTACGAGTACTTTCATGATTCAGATTGCTTTACTGCTGTTCGGCGTTGAATTCGTCCGATCCAAATTCTGGTTTCTCGGCCTGATCGGTATCGTATGGGGCGTGATGGGCGTTGGCGTGATGATCGACGGCCTGGATGGCGAGTTGTACTTTCCGCTGCGCGCGTTCGGCTTGCTGTTGCTGCTGGAAAGCATTGTCACCCTGAGCGTGGCCGCCAGCGGCGTAGGTACTCAGCGCGCCGTGCTGTATTTCAAGGGCGGGATTTGCTTTTTTGTCGCGGTATTGATTCTTGCCGACAAGGTCTACAGCAACCTGCTGCTGGCGATCATTTTTGGCTTTACCTACTTTGTGATCGGCCTGCTGACCATCACCTCGGCCTGGGTCGTCAGGTTCCCGCGCTGGCGATCATCGTTGATCAGCGGCGGCGCCCAAGTGGTATTCGCCGGGTTGCTGGTCAGCCCGTACCCCATCGCCAACAGTGCCACCGTGTCTTTTTTTCTTGGCGCGCTGATGATCGTCAGCGGCCTGAACACGGTACGCATTGCGCGTCGCGTCAGGCGATTGCGCCATGGCACCTCGACGTTCGAGCTGCTTGCGCCCAGGGATCTGCTATCGGATTTCAAGAAGCTGCCGCCGCAGGAACCGCCGCCGCAGCCTGAGCCGGAGCCTGCCTGCACCGATCCACTGGTGGTGCATATCTGGACGCCGGAAGGCACCGCCAGCGCAACCACCATTCCCCGCCCGATCATCAATCGCTACATCGCGGCCGTGGACGCACAAGGCGTGATTTCAACCGGGCACGCTGCCCTTGAACTGTCGCCGTCGGTGTACCTGAGCCTGTATCCGGTTGCAGACATCGATCGCTCACCGTCAGAGTTTTTCCGCATTCTCAAGGCCACTCGCAACAATGACGTGCCCGGCACCTTCCAGCCGGACTACGCCACCGAAGTGGCCAACTGGTGCGATTCGGACCGCAAGATCATTTTTCACCGGTACAGCCGCAAGGCGTTGATTGAGTTTTCCAATAACTATCGCCAACAGGCCACTTACAACCTGACCTACCGCAACTGCTCGAGCAGCGTGGCATTTGCCTTGGAAGCCTCGATGGATGGGGTATTGGCGGAACGGTCGCGGCGCTGGCGCTCGGTGTTGCAGACCCTGCTCATGCCGGAACTGTGGATTGCCGCGCAAGTACGCAAGCGCGCCATGACCATGGCCTGGACACCCGGCCTGGTGATGGATTACGCCCGAGCCTTGCGGGTAATCGTGCATCCGGTGCCACGGCCATGGTTTCAACGCATCCCATGGCGCGGTCAATCAACCAGAGCCTTGCCTGACAAGAAGCAGGATTAGCCCGCTCTGGCTGCCCGAGGCCCGCTCACCTTGCATGAGCGGGCACTGCGCAACGGTTTATCAGTGGAACAATACCGCGGTCTTCTGCAGGGTCACCCACACACCCCACGCCAACGGAATGCCCACCACCAGCCACGCCACGATAGCCAATGGCACGCTGGCGGAAGAAGCCTTCCACTCCAGCGACGTAGAGGCAGTGGCGCCTTTGTCATGGCCCAGCGCCTGTTCGGCAGCCAGTTCCGCGTCGGTCATGAAGTACTTGTCGGCCACCGGGCGCACCAGCAGGTTGCAGATGAAGCCCAGCACCAGCAGGCCGGCGAGGATGTACAAGGTGATGTCATACGCCGCGGCACGTTCAACGCCGATGCTCAGCTGATACTCACGCAGGTAGTTGACCAGCACCGGGCCCAACACGCCCGCCGCCGCCCAAGCGGTCAACAGGCGACCGTGGATCGCGCCGACCATCTGGGTGCCGAACAGGTCGGCCAGGTACGCCGGAACGGTCGCAAAACCGCCGCCGTACATCGACAGGATGATGCAGAACGCCGCCACGAACAGCGCCACGTTGCCCAGGTGCCCCAGATTCGGGATCAGCGCATAGAGGGCAAAGCCCAGGGCGAAGAACACGAAGTAGGTATTTTTACGGCCCAGGTAGTCGGAGAACGACGCCCAGAAGAACCGCCCACCGATGTTGAACAGGCTCAACAAGCCGGTGAAGCCTGCGGCGATGGCCGCGATGGACGCCAATTGCCCGGCATCCAGCTGGCCGAACGGCACATCAACACCCAGCAACTTGCCACCGAACACTTCCTGCAGCAGCGGCGACGCCATGCCGAGAATGCCGATACCGGCAGACACGTTCAGGCACAGCACCAGCCACACCAGGCGGAATTGCGGGGTTTTCCACGCCACGTTCACGTGAACGTGACGGTGGGTGATCATCGCATTGCTGGCTTTTTTCGCCGGCGCGGTCCAGCCCTCAGGCTTCCAGCCGGTTGGCGGAACGCGGTACGACAGCGCGCCGCCAATCATGAACACGAAGTAGATCACGGCCATGACCACGAAGCTCTGCCACACGCCCACGCTTGTTGGCGAAGCAAAGTGGCCCATCAGCGCTGCGGCCAAGGGTGCACCGACCATTGCGCCGCCGCCAAAGCCCATGATCGCCATGCCGGTGGCCATGCCGCGTTTGTCCGGGAACCACTTGATCAGGGTCGACACGGGCGAGATATAGCCCAGGCCCAGGCCGATACCGCCGATCACGCCGGAGCCGATCCACATCAGCCAGATCTGGTGGGTATAGATGCCCAACGCCGAGATCAACAGACCGCCACACCAGCACAAGGCCGATACAACGCCGGCCTTACGTGGCCCGGCATGTTCCAGCCAGCCGCCCCAGATCGCTGCGGAGCAACCCAGGAAGATGAAGAACAGCGTGTAGATCCAGCCCAGCATGGAGATGGGCCAGTCGCACTGGGACGAGAAGACTTGCGTGATGAAGCTCATGTCCGGCGCGCAGGCGACCGGTGCCGTGATACCCAGCGCTTTGGACAGCGGCAGCCAAAACACCGAGAACCCGTAGGCCATGCCGATGCAGAGGTGGATGGCCAGGGCGGCCGGTGGAACCAGCCAGCGGTTGAACCCTGGCTTGGCGATAATGCGCTCCTTGGACAGGAACGCAGGCTGTGCGGCAGTACTACCAGCCGCAGTGCTTGTGCTCATTGGTGTTTCCCCCAGTTATTAGTATGTGTCCGTCAGGCGCTCTCTCCCTCGGCCTTGCACGCAGAGCGTTAGCCGTTGTTGTCGAGTAAAGCTCCTTTTAAGCGCGACGCTGTGTCGCAGACGACAGACGAACCCGCGCAGATTAGCACCAGTGGATGACAGAAAAACCAAACTGATATCACCTTTTTCACGCAACCTGCTCTGTTGGGCGGCAAAATCCGATTTTGCTGCGTCTAGATACAATGTAACGATGCATGAACTGACGCAGGCCGTCGGGCGTTATACTCTGCGGCTAAATTTTGAAATCGACATACAAGGACTCGCCCATGAAAGCGTTCGGCAAAATCCTGGGTCTGGTACTTCTCGGGCTGTTGCTGATCATTGTGGCCCTGGGCTTTGCCCTGACCCACCTCTTCGATCCCAACGATTACAAAGACGAGATCCGCCAGATTGCCCGCGACAAGGCCCACATCGAGCTGACGCTCAATGGCGACATCGGTTGGAGCCTGTTCCCCTGGCTGGGCCTGGAATTGCACGAAGCCAGCGTCGCGACCATGACCAACCCGACTCAGCCGTTTGCCGACCTGCAGATGCTCGGCCTGTCGGTGCGCGTGCTGCCGCTGCTGCGCCGTGAAGTGCAGATGAGCGATGTGCGTGTCGAAGGCCTGAACCTGCGCCTCAACCGCGACAAGCAAGGCCACGGCAACTGGGAGGACATCGGCAAGAACGTGACCGAGAAACCGGCCAATGCGCCGGTGCCTGCCCCCGCGGAAACGCCGGCCGAACCTGAACCGGAAAAGCCGCCAAAACCGATCCGCCTGGACATCGACAGCCTGACCGTCAACAACGCCCGCGTTGAATACAACGATGAGCAGACCGGCAAACAGTACAGCGCTGAAAGCATCCAGTTGAGCGCCGGTGCCGTGCACGAAGGCGCAAGCATTCCGCTCAAACTTACGGCATTCCTGGGCAGCAACCAGCCGCTGATGCGCGTCAAGACCGAGTTGAACGGCAACCTGCGCATCCAGCGTGCGCTCCAGCGCTACCAGTTCGAAGACATGAAGCTGAGCGGCGAAGCCACCGGCGAGCCACTGCAGGGCAAGACCGTAACGTTCTCCACCCAAGGCCAACTGCTGGTGGACTTGGCGGCCAATATTGCCGAATGGACCAACCTGAAACTCTCCGCCAACCAGCTGCGCGCCTTGGGCGAACTGAAGGTCAATGACCTGAACAAAACCCCACAGCTCAGCGGCGCCCTGTCCATTGCCCAGTTTGACCTGGCCAAGTTCCTCGACAGCGTCGGCCACCCGTTGCCACCGATGGCGGCGGGCAGCCTCAGCAAAGTTGAACTGGTCAGCCGCCTCAAAGGCACGCCTACCAGCGTGGCACTGGAAGACTTGAACCTGAAACTCGACAGCAGCACCTTCACCGGCCGCATCGCTGTAGAGGATTTCGCCAAGCAATCCCTGCGCCTGCAACTCAAAGGCGATACTTTCAACGCCGACAACTACCTGCCGGCCAAGTCCGAAACCGCCAAAGGTGCTGCGGCCGCACGCCAGGCCGAAGTGCAGAACAGCGAGGCCGGCGCCATGGCCGCCGGTGGCACCACACCGCTGCCGGACGCACCAACCAAAGGCGCGTGGAGCACCGACAAGCTGTTGCCACTCACGCGCCTGCGCACGCTGGACGTGGACGCCGACCTGGCCTTCGGCCAACTGACCCTGAGCAAGCTGCCGATCCAGAACGCTGCACTCAAAGCCTCCGGCATCGATGGCCAGCTCAAGCTTGATACCCTCAGCGGCGGCCTCTACAACGGCACCTTCCAGGCCAACGGCACACTCGATGTGCGCCAGGACATCCCGGTGCTGGCGCTGCAAACCCACATCAAGCAAGTGCCGGTTGAGCGCATCCTGCAAGCTCAGGGGCAAAACCCGCCGGTAAAAGGCCAGATCACCCTCGACAGCAACCTCAACGGCCGTGGCAACAGCCAGAAGGCGCTGATCGACAGCCTTAACGGCACCGCCAGCTTTGTGATCAATAACGGCGCGCTGCTCAACGCCAACATTGAACAGCAGCTGTGCACCGGCATCGCATTGCTCAACCGCAAGACATTGACCACCACGCCACAAGGCAAGGACACGCCGTTCCAGGAACTGCGCGGCAACCTGACCTTGCGCAACGGCGTGGCCAGCAACCCGGACATGAAAGTGCGTATCCCGGGCCTGACGGTCAACGGCAACGGTGACATCGACCTGCGCGTGCTGGGCATGGATTACCGCGTCGGCATCATCGTTGAAGGCGATACACGCGACGTGCCGGACCCGGCTTGCCAGGTCGGCTCCAACTTCCGGGGCATCGAAGTGCCGCTGCGCTGCCGCGGCCCGCTGGAACTGGGCGCCAAAGCCTGCCGACTGGACAAGGACGGCTTGACTCAGGTTGCGGTCAAAGCCGCCGGCAACAAACTCAGCGAGAAGCTCGAAGAGAAACTCGACAAGGTCAACCCGCAGTTGAAAGACGCCCTTAAAGGCCTGTTCAAACGATGAGAAACGAGCAGTTTTCACAGGCAGTGCTGGACTGGTACGACCGCCACGGTCGCCATGACCTGCCCTGGCAACAGGGCATTACGCCTTACCGGGTGTGGGTCTCGGAGATCATGCTGCAACAGACCCAGGTCAGCACTGTGCTCAATTACTTCGACCGGTTCATGGCTTCCCTGCCGACGGTCGAAGCCCTGGCCGCCGCGCCGGAAGACGAAGTGCTGCACCTGTGGACCGGCCTGGGTTACTACACCCGCGCACGCAACCTGCAGAAGACCGCCAAGATCGTCGTCGCCCAATACGGTGGCGAGTTTCCCAAGGACGTCGAAAAGCTCACTGAACTGCCCGGCATCGGCTTATCCACTGCGGGTGCGATCGCCAGCCTGAGCATGGGCCTGCGGGCGCCCATCCTCGACGGCAACGTTAAGCGCGTATTGGCGCGCTTTACCGCGCAAGAGGGCTACCCCGGCGAGCCCAAGGTTGCCAAGCAGCTCTGGGCCACCGCAGAGCGCTTTACGCCGCACGATCGCGTCAACGCCTACACCCAGGCGATGATGGACATGGGCGCCACGCTCTGCACCCGCAGCAAACCCAGTTGCCTGCTGTGCCCGCTGGAAAAGGGCTGCGAGGCGCACATGCTCGGTCTGGAGACGCGCTACCCAATCCCCAAGCCGCGCAAAACCATCCCGCAAAAGCGCACGCTGATGCCGATGTTGGCCAACGCAGAGGGCGCGATTCTGCTTTACCGCCGCCCATCCACGGGCCTGTGGGGCGGTTTGTGGAGCTTGCCGGAGCTCGACGACCTCCAGGACCTGGAACACTTGGCCAACCAGCACGCGCTCGCGCTGGGCACGCCGCATGAACTGCCGGGGCTGATCCACACCTTCAGCCACTTCCAGCTGGCCATCGAACCCTGGCTGGTCCAGGTGGAGGAATCCGCCCATCACGTGGCCGAGGCCGACTGGCTCTGGTATAACCTCGCCACCCCGCCGCGCCTGGGCCTTGCCGCCCCAGTGAAAAAACTGCTGAAGCGCGCGGCCGACGTATTGAACGCAGGAGTTCCGTCATGACCCGCACCATCATGTGCCGCAAATACCACGAAGAATTGCCTGCCCTGGAGCGCGCACCGTTCCCCGGCGCCAAAGGCCAGGACATCTTCGACAACGTCTCCGCCAAAGCCTGGGCTGACTGGCAAAAACACCAGACCCTGCTGATCAACGAAAAACGCCTGAACATGATGAACGCCGAAGACCGCAAATACCTGCAGGGCGAGATGGACAAGTTCTTTTCTGGCGAGGATTACGCCAAGGCCGACGGCTACGTGCCGCCTGCTCAATAATTGATCAAAAACCGGGGTCGGCACGTAAGCGACGGTAATAATTAAATATTTTTTGAAAACTTGCTTGACGACCCCCTGAAAAACCCGTTTAATGCGCCCCGTTGCCCAGATAGCTCAGTCGGTAGAGCAGGGGATTGAAAATCCCCGTGTCGGCGGTTCGATTCCGTCTCTGGGCACCACTAATTAGTTTCAGGTGGTGCAAACGTCATCTGAAACACACAAAAAACCCGCCAAGTGCGGGTTTTTTGTTGTCTGGAATTTATGCGTCCCACCCAGGGCGATCCACTATCGCCCCGAGCCCATGCAACGGCAGTAAGCCGCCCGCCTACTTCAGCAAAAACACCATCAGCGGATTATCGTTCAGCCGCCCTTCAAAGCTTGGCGCTTGCTGCTCCATCGACGTCCCTTTCAACAGCGCTGCCTCCTTGCGCGGCACAATCACCCAGGATGGCCGTGGCAACGTGGTTAATTGTTCAAGCTGATTATCAGCGACGAACAGCGGCTGCTCATCGTGATCCAGGTTCATCATGTAGCGCACCGCCCAGGTATCGCGCCCCAGATTGACGAACACCAAGGGGCCTGGATCGGACTCACGCAGCGCTTCAACCTGGCTGACAAACTTGCGCGTATCAAATTGCAGATCCTTGGCGGGGTCTATCACCACCACCAGCAGCAGCCACTGCGCCGCCAAGGCGATTGTGCTGAGCCACACCAACCGCAATGGGCGCCGCCAGGCAATCAACGCCGCCGCTTGCAGAACCAGCAGCGCGCCAATCAACAACGGCAACGAAACCTCAGGCCAATACCCGTGCTTCTGCCAGGCGTGCCGACACACAAACAGCACGACCACGCACAACGCCGGCAGCGCCGCGACAAGCCCTTCGTAGAAGCGGCGCACGCCGATCAGCCAATGTTGCGCCTGAAGCAGCCCATAGGCGGCGACAGCGGCGAACATCGACACCATCGGAAGAATGTAATAAGCGCGCTTGAAGTGCGGCACCGAAAGCCCAAGCAAAATCATCAAGCCACAGGCGCCAAGCCGCACCACCAGCTGAATATCCTCATTGACCCAGCGCTCAGACCAGCGATGACGCAGCGCAATCATCGTGGCCAGCGCCAGCGGCACCACCGGGAAGTAACGGTACAAACTGAGCTTGAAGTAGAAGTAGAACGGCTCGCCACTCTCATCGAGGCGCCCGCTGACCTGCATCCTGAACACATCATCGGCAAAGGCATCGCCGCCGCTGAACCGCGCCAGCTTCATCAACATCCACCAGCACGCCACCAGCAACACCAACCCCACAAAACCGTGAATCAGCACCTGCTTGACGCGCTGCCCCGGCCGGCCGAGCGCCCAGTACACGCACACCACGCCACACACCTCGATCAACCCAAGCGGCCCACGAATCGCGAACGCCAGAATGAATAACGGGAACACGGCAAGCTGCCGCACCCGCGACCCCATGCGCTCGCCGCTGTGCAGCAGGTAGAAACTGCCCACACACAGCAATGCGATCATCAGGTCCAGGCACACCGAGCGCGACTTATCGAGCAACTGAGTGGTGAGCAGTGTCAGCAATACCGTCAGCCACGCCCAAGGTCGGCTCAATGGCGCCAGCAAGCGATAGATCAGCGCGATCATGCCCGCCGAGGCAAGCGCGGTCGGCAGGACATTCGCGAGGTGATTGGGCGCCCCGAACAAGCGGGCAAACACGAAGCTGAAAAAGGTCGCGGTCCCCGGGTAGTCCGGGTAAGGCTGACCGTAGGTAGTCGGAAAAAGACTCGCGCCATGGCGAAACATTTCTTGCAGAAACAGTGCCCAACGCCCGTCAAACCCTTGGGGTTGCTCATCCCAGATGCCCAAGGTGAACAGCAGTAAAGCGATCAGAAACAGGCCCAGGGACTCCAGGCGAAAACGGCTGCGGTGATCCATCGAATGTCCTTTCAGGTAGGCTGCGCCGACTCCATGGTGCCGACTCAGCTCCTGAATAGCGCCTGAACAAACCCGAACATTTATGGATTTATCGACCAGCGCGCCACACCAGTGCCGGAATCAGCCGGATGTAGACTAGCTCGCCCATCAGCTCAACGAGGGTTTGCAGAATCACCGCCGTTGCAGCCAGCCCGCGCACGTCTTCCGGCAAAGCCAGCGCAAGCGGCAAGACCACCAGAGAATTGCGGGTCGAGGCACTGAACGTGACCGCCCGCGCGGTCACAGCAGGCAACGCAAACAACCGAGCAGCCAACGCGCCCATCAACGGCGCCAGCAACAAGAAGCCCACGTACACCGGCATCAGCGGCAACAGCAAACCGATATCGCGCACCACCGAGGTGATCTGCGAGCTGATGACCACAAACAGCACCAGCGCCATCGCGGGCACCGGCAGCCAGGCCCAGGCGTCGTTCCACATATTGATCACGCTGGAGCGCCGCGCCAGGAATGTCGTCAGCACCGCCAGCATCATCGGCAGCACAATCAACAGCACAAACGCCTCCACGAACGGCTCTACCGCCACCACGACAGCGGGTTGCGCGCCCAGCATGAAACCCAGGTACACCGGCAACAGCACCAGTTGCAGCAGCAACAGCACCGGCGTTGCCGCCAGCATCAGCCGCGAATCGCCTTTACCGATGTGGGTAAACACCACCACGTAGTCGATGCACGGCGTCAGCAGCACCAGCAATGCACCCACCAACAGCGCCGGGCGCTCCACCAGGCCACGGGTCAACGCCCACACCAGCAAGGGCACCAGGATGAAATTGGCCAATAGCAGCGCCGAGATAAAACGCTTGTTGCCCACACCCTGGCGCAGCTCCAGAAACGGGATTTGCAGGAACATCGCATACATCAGCACCGCGATGGCGGGCGTCACCAGCGTGCCAAGACCGTGGGCTGACAGCGGCGCAAGCACGCCGATTGCCGCCGCCAGCAGGACGGCCACGAAGTAGAGGAGGATCTGATTGTGTTCGAGGGTGTCGCGGGTCATGGACTGACTTTGGCTGATGAACAGATCGCAAGCCTAAGCACTCAGGGGGGCGAGGTCGAGCATCGCGATATTTGTTACGCCCCTGCCGCGCTAAATTTGTTAATTTCGGTTTCTTATAAAAGCGCGTGGCCCTACAGCCCACACCAAAAGCGCAAGGATCAAGCCGACCTATGAACCTGCCCACTCGACCAGCCCCGGAAGAATTCCGTGAGCCCGCCAACGACGGCTACCCCATCGGCGGCTTCACCTGGCGCCATATCAGAACCGACCCGACACGCCCGGTTGTCATCATCAACGCCGCCACCTCCGTACGCTGCCGCCACTACTCACGCTTCGCCGACTACCTGTTTGCCAATGGCTTGGACGTCATCACGTACGACTACCGAGGCATAGGCGAGTCCCGCAGTGGCTCGCTGCGCGGCTTCAAGGCGTCGTGGTCGGATTGGGGCGTGCTGGATTTCGAGGCGATGCTGCAGCGCGCGCAACGGGAGTTTCCAGGGCAGCCGATTGAGGTGGTCGGTCACAGCTTTGGAGGCTGTGCGGCGGGGCTTGGCGCTTCCGGCGCGGTGATCCGACGCATCGTCACAGTCGGCGCGCAGTTTGCGTACTGGCGCGACTATGAGGCCAGCGGGCGCTGGCGCATGTTTGCCAAGTGGCATGTGGTGATGCCGCTGGTGACCGCGCTGTATGGCTACTTCCCCGGCAAACGCCTGGGCTGGCTGGAAGACACACCGGCCGGCGTGGTGCACGACTGGGGCACGCCAACCCCCCGGTATGAGACGCGCCCCAGCGGGCGCGCGCTGAATGAGCTGCCGTTTGCCCGCGTGAAGGCGCAATTGCTGGCGATCAGCATCACCGACGATCCGTTTGGCACGGTGGCGGCAATTGAGCGGCTACTGGGCTATTTCGAACACAGCGAGCGCACGCATCTGCGCATAGCCCCTGAAGATATTGGCGAAAACGCCGTCGGGCATTTCGCCTTTTTCCGCAGTGAATATCAGGACCGGCTGTGGCCGATTGCACTGGCGTGGCTGCAACACGGTGAGTTGATGCAAGGCGCTCCCGGTCAGTGCGTTTAGAATCCCTTGGGATTTACCCCCAACCTGCGCTTCAATACCCACCCAGACCCAGTACCCAAGGACGTTGAGCCCATGGCCTCGCCGAACAAGCAGCAAAAACGTGCCCACCGGGCAAAGGCCAAGGCCAAGCAAAACCGTACCCAGCGCAGCGTTGCGACCAAGCCGGATGCGTTCGCCGGCGATGACAGCCGCATTGACCTTGAGTCGGTAGATTTGACCGAGTTGTTTATGGAGATGCGCTCCGCGGGCGAAACCAGCCAGCAGGCACTGTGTGCAGTATTCCTGGCGCACCCGTTGCTGGCGCTGGTGCTGGAGCAGGAAGGCGAAGAAGAGGCCACTGACTTCATTCTCGCGGCACTGATCGAGTACCGGCAGTGGGCGACGGACAGTGACGATGAGGCGGCAGCGCTGGCGTGGATCGAGTCGCCGCAGTTTCAGGCCGATTACGTGGCGGCCTCCCAAGCGCTCGCCAACTCAGCAGACTGACGCAAAACCAAATGTGGGAGCGGGCTTGCCCGCGAAAGCGGTGGATCAGTCGCCAGATGTGCTGGCCGATCTACCGTAATCGCGGGCAAGCCCGCTCCCACATTTGAATTGCGGTGCATTGCGCACCGCATTTCATTACATCAATTGAGTACGGCAGCGCCTACCTTCTGCGCCTTGCGACGGCTCGCCACAAACAACCCCGCCAGCACCACCAGCAAGCTCAAAATCCCGGTCGCAATAATCTCGACCCGGTGCGCTTCCTGGAACAGCATGATGGTCAGCGTGCCGACGATGAACACCATCACCGCATAGGTCAGGCCAGGGAACAGCCACATCTTGAACACAATCTTCTCGCCCGCAGCCGTGCGCTTCTGGCGCATGCGCAGTTGCGACACCGCGATCACCAGGTACACCAGCAAGGCGATGGCGCCGGAGCTTGCCAACAGGAACTCGAACACCGCCGCCGGGGCGACGTAGTTGGCGAACACTGCCAGGAATGCCGCGCCAGTGGACAACAGCACCGCGCAGTAAGGCGTGCCGCTTTTGTTGGTGCGCTTGGACATCGCCGGTGCATCACCGCGACGACCCAGGGAGAACAGCATGCGCGAGGCGGTGTACAACGCCGAATTCAGGCAGCTGGTCACGGCAACCAATACCACCAGGTCGACGATCAGCTTGGCGTTCGGAATGCCCATGCGTTCCAGCACAGTCTGGTAGGAACCTACGGCCGCCAGGGTCGGATCGTTCCATGGCACCAGCGACACAACAATGAAGATCGACAGCAGGTAGAACAAACCAATCCGCCAGATCACCGAGTTGGTGGCCTTGGTGATTTGCTGGCCAGGGTTCTTCGATTCGGCCGCAGCGATGGTAACAATCTCGGTGCCCATGAACGAGAACATGGTGGTCAGGATGGCCGCCAATACCGCGCCCATGCCATTAGGCATAAAGCCCTGGGTGTCGAACAGGTGTGACACGCCGCTGACCTGACTGGTCGGCAGGAAGCCGAAAATCGCCGCCAGGCCGAGGATCACAAAGCCCACAATCGCCACGACTTTGATCAGCGCAAACCAGAACTCGAATTCACCGTAGTTTTTCACGCTGAACAGGTTGGTTGCCGTGAGCAGCAACGTGATGATCAGGGTAAAGGCCCAGATCGCCACATCGGGGAACCATGCATTAAGGATGGTCGCAGCGGCGTTGGCTTCCAGCGGAATCACCAGCACCCAGAACCACCAGTACAACCAGCCAATGGTGAAACCGGCCCAATGGCCAATCGCGCGGTCGGCGTAGGTGGAGAACGAACCGGTATCCGGTGAGGCTACCGCCATCTCGGCGAGCATGCGCATCACCAATACCACCAACGTACCCGCAGCGGCGTAAGCCAGCAGTACGGCCGGGCCGGCGGCAGCAATCGCGTGGCCGGAGCCAACAAACAAACCGGCACCAATGACGCCGGCAATCGACAGCATGGTGACGTGACGCGGTTTGAGCCCCTGTTCGAGGTCATTGGAGCTTTGCGTACTACTCATTGACACACCTTTACGAGGAATTGCGAAAACGGTCCGCCCGGCCTGCGATCTTTCTCGTGAAAAGAAACCAACGGGGCGTTCTTTATTTTTTACGCAAGATTTGCGCCAAAATGTTACCGAGCCGCGATTGACGCGGGCTGTAGGACAATTCAGCGTGCGCTGCAAGTCATTGAGAACAATGGCATTCCGCTATAGCGTTACCGTGCGACCCACAATCCAGACGGTCATGCGCACCAAAAACACACACAAAAAGTGCGTGACGCCCCACAAAAGGGCTGATATGGACCGTTTGCCCGGTTAACCCTTCCAACACCCGGCCAAAGCTGGCACCATCGCGCCCTTTTTTACGCAAAGCCTGTGGATTTCTCGGGTTCAAACGTCTGTAGGTTGTTGATGGCGCGACACGCTGCTGCGCCGATGCGACACCCTGCCGCAGGCCACCCGTTAACCGTCCGCAGCGCTGTTGGCTGCCATCCGAACGCTATGCTAGCTTGGCGCCTCGCCAGGAAGGCGGCCCAACAGCAGGAATGCAATGAACACAATGAGGACCGCACATGGCCGAGGCCGCGCCCGCGCTTGAAATCCGCAACTTGCATAAACGCTATGGTGAGCTTGAGGTACTTAAAGGTATCTCGCTGACCGCCCGCGACGGCGACGTGATCTCGATCCTGGGTTCCTCCGGTTCCGGCAAGTCCACCTTCCTGCGATGCATCAACCTGCTGGAAAACCCGCACCAGGGACAGATCCTGGTCGCCGGCGAAGAACTCAAGCTCAAGGCCGCGAAAAACGGCGAGCTGATGGCCGCCGACGGCAAACAGATCAACCGCCTGCGCAGCGAAATCGGTTTTGTGTTTCAAAATTTTAATCTGTGGCCGCACATGAGCATCCTCGACAACATCATCGAGGCGCCCCGCCGTGTGCTCGGCCAAAGCAAAGCCGAAGCCACGGAAGTGGCCGAAGCCTTGCTGGCCAAGGTCGGCATCGCCGACAAGCGCCACGCCTACCCTGCGCAACTGTCCGGTGGTCAGCAGCAACGGGCGGCCATTGCGCGCACCCTGGCCATGCAGCCCAAGGTCATCCTGTTCGACGAGCCGACATCGGCGCTTGACCCGGAAATGGTCCAGGAAGTACTTAATGTGATCCGCGCGCTGGCCGAAGAAGGCCGCACCATGCTGTTGGTCACCCATGAAATGGGCTTTGCCCGTCAGGTGTCCAGTGAAGTGGTGTTCCTGCACCAGGGCCTGGTCGAAGAGCAAGGATCGCCACAGCAGGTGTTTGAAAACCCGCTTTCGGCGCGCTGCAAACAATTCATGTCCAGCAACCGCTAACGGAGCAACATGCATGCAGAACTATAAAAAATTCCTTCTGGCCGCGGCCGTTTCGATGGCGTTCAGCGCCACGGCCATGGCAGAAACCTTGAAGATGGGGATCGAAGCGGCCTACCCGCCCTTCAACAATAAAGACGCCAGTGGCAACGTCGTCGGCTTCGACAAAGACATCGGCGACGCCCTGTGCGCGAAGATGAAAGTCGAGAAGTGCGAAGTGTATGTGTCCGACTGGGACGGCATCATCCCGGCCCTGAACGCCAAGAAGTTCGACTTCCTGGTGTCCTCGCTGTCGATCACCGATGAGCGCAAGCAGGCCGTCGACTTCACCGACCCGTACTACTCCAACAAGCTGCAATTCATCGCGCCTAAAGCGACTGCGGACTTCAAGACCGACGCGGCCTACCTGAAGGGCAAGGTCATCGGTGCACAGCGCGCGACGCTGGCCGGTACTTACCTGGAAGACAAGCTGCCGGACACCGAGGCCAAGCTTTATGACACCCAGGAAAACGCCTACCTCGACCTGACGTCCGGCCGCCTGGACGGCATCCTCGCCGACAAATACGTGCAGTACGAATGGCTCAAGAGCAAAGACGGTTCGGCCTATGAATTCAAGGGCGACCCCGTTGTAGAAAGCGACAAGATCGGTATCGCCGTACGCAAGGGCGACCCGCTGCGCGAGCGCCTGAACAAAGCTTTGGCAGAGATCAAGGCAGACGGCACCTACAAAAAGATCAACGACAAGTACTTCCCGTTCAGCATCGAATGATCTGAACGGCCTGCCCGACGCGCTGCTTGAGGGCGTCGGCTTTTAGCAATGCCTGCCGCGATATGAAAACACCATGAATTTCGATCTCTACGGATTCGGCCCGGCGCTCGCCGCCGGCGCGCTGATGACCGTCAAACTGGCGCTCACGGCTTTATGCCTGGGGCTGGTGCTGGGCCTTGCCGGCGCCTTGGCCAAGACATCGCCCTACAAGCCGTTGCAATGGCTTGGCGGCGTTTACTCGACCATCGTTCGCGGCGTGCCGGAACTGCTGTGGGTGTTGCTGATTTATTTCGGCACGATCAACGCGATGCGCAGCCTGGGTGAAATGCTCGACATTCCCGACCTGTCGCTCAGCGCTTTCGCGGCCGGCGTGATCGCCTTGGGCCTGTGTTTCGGGGCCTACGCCACCGAGGTGTTACGTGGCGCGATCATCGCTATTCCCAAGGGCCATCGCGAAGCCGGTGTGGCATTGGGCCTGTCGAAGTTTCGCATCTTCACCCGCCTGATCATGCCGCAGATGTGGCGCATCGCCCTGCCGGGCCTGGGCAATTTGTTCCTGATCCTGATGAAAGACACCGCGCTGGTCACGGTTATTGGCCTGGAAGAAATCATGCGCCACGCCCAGATCGCGGTCACCGTCACCAAACAGCCGTTCACCTTCTATCTGGTCGCCGCGTTCATTTACCTGGGCCTGACGTCGCTGTCGATGGTCGCTATGCACGTGCTGGAAAAACGCGCCGCCCGCGGCTTCGTGAGGACGACGTAATGGAATGGGAAGTCATCTATAAGTGGCTGCCGAAGTTTATCCAGGGCGCCATTCTGACCCTGGAACTGGTTGGCATCGCCGTGATTCTCGGGCTGATCCTGGCGATCCCGCTGGGCATCGCTCGCTCGTCCAAGCGCTGGTATGTGCGTTCGCTGCCCTACGCGTATATCTTCTTCTTTCGCGGCACCCCGTTGCTGGTGCAGTTGTTCCTGGTCTATTACGGACTGGCCCAATTCGACGCCGTGCGCACAAGCTTCATGTGGACGTATCTGCGCGACCCTTTCTGGTGTGCCACGGCCACCATGACCCTGCACACGGCGGCTTATATCGCCGAGATCCTGCGCGGCGCCATCCAGGCTATCCCGCCGGGCGAAATCGAAGCAGCTCGCGCGCTGGGCATGTCCAAGCCGAAAACGCTGTTCTATATCATCCTGCCGCGTGCGGCCCGTATCGGCCTGCCGGCCTACAGCAACGAAGTCATTTTGATGCTCAAGGCAAGCTCCCTCGCGAGCACAGTGACCTTGCTGGAACTGACCGGTATGGCCAGGACCATCATTGCGCGCAACTACCTGACGGTTGAGATGTTCTTCACCGCCGGCGTGTTCTACCTGCTGATTTCCTACATCCTGGTACGCGGCTTCAAACTGCTCGAACGCTGGTTGCGCGTCGATGCTTGCCAGGGACGTTGAGGCGCGCTTCGCGGCGCTGGATGCGTTCCTGATCGAGCACCAAGGGCTGTGGCGACCACGGCCCTTCACGCATCTGCAATTACCCTGGGAACGCGAGTATCCCGAGCTTGGCCATTGGTTACGCCAGCGCACTTTGGCCGATGCCGAAAGCTGTCACAACTGGCCTCACGCCCTGCCGGCGCCCGCGCCTTTTCCACAGTTGGCCGAACAGGCGCTGCAGCTCAGTGCTGTGGACAGGTTACCGACACAGGCGCTAGGGCCGGCGCGTCATCGACTGAATGTCGACGTACCGGGTCGTAAGTGGCAACAGATCGAAGCCTTCGGCGCCGCACTCAATTTCACCCACACGCCCGGCCATTGGCTGGACTGGTGCGCCGGCAAAGGCCATCTTGGCCGCCGCCTGCTGCAACCCGGCCAGCAGTTGACATGCCTGGAATACGACCCGGCGCTGATTGCCTCCGGCCAGGCATTAAGCGATCACCACCGCTTGCCCGTCACTCATCGCCTGCAAGACGTAATGGCCCAGGTAGCACTCAGCCCCGAACACACACCCGTCGCCCTGCATGCCTGCGGCGACCTGCACGTGCGCCTGCTGCAACTGGCCAGCGCGGCCGGTTGCAAGCAACTGGCACTGGCGCCCTGCTGTTACAACCGCATCAACGCCGACAGCTATCAAGCCGTATCCGGCGCCGCACGCGCGTCGCAATTGCGGCTGTCGATTGATGACCTGGGCCTGCCGTTGAGCGAAACCGTGACTGCCGGCAACCGCGTACGCCTGCAACGGGATATCTCCATGGCCCGACGCCTGGGCTTCGATCAGTTACAGCGGCAATTGCGTGGCAGCGACGACTATTTGCCCACGCCTTCCTTGCCCGCCCGCTGGCTGGATCAACCTTTCGCAGACTATTGCCAAGCGCTGGCGAGCCTCAAGGGCTTATCCACAGGTGAACAGGATTGGCAGGCGCTGGAAGCGCAGGGCTGGCGCCGGCTGGCCGAGGTCAGAAACCTGGAGCTGGTCCGTGGGT
The DNA here is from genome assembly GCF_007713445.1 of Pseudomonas sp. RGB. Classification (NCBI taxonomy): domain Bacteria; kingdom Pseudomonadati; phylum Pseudomonadota; class Gammaproteobacteria; order Pseudomonadales; family Pseudomonadaceae; genus Pseudomonas; species Pseudomonas sp. RGB. The sequence goes on along the minus strand of NZ_VMSH01000003.1, from coordinate 198,032 downwards.
TGTTTCGGCGCCCATTGGAAATGTGGCTGGTGCTGGACCGGGCACTTTTTCTGCTCGAACAGGGCTATAACGTTGAGATAGGCAGCTTCTGCGACGCCACGCTGACCCCGCGCAATTTGATGGTGGTGGCTGAGCGCGATTAAGGGGCAAATTTCCTACACGCGCCCTGTGGATAAGTCTGTTGATGAATTCTTTACGAGCGCTGTAACTATCAGCGCTACAGGCCAAAAGCCAAGCTGGTCATTTTTTGTTCACATTATAAAGTGCACGCAAAACAGGCAGTTGCAGCGTGTTGAGAACGGCTCCACAAAATGGCTGTTTCGTGACACCCGCGACCAACCGATTGTGCATAAGCATCTGGCGTATAGCGTATAAACCACGCTTAAGCCGTTCTTTTGGGCGCCTTCAGCAGCTGGCAAATTTCGTTGATATCGTCGCTGGCCAGGTGTTTCGCAACGTTATCCAACGGGTCGGCAGCAAACGCCAGCGCCTCGTTGATCGCCATGTCACGGTGAACCTCCAGCGGAGCCTTGCCGAGGTGCTGTTTGAAGGCCTCAACCATGTCCAGGCTGAAAGCATTGCTCTCATCCACCTGATTGACCACCACATGCACGGCAGGCGGGCGTTCACCGGCAAGGTGCGGCGTAAGCAATACATCCAAGTGATCGAGCGTGCCAAGGCACGCGGCATCCGCCTGCACAATCACCAACACCACGTCGGCAACGTTCAGCGCTTGATGAAAGTAGACGTTGTTGCCAGCTGGCGTATCGATGATCACCGTTTGCCGCTCGCTCAGGCCCAGCGATAGGAGGCGTTGAGCCAGCCAGGTCGGCTCGTGTTTGAGCCAGCGCTCGAGATTTTCCTGCTGCTGAACATCGATATCGCCAAAGGTAAGCACTTGGCAACCGGCGAAACCGAGCTGTTGCAATGGGCTCCACTGCCCATGCTCCAGGCTGGTGCGGCCGATACCGGGAAGCGCCGCACTGACGCCAAAGTGATGGTGCAAGGCGTTCTGCGGGTCCAGGTCCAGCGCCACTACTGATTCGCCATGACGCTGCAGGCCGCTGCTCAGGGCTGTGGCCAAGGTGCTTCGGCCGACACCCCCATTCATCGACACCAGCGCGACGATTTTCGGGCGCAGTGCTGCGAGATCAACGGCGTGAGCGTGTGCGTGGGGGGATGGGTCAGCAGGCACGCTGCCGAAAAAGTGCATGCGCGCATTGATGCCTTGGGCATCGTGGGTGACGTTTTTGCCGAACAACGTCAAAAGCTCTTCACTCAGGCTCATGGCCTACTCCTCACGACGCATCGTAAAGACGTGAAGTTCGGCAAGCAGGCACTTACCGCAGGTCTTATTATTGGCGTCTTAGTGACGCATTCTGTGACAGGCGTGGCGAAGTGTCATTATTTTGATGTTTTGACTGGCTGCTTTTTAGACAAACGGTAAATAGTCAAATAAATGGCCGTGCGCCTTTAGCGCATTCTCGCGCTCAACGCCCGACACAGCGCATTCACGTCCTGGCATCCGGCGCTGTCAAGCACGGGGTCAAGCGGGTCTCGCCCGTAAGCCTGCGCCTCGCTGAACGAGGGATCGCGTTGAACAGTGCCCAACACGGCATCACCCAGGCGCAATTTGAAAACGCCCGCCATGTCCTGGCTGAACGCGTGACCGCCGTCCACCTGATTGATCACGTAAAACCGTTGAGGCGGCGATTCACTTGCAAGGTAGGGCGCAAGTACTTCGTCCATCTTGGCCAATCGGCGAAACGAAGCCGCGTCCGGCTGAACCACCACCAGCACCGCATCCGCCACCGACATTGCCTGGCCGAGATACACCGTGTTGCCCGCGGGGACGTCGATGACCACCGTGTCCTGGCCATTGAGCCCGAGGCCGGCCAAACGCTTGCCGAGAAATTCGAGATCCTGCCCCAGCCAACGATTCAGGCTTTGTTGCTGCACGGCGTCGGTTTCACCAAAGCTGACCAGCCGGCACCCGGCAAACCCTCGTTTGGGCAAGGCGTGCCAGGTTTGATTGAGCAAGCTGGTCGCCCCCAGGCCAGGCAGATCAAACCCCGGGCACAAGTGATGACGCAGCGCGTTTTGCGGGTCCAGGTCCAGCGCCAGCGCTGGATGCCCCTGACGCTGCAAACCGCTGGCAAGCGCGGCGGCCAACGTGCTGCGCCCCACGCCGCCGGTAGCAGAAACAACCACCACCACCTTGGGCGCCAAGGCAGGCGAATACACCTCGCCATCCGGGCTTTCGACTACTTGGGGTGGGGGAACAGAGGCGGCCGTGCCTTGGTTCAATTGATCCAGCAAACGCTGTAAAGGCTCGGCCACCGAGGGCTCGCGCAAAGAGGGTTCAGCCAGCGCGGTGTAAAGTTTTGAAATGTGATCTGCACGCCCCACTGACTGCTCCTCCCGTTCTAATCGCTGATCAATTAAGGCGCGCATTGTGTGATATCACACTAATGGTGTCAGTATTTTGGTGTTTGTAACGAATTTCTTTCAGATGAGCGGCATGGCGCCATTTTTATGGCTTTAAGCCGGAACCAAAATATTATGTTTTAAATCAACATACTAAGAATTTGTTGTGCGTTTTTTGATCAACCTTTAACTCATGACAAACGCTCTCAAACCTCTTTTGTATCAGCGAGTACATAAACCTCAGGCCAACACATAACGAGACACAGCCAAGATACCTGCAAGGCATTCAATGACCTCCCTCCACCGTTGACGCCCCAGAGGACGACACCATGAACCCGAACAACTGGAAACACTGCATCGCCCTAGGCCTGCTTGCCTTGACCTTCGGCGCCCATGCCGACGCAAGCCAGAAGCCGGACATCCAGCGCGTACTGTCGACCACCGAAGACGCCCGCTCAGGCTGCGGTGTGGTGAATGCGCGAATGCCTACCTGGATTCGAAAGGCCGGACACAGGTGTTGGAGTACATGAAATTTACCGACACTTGCGGGGACGGAAATTGAGGCTGATTTGAGGGCCCGGAGACGACGAAAAAGCAGTGATCGCAAAAAAACCTTCGCCTCTGCAAAAATAGTCAGAATTCAGGGGTTTACAGATGCTTGCCAATCGCTATAATCGTCGCCCTAACACGCCGGTATAGCTCAGTTGGTAGAGCAACTGACTTGTAATCAGTAGGTCCCGGGTTCGACTCCTGGTGCCGGCACCATATAAGACGAAGCCCTCACAGCAATGTGAGGGCTTTGTTGTTTCTGGCGTAAGCATCAGCGCCCTCGCTACACACACAGCTGGCCACATCGACTGTGATGTCGTTCGTCTCTGCGCTCATTTGCGCCCTTGGCTGAGGCCTCATCCCCTATCAATAGCTTTTGGTCCGGCTGAAAATTGAGTTTGGCTGCTACGTGCTGCTCGCGTTGGCGCTACTGGTATTGCGCAGGGCAACCGTGCCGCTGATCATCGCACTTGCCTTTTGCATAACCACCTACCTATGCAGCACGTCAGCACACCCGATGGCGCCGAAGCTACTGGTGTACTCAACCGTTGGGATTGCATTCTTCGTAGGGTCTTCGCTGTATTTCTATCGAGCTGCATTCAGCAGCGCGAAAGCGAAACTATTGATCGGCATTCTGTCGGCAGCACTTATTCTGGTCTCCCTGAACACACCGTTGGTTATGGTGCTTGCAAGTATCGGGGTAAGTCTTCTGGTGCTGTCACTTGGGACGTTGTGCAAAGACCGAATCATTAAATCTCGATTCGATATTTCGTATGGGATGTATCTCTACGCCTTCCCCGTGCAGCAACTCATGATCAATACGACGGCACTGAGCTTCTACGCTTCAATGCTGGCAACTGCGGCAGTTGTGATCGTGCTGGCCACCTTGTCGTGGCTGTTTATCGAGAAGCCTGCACTGAACTATGTGCATCGAAAGTCCCGACACCAGGAAAGCGCTGCAACAATGGCGTAGAGCAGTTTCATGCCGTGATGAACCTCGCGGAGTGTTGCCTGGCGGTCTCGACACGGCTGACGCTCGGCTGCGAACTCAGCGACCGAGCCTGAGAACCCGATTTTGAGGCAGGCGCGAAAAGCGCCACGCAGTCGTTAAACCAACGAACGCGGTAGCTCTCACTCGATAGGGGAGTCTCACCAATAACTGCAACAAATCCGCCCGTATTAACCTCCCCAGGCGTCACCCCTTGGTGATGGTATAGCCGGTGAAGGTGTTGGAGTCGCCCTGCAATGCTGGGCAATAGGGTGTGAATGTGGTGGCCGGGGTGCTATCGCGGGTGATGCGCAGGCTGACAAAGGGCATGGCAGTGGCTCCAGTAGCCGTCCGTCGAGGTGATGGGCGGGCAAGTGGGGCTAATTTAGGCGTGCGCCTGATAGGGATAAAGGTGGGCTGGAGCACTTCATTAGTGATGCGGTGTAACAGATGCATGAGGTAATACCTTCATGTAACTCGCCTGACGCTTTTTTCGGTATAACCGACACCTCTGCGTTGTGACCGGACTTCCATGAACGCCCTGAAACTGATCTGCCTGCTCGTCATCTTTCCCCTGTTGCTCGCCGCCCTCGGTGGCTGGGAGCGCCAGCGTGCCGCCGAGGCGACCACGGACATCATCGTTTACAGCGCCAAGGTGAACGCTACCAAACAGCAGTTGCAGGCGCTGGCGGCGCGAAATCCAACGGCGCTGGTCGACCTGGGCAAAGAGAAAATCAGCGTGCAACTGGCGCTCTCACGCCTGGATAACGTTGAAGCCGAGCTGCCAACTGCTCATCGCGTAAACCTCGCCCTGCGCGAACTGGCACCGTGGGTGATCGGCCTGGGGTTGCTCGCGGCGTGCATCGGCCTGGCCGCGCTGGCCGGCACCCAGTGGGCAGGGCAACGCGCGCAGCAGTCGCGGGAGAAATTGCTGCAGGTGTTCTCCCTGGGCAGCCGGCTGTTGCCCTACGGGCTGGTGAGCCATGTGGTGGCAATGGCCGCGACGTTGGCGTTGGTGCTGATTTATGAAGGCCTGGCGATGTGGCATGTGGGGCGCCTGGGCAGCGGCGAAGTCAAGTTGATGGCAACACTGGGTGTGTTGGCCGCCTTCAGTGTGTATTCAATCTGGTCGCTGCTTAAACAACTGCGCAACATGCTGGGGATGTTCAAGCCCGAACCGTTGCAGATGTTCGGGCAGGTCGTTACACCGCAGCAGGCACCCGGGTTATGGCGCCACGTACGCGAACTGGCCGGCCAACTGGGTGCATTGGCGCCGGATCATATTGTGGTGAGCCTGGCCCAGGGCTTTTACGTGACCTCCAGCGAAGCCAATGTAATGCCCGCCGAAACGCGATTGAGCGGGCGCACCCTGCATGTGCCGTTGCTGCACCTGGGCCTGCTGAACCGCGAAGAAATCGGCGCGGTGATCGGCCACGAGCTGGCGCACTTTGTGGGTGAGGACACCGAGTACAGCCTGCATTTTCTGCCGATCTACGACGGCGTCGACCGCAGCCTGCGGGCACTGCTGGAAACCATGCAGGCCAGCGACCTGATCCAGGGTTGGCTCATGCGCCCTTCGTTCATGTTCGGCCTGTTTTTCATGCAGCGGTTCGATCACGCAGTGAATCACTGGAGCCGAGAACGCGAGTTACTGGCGGACGCTGCCGGCGCGCGATTGGTGGGCAATGCGGCGGCGGCCTCGGCGTTGTTGCGAATCTCGGTACTGCATGCCCACATCGAGCAGGCTTTGCTGACGCTCTGTGACACGGCCACAGAGGATGACTTGCCCGGCGCGGTGCTGACCGCATTGCGCGACACACCCTTGCAGCTGCCGCCCGAAGCGCTGGACATTCACCAACCGCACCCGACCGACTCTCACCCCTCAAATGGCGAACGCCTGCAAGCCTTACAAGTGCACGTGGAAGACGCCGTGCACCGCGCCACGCGTGCGGTGGATGTAGACGCTGCGAATGCGCAGATCGATGCGTGTTTCAGCGCTCCGCTTAGCGTGCGAGTACAACTTTCCCGCGATCTGAATGCGCTGGCAGAGGCCGAAAACACTGAGCAAACCGAGCTGTTGGAAAGCATGGTCACGTCCACTACAGGCGAATGCTCGCTGCATGAAGGCGGCCGGTGGCGCGGCACGCTGATGGCGGTGTTGGCAGTGCCGTTTGTGTTGCTGGGGTTGGCCATCATGAGTCGGCCCTGGCTTTCCCCGGAAAAATTGAAAGGCACCCCGCTGTCGGCCGTGGGCGCCGGCGCGGCGATCGGCAGCATCTCGCTGATCTTTTTATGGATGGGCATCCGCCGCTTCAAGCGCGCACCGCAAACCGCGCTGCGTCTGACGCCGGAGCATTTTGTGTTCGCCAACCTGACGCACCCCTTGCCCATCGAACACATCGCCGATGTCAGCCTGCAATTTGCCCAAGGCGTGTGGGTCACGGTAGAACTGACGCCCGAAGCGCCATTACCCGAGCGACGTAAAACCGCGTTCGGCGTACCTGGAGCGCGGGTCAACAAGAAGAAACGCCAAGTGCTGCTGCAGATGGCGCAACTGTGCATCGATAACCAGAAAATCGAGCCCTACGAAGGGTTGGCAATGATGCTCAACTACCTGAATGCCTCCCTCGCCCGCAAAATTTTGCACAACCGCCCAGATTGAAGTGCAGGCATAAAAAAACCCCGAACCAGTCGGGGTTTTTTATCGCCTGAAATCAGGCGCGACGCCAAATCAATTAGAAAACGTTGATCGGGTAGTCGGCGAACAGACGGATTTCGTTACCGCCTACGTTGTAGTTGCTGGCGTTGCTGGAGACGCGCAACCAGGACGCACGAGCGCGCAGGCTCAGGTCTTTGGCTGGGCCGCTTTGAACGACGTATTTGAACTGGTTGAAGATTTCACGCTCGGTGCCACTGCCGCGGTTGGAACCGTCGTCAATGTTGGTGCCGCGCACGTAAGCAATGTTGTAGGTCAAGCCAGGCACGCCGAAGGCGCTGAAGTCCAGGCCGTAGCCTGCTTGCCAGGAGCGCTCGTCCTTACCGTTGAAGTCGGACCAGTAGGAGTTGGCCAGCAAGATGGTGTTGCCGCCATCGCCGATGCCGCCAGCGTTGCGGTAGCCGCCGTACAGATAACCGGTGTCGCCGGTGCTGCGCTGGTGAGCAACGGTGAAGCTGTGCGGGCCAACCGCCCAGGTCGCGCCCAGGCTCCAGATTTTGTTGTCGCGGGCGTCGGCGTCACCTTGGTTTTCCAGGGCGAAGCTCTTGTCCAGCTTGGTTTTGTAGCCGTTGAAGTCGAAGGTCAACGATTGCTTCTCTGGCAGGGCCAGTACGTAGTTGACGTTGACGTATTGCTTCTTCAGCACGTCTTGCATGTCGGAGGCGTACAGCGCGGCCGACAGGCTTTCGGTGAATTTGTAGCTACCACCGATGTAATCAATGCTTTTCAGGCGACCGCTGTCGGTGCCTTCGGCGCTCTTGCGCGCTTCCTTGGTGAAGTGACCAGCGTCCAGTTGCAGGCCGGCGATCTCTTTGGAAACGATCGAGGTACCCGTGTAGGTTTCCGACAACAGGCGGGAGTTGTCGTACTGCAGAACAGGGACTGCCGGGAACTGATCACCGTACTTCAGCACAGTGTTGGAAACCCGGAATTTGACGGCTGCGCCGCCCTTGGCCAAATCGTCGGCCGGTGCGCCGTTGCGAGTGGTGCCATCCGCGCGCGTGGTGGCTGCGCCTTCTTTAAAGAAGTCGATACCGCCCGCACCAGCGCGGCCTCGGCCACCATCCAGGCGAATGGCGTATTGGCCGATCACGTCCACACCCACACCGACGGTGCCTTGGGTGAAGCCGGATTCGAACTTACCGATGAAGCCCTGGCCCCATTCGGCTTTGTCTTGCTTGCCGTTTTTGTAGTCACGGCTGATGTAGGCGTTACGTGCTGCGATGTTCAGGTGGCTGTCGTCAACAAAACCCTTGGATTGCTCCTGGTCGTTTGCCATTGCCTGAGTAGCGCTCAAAATCCCCAGAGCGATCAGACCCATCCGTTGCTTCAACATTTCTTATATTCCTTATTACTGGTTGAGTACGCGCTGTGACACCAGGCTCCGTGTCGCTTTTCTGGTGTCGACTTTTTCCGGAAAAAACAAAGCCCGCGGACGACTGAACTGCCGCGGGCCTTTTTTTATTGGATAAGTCATGGCGGTTAGCCACAGGCGTTGGGCGCAATCCTATGCGCGCGTTGAACTATGTGTCAATTTCGTGAATCGTCTGTATTTAGGCGAAATAATTCTAAGCAACGGCCTACAGCGCCTGCATGAAAGACAGAAAATCACTCAGAACCGCAAAAAAAACACATCGAGTAACACTTTCCAGAGCCTACATTTTTGGGAATGCATAACGCGCGCAAATGCAAAGCATTAACATTAACGTGCACATTCCTTCCCGAACTTTTTGGATAGATTCCTTCATGCCTGTCTCTCGCCTGACGCCCATCACCCTTGGGCTTTCTGCTCTGCTGTCTGCTGGTTTTGCCTGCGCCGCAACGATTTTGCCGGAAACCTCGATCAGCACCGAAGTTGACGAAGACGACCCACGCGTCAAAGAGACCCACACCGCCACCCGCACTGCCACGTCTGTGCGTTATGTGCCGCAGGCCATCGATTCGGTAAAAACCGAAACCCTGCGCGCCTACGGCACCAACGATCTGGGCCAGGCGTTAAGCGGCATTCCCAACGTGAGCAGCGGCGCCGACACGCGCTTTGACAGCCTGCGCATTCGTGGTTTCGACGCAAGCAACGACTTCTACCTGGACGGCATTCGCGACGACAGCCAGTACGTGCGCGACCTGCATAACATCGAACGCATTGAGGTGCTCAAAGGCCCGGCAGCCGTGCTGTACGGGCGCGGCGGTCAGGGCGGGATCGTCAACCGCGTGAGCAAATTGCCCACCGCGGGTCACACCTCCAGCATCGAAGCCCAGGGCGGCAGCGATGATTTGCGCAGCCTGTATGCCGACCTCAGCACCGACCCCACAGACGACATCAGCCTGCGCCTGAACATGGGCAACCAGGACAACAACAGTTTCCGCGACGGCGTCAGTGGCAATCGCCAACTGTTTGCGCCGTCGATGAGCTGGCAACTGACGCCGGACCTCAATTGGCTGGTGCAATACGAATACAGCCGCTACAACCGCACGCCGGACCGCGGTATTCCCGGGGTCAACGGGCGCCCGGCAGACGTGAGCCGTAGCGCCACCTATTTTGATAGCCGCGATTACATCGACGACAAGTCTCAGTCCCTGCGCTCCAGGCTCGCCTATGAACTCAACGCCAACTGGCAACTGCGCCACACCTTGGGCGTGTTCAAGCTCGACAGCGATTTCGACAACACCTACCAGACCGGCTACGACCCGAAAACCAACAGGGTCACGCGCCAGCGCTGGCAGCAGGATTTGACCACCCGCAACGTTTTCAACAACCTCGAGCTGGAAGGCGCTTTCGACACCTTCGGCCTGGAGCACCGCCTGCTCACCGGCCTGGAGCTGGGCAGCCAGCGCCGCGACCCGAAGCTGTATACCGCCACCGCCGTCAACCGTGGCGGCCAAGCCGTGCCGAGCCTGGATCTCAACCAGCCCAACCGCCACCTGAGCCACAACGGGCCGATGAGTCTTTCAAGTTACAACCACACGGAAGTAGAAAGTCGCGCTGTGTACGTGCAGGACCAACTGCGCCTCAACGATCAATGGCAACTGCTGGCAGGCCTGCGGTATGACCATTTCGAAGTGGACACCACCAGCAAGGTGCTCAACACCCGCCAAGCTGTCGATAGCCGCAGCGCCAGCCCGCGCGTCGGCCTGGTATGGACGCCGCTGGAACATCACTCGTTTTATGCCTCGTGGAGCAAAACCTTCTCCCCTGCGGGCGGTGGCCTGATCGGTATCACGCCCAATGCCGCTGGCAGCGTCAACGACCTGAGCCCCGAACTGACCAAACAGAAGGAAATCGGCGTGAAGAGCGATTGGCTCGACGACCGCCTGAGCACCACCCTCGCCGTGTACGAGCTTGAGCTTTATAACCGCCGCACCAGCGACCCGCTCGACCGTACCATCACCCTGCTCACCGGCATGCAACGCTCGCGCGGCGTGGAACTGACAGCCGCCGGCAAGCTCGTCGGCAATTGGTATGTGCGTGGTGGCATCGGCCTGCAGGATGCCAAAGTCGAGAAGGACAACAATGGCTTTGAAGGCAAGCGCATCAGCGATGTGGCCAAGCGCAATGCCAGCCTGTTTATCACCTGGAAACCCGAGATGGGCTGGTATGCCGAAACCGGTCTGACCCTGGTGGGTGACCGTTACGCCGACAACCTCAACACCGTGGCGCTGCCAGGTTATGGGCGGTGGGACGCATTGGCCGGGTTCCGCCAGAAGCAATGGGACCTACGCGCGGCGCTGAACAATATTGCCGACAAACACTATTACGCTTCGGCCACCAGTGCGGCGCAGATCCAGCCGGGCGAGCCACGTAGCCTGGTTGTAACGGGCACCTACAGTTTCTAAAACCTGACACCCTCATGTACGAGCGGGCTTGGCCGCGATGCCATCGCAGGCAAGCCCGCTGCCATCGCTGATCTCAGTGCCCTTCAGTTTTTCAACAATTCACACAACGCGCGCACTTCATCCTCACTGAACAGCCCCGCCGGATAACGTTCACTCATCACACGGCGCAAGTCAGCGTGCCTGACCCGCCGCGAGCTGTTTGCCTTCAACCAGAGCGCCAACGCATGGATCGCATCACCGTTGACCCGCGTGGGGTGGAACGGACGCGTGTAGATCAGGTTGATATCGGCATTCATTTCAGCGCTCTCTCCTACTGCGTGAGCGGCTAACTTACTCAAGGTTTGTGACAGAACTGCGCAGTCATCGCCTCGAGTCACTGTGACCACACCGATACAAGAGCTATGCCAATGTCCCGTATTTATAGGCATTCGGATACAAAAAAGCCCGCGGCCGTGCAGGGCCGCGGGCTTGCTATCAGCGCTATGAAGGGGTAGCGCCGCGCTGTTGCTAAGACGCTGTTACAACTGCACTCAGTTTTTGTGCGGCGCCGGCTGTTGTTGGGTCAGGCAATGGATATTGCCGCCACCCAGTAACAGTTCGCGCCCCGGCACCATCACCACTTCGTGCTGCGGGAACAGGTTCTGCAGAATCTGCTTGGCCTGACTGTCCAACGGGTCGTCGAAGCTTGGCGCGATGATGCCGCCGTTGACGATCAGGAAGTTCACGTAGGAACCGGCCAACCGCACGCTCGGGTTACGTTCCTGGCTACCGTCCACCGGGTCGACGCCCGCGCACTCTTCTTCGGTGGCATACAGCGGCCCCGGGATCGGCATTTTATGCACTATGAATGCGCGCCCTTGGGCGTCAGTGCTGCTTTGCAGCACATCCATGGCAGCGTGGCAGCGCGCGTAGTTCGGGTCTTGCGGGTCGTCGGTCCACGCCAGCAGCACTTCGCCTGGGCGCACATAGCAGCAGAAGTTATCCACATGGCCATCGGTTTCGTCATTGAACAGGCCGTCCGGCAACCAGATGATCTTGTCCACAGCCAGATTGGCGCTAAGCACGGCTTCGATGGCCGCGCGATCCAGGTGCGGGTTGCGATTGCGGTTCAACAGGCATTCTTCGGTGGTGATCAACGTGCCTTCGCCGTCCACATGGATCGAGCCACCTTCCAGCACGAAGCCTTCGGTGCGGTAGCGCGGCGCACGTTCGATCTCGAGAATCTTGCCGCCCACCTGCGAGTCACGGTTCCACGGCGCATAGAGGCCACCGTCGAAACCGCCCCAAGCATTGAAATCCCAGTTCACGCCGCGCACTTCGCCGCTGTTGTTGATCACGAAGGTCGGGCCGGTGTCGCGCACCCAAGCGTCATCGCTGGACATTTCCACTACGCGAATATTCGGCACGTCCAACCGTGCGCGCGCGTTTTCGTATTGCCCGGCCGACACACCCACCGTCACCGGCTCAAAGCGCGCGATGGCCTTGGCCACCGCCACGTGCGCAGCCTGCGCGGGCTTACCACCCAGGCGCCAGTTGTCCGGGCGCTCAGGCCAGATCATCCAGGTTTGAGTCTGTGGAGCCCATTCGGCGGGCATGTAGAAGCCATCGGCGCGAGGTGTGCTGTGCAGGGTGGTCATGGCGTTCAGGGCTCCGAATGGGGTGAAGATCGACTTTATAGCGGATAAAAATCGGCTTTAAAAGGGAAAACAGACAATAAACAGAAAGAAATACGGTAGATAACCGATAACAATCGACTATTACAATTGTTCATCCAGCACCTTCGACAGCATGTCGACGAAGAAGTCCACGCTGCGTTTGGACGTGACCATCGGCGGCTTGATCTTGAGGATATTGAGGTAGTCACCCGTAGGCTGCATGAAAATCCCCAGCTCCCGTAACCGGTCACACAGCAACGCCGTTTCTTCGGTGGCCGGTTCCAGGGTAAGGCGGTCGCGCACCAACTCCAGCCCCAGATAGAAGCCGGAGCCATGAACAGCGCCGACCAGCGGGTGACGATCAATCAACTGCTCCAAGCGCGCCTTGAAATGCCCGCCCACCACCTGGGCGTTTTCCCACAGCTTTTCTTCCTGCATCACGTCCAGCACGGCCATGCCGATCTGACAGCTGACTGGGCTGCCCCCCGACGACGAGAAGAAATACCCTTCGGCCTCCAGCGCCTCGGCAATTTCGCGCCGGGTGATCACCGCGCCCAACGGTTGGCCGTTCCCCATGCCCTTGGCCATGGTGATGATGTCCGGCACCACGCCCTGCTCTTCAAAGCCCCAGAAAAAATGGCCCATGCGCCCATAACCCACCTGCACCTCATCGGCGATGCACACGCCGCCCTGGGCGCGCACCCGCGCGTACACCTGCTGCAAATAACCCGGCGGCAGGGAAATGCCCCCCGCATTGCCGTAGACCGGCTCGCATATGAACCCTGCCAACTGGCGTTTACTCGCGGCGATTTTCGCCAGGTTGTGTTCCACGCTTCGCACGTAATCCGGCGTACTGTCCTGCCCACGAAACTCGCCGCGATAGGTGTTCGGCGCGGTCACCGGGTGCACCCAGTCCGGGCGGCTGCTCAACGCCTGCGGGTTGTCGGCAATCGAGGTCGACACCGCATCCGCCGCCACCGACCAGCCGTGGTACGCCTCCAGCACGCTGAGCATGTCGCGCCCGCCGCTGTAGGCCCAGGCCAGGCGAATCGCCAGGTCATTGGCCTCGGTGCCGCTGTTGACCAGAAACACTCGGTCCATGCCCTCTGGCGCCAATGCCAGCAAACGCTCGGAAAACTCGGCAATCGCCGCATAGTGAAAGCGCGAATTGGTGTTGAGCAGCGACCATTGCCGCGCCGCCACCGCCGCCATGCGCGGGTGGCCATGGCCCAGCACGGCGACGTTGTTGAGCATGTCCAGGTACGAACGGCCCTGCATGTCGATCAGGTGGTTGCGCCAGCCGCGCTCGATGCGCGGCGGGTCGACGTAATAGTGCTTCTGCGAGCGAGCGAAACTGGCGTCCCGACGCGCCAGCAGAGCGTCGGGGTCCAGTTCAGGCTCGGCATCACAGGCCAGCCCCAGCAACGTGGCCGGCGACGGGCAGAGGGCTTGCCACGCCGGCGCCCTGGACGGCGTGCAGAACAACGGCGGCTCGAGCTCGGCACGGCATAACTGTACGGTGAGCGGGGCGTGCACCTCACCGAGCAGTTGCCCCTTCACCAGCACCGAGCCCGCTTTCAACGCGGTTTTCACGCCGCCGACACGCAGGCTCAGTTGAGCGTCATGCAAGCACAGCAGACCGTCGTCGCCTGGGCGCAACGTACCGCCAAAGGGCGCTTCCAATACGGTGCCGTGAGGCAGATGCAATTCCACGTGAAGCGGGAAAGTCTGCGGCTCGACGGCACTGTCGGCGCGCGTTCGCGACAACCGGTATTGCCCATACCGGCTGGCCGCCAGCCCATGCACGGTCGCCGCTTCATCCAGCAACCGGCGGTCTATGCCGGGCAACTCCCAATTGCCGGCCTCAAAATGCGGGCTGAGTACACCCAGGTCGATCAGCGCAAACTCACGTCCCACAAGGCCCGGCAGCAACGGTGCGAAGTCTTGGGCGGCCATCGGCGGCAACGCTTCTGCGACACAGCTCAGGATCGCCGCCTCCATCAGCGCATACGGCACCGAGGTCGCCACATGAAAAATTTCCCACTCGTGCTCGGCATTTTTCAGCAGGTAAGTGTTGTCAGGATCAAGGCGTTGCTGCTGTTCGCTGCTGAGCACCAGCACCGCCGCGCGCGCCACAATCAGCGGCCATAACGCCTGTAATTCCTCGCGCTGCAATGGCGTCACCGCGTGGCAGGCCTGGATCGCCGGCAGGATGGCAAACGGGTCTCCATCGGCATGGTGCAACAGCGCCGCGCAGGTCACCGACAGGTCGGCAATGCGCCAGGTGTGCACCAGGTCGCCGAAATCAATTACGCCCTGGACCTGCCAATGCCGCTGGGCGTCGCGCTGCCAGACGACGTTGTCATCGGTGATGTCCAGGTGTACGGCTTGCCACGGCAGGTGATCGGCCAAAGGCTGAAGACGCGTGTGTACGTGGTTGGCCGCGCGCTCGATGGCGTCGCGGTGCGGCAGGTTATCCAGGTTGGCCAGCAGGTGCGTGATCAGTGCATGGGCGTGGCGCGGGTCCCATTGCAACGTGCGGTCCAGGCCCGGGTGCTCGAAATGCTCCAGTGCGCGGCTGACCTGTCCACACAACTCACCAAAGCCTGCGATCACGTCACGGCCCAGGTGCGGCAGATTCGTCAGGGGCTGGCCGTCGATATAGTCCAGCAGCCGCAGGTGCACGGTTTGCCCGCCCACGGTGACGGTCAGCAGGTCTTCCCCGGTCAGTGCGCGGTTCACCTTGGGCACGCGCACGTGCGCTTGCAGGTCATTGAGGGCGGCGTGCTGGGCCTGCAGTTCAACGGCGGCGTAGTCGCCCCGGCAGATCTTCAGAACAAAGCGGCCACGCTCGCTGTCAACTCGGTAATTGAGGTCTTGTTGGCTGCCCAGCGACTGCAACGCGCCCGTCAAACCGTAATGTTGCTCGAGCAATTGCGCGGCTTGATCGGCGCTTATTTGTGGGCAAGGCAAACTGGCACGATGGATCAATGTGGCGAGCAACATTGTGGCGACCTCTGCTTTTTCAGGCGCCTATATCGCCATTGTTCGGGGCTGTTAATCAACCCCTCACGCATACCGGGCTTGCGCCGTCCCGATTCACAACTCAAGCTATGCCAACTTCGCCAAGTCTTCGTCTAAGGAAAAGGCCCTCGACATGCGTATTCTCATCACCGGCGGTGCCGGTTTTATCGGTTCCGCCCTGGTTCGTCACCTGATTCAAAACACCGAGCACGAAGTGCTCAACCTGGACAAACTCACCTACGCTGGCAACCTGGAATCGCTGACCAGCATTGCGTCCAATAGCCGCTATGAGTTCGTGCAGGCCGATATCATCGACCAGGCCGCGGTCAGCGCCGTGATTGCGCGCTTTGAGCCTCAGGCAATCATGCACCTGGCGGCCGAGTCGCACGTAGACCGCTCCATTGATGGCCCGTCGGATTTTATCCAGACCAACATCGTCGGAACTTACAGCCTGCTGGAAGCCACTCGCGCTTACTGGCAAACGCTGGAAGAGCCGGCCAAGAGCGCGTTTCGCTTTCACCACATCTCCACCGATGAGGTTTATGGCGACCTGCACGGCGTGGACGACCTGTTCACTGAAACCACGCCTTACGCGCCCAGCTCGCCGTACTCGGCCAGCAAGGCAGCGTCCGACCACCTGGTCCGCGCGTGGCAGCGCACTTACGGCCTGCCGGTGCTGCTGACCAACTGCTCGAACAACTACGGGCCGTTCCACTTCCCCGAAAAGCTGATCCCGCTGGTCATCCTCAACGCCCTCGCCGGCAAGCCACTGCCGGTCTACGGTGATGGCTTGCAAGTGCGCGACTGGCTGTTCGTCGAAGATCACGCTCGCGCGCTGTTCAAAGTGGTTACCGAAGGTGTGGTCGGCGAGACCTACAACATCGGCGGCCACAACGAGCAGAAGAATATCGACGTGGTACGCGGCATTTGTGGCCTGCTCGAAGAACTGGCACCCAATCGCCCGGCGGGCGTGGAAAAATTCACCGACCTGATCACTTTCGTCAAGGATCGCCCGGGCCACGATCAGCGCTACGCGATCGATGCCAGCAAGATCGAGCACGAACTGGGTTGGGTGCCCGAAGAAACCTTCGAAACCGGCCTGCGCAAAACGGTGCAGTGGTACCTCGACAACCTCGACTGGTGCCGCCGCGTCCAGGACGGCAGCTATCAAGGTGAGCGCCTGGGTAACACCGAGCCAAAAGACCTGATCGCATAACAACAGCATCACGCACCACAGCTAGGCATAATGCGCCTGTCCCCACAGGCGCATGATTCCCATGACTCCACCCCTTCCGCGAAGACCCCGCTGGCGCAGCCTCGCCCTGTTGGCGTTGTGCCTGGCACCGCTGCTGTGGCCGCTGGAACACCTGGCCGAGCGTTATTACGGCAGCGAACTGGCCAGTCAAAACCGCCAGACCCTCGACCTCTACGTCGCCAACCTGCTCGGCACCCTGCACCGCTATGAAGTGCTGCCCCAGATTCTGGGTGACTTGCCGGCCCTGCGCACCGCGCTGGATGCGCCCGATGTCAGCACCAACCTGGTCAACGCCAACCTGTTGCTCAAGAACGTCGCCGCCCAGGCCGGGGTGGAAGTGATGTACCTGATGGACACCACCGGCAAAACGCTCGCCGCCTCCAACTGGGACAAGCAGGACAGCTTTGTCGGGCGCAATTTCTCGTTTCGCCCCTATTTCAGCGAAGCCATGGCCGGGCGCCTGGGCCGGTTTTTCGGCCTGGGCACCACGTCGGCCAAACGTGGCTACTTCTTCGCTGCCGCCGTGCGCGATGGCGAGAAGATCATCGGCGTGCTGGTGGTCAAGGTCGACCTGGACCATACCGAAAGCCTGTGGGGCAAAACCCCGGAACAACTGCTGGTGACTGACCACAACGGCGTGGTGATCCTTACCTCGCGCCCGCAATGGCGATTCCGTGCGACACGGCCGCTGACTGCCGAAGAGCGCCAAGCCATCATCGCGATCCAGCCCTACCCAACGCGCGACCCACAGCCGCTGGCCTTGAGTAC
Source organism: Pseudomonas sp. RGB (assembly GCF_007713445.1). Taxonomy (NCBI): domain Bacteria; kingdom Pseudomonadati; phylum Pseudomonadota; class Gammaproteobacteria; order Pseudomonadales; family Pseudomonadaceae; genus Pseudomonas; species Pseudomonas sp. RGB. The sequence goes on along the minus strand of NZ_VMSH01000003.1, from coordinate 180,816 downwards.
GACGGCGTGGCTGCGCCAATCCTCGGCCATTGCCGAAACCGGCTGGACGGTGGAAATTCTGGCGCCGCGCTCGCTGATCAATCGCCCGGTGCGCACGGTGGTAGCGGTCGGCGGCGCCACGTTGCTGGTACTGATGCTGCTGCTGGGCTTGATGATGCAGCGCCGTCGCCATTATCTGGAACGCATCGCGTTTGAAGCCAAGGCGCGCCGCGAACTGGAAGCCCGCGTGATCGAGCGCACCAGCGACCTTGAAGGCCTCAACCGGCGTCTGAAGCAGGAAGTGCTTGAGCGCGAACACGCCCAGCAGGAGCTGGTTCGCGCCCAGGACGACCTGGTGCAAGCCGGCAAACTGTCAGCGTTGGGGACCATGTCCGCGAGCATCAGCCACGAACTCAATCAGCCGCTCGCGGCGATTCGCAGCTATGCAGAAAACGCCGAGATCCTGCTCGACCACGAGCGCACCAATGACGCTCGCGGCAATCTCAAACTGATCAGCGAACTGACCGGGCGCATGGCCTCGATCATCGCGCATCTGCGCGCGTTCGCCCGCCGCGACCGCCACGCACCGGAAAGCGTGGCCCTGCAACCGGCGCTGGACGATGCATTGGCGTTGCTGGCCAAGCGGCGACGCTCGATGGAAGTCGAGCTCATCCGTGATTTGCCAGAAGCAACCCTGTGGGTACAAGCCGGCGAAACCCGTCTGCGCCAGGTACTTGGCAACTTGCTGGCTAACGCCCTCGACGCCCTCACCGAAAAAGGCCCGCCGCGCAAACTCTGGTTGAGTGCCCAAACCACCGAACAGGGCGTCAACCTGTACATTCGCGACAACGGTCCAGGTTTTTGCATGGAAGCCCTGGGCCGCGCCAGCGAGCCGTTCTATACCACCAAGACGCGTACTCAGGGCCTTGGGTTGGGGCTGGCAATTTGTGACACGTTGATGCGTGCCTTTGGTGGCGAATTGCTGTTTGCCAACCACAAGGAAGGCGGCGCGCTGTTAACCTTGAAATTGCGTGCCGGCTCGCCGGGCGTCAGTCTGCAACCGTCCGAGGACCGCAGTGTATGAGTATCGATAACCAGATTCAGGTGGTGTTGATCGACGACGATCCACACCTGCGTCAGGCCCTGTGCCAGACCCTGGACCTGGCCGGGCTGAACGTCCTGACCCTGGGCGAAGCCACCGGCCTCACTGCGCGCCTGTCGCGGGACTGGCCGGGCGTGGTGGTCAGCGACATCCGCATGCCCGGCATGGACGGCCTGGAGCTGCTCGCCGAACTGCACGGCCAAGACCCGGAACTGCCAGTACTGTTGATCACCGGCCACGGCGACGTGCCGCTGGCGGTGCAAGCCATGCGGGCCGGCGCCTATGACTTTCTTGAAAAACCCTTCGCCAGCGATGCCCTGCTCGACAGCGTGCGCCGCGCCATGGCCCTGCGCCGCCTGGTGCTGGACAACCGCAGCCTGCGCCTGGCCCTCAGTGACCGTCAGCAATTGAGCACGCGCCTGGTCGGGCATTCGCCACAAATGCTGCGCCTGCGCGAGCAGATCGGCGCCCTGGCCGCGACCCGCGCCGACGTGCTGATCCTCGGCGAAACCGGCGCCGGCAAAGAGGTGGTGGCGCGCGCGCTGCACGACCTGTCCAGCCGACGCAGCGGACCATTTGTGGCGATCAACGCCGGCGCCCTGGCGGAATCGGTGGTCGAGAGCGAGCTGTTCGGCCATGAGCCGGGGGCATTTACCGGCGCGCAGAAACGCCGTATCGGCAAATTCGAATTCGCCAACGGCGGCACGCTGTTTCTCGATGAAATCGAAAGCATGAGCCTGGACGTGCAGGTCAAGCTGTTGCGCCTGCTGCAGGAGCGCGTGGTGGAACGCCTGGGGGGCAATCAACTGATCCCGCTGGATATCCGCATCATCGCTGCCACCAAGGAAGACCTGCGCCAGGCTGCCGATCAGGGCCGCTTTCGCGCCGACTTGTATTACCGCCTCAATGTCGCACCGCTGCGCATTCCACCGTTGCGCGAGCGCGGCGAGGATGCCTTGATGCTGTTTCAACACTTTGCCGACGAGGCCAGCAGCCGTCACGGCCTGCCGCTTAACGAACTGCAACCGGGCCAGCGCGCGCTGCTGCTGCGCCATAGCTGGCCCGGCAATGTGCGCGAACTGCAGAATGCGGCAGAACGCTTTGCCCTGGGGCTTGAGCTGGCACTGGACGCCACGGCGGACAACCCTGCCGCTGGCATCCTGACCTCCACGCCGGGCGGTCTGAGCGAACAAGTCGAGCAGTTCGAAAAAAGCCTGATCGCCGCTGAACTGACCCGCCCTCACAGTTCGGTGCGCAGCCTCGCCGAAGCCTTGGGCATACCGCGCAAAACCCTGCACGACAAACTGCGCAAGCACGGCCTGAACTTCGCCGACAGCGCCAGCCACAGCGCCGACGACGAATGACCCCGCCCACTCACCAAGAGGCCGCCATGAGCCGCGACAGCCGTTACCTGGAATCCATCCTGCACCACGACATCCCGCTTACCCGAGAAATGGGCCTCAAGGTGCTCGACTGGCAACACGGCCAATTGCAGCTGCACCTGCCCTTGCAAGCCAATATCAACCACAAGAGCACCATGTTTGGCGGCAGCCTGTATTGCGGCGCCGTGCTGGCGGGCTGGGGCTGGCTGCACCTGCAACTGCGTGAAGAAGGCGTGGAAGACGGGCATATCGTGATTCAGGAAGGGCAGATCAGCTACCCGCTGCCCGTCACACGGGATGCGACGGTGGTGTGCCGGCCGCCGGAGGAGAAGGTGTGGAAGCGTTTTGTGGCGACGTATAACCGTTATGGCCGGGCGCGGCTGACGCTGGAGACGTGGATTGTGAATGAGGGGAGTGAGGAGCGCGCGGTGGCGTTTACTGGCCAGTACGTCTTGCACCGTTAACCGCCACACCCCAAAAAATATAAGAGCTGGATTACCACGGTATCTACACAATCTCGAATGGCGACACCACCCTCCGTGGCGAGCGGGCTTGCCCCGCGTTGGGCTGCGAAGCAGCGCTAAAACCTGAAACTGCGGTCTATCAGCAGAGCGCGGTGTTCTTATTGGGGCCGCTTCGCAGCCCAACGCGGGGCAAGCCCGCTCGCCACGAAAGGTCGCCTGCTAACTATTTTGCGGTTATCGGAAGTTTTAAGTAGATACGCTGCGATAGCGGTCTGACAGTCACAGCGTTGGTGGCTGATCTATTGAAATCGCAGGCAAGCCAATTCCCACATTGAATCTACGCCAGGCTCAAGATCTCGCCAGGGTCAGCAAGCGCTCGCGCCATGCGGCCTTGGCCGGCAGCGCCAAAAAGAACGGGTTCAACAACGATTCACGCGCCGGATAGCTGAACGGCTCACCACTCAACTCCAACACCTCGCCGCCCGCGCCTTCCAACACGCCCTGGGCCGCTGCGGTGTCCCACTGCGACGTCGGCGCCAAACGTGGGTAGCAATCGGCACTGCCTTCGGCCAACAGGCAGAATTTCAGCGAGCTGCCGATATTCGCCAGCTTCAACGCTCCCAAGCCTTCGCTCAAGCCGTGCAGCAGGCGCTCCTGCTCAGGGCTGCTGTGGCGACGGCTGGCAACTACGGTGAAGGCTTCACCCGCTGCCGGCGTCTGGCGTACCTGAATCTGCTTGGGTGCTTCGTTCACATCAGAACGCCACGCCCCCAGCCCCGCGCCACCGAAGTAGCAACGGCCACTGGTCGGCATCGATACCACGCCAAACACCACGCGGCCTTGTTCGATCAAGGCGATATTGACGGTGAACTCTTCGCTGCCAGAGATAAATTCCTTGGTGCCATCCAGCGGGTCAACCAGCCACCAGCGCTGCCAGCCCGCACGCACACTCTGGTCGATATCCGCGTCTTCTTCGGACAGCACCGGAATGCTCGGGTCGAGCGCGGTAAGGCCGGCGAGAATCAGATGGTGAGCGGCCAGGTCCGCTGCCGTCACCGGCGAGTCATCCGACTTGGAGGTGACCGCCACGTCGGCGCGCCAATACGGCAGGATCACTTCACCGGCCTGACGGGCCAGCTCAATCACAGGGGCAATAAACGGGTGGCCTAAAAACAGTTCGCTCATGCGATAAACGCTCCACGCTGGGTCAACAGGTCTCGTACCAGATACAGTGCCGCCAGGGCGCGCCCCTCGCTGAACTGCTCATTTTGCGCAAGCTGCGACAGCTCGCGCAGGTTAACCCGATCAACCCGCATCGGCTCAGGCTCATCGCCTTCCAAGCGCTCTTCGTACAGATCGGTGGCCAACACCACCTGGATTTTCTGGCTCATGTAGCCGGGCGACAACGACAGCTCGGTGATGTGTTCCAACTGACGCGCGCCATAACCGGCCTCTTCCTTGAGTTCACGGTTGGCCGCCGCCAGTACGTCTTCGCCGGGCTCGATCAGCCCCTTGGGCAACGACACCTCATATTCATCGGTGCCGCCGCAGTACTCTTCCACCAGCAACGCATGATCGTCGTCAATCATCGCCACGATCATCACCGCGCCGTAGCCGGCACCGCGGCCTACCAGGCGCTCGTAGGTCCGTTCAACGCCATTGGAAAAGCGCAATTGCACTTCCTCCACGCGGAACAAACGGCTACTGGCGACTATTTCGCGGGCGAGGACGGTGGGTTTCTGGCGCATAAGCGGCTCCTTGGCGTGATCGGGTTACTATACCGTGGCTTTTCCGATTGTCTGTGTCGGATATCTTTACTTACATGAGAACACCCCATGCCCTCTTTGCCCTGGCACGCCATCGACACCGTCCTGCTGGACATGGACGGCACCTTGCTCGACCTGCATTTCGACAACCATTTCTGGATGGAGCACCTGCCCCAGCGCTACGCCGAGCTGCACGGCGTGAGCCGGGCCATGGCCGATATGGAATTGCAGCCACTGTTCGAGCGTAACGCGGGACAGTTGCAATGGTATTGCCTGGATTTCTGGAGCACGGAGCTGAATATTCCGGTGCGCGAACTCAAGTTGGAAACGGCCCATCTGATTGCCCTGCGCCCGGACGCGGATACCTTTCTGGCGGCGATCAAACAGGCCGGCAAGCGCGTGATTCTGATCACCAACGCGCATCGTGATTCGCTGTCTTTGAAGTTGGAACGCATTGAACTGGCGCCGTATTTCGAGCGGTTGATCAGCTCCCATGACTATGGTTTTCCCAAGGAAGACCCACAATTCTGGGCAGCCCTGCACGCCGACATCCACTTCGACCCGGCCCGCAGCCTGTTTATCGATGACACCTTGCCGATCCTGCGTAGCGCGCGCGATTTTGGCGTGGGGCATCTGCTGGCAGTGAAAGAACCGGACAGCAAGAAGGGGCCAAAGGACACGGCAGAGTTTGTGGCGGTGGGGGATTACCGGGATCTGATCGCCGGGCTCTAATCAAAAGTGGGAACGGGCTTGTGTGAGAGCCGGGCTTGTCCGCGATATCGGCACCTCGGTTTATCAATGACACCGAGGTGATGCTATCGCAGGCAAGCCAGCTCCCACACAAACCCGCTCCCACCGTTGGGCCTGCGTATTACTCAGGAATGCGCAGTGTCTGCCCTGGGTAAATTTTGTTCACATCTTTGAGCAATGGCTTGTTGGCCTCAAAGATCTTGTTGTATTGGTTGGCGTTGCCGTACACCGCCAGGGAAATCGCGCTCAGCGTATCGCCATTTTTCACGACGACGAAACGGGCAGCTGTCACAGCCGGGCCGGTCACGGTGATCTGGTCTTCTACACTGCCAACACCTGCGATGTTGCCTGCAGCCAAGATGATTTTTTCTTTCTCTTCCTGAGTGGCAACTTCACCCTTCACGGTGACCTTGTCGCCATCAACGGTTGCGGTGATATTCGGGTTTCCGAGCCCGACATCGCTGATGTGTTTCTTCAACTCATCACTTGCGTTGGCGTTACCCGGCGTCAACAGGTCAATAAGCTTCTCGCCTGCTTCCTTAACAAAGCTAAAAATACTCATGGTGCGCTCTCCTTGGGTTTTTAAGTTCCAGATGCCCAAGACTAGACCAGTCCTGCTGTCTTGGGTTCCAGGCCGACCAAAGACCCAAACGCGCTAGAATCCCCCGCCATTGGAATAAGCCCGGAGCGAAGATGGACATCAAACAGTTGAAATTCCTCATCGCCCTCGACGAGACGCGCCACTTCGGCCAGGCGGCCGCGCGCTGCCATATCACCCAGCCGACCCTGTCGATGCGCTTGCGTAACCTGGAAGAAGAGCTGGACTTGCCGCTGGTCAATCGCGGCCAGCGCTTTGAAGGCTTTACCGCGCCGGGCGAACGCGTGCTGGCGTGGGCGCGTACGGTGCTGGCGGCCTATGACGGCTTGCAGGCCGAAGCGGCGGCCTGTCGCGGCAATCTGGTCGGCACCTTGCGCCTGGGTGTGGTGCCGTTGTCGAGCTTCGATCCCTTGGCCTTGATGCAGCAATTGCACAAAGAACATCCGAGCCTGCGCTTTGAACTGTCGGCATTGAGCTCCGAGCAAATCCTCGAACAGCTGGCGAGCAACCGTCTGGACCTCGGCGTGTCCTACCTGGAGCGCCTGGATAACGAGCGCTTCGACTCGCTGGCCTTGGGCGAAACCCGCATGGGCTTGCTCTACGACCAACGTTTTTTCAGCTTCGGCGACAAGCCGTTGAGCTGGGAAGCGCTGATCGAACTGCCGCTGGGCATGCTCACCAGCGGCATGCATTTCCGTCAGTCCATCGACCACAACTTCCACAGCCGCGGGCTCCACCCGCAACCGCTGCTGCAAACCGATGCCGTGCATCAATTGTTACAAGCCGTGCACGGCGGCCTGTGTTGCGCGGTGATGCCACTGGACGGCGGCCTGGATGCACTGACTGAGCACCTGCGCCTGCAACCCATTGAAGACGCTCACACATTGGCTCGCCTGGGGCTGATCATGCGTCGCAGCGCACCGCGTTCGGCGTTGGCGGAAGCCTGTTTCGCGCTGTTTCAAAAATCGCAGCAAGAGCCTTGATCGACGCCATCTATCGATAGATCAGTACTGGCGATTAGACGCGACCCTTTGTCGCGCCTAGTCTAAACACTGATCAATCCGCCGGTGGTACTGCCACATGAACGCCAAGCGCCCAGTCTGCGCGGCCCCCGCCCTCGAAACGCCCGCGCCCGCCTCCAGCCAGAGCTACCAGTTTTGCAACCTTGAACACACAGAAGTCGCCAGCACAGCCTTGGCGGAAGAAGTGGCGTTGGCGATTGCCTATAACGACATCAGTCAGGCGGTCATGTTGGTGACGCCAACGGACTTGGAAGATTTTATCGTCGGCTTCAGCATCGGCAGCGGCATTATCGCCGACGTTAGCGACATATATGACTTGAAACTCAGCGGTTCGGGCTCCGCCCAGTACGCTCAGGTGCAAATTTCCAGCCGTGCCTTCTGGAACCTCAAGCAGCAGCGCCGCCAATTGGCAGGCACCAGTGGCTGCGGTTTGTGCGGTGTCGAGGCGGTGGAGCAAGCCCTGCCAGACCTTCAAGTGCTGCCCGGCGCGCCTTTGCCACCCGCCGAATGGCTCGACGGCCTGCGCCAGCGCATCAGCGCGTTCCAGCCGTTGGGCCAGTACAGCGGCGCAGTACATGCGGCGGTATTTATGAATAATCAGGGCGAATTGCTGATGGGCCGCGAAGACATCGGCCGGCATAACGCCCTGGATAAGCTGATCGGCGCCCTGATCCGCCAAAAGATTCCGACCGACGGCGGCCTGGCGATTGTCACCAGTCGCTGCAGCCTCGAATTAATTCAGAAAGTTCTGCGCGCAGGCATCCAGACCTTGGTCAGCCTGTCGTCGCCCACCGGCCTCGCCTTGCAATGGGCCCGCCGACACAACCTCAATCTCATCCACCTGCCGCAGAAAAGTGCGCCGCGGGTCTACAGCCCTGCGATGGAGAACCAGTCATGAGCCAGCACCACCAAGCCGACCAAACCCCGACTCCGCGCTACAAGCCCTACAAAGGTCCGGCTGGCGGCTGGGGCGCGCTGATCAGCGTGGCGCAGGCCTGGTTGACCAGCGACAACGCGCTGAAAAACCTGCGCATGATGCTCAAGACCAACCAGAACGGCGGTTTCGACTGCCCGGGCTGCGCCTGGGGCGACTCGCCGGAAAGCGGCATGGTCAAGTTCTGCGAAAACGGCGCCAAGGCGGTCAACTGGGAAGCCACCAAACGCCGCGTGGATGCCGCATTTTTTGCCAAGCACAGCGTCACCGCACTGCTGGAGCAAAGCGACTATTGGCTGGAATACCAAGGCCGCCTGACCGAGCCGATGCGCTATGACGCCGAAACTGACCGCTACACGCCGATCAGCTGGGAAGCGGCGTTCGACCTGGTCGGCAAGCACCTCAACGCACTGCCAAGCCCGGACATGGCCGAGTTCTACACCTCGGGCCGCGCCAGCAACGAAGCGGCGTACCTGTATCAGCTGTTCGTACGCGCTTACGGCACCAACAACTTCCCGGACTGCTCGAACATGTGCCACGAGGCCAGCGGCGTGGCCCTGGCGCAAAGCGTGGGGGTTGGCAAAGGCACGGTGACCTTTGACGACTTCGAGCACGCCGATGCGATTTTCGTATGGGGCCAGAACCCCGGCACCAACCACCCGCGCATGCTCGAACCGTTGCGTGAGGCAGTTAAACGCGGCGCTCAGGTGGTGTGCATCAACCCGCTGAAAGAGCGCGGCCTGGAACGCTTCCAGCACCCGCAACACCCGCTGGAAATGCTCACCAACGGCGACAAGCCGACCAACACCGCCTATTTCCGCCCGGCACTGGGCGGCGACATGGCCATCCTGCGCGGCATGGCCAAGTTCCTGCTGCTGTGGGAACGCCAGGCCCAGGCCGAAGGCAAAGAAGCCGTGTTCGATCACGACTTCCTCAACGAGCACACCACCAACGTGCTGGAGTACCTGGGCCAGATCGATGACACCTCGTGGGATGAGATCGTCGAGCAGTCCGGCCTGACCCTGGTTGAGATCGAGCAAGCGGCGCGCATGTACGCCAAAGGCAAGAACGTGATCATGTGCTGGGCGATGGGCATCACCCAGCATCGCCACTCAGTGCCGACCATCCAGGAAATCGCCAACCTGATGCTGCTGCGCGGCAACATTGGTCGCCCAGGCGCCGGCCTGTGCCCGGTGCGCGGCCACAGCAACGTGCAGGGCGACCGCACCATGGGCATCAACGAACGCCCACCGGTGGCCTTTCTCGATTCCCTGGAACGGCGCTTCCAGTTCCAGGTGCCGCGCCACAATGGGCATAACGTCGTGGAAGCCATCCACGCGATGCTCGAAGGCCGCTCCAAAGTGTTTATCGGCCTGGGCGGTAACTTCGCCCAAGCCACGCCCGATAGCCCGCGCACCTTTGAAGCGCTGCGCAACTGCGACCTGACCGTGCAGATCAGCACCAAGCTCAACCGCAGCCATTTGATGCACGGTAAAGACGCGCTGATCCTGCCGTGCCTGGGCCGTACCGACATCGATATCCAGGCCGACGGCCCGCAAGCGGTCACGGTGGAAGACTCGTTCAGCATGGTTCACGGCTCCAACGGCCAACTGCAGCCACTGTCGAAGCTGATGAAATCCGAGCCTGCGATTCTTGCCGGCATTGCTGCCGCAACCCTGGGCAGCAAACCGGTGGACTGGAACTGGCTGGTCGCCGACTACGGGCGCATCCGCGACCTGATCGCCGACACCATCCCAGGCTTCAAGGACTTCAACGAGCGCATCAAACACCCAGGCGGTTTCTACCTGGGCAACTCCGCCGGCGCACGCCGCTGGAATACGCCCTCGGGCCGCGCCAATTTCCGCCCCAACGTGCTGCCCAAAGACTTGATCCACGAACGCACCCACGCCACGGGCCGGGTGCCGGACCTGATCATGCAGTCGATGCGCTCTCACGATCAGTACAACACCACCATTTACGGCCTGGACGACCGCTACCGTGGCGTGAAAGGTCAGCGTGACGTGTTGTTCGTGAATGAAGCCGACATCATCCGCCTGGGCTTCAAGCCCGGGCAGAAAGCCGACATCGTTTCGCTGTGGGAAGATGGCCGTGAACGCCGAGTGAAGGGCTTTACGTTGCTGGCGTTTGATATTCCCGCAGGGCAGGCAGCCGCTTACTACCCGGAAGTGAACCCGCTGGTGCCGCTGGAGAGCACCGGCGATGGCAGCCATACGCCGACGTCAAAGTTTGTGGCGATCCGTCTGGAAGCAGCGAGTGCGACCGGCTTGATCATGGCGCGTTCGGCCTGACCGAGACCCGTTGTAGCGAGCGGGCTTGCCCCGCGTTGGGCTGCGTAGCAGCCCCTGATCCAGGCACTGCGTTCTGACTGAACGAATGCGGTGACATTATCAGAGGCCGCTTCGCAGCCCAACGCGGGGCAAGCCCGCTCACCACAACAAGCCGCTCGCCATGGCTACTAAAAACCCAAGGCACAAAAAAGGCCGCTTTTGCATAAAAGCGGCCGTTCCGAAGTAGTTAAAGACTCGCAAAAACAACTTAAGTTCCCCATACAAAACAGCAACTTAGAGAATTGTATACAACCTGTACCACTGGTCGGTTTTCGATTGTCAGCATCCCGATACAACCTCAGGATCGCGCCGTCATCCTCTTGAGGTCTCTCTATGAAGTTTTCCTCGATTCTCTTGTTGTCCCTTGGCCTGGTCAGTGGCGCAGCCATGGCCGGTGGCACCACCGAAGCCGGTGTGGGCGGCGCATTGGGCGGGGTTCTAGGTTCGGTTGTTGGCCAGCAGGTCGGCGGTAACACCGGTTCGGCCATCGGCGCAGCGCTGGGCGGCGCGGGCGGCAGTGCAGTCGGCGCTGACAAGCGCAGCCGTGGTGAAGCAGCCATTGGCGGCGCACTCGGCGCGGCAGGCGGCAACGTGGTGGGCCGCAGCATGGGTGGCAACACCGGCAGCTTGATCGGCGCAGCCGCAGGCGGCGGTGCAGGTGGCGCGCTGGGCAACTACATGGGCAACAAGAGCGATGACGACGACCGTCGCTATCGCGGGCGGGATAACCGTCGTTATGACCGTGATGACCATCGTGGCCGTGGCCATGCGTACGGGCATCGCAAGAACAAGCATCACTACCGTCACCGTTAAGCCAACGGTCCAAGGCACACAGAAACTCCTGTGAGAGCCGGGCTTGCCCGCGATAGCGTTGGGTCAGGAAGCACAACTAAACCTGAACCACCGCTATCGCAGGCAAGCCAGCTCCCACATTTGAGCTTCATTGGTCACAATGGCTGCGTCACACCACCAGTCGCTGCAACGCCTCGCGCAACCGCCCCGGAATCGTCACCGGCTGGTTCGACGCGCGGTCCACAAAGACGTGCACAAAGCGCCCCGCCGCACAGGCATCCTCTTCGCCTGACTTGAACACCGCCAACTCATACTGCACCGAGCTGTTACCCAACTTGCCCACGCGCAGGCCAATCTCTATGCGATCGGGAAACGCGATCGACGCAAAGTAATCGCACGCCGAACTCACCACAAACCCCACCACTTCACCGTCGTGAATATCCAACCCACCCTCTTCAATCAGGTAAGTATTCACCGCCGTGTCGAAGAAGCTGTAGTAGGTGACATTGTTCACGTGACCATACACATCGTTATCGTGCCAACGCGTGATGATCGGTTGGAAGTGACGGTAGTCAGCGCGTTGCGGCATCGAATCAGACATGTGCAGCTCTCATGAGTGGATTTACAGGTCGTTCAGATGGGCTTGGGCCCATTCACGCACCTCGGCGTAGGGATACGCCTCCAGCGCAGCGAAGCCCGGAATACCCCGCGCCTTCAACTTGGTAAACAGCGGCACGCTGATACCACCGAGGAATCGCGTCAGCCGCTCCGCGCCCGGCAGTTGCCCGGTGTGCTCATGATGCCTGTGGATAAAATCACCGCACAGCGCCATGAAGTTTTTATCCACAAGCGCCGGCAAACTCGGCGGCGGCGGTAAATGCGCCACGTGGCCATGGCATACCGAGCAATGCCCGCAGCGCAGCGGCGCATTTTCATCGCCAAAGTAGTGGGCCAAACGCTGGCCCAGGCATTCTTCGGTGGCAAACAGATCGAGCATGGCATGGATCCGCGCCACCTCCTTCACCTCGTGCTGCTTGAAGCCTGTGTATAACTCCTCGCTCAACGCCTGCGGGTCGAATTCGGTGTGCAGCAAGCTGTAAACCTCCGTCATCTGCTTGCTTTCCAGCTCGATCAGACCCTGCTCCTGGAAGTAATCCAGCGCTTTCACCACCCGGCTGCGCTCGGCATTGTGCTGTTGGTACAGCGCGTCGAAATCCACGGTCGCCCAGGTTCTGGCGCGACTGCATACCTGAATGATCGCCGCGACAAACTGCTGTCGCTCGCCGGAGAAACGCGCCAGCAAGGCCTCGGGTTCGATCAGGTACTTGAAGCGGTACTCGGCGTAAAACGCATAACGCGGCGCAATCACGCCCTTGAGCTCCAACTGCACCAGCAGCGTTTTCAGTGGCAGCTCGCGGATGTTGCTGTGGTCCGACAGCGACCTCAACAAAAACTCCCACTGCCCCTCGCCGCGCGCCGCCTGCAACTCCTCCAGCACACGGAGAATGCCCGCCTGTTCCGGCGTGTCGCCGTACACAAAGTTTTCCAGCACATTGAGGCTGTCGCGGTTGGCCAGCACCAGGCAATCGGACGGCTGCCCGTCACGCCCTGCGCGGCCGATTTCCTGGCTGTAGTTCTCAATGGATTTAGGCAGGTCGAAGTGCACCACATTGCGGATGTCACTTTTATCGATGCCCATGCCGAATGCGATGGTGGCGACGATGCAATTGGAGCGCCCACCCATGAAACGCTGCTGGATACCCTCGCGTTTGTCGTGGGGCAAACCGGCGTGATAAGCCTCGGCCTGAATGCCGTTGCGGTTCAAATGTTCGGCGATCTGCTCAGCGGTTTTCTGCAAGGTGACGTAGACGATACTTGGCTGATTGGCTCGCTCGCTCATCCATTCGACCAGGCGCCGTCGTTTGTCATACCCGCTCACCGGCTCTACCAGCAGGTTGAGATTGGGCCGGTAGAAGCCTGTGGTGATGACATCGTCCGGCGCAATGGCGAACTTCGCCTGCATGTCGGCAATCACCTTGGGCGTGGCTGTAGCCGTCAGCAATAGCGCTTGTGGGATATTGAACTGACGCTGGTAGTCCGGCAGCTTCAAATAGTCCGGACGGAAGTTGTGGCCCCACTCGGAAATACAGTGCGCCTCGTCCACCACCAGCAACGAAATCTGCACGCTTTGCAGAAAGTTACGGAAGCGCTCGTTCTTCAGGCGCTCCACGGAAATCATCAGAATTTTCAGCTCGCCCGAACGCGCCCGGGCCATCACATCATTGGCGTCCTCGCGGCTCTGCGCCGAATCAATACTGCCGGCGCAAATGCCATGGCGTTGCAGGAAACCCAGCTGGTCCTGCATCAACGCCAACAACGGCGACACCACCAGCGTCAGGTGCGGCAACAGCACCGCCGACAGCTGATAACACAACGACTTGCCCGAGCCGGTGGGGAAAATAGCAGCGGCCGAACGACCGGCCAGTACGGCGCTGACCGCCTCTTCCTGGCCCGAACGAAACTGTGGATAACCAAAGACCTGTTGGAGGGTGTTGTGCATAAGCTGTCACTCCATTGACCGCTGAAACGAGCCCAAAACATAGACCAGCGCGCTCAGCGAATCGAGAAAGGTCACAAGGAAAAAAGAGACAGGATGATACACAGCCTGGAGGATGGCCTTGGGCCGAAGTGCGAGGTTTTACCCAACAGCTCGCTCCTCGTGCTGCGCGTAGGGACGATCCAGTTTGATGTGGTTTTATCCCGCCTACCCTTTGACGCATTGCGCTACAATCAACCCTTGCGACCCAGGAGTACGCTGCAATGAGCGAACCGACGTTTGAGCAAAAACAGGATCATTACCACAAGATCCGTCGTTCCAATTACTTGGCAAGCCTGCGCCTGGAAGGGTTCGACACCCAACCGGCCGATGTCGACAAACCCCTGCCGACCCGCGAAGCCGTCCTCGCCAAGTACCGCAAAACTCCGCACTGATGCTCGACAAATACGGGGTGGGCCAGGATCCGTACTGCTACCCCGATAGCGGTGTCCTGCGCAACCGCCTCGATTTGCGCGATGAAATACTCCTGCATCAAGCCGAGCGCGAACTATCCGAAATTGCTGTAGGCAGCCTCCCACTCTATCCTCCGCCTTACGGCCTCGAACGACTGCAACACATCCACCGCACCCTGTTCGGCGATATCTACGACTGGGCCGGGGAGCTGCGCAGCGTCAACATCCAGAAAGGCGATACCCTGTTCTGCACGCCGGAACGCATTCCGCCGGAAGCGGCGAAAATCATTCGGCATATGGAACAAGGCAATTGGTATGTAGGCGCGACCCAGGCTGAACTGGTGCCGCTGATTGCCGAGGCTTATGGCGACCTCAACGTCATCCACCCCTTTCGTGAAGGCAATGGCCGCGCGCAGCGGATTTTGTTCGAACAGATCATTGTGAATGCCGGTTTTTCAGTGAATTGGTGGCTGGTGAAACAAGCGGCGTGGATACCGGCGAACATTGATGCGGTGGCGTGTGATTATCGGGGGCTTGAGGCGATTTTTGAGCGGTGTATCAGCGTACCTCGCTAAACAGCCTCTTGCCTGTATTGCACCATCCCACCCCACCCACCTATAGTTCGCCCCTCGCTGCACAATCAGCGATCGGGTTTGGTCACCCGATACAGAGTTCACATACGCACCTTCAGATGTCGTAGGCACTCCTGTGCCCACACGCTTCATGGCGGCTGTGTTTGGGACGCCTTCGGGCGTGCCGGGTGAATCTCTGCCGGTTGACCAACCTGGACACAGTCCGCCACCCATCGCTTGGTCACGATGATGGCGGTCCTCTAACTACACAGAGATTCAAATAAATGAACGCTATAAATCCGTCCGAAAATCGCTATCGCCTTCTGCGCACCAATTTCACCAACACCCACCCTCTCGTCATCGACACTGAAGCCACCGCCGAAGACATCCAGTCCGCCGCACACCAGCGCATCCGCGCTGCCACCGACTTACTGGAAACCTTCACCTGCCTTACCTACGAACACGCCGACCTCAAAGACATCTCCCACATCATCAATGCTCTTTACCTGCTGGTGCAGGATGGCTGTGATCTGCTGGAAGCATCGCAACACGTGCAACTGCAACCGACGGTCGATGAGCAACCACACCCAAGCCAGCCACTGAGCTAAACCCTGTAGGAGCTGGCTTGTCGAATCGTGGCACCGCGGCGATAGCGGTAAATCAGGCTATATTTCAGCGCCTGCCCCCCCCATAGCGGCCAAGCCCAGCTCCCACATTTGATAGATGTAGCTGAAAAAAACACTGTCAAACCGTAAATGCCGGAAACCTCTGTGAGAAACAGGCAAACACCGCGTAGCCCTATTCCCAAACTACTTAAAACACCTGCTAACCCCTCTACATAACGCCCCTTCCCATGACCGAAACTAGCGCCTTCTCAACTGTCCAGGCGAAAACCCGTGAACATCGAAAGGACTCAACACATCGGCCACTATGGCGTCACCTTCATAGTGATTCGCTTCACTGTTGTGCCTGAAAGTCGGCATGCCTTGGCTAACCTGTGCCTGCTTGAAGCAAAAACAGCTGCGCGACAAGTGCGCGATCAGATACGCAGCTTGTATGAGAAAATGTTGGCCCGAGATTTACCCTGCGAGATAGCAGTCGCGATTTCCCAGCCGCTGAGACGGAGCCAGGCCGGCCGGTTAAACGATCAAAACGTGTTCATCAAACAAATAATTTCCGGTGCGATTAAAGCCCCGGGGATAGCTATATCAACGGTAACGGCTGGCTTAGTTGGCGATACGATTTCCGGCAAGCTTCGCAGGTATCACGCAGGTGACATCATCATCGGATTGGACGCAAATGTGAGAGGAGGAATCGGGCCTCAGCGGTCAACACTCTCAATGCATGTCTACTCAGACGAGTCTTGATCACATGGACCTTTACCTTCAATCCGCGATTTTTCTCCTTATCTATATGGTGGTGCATTACCAGATCACCGACCCCACGCTTAGAAAGCGCTTCGCCATCACCTGTCTCACCACAGGTCTCACTTTGACGTTCCTGCTACCCTACATAGCGGTGATCCTCAGAATGCCATTCATACCGGTCTTCATATTCTTGTTAGGGTTGCTACTCTTCATCACCCGAAACAAATTCCGCCGACAACGCAACCATCCCCCTCACCCACTTCTGCGTGCTCCCACCATGAACCTGGCCCCCAACTTCCCCGAAGACCCCGTCATGCAGCAGCTCCTGCAATTGCTGCACGAAGAAATCGGCCTGCCGAAGCACAAGACCCTTCGCCTTGAAACCTCGCTCAACTTCGACCTTGGCTGCGACCGCGCCGAGGCCAAGCAATTCATGGAAGCGCTGGAGCAGGATTTTGCAGTCGATCTGGGCGACTACGATGCCTACCGTTACTTCCAACCGCCGGTGTTCGATGTGTTCCTCAAACGCCGCGCCAAAGGCCGAGGCGATAAAGTGCCGCTGACCATTGGCATGCTCTACCTGGCCATCAAGACCCATAGCTGGGACACCCAGACCCTGGAAAACCTCAGTTGATCTGAACAACACTGAGGCTCACATGTGGGAGCGGGCTTGCTCGCGAAGGCGGTGTGTCAGGTAGAGTATCGCTCACTGATCTACCGCATTCGCGGGCAAGCCCGCTCCCACATTGGCGATGCGCTAACCTGGCGAATTGCCTACATACCAAGGACCGTACATGGACGTATTAATGGGCCTGCTGGCCGCCCTGCTCTGGGGTGGCACGGACTTTCTTGTGGGTCTCAATGCCCGGGCTGTCGGCGTTAAACGCGCGGTGTACTTCGGCCAAGCCCTCGGTTTCCTGATCATGACCTTGCTGCTGGTCATCTTCCCGGCCTACCTGTTCAAATCCCTGAATGCCCCGTTGAGCGTCTGGCTCCTGGGCATCGCGGCCGCGCTGCTCACCGTCTCGGGCGCCCTCGCGCTGTCCAAGGCTTTCGCCTTGGGCAAAGCGGCCATCGTCGCGCCGCTGGTGACCTCGTATGGCGTGGTCACGACGCTGCTGTCCTGGGCCAGCGGCGAACACATCAGCCTGGTCCAACTGGGCTGCATCGGCGTGTGCGTGGTCGGCGTGAGCCTGTCCAGCATCCACAAGGACAACGGCGTCCCGCACAACCACCCACGCCTGTCCATTGCCTACGCCATGCTCGCCGCCTTGCTGTACGGCAGCAGCTTCTGGCTGCAAGGTCGCTACACGCTGCCGGCACTGGGACCGATCACCATGTTGTGGCTGGGTTACCTGGTGGGTCTGTGCGTGCTGGTGGTGATGGTGCTGAAGATCAAAGATGGCCTGAAGATTCCACCGCTGAAAAACTGCGCGACATTGACCGGTGCGAGCTTGATGAACCTCGGGGGTTTCTCGGCGTTTTCGTGGGGGGCGATGGCGGGGTCGGTTTCAGTGGTGACGGTGATCAGTACATTGTCGGGTGGGATTGCGGCGGTGCTGGGATTTGTGTTTTTCAAGGAACGGTTGTCGGCGGTGCAAGTGTTGGGCGTTGCATTCGTGCTGGCCGGCGCAGTGGTTTTGCACATCGCCGACTAACCTTTCGCGCATAAAAAAGCCGCCCACTAGGGGCGGCTTTTAACAGCTTGAACCTTACAACTTAGGCCCGGCCGCCTTGATCGCGTCGCTCACTTCAAACTTCTTGAAGTTCTCGATGAACAGACCCGCCAGCGCTTTCGCCGCTTCGTCGTAGGCAGCCTTGTCAGCCCAGGTGTTACGTGGGTTCAACAGGCCAGTCTCAACGCCCGGTACGGCCAATGGCACGTCGAGGTTGATGGTGTCCAGGTGTTCGGTCTCAGCGCCGATCAACGCGCCGCTCTGGATCGCTGCGATCACGCCGCGAGTGGTCGGGATGTTGAAGCGTTTACCGACGCCGTAGCCGCCGCCGGTCCAGCCGGTGTTGACCAGGTAGACCTTGGAGCCGAAGCCGCGCACGCGCTTGATCAGCAGCTCTGCGTACTCGCCGGCCGGGCGCGGGAAGAACGGCGCGCCGAAGCAGGTGGAGAAGGTCGACTTGATGCCGCTGCCCGAACCCATTTCGGTCGAGCCCACCAGCGCGGTGTAGCCGGACAGGAAGTGGTAGGCCGCTTGTTCTTCGCTGAGGATCGACACGGGCGGCAGTACGCCGGTCAGGTCGCAGGTCAGGAAGATTACCGCGTTTGGCTCACCGCCAAGGTTCTTCTCGGAACGCTTGGCAACGTGCTCCAGCGGGTAAGCGGCACGGCTGTTCTGGGTCAGGCTGACGTTGGTGTAGTCGGCGTGCTTGGCATCGTCGATCACCACGTTTTCGAGCACGGTGCCGTGCTTGATGGCTTTCCAGATAACCGGCTCGTTCTTCTCGGAGAGGTCGATGCACTTGGCATAGCAACCGCCTTCGATGTTGAACACCACGCCTTCGCCCCAGCCATGTTCGTCGTCACCGATCAGGTAACGGCTTTCGTCGGCGGACAGGGTGGTTTTACCGGTGCCCGACAGACCGAAGAACAGGGTCACGTCGCCTTCTTCGCCGATGTTGGCGGCGCAGTGCATAGGCAGCACGTCAGCAGCCGGCAGCAGGAAGTTCTGCACCGAGAACATGGCTTTTTTCATTTCACCGGCGTAACGCATGCCGGCGATCAGGACTTTTTTCTGTGCGAAGTTGAGGATCACGCAACCGTCGGAGTTAGTGCCGTCACGCTCTGGCACACACTCGAAATTGGCCACGTTAAGCACTTGCCACTCATCACGGCCGGCCGGGTTGTACTGGGCCGGGTTGATGAACAGGCAACGACCGAACAGGTTCTGCCAGGCAGTCTGGGTGGTCATTTTCACGGGCAGGTAGTGGTCTTCTGCAGCCCCTACGTGAACGTGGGAAACGAAATGCTCTTGCGCGTTGTTGAACGCCTCGACGCGAGCCCACAGCGCATCGAACTTGTCGGCTGGGAACTTGCGGTTGATCGGGCCCCAGGCAATGGCGTCCTGGGTGGTGGGCTCTTCAACGATGAAGCGGTCGACCGGAGAACGGCCGGTACGGTGACCGGTTTCTACGACCAGCGCGCCGGTATCGGCAAGCACGCCTTCACCGCGCTGCAGGGCTTCTTTGACCAGATCGTCAACACTCAGATCGGTGTATACGGCGTTATTGGCTTGCGTCATGAGGTTCCCCGTCGGCCTATGGCCGAGTGCTCCAAACGTTTTGTAGTAGAAAGTTGCGCACTACTACCGCGAAAAAAGTGGGCCGGATTATGCCAGAAAAGCCCAAAAAGAGTAGGGCCCTCCCGTCAGAACTGCGCTAATCCGGCATTTGTCAGGTGATTTACCTGTGCTTAAACGTTTTAGTGGCGGGTGTCGGAAGGGGTGTCGATGCCTGCGCCGGCGAATAATTGGGCTACATCGGCGGCATCGAACAGGTAACGCTGATTGCAGAACTGGCAGTCGATCTCGATATTGCCACCGTGTTCCACCACCAGATTCTGCGCATCTTCCAGGCCCAGGCTGACCAAGGCATTCGCCGAACGCTCGCGCGAGCAGCTGCAACGGAAGCGCAGGCCCTGTTGGTCGAACAGGCGCACGGCCTCTTCGTGGTACAGGCGATGCAGAATGGTTTCGTTGTCCAGGCCCAGCAGCTCTTCAGCGGTCAGAGTGCCAGCCAGGGCGGTCAGCTTGCGCCAGCTGTCGGTGCGCTCATCGTCGTCCTTGATGCGGTCGGCCGGCAGTTGTTGCAGCAGCAGGCCACGGGCGCGCTTGCCGTCGGCATTCAGCCAGAACTTGGTGCCGACCTGCTGAGACATCACGAAATAGTTGGTGAAGCAGTCCGACAGGGTTTCGCCGTCGAGATCGACGATGCCCTGGTAGCGCTGGCCTTCCGTCGGGTCGACGGTGATTGCCAGTACGCCATTGGCCATCAGGTCGGACAGCGTGGCGTCCGGTGCGATCAGGTCGGCGTCGTAACGGGCCAGGCCGCGAATTTCGCGCTCGCTGGAGCACTCGATCATCAGCATCGGCACCGGGCCTTCGGAACGCGCCTGCAAAATCAGCAAACCGTCGAACTTCATGGTGCCCACCAGCAGCGATGCCGCCGCCATCAGCTCACCGAGCAACTGCGCAACCGGCTCCGGATAGGGATGCTTGGCGAGGACTTCGGCATAGCTGCGCTCCAGCGAGACCAGTTCGCCGCGGGCGTCGTTCTCGTCGAAGATGAAGCGTTGGGTGAAGTCGGTATCCGGTAGATCAGTCATAGGTCTGGGTATCTGAATTGATGACAAAATGATTACAAGGTTTATAAAATTAAACGCTTTAGCACCATCTTGGTGCGGCTTTCTCCTGGAAACGGAGAGCTAAATAGAGCGAAGAGGAACAGTTTATGAACAATCCGGGTTTGTTCCAAGCCAAGTGGAACCTCCGGCGATGGGCACTGTGCAATCTACTCGCTATCGGACTGCTGTGTTTTTGGCTGTGGCCCACGGGCCAGATGCTGTGTGTGATTTTCGACGAATGGCTGTTTCACCTGCTCAATGACCCGCTGGCGAGTCATTCGACCTGGCTGCATGTGTGGGCCGTGGCCAGTCTGCGACCATTTGACGCGGTGGTCGGCGTGATTTTGCTGACGTTGCTGATTCGCGGAGATTGGGTGTTCAAGGCGATTGAAGTGCGCCAGGCATTTTTCGGCTTTTTCGGGATTCTGCTGCTGTTGCTGTTCATCCGCATGCTGTTTTCCAAACTCGCGGCGCAGATGGGCTGGCAGCACAGCAGCCCGTCGATGGTGATCAGCGGGGCGATTCATATGAGTGACTACTTCCCTGGTCTGGAAAAAACCTGGGAGTTGAAGGACCGTTCGAGCCAGAGCTTCCCCGGCGATCACGCGTCGGTATTGCTGATCTGGGGCATGTTCATGACGGTGTTTGCCAAACGCATCGGCCAGGTGCTGGTGATTTGGGGCTTGGCCCTGTTGTTCATGATGCCGCGGCTGGTAGCCGGCGCGCACTGGGGGCAAGACGACTATATCGGCGGGGTATTGCTGGCCCTGTTGGCGCTGGGATGGGGGTATTACACGCCGTTTGCGGCGAAGGTGTCGAATGGGTTGCTGCGACTGACGGCGCCAATCTTCGGTTTGCTCGGTAAGCTGCCGGTGATCGGGCGATTGAGCGTCATACGCACTGCCGCCTGACGAAGTAGATGCATGTGAGAGCTGGCTTGCCTGCGATAGCGGTGGGTCAGTGACGGAAAGGCTGGCTGGCCTGACGCTATCGCAGGCAAGCCAGCTCCCACATTTGATCTCCATTGACCTGGAGATGTGCGCTATCAATCATCATTACCACTGCCGCGAAACTTGAACAAATCGCGACGCTGCTTCTTGCTCGGCTTGCCATCGGTCGTCATACCGGTAGCCCCGGCCTTGCGCATGGCGGCCGCGTTTTCGCGTTTGGCGATACTGGCCTCGGTTTCGGTGTACAACGCCTGCGCTTCGGGCGCGCCGCGGCGCACAACGGACAAGGCTTGCACCACGACGGTCTTCTCATCAAACCCAGCCCGAATCTGCAGCTCATCACCGACGCGCGGCTCCTTGCCCGGCTTGCAGCGTTCACCGCGATGGTGCACTTTGCCACTTTCGATAGCGGCTTTGGCCAGGGCACGGGTTTTAAAGAAGCGCGCTGCCCACAGCCACTTGTCCAAACGGACTTTTTCTTCCTCTTCCTGCTTTTGAGCCACTTGAATTCCTCGCTCTGAAAAATGTCGCAACTTTACCGTTGAAGCCCTTCGACGCATAAACCCCAACGCTCACCTAAGATACGCCAGGCACCACCCTGTTTTTGCGAGGATACGCCGTGACCGACTTCCCCATTTCACTCACCTCGCCAAACCAGCGTTGCGTGGGTTGCCAGCAAAGCGAACCCCTGGGTTTCGATTTCGCGTTCGCCTATCAGCCTATCGTAGATCTTCGAGACCATTCGATCTTCGCCCACGAAGCGTTGGTGCGAGGCCCGCAAGGCGAAGGCGCGCTGTCGGTGCTGGGCCAGGTCAACGCAAGCAACCGTTACCGCTTTGACCAGCGGTGTCGTACCCAAGCGATTGCCGGGGCCGCTGCCTTGGGTATGCAAACCCATCTTTCGATCAATTTCATGCCCAATGCCGTGTACCGGCCCGAGCTGTGTATTCGCAGCACCCTGGAGGCGGCCCGCGCGCACAACTTTCCGCTGAACCAGCTGATTTTTGAAACGCTGGAAAGCGAGCACGTAGATAACTATCGCCATTTGACCAATATTCTGCGTGAATACCGCGAATTCGGCTTCAAGACCGCCATCGACGATTTCGGTGCGGGCTATTCGGGGCTGAACCTGCTGGCCGATTTCCAACCTGACCTGATCAAACTCGACATGGCGCTGATTCGCGATGTCGACAAGGATCGTGTCCGTCAGGTAATCGTCCAGGGGATTGTCACAATCTGTGAGCAGTTGGGCGTTACTGTCATTGCCGAAGGCATCGAAAGTGCCGGCGAGCGCGACTTCCTGTCCGACTGCGGAATATTTCTGATGCAGGGTTACTGGTTCGCCAAGCCTGCATTCAAAGCCCTGGCCAAGGTTTCACCACAGGCCTGGGCGAACTGATCGGTTACCCATATTGAAGACATTTGACCATTTGACCGTTGTGGGTCTGCGTGAGTGGGTGGCACTTCCCGACTTGGGAGTGGCTGGCCTGCGCGCAAAGATCGACACCGGTGCCAGTACCTCGAGCCTGCACGCCACCGATATCGAGCCATTTGAGCGCGACGGTGAGAAGTGGGTGCGCTTTACCGCGCACCTGGGCAGCGTGGTGCAACTGCGTCACCGCCGCTGCGAGGCGCCGGTGGTGACGATGAAAACCATCAAGAGCTCCAACGGCCATGCGCAGGTGCGCTATGTGATCAGCACCACCCTCGCGCTGGGTGATCGGGTGTGGCGAGTGGAGTTCACTCTCGCCTGTCGCAAGGCCATGCGTTACCGCCTGTTGCTGGGCTCCAAGGCGCTGATTGACGGCCACTTGGTGGTCAGTCCAGGCGTCAAGTACGTTCAAGACAAGCCGGTGTTCCCGGTCTCTACTATTTCTGCCCCAGGTGCTGCATGAAGATTGCTGTGCTGTCGCGAAACCCGCGTCTGTATTCCACCCGCCGCCTGGTTGAGGCCGGCACCGAACGTGGCCACGAAATGGTGGTGATCGACACGTTGCGTGCCTATATGAACATTGCCAGCCACAAGCCGCAGATCCATTACCGGGGCAAGCCGCTGGAAGGCTTTGATGCGGTGATCCCGCGCATCGGTGCCTCGGTGACGTTTTATGGCTGCGCGGTGTTGCGACAGTTTGAAATGATGGGCGTATTCCCCCTCAATGAATCGGTAGCCATTGCCCGCTCGCGCGACAAACTGCGCTCATTGCAATTGCTCTCGCGGCGCGGTATCGGCCTGCCGGTGACCGGCTTTGCCCACTCCCCCGATGACATTCCCGACCTGATCGACATGGTCAACGGCGCGCCGCTGGTGATCAAGGTGCTGGAAGGTACCCAAGGCATCGGCGTGGTGCTGTGCGAAACCGCGACCGCTGCCGAATCGGTGATCGAGGCATTTATGGGCCTCAAGCAGAACATCATGGTGCAGGAATACATCAAGGAAGCCGGCGGTGCGGACATCCGCTGCTTCGTGGTGGGTGACAAGGTAATTGCGGCAATGAAACGTCAGGCCAAGCCGGGGGAATTCCGCTCCAACCTGCACCGTGGCGGCAGCGCCAGCCTGATCAAGATCACACCGGAAGAACGCATGACCGCGCTGCGGGCGGCCAAAGTGATGGGGCTGGCGGTAGCGGGTGTGGATATCCTGCGCTCCAACCACGGGCCACTGGTGATGGAAGTGAACTCATCGCCGGGCTTGGAAGGCATTGAAACCACCACCGGCAAGGATGTGGCGGGCATCATCATTCAGCATCTGGAAAAGAATGGTGGGCCGAATATGACGCGCACCAAGGGCAAAGGCTGATACGCGGCAAGCGTTGCCACCCTGCAAAAACAATGTGGGAGCGGGCTTGCTCGCGAAGACGGAGTGTCAGTCGATGTATTTATTGACTGGTCCACCGCATTCGCGGGCAAGCCCGCTCCCACATTTTTGATCTTTGTTGTTTGTTAGACAGCGTCCCTGGGCAGCATCAGCCCCAACGGCAAGCGCACCCGTGCCTCCAGGCCACCGTCCGGCCGGTTGCGCAGTTCAACATTGCCGCCGTGCATTGAAGCAATCCGCCGCACAATCGCCAGCCCCAAGCCTGTGCCCTTGCCACCCCGGGCACGGTCACCACGGGTGAAAGGGTTGAAGATGCCTTCCAGTTCCGCCGGGTCGATCCCCGTACCGCGGTCCATCACACTCAACACCACATAAGGCGCAGTACTGTCGCCGGACACATATGCCGCCACTTCCACATCGGAACCGGCATGGTGCAAGGCGTTGCCGATGAGGTTGTTGAGCAGGCGTTTCATCGACACCCGCCGCAAGGCAAACGGCTGAATCGGCTCCAGGCGCATGCGCACCTGTTCGCCGTTCTGGTTGTAGGGCGCCACCACCTCGCGCACCAGGTCCGTCAGGTCGACTTCCTCGACCACTTCGTCGCGGCCATCACGGATAAACGCCAGGAACTGATCGAGAATCGCGTCCATGTCTTCGATGTCACGCACCATGTCATCCGTGAGGTCGTTATGGTTGCCCATCAACTCCAGGGACAATCGCAACCGTGTCAACGGTGTGCGCAGGTCGTGGGACACGCCCGCCAGCATCAACTCGCGTTCGCGCCCGGCCTGTTCCACGTCTTCCGCCATCTGATTGAAGGCGCCGTAGACTTCGGTCATCTCACTGGGCGTATCGCTGACCGGCAGGCGCACACTGCGCCCCTGCCCCAGTTGGCGCGCGGCAAAGACCAGGCGTTTGAGTGGCTGGTTGAGCTGGCGCACGAAAATCCAGGCGGACGCCGTTGAAAGCAGGCCGATCGCCAGGAACCAGCCCAGCACGTTCCAGATCTTCTGTCCCCGCAACGGATGCGGGTAAAGCGGCACTTTGATCCACGCGTCGCCCAGGCTCGGCGCCCTCACCCACAGCGCAGGCGAAACATGCATGCGCAATCGCACCTCGGTGTCGTCCCCCAGCTCAGCCTGCATCTGGCGCTGATAAATCTCGCTGTAGGGCCAATGCTGCTCGCCTTCAGGTACACCGGCGCCGTCGACTCTAATCAGCGTCGATGCCTTGGCCACCTTTTCACGGTTTTCGGGATCGACGGCCCAATAGGCACGAAGCGTCAGGGCGACGCCGTGGCTGTACTGCCGATCCACCAGCACGTCTTCGTTCATCAACAGATAAACCAGCGTCAGTGCCTTGGAAAACAGAACGACGATCAGCACCAGCCAAAGGGTGCGTGAAAAGAAACTTTGCGGGAACCACAACGGGGTTTTCATAGGAAACGGCTGGACACCTTGCAGAAACGAGCGGCGCTCGCAGAATTGCAGACGCCGGGCATCCCGTTGACTCTCATGGAGTCAAACGCCGGATGCCCGCGCCTGCAAATCATCGGTCACTTGGTTGCGGTGCCATCCGGCACGAACACATAACCCACACCCCACACCGTCTGGATATAGCGCGGCTTGGACGGGTCCGGCTCGATCATGCGGCGCAGACGGGAAATCTGCACGTCGATGGAGCGCTCCAAAGCATCCCACTCCCGGCCACGGGCCAGGTTCATCAGTTTGTCGCGCGTCAGCGGCTGGCGCGCGTTCATCACCAGGGCCTTTAGCACGGCGAACTCACCGGTGGTCAGCATGTGCACTTCTTCGCCACGCTTGAGCTCACGGGTGGCCAGCGACAGTTCATAGTCGCCAAAGGTGACGCTTTCGTCTTCGCTGCCTGGCGCGCCGGGTACCGGGGCTGCCTGACGGCGCAACACGGCTTTGACCCGGGCCATCAGCTCGTCCGGGTTGAACGGCTTGGCCAGGTAATCATCAGCGCCCAGCTCAAGGCCCTTGATGCGGCTCAGCTCATCGCCCTTGGCGGTAAGCATGATGATGGGAATCTGGTTGTTCGCACCGCGCAGGCGTTTGCAGGCGGTGAGGCCGTCTTCGCCGGGCAGCATCAGGTCGAGTACGACCAGATTGAACACTTCGCGCCCCAACAGGCGGTCCATCTGCTCGGTGTTCGGCACCGCGCGGGCACGGTAGCCCTTGGAGTTGAAAAAACGCTCCAGCAGGCTGCTCAGCCCCGGATCGTCATCAACGATGAGAATTTTTTCGCCTTCAGCAGTTTGTGCAGTGCTGCTCATTAGATGCTCCTCTTATCTCGGCGCGCATTATGGCGTAGCTGCCGTTATACGCACCGTGTGCATTGTTAGCAGATTTTTCCTCTACCGCCAGCGAACGCGCGCCCTGCAACCTTCGGCGCAATCCCCCCCAGCTGCAGAACGCTGGTTATAATGCGCCGCCTTTGCGCTGAGCAATGTCAGACTTTACTGCTTGCTGCCTCGCTATTTTTTACCGCGACGGGCAGCAATTTTCCGATTTCGAGGGTCAACAGGCTGCCTTTTGACCCAGGTAGCGGCGCCAGTCGGGCCGCTCAACCAGCCTTGCAACGCCTTGTTTTCCGGGCCTGCGAGCTGCTTTCAGAATTTCAGGTGGTTTTATGGACAGCATCAACAGCCGCATCGCCGAGGAACTCGGCGTACGCCCACAACAGGTCGAAGCGGCCGTCGCTCTACTGGATGAAGGCTCCACGGTGCCCTTCATCGCCCGTTACCGTAAAGAAGTGACCGGCAGCCTCGACGACATCCAGCTGCGGCACCTGGAAGAGCGCTTGCGCTACCTGCGAGAACTCGACGAACGGCGCATCAGCATCCTCGCCAGCATCGAGGAACAAGGCAAGCTGACCCCGCAACTGGAACGCGACATCAAACTCGCCGACACCAAGACCCGCCTCGAAGACCTTTACCTGCCGTACAAACAGAAGCGCCGCACCAAGGGCCAGATCGCCCTGGAAGCCGGCCTGGGTGACCTGGCTGACGGCCTGTTCAACGACCCGTCGCTGACCCCGGAAACCGAAGCCGCGCGCTTCATCAACGCCGAAAAAGGCGTCGCCGACGTCAAGGCGGCCCTCGAAGGCGCCAAATACATCCTCATGGAGCGTTTTGCCGAAGACGCCAACTTGCTGGAAAAACTGCGTAACTACCTGAAACAGGAAGCCACCCTCAGCGCCCGCGTCATCGCCGGCAAAGAGGAGGAAGGCGCCAAGTTCCGCGACTATTTCGAGCACGACGAACCGCTCAAGAGCATGCCGTCGCACCGCGCACTGGCCATTTTCCGCGGCCGCAACGAAGGTATTCTCAGCTCCGCGCTGAAGGTCGGCGACGAGCTGCCGGGCACCATGCACCCGTGCGAAGGCATGATCGGTCAACAATTCGGCATCCAGAATCAGAACCGTCCGGCGGACAAGTGGCTCGGTGAAGTCGTGCGCTGGACCTGGAAGGTCAAGCTTTACACCCACCTGGAAACCGACCTGCTCGGCGAGCTGCGCGACGGCGCCGAAACCGAAGCGATCAATGTTTTCGCCCACAACCTGCACGACCTGCTGCTGGCCGCGCCGGCCGGCCCGCGTGCGACCCTGGGCCTCGACCCGGGCCTGCGCACCGGCTGCAAAGTGGCCGTGGTCGACGCCACAGGCAAGCTGCTGGACCACGCCACCGTGTATCCGCACGTGCCGCACAACAAGTGGGACCAGACCCTCGCCATCCTGGCCGCGCTGTGCGCCAAGCACGCCGTGGACCTGATCGCCATCGGCAACGGCACCGCCAGCCGGGAAACCGACAAGCTGGCCGCCGAGCTGATCAAAAAATACCCAGCCATGAAAATGACCAAGGTAATGGTCTCCGAGGCCGGCGCGTCGGTGTACTCGGCGTCGGAACTGGCCTCCAAGGAATTCCCGGACCTCGACGTATCGATCCGTGGCGCCGTCTCCATTGCTCGCCGCCTGCAAGACCCGCTGGCCGAGCTGGTGAAGATCGACCCTAAATCCATCGGTGTCGGCCAGTACCAGCACGACGTGTCGCAGCTGAAACTGGCACGCGGTCTGGATGCGGTGGTGGAAGACTGCGTGAACAAGGTCGGCGTGGATGTGAACACTGCCTCGGTCGCGCTGCTGGCCCGTATTTCCGGCCTCAACTCCACGCTGGCGCAGAACATCGTCACCCACCGCGACGAAAACGGCGCGTTCAAAACCCGCGCTGCGCTGAAAAAAGTCGCACGCCTGGGCGAAAAAACCTTTGAACAGGCCGCCGGCTTCCTACGCGTAATGAACGGCGACAACCCGCTGGACGCTTCGGCGGTTCACCCGGAAGCCTACCCGCTGGTACAGCGCATTGCTGCCGAGACCGACCGCGACATCCGCTCGCTGATCGGCGACGCCGCGTTCCTCAAGCGCCTGGACCCAAAAAAGTACACCGACGAAACCTTCGGCGTGCCGACCATCACCGACATTCTGCAAGAGCTGGAAAAACCTGGCCGTGACCCGCGTCCCGAGTTCAAGACCGCCGAGTTCCAGGACGGCGTCGAAGACCTCAAGGACCTGCAACTGGGCATGATCCTCGAAGGCGTGGTCACCAACGTGACCAACTTCGGCGCGTTTGTGGACATCGGCGTGCATCAGGACGGTTTGGTGCATATCTCCGCGCTTTCGGAGAAGTTCATCAAAGACCCTCGCGAAGCGGTGAAAGCCGGTGATGTGGTCAAGGTCAAGGTCATGGAAGTCGACATTCCACGCAAACGCGTTGGCTTGTCGATGCGCATGAGCGACACCCCCGGCGAGAAAATCGACGGTGCCCGTGGCGCTCGCCCAGGCTCGGCGCCACGCCAGTCGCAGAACAACGCACCGCGCAAAGAAACCGCCACCGCAGCGCCTAGCAACAACGCGATGGCGTCGCTGTTCGCCAACGCCAAACAGTTGAAGAAACGCTGATGGAAATCCCGGCCGGTTTGACCCAGAGCGCGTTCAGCGAGCTGATCGGCTGTCGCCTGCAACGCCTGGACGAGGGCGTTGCCGAGGTGGCCCTGACCCTGGAGCCGCAGCTGCGCAACCGTGCAGGCAAGCTCCACGGCGGGGCGATTTTCAGCCTGGTGGACATCACCATGGGGCTGGCCTGTTCCAGCTCCCATGGCTTCGACCAGCAGAGCGCGACCATCGAGTGCAAAATCAACTATATCCGTGCCGTGTCCGACGGCGACGTGCTGTGCACCAGTCGTGTTATCCACGCAGGTCGACGCACGTTGGTGGTTGAAGCAGAGGTGTATCAGGACGACAAACTGGTCGCAAAAGCACAAGGCACATTCGCTGTCCTATAGCTCCCCGCCCTCGATTTGAGTTAATTTCGGCGCTGCGACAACAGCGTCGGAATTTTCTTGCTGCGCTATAGCCCAATTCATGGAGTGAAGTCGGCTTTTTCAAAGCGGGTCAAATCGACTCAAAACCAGGCGATAACGCCAGTTTTAACTTCACCCTTGTAGACCGTCCTGCCCACCCCCATATTGGGGCGACTGACGCGTGAAGGAATCCAACTTGAGCGAACTTCTCAACCGCCGCCTGGCCCTGCTCGGCAAGCGCGAACACCTCTCCCTGCTAGAGCAATGCTTGCACGGCATCGAGCGCGAATGCCTACGCGTCACGGGTGAGGGTCGCCTGGCACAAACGCCGCACCCCGAAGCCCTGGGCGCCGCGTTGACCAACGAATTGATCACCACCGACTACTCGGAATCGCTGCTGGAGTTTATTACCCCAGCTCTGCCCAACCCGGCCGATACCCTGAGCAGCCTGGACAAGATCCATCGCTTTGCCTACAGCAAACTCGGCAACGAGTACCTGTGGAGCCCGTCGATGCCGTGCCCGCTGCCGGCCGAGGAAGATATTCCGATTGCCTACTACGGCACCTCCAATATCGGCCAGCTCAAATACGTTTACCGCAAGGGCCTGGCCCTGCGTTACGGCAAGACCATGCAGTGCATCGCCGGCATTCACTACAACTTTTCCCTGCCGGAGCAGTTGTGGCCCTTGCTCAAGGAGACTGAAGGTTTCGTCGGCACCGACCGCGACTACCAGTCCACGGCCTACATTGCATTGATCCGTAACTTCCGTCGCTACAGCTGGCTGCTGATGTACCTGTTCGGTGCCTCGCCAGCCCTGGACGCCGGGTTCCTGCGCGGTCGCTCGCACCAGTTGGAAGTGCTGGACGCCGACACGCTGTACCTGCCGTACGCCACCAGCTTGCGCATGAGCGACCTGGGTTACCAGAGCAACGCCCAGGCCGGCCTCACGCCGTGCTACAACGATCTGGCCAGCTACACCGACAGCCTGCGCGAAGCGGTGGCAACGCCCTACGCGCCCTACGTCGAAGTCGGTACCCATAAGGACGGTGAGTGGGTTCAGCTCAACACCAACATCCTGCAGATCGAAAACGAGTACTACTCCAACATTCGCCCCAAGCGCGTGACCTACACCGGCGAGCGCCCCATCCAGGCGCTGGTGGCCCGTGGCATCCAGTACATCGAAGTGCGTTGCCTGGACATCAACCCGTTCCTGCCGATGGGTATCGACCTGCCGGAGTCGCGCTTCCTCGATGCGTTCCTGCTGTATTGCGCACTGAACGACAGCCCGCTGTTCGCCAACAACGAGTGCGGCAATGCCACCTCCAACTTCCTCAGCGTGGTCAAGGAAGGTCGCCGTCCGGGCCTGCAATTGCAGCGTCAGGGCCAGCCTGTGGATATGAAGGAATGGGCCACCGAGCTGCTGGAGCAGATTGCGCCGTTGGCGGCGTTGCTGGATCAGAGCCATGGCATTACCGAGCACAGCGAGGCGCTGGACGCTCAGCTGGCGAAGGTCAAGGATCCGTCCCTGACGCCGTCGGCCCTAGTGTTGGCGGCGATGGCCGAGCGCAAGGAAAGCTTTGCGCAATTCTCCCTGCACCAGAGCGAGGTGCACGCCGAGCATTTCCGTAAAGAGCCGCTGCCAGCCGACGAGCAGGCGCGTTTTGAAGAGCTGGCGCGCACGTCGCTGGCGCAACAGGCGGAACTGGAGCAGAACGAGGTCGGCGACTTTGATGTGTTCGTCGGGTCGTACCAGGCGAGCATCCTGGCGATCAGTAACTAACTGAAGCCGAACCCGGCTCAACATGTGCGGGGCTTGCCCCCGATAGCAGAGTGTCAGTCACCCATCAGTGATTGATCTACCGCCATCGGGGGCAAGCCCCCTCCCACATTTGCCCTCATCTGATTGAATACCTGAGTTCACTCTTCTTCTAATAAGCTAATTCGAAAACGTTATTTATTTTCGAGTTCTTAGATCATTTAGTCTCCTCACACGCCGACCCTCGGCCGCCTGATTGAGGAGCTTCCCCTTGAAACTGCTTACCCCTCTGCGCCTCTTGGCTGCATTGTCCCTGGCTGGTGCCAGCCTGTTTGCCCAGGCGGCAGATGTCACCATCGCTTATCAAACCACCGTGGACCCGGCGAAAGTCGCCCAGGCCGACGGCGCTTACGAAAAAGCCACTAACGCCAAGATCGACTGGCGCAAATTCGACAATGGCGCCGACATCATCGCCGCCATCGCCTCCGGCGACGTGCAGATCGGCTACCTGGGTTCCAGCCCGCTGACCGCTGCTGTTACCCGCAAAGTCCCGGTGGAAACCTTCCTCGTCGCCACCCAGATCGGCGGCGCCGAAGCCTTGGTGGCGCGCAATGGTTCGGGGATCAACAGCCCGCAGGACCTGATCGGCAAAAAGATCGCCGTGCCGTTCGTGTCCACCGGCCACTACAGCCTGTTGGCCGCGCTGAAGCACTGGAACATCGACCCTTCGAAAGTGACCATCCTCAACCTCGCGCCACCGGCCATCATCGCCGCCTGGAAGCGCGGTGACATCGACGCCACCTACGTGTGGGACCCCGCCCTGGGCGTGGCCAAGGAAAACGGCAAGGTGCTGATCACCTCCGGCGAACTGGCCAAGTTCGGCGCGCCGACTTTCGATGCGTGGATCGTGCGCAAAGACTTCGCCGAGAAACACCCGGAAATCGTCACCGCTTTCGCCAAAGTCACGCTGGACGCCTACGCCGCGTACCGCAAAGACCCACAAGCGTGGCTCGCCGACACAGGCAACGTCGACAAGCTGGTCAAGCTTTCCGGCGCCAAGGCCAGTGACATCCCACTGCTGCTGCAAGGCAACGTCTACCCGCTGGCCGCTGATCAGGTGACCCTGCTGGGCGCCCCGACCACGAAGGCTGTGACCGACACCGCCGCGTTTCTCAAGGAGCAAGGCAAAGTCGACGCCGTGCTGCCGGACTACGCCCCTTACGTCAGCGCCAAGTTCATCACTCACTGATTCAAGGAGTTCATTGCGATGGCCTTGCTACAACTGGAGCGCATCAGCGCACAGTACCCAGGCGCCACAGAACCGGTACTGTCTGATATTTCACTGGACCTTGGGCCCCAGCAATTGCTGGTGGCCCTCGGCCCGTCCGGCAGTGGCAAGACCTCGCTGTTGAACCTGATTGCCGGTTTCGTCGAACCCTCTGCCGGGCGCATCACCCTCGATGGCGTGCCGGTCAAAGGCCCCAGCGCCGAGCGCGGCGTGGTGTTCCAGGACGACGCTCTGTTGCCCTGGCAAGACGTGCTCGCCAACGTCGGCTTCGGCCTGGAGCTGGCTGGCGTGCCCAAGGCCCAGCGCGAAATCCGCGCCCGGGAAATGCTCGCGCTGGTCGACCTCGCCGGTTTCGACAGTCGCCGTATCTGGCAACTCTCCGGCGGCCAAAAGCAACGCGTGGGCCTGGCCCGCGCGCTGGCGGCCGACCCGCGTGTGCTGCTGATGGACGAACCCTTCGGCGCCCTCGATGCCTTCACCCGCGAACAGATGCAGGAATTGCTCCTGCAAGTCTGGCGGCGCACGGCCAAGCCGGTGTTCCTGATTACCCACGACATCGAAGAGGCGGTGTTCCTCGCCACCGATTTGGTCCTGTTGGCGCCCAACCCGGGCCAGATCGTCGAGCGTCTGCACCTGGACTTCGGCCAGCGCTACGCCGCCGGTGAATCGGCACGTGCGATCAAGTCCGACCCGCGCTTTATCGAAACCCGCGAGCACGTGCTGGGCAAAGTGTTCTCGCAACGGCAGGTGTCCGCATGAGCAGTTACGAACTCCCCGCCACCGCCGCCAAGCCGGTGGCTCACGCCGTTATTCCGGTGCGTCGCAGCCTGAGCACACGCTGGATCAGCGTGCTCACTTTGTTTGCCTTGTTGGCACTCTGGTGGGCGGTGACTGCCACCGGTTTGATCGAACCGCTGTTCCTGCCGCCACCGTCCGCCGTGCTGCAAAAAGGCTGGCTGCTGGCGACCACCGGCTACATGGATTCCACCTTGTGGCAGCACTTGGGCGCGAGCCTGCAGCGCATCGGCCTGGGTCTGGGTTTTGCGGTGCTGACCGCCGTGCCGGTCGGCATTGCCATCGGTGCCAACCGCATCGCGCGCGGCATTCTCGATCCGCTGATTGAATTTTACCGGCCGATTCCACCGCTGGCTTATCTGCCGCTGATCGTGATCTGGTGCGGCATCGGCGAGCTGTCCAAGGTGCTGCTGATTTACCTCGCGATCTTCGCGCCTATCGCCATCGCCACCGCGACCGGCGTGCGCACCGTCGACCCGGCCAAGCTGCGGGCCGCGCAGTCGTTGGGCGCCACCCGTGCCCAATTGATTCGCCACGTGATCCTGCCGAGCGCCCTGCCCGACATCCTCACCGGTGTGCGCATCGGCCTGGGCGTTGGCTGGTCGACCTTGGTTGCGGCCGAGTTAATTGCGGCCACCAGCGGCCTGGGTTTTATGGTGCAGTCGGCGGCGCAGTTCCTGGTCACCGATGTGGTGGTGCTGGGGATTCTGGTGATCGCCCTGATCGCCTTCGCCATGGAAATGGGCCTGCGTGCCCTGCAGCGTAAATGGGTGCCCTGGCATGGCCAGGCACATTGAGTGAGAAGAGCATGAGCAGCCTGACCGTTACGCCATTAAGCACCGCCCTGGGCGCCCAGATCAGTGGCGTCGATATCACCCAGCCGCTGAACCTGGAACAGCGCGACGCCATCGAGCAGGCGTTGCTCACCCACTCGGTGCTGTTCTTCCGTGGACAAGCCGTCACCCCGCAGCAACAGGCGCGGTTCGCGGCAAATTTTGGCGACCTGCACATTCACCCGATTTACCCCAACGTGCCGGAGCAGCCCGAAGTGCTGATCCTGGATACCGCCGTGACCGACGTGCGTGACAATGCCGTATGGCACACCGACGTGACCTTCCTGCCAACGCCGGCCCTCGGCGCGGTGCTCAGCGCCAAGCTGCTGCCGGCGTTTGGTGGCGACACGTTGTGGGCCAGTGGCATTGCGGCGTATGAGGCGTTGTCGGCGCCGCTCAAGCGCTTGCTCGATGGCCTGACCGCCACACACGACTTCACCAAATCCTTCCCGCTGGAGCGTTTTGGCAACACTGCCGAAGACCTGGCGCGCTGGGAAGAAACCCGCAAGAAAAACCCGCCGCTGTCGCACCCGGTAGTGCGCACGCACCCGGTGAGTGGGCGCAAGTCGCTGTTTGTCAGTGATGGGTTTACCACCAAGATCAATGAGCTGGAGCCGGCCGAAAGCGAAGCGATTCTCAAGCTGTTGTTTGCTCATGCGACACGGCCAGAATTCACCATCCGCTGGCGCTGGCAGGAGAATGACGTAGCGTTCTGGGACAACCGCGTGACCCAGCATTACGCGGTCGATGACTACCGGCCACAACGGCGGGTGATGCACCGCGCAACGATTCTGGGCGACGTTCCCTTTTAAGCCAGGCACCACATTCATCGACTGACCCACCGCCATCGCGGGCAAGCCCGGCTCCCACAGTGATCGAGTCGTGGCGAATAAATTTGCCGCGCTGAAGAGCAAAAATGTGGGAGGGGACTTGTCCCCGATAGCGCTGGGTCAGTCAACTGGTCACCTGGCTGACACCGTCATCGGGGGCAAGCCCCCTCCCACATTGACCCGGTGCTATCAGGTTATTCAGCGGTCGATGACTACCGGCCGCAGCGGCGAGTCGATTCTTGGGGTTTTGCCGCTATAGCCGCCACACTGCACATCAAATGTGGGAGGGGGCTTGCCCCCGATAGCGCTGGGTCAGTCAACTGGTCACCTGACTGACACCGCCATCGGGGGCAAGCCCCCTCCCACACTGACCCGGTGCTATCAGGTTATTCAGCGGTCGATGGTTTTTCCCACAGGTTGATCCCGCCTTCCTGGGCAAACCGATCGATTTCCGCCAGTTCCTCGGCACTGAAGCTCAAGTTCTGCAGCGCTCCGACGTTTTCAATGATCTGCTCCGGCCGGCTTGCGCCGATCAGCGCACTGGTCACCCGTGGGTCACGCAGCGTCCAGGCCAGCGCCAGTTGCGCCAGGCTCTGGCCGCGACGCTTGGCGATTTCATTCAGCGCGCGCACGTGGGCGATGTTGGCTTCGGACAAGTGCTTGGCCTGCAGCGAACCACCCCCAGGACGATTAACCCGCGCATCCGCCGGCACGCCGTTGAGGTACTTGTCGGTGAGCAAACCCTGGGCCAGCGGCGTGAACGCAATCACCCCGGCACCGAGTTCTTCGGTGGTGTCCAGCAGGTCTTTTTCCACCCAGCGATTGAGCAGGTTGTAGGCCGGTTGGTGGATCAGCAACGGCACTTTCCATTCCTGGAGCAGCGCAGCCATCTCGCGGGTTTTCACGCCGGAATAAGACGAGATACCGATGTACAGCGCCTTGCCTTGTTGCACGGCGGTGGCGAGGGCGCTGGCGGTTTCTTCCAGCGGCGTGTCGGCATCAAAACGGTGGGAGTAAAAAATATCCACGTAGTCGACGCCCAGGCGTTGCAGGCTCTGGTCCAGGCTCGCCAATACGTATTTGCGCGAACCGCCGCCCTGGCCATAAGGGCCGGGCCACATGTCCCAGCCGGCTTTGCTGGAGATGATCAGCTCATCGCGATAGTGCTTGAAGTCTTCGCGCAGCAAACGGCCGAAGTTGATCTCGGCGCTGCCGTAGGGCGGGCCGTAGTTGTTGGCCAGGTCGAAGTGGTTGATGCCCAGGTCGAACGCGGTGCGCAGCAACGCGCGCTGGGTGTCGATCGGGGTGCTGTCGCCAAAGTTGTGCCACAGCCCCAGGGACAGTGCAGGCAGCACCAATCCACTGCGGCCTACGCGGCGATAAGGGATAGATTCATAGCGGTTTTCGGCAGCAATGTACGTCATCGAATCCTCTCTGGGCTTAGGGCAAATAAGGCCTGAGAATAAGGTTATTCCCAGGCCTTTTAAGCCGCTGAATCGCTTAACTATGCCCGTCTCTTTTACAGCAATTTCCTACCAAAGTGGAACGACGTAGCTGACATAGAATCGGTTTTCATCTTGCACAGTGGCACCGGTAATGTCCGGGCTGGCGTGGGCATTTTTCCAGGTTACGCCCAGGCCCTTGAGGGTACCGGTGGGTACTTGGTAGGCCACCGCGATGTTGCGTTCCCATTCGCTGGTGTCGCCCTGCGCAGTGCGGATGTCATCGCCGTGGGCATAGGCGGCCGAGAATGTCAGGCCGGTGAGGCCCAGCTTGCCGAAGTCATATTTGTACTGCGCCAGCCAGGTACGCTCGCCGGCGTGCTGGAATTTGTTCAGCTGCATGTTGGTCAGCGCCGGCGTGTCCGCACCTGAACCTGGGCCCTGGCGTGCGTCACCACTGTTCAGGCCCGAATCCAGGTACGGGAAGTCGCTGTCGCCGCTGTTTTTCTGGATACCGAGACCCACGGTATGGCCGTCCAGGCTGTAGCTCTCCAGCAAGCTGGCGGTGGTCTGGTTGATGCGCCCTTTGCTGGTGCCGTCACCGTAGAGGCCGGCCCCGGCGAAGTCTTTGTCGCCATCGGCGTTGGCGCCCACACCCAGGCTGCGGAACACGCGCACGTCGGTGTCGAATGCACCCACGGCCACCGCGTCATGACGTTTGGCACCGAGGAAGAACTGCTGGTAGTAATCCTCAAGGTTGGAATACCACAGGCTGACGGTGGTGTTCTGAATGCCGGTGTAGTCCGCACCGCCGAACAGGAAGCGGTCGCTTTCTTTGGTGCCACCGGCAGTGATCATGCCTTGGTCGCCGGTTTCGTTGCGGATCTTGGTCTTGAAGATATCGCCGCCGGTGAAGGTGAAATCGCTAAGGTCCTTGGACACCAGCTGCACGCCAGTGTTGGTCTGCTGGTACAGGCGCCCGTCGGTGTTGGCCAACACCGGGTTGTTGCCGTACAGCGTGCCCACGCGCAGCTCATCCTTGGCAAAGCGCATCTTGAACGTGGGGCTCAGCACGCCAAACTGGTCGGCGGATTTGCCGTCGTCCAACGGGAACATGCTGCCGGGGTAGCGGCCCTGGTGATCCTTGTCATTGAGGTCACCACCGGAATCCAGTTTCAAGCCATAGAAGGCCTGCAGATCAAGGCCAAAACCAACCGGCCCATCGGTGTAGCCCGACTTGAAGTTGAACTCGAAACCCTGGCCCCAATCACGAATGCTGTGGGCCTTGGCGTTGCTGTTCACCACATCACGCCCTTGCTGGTTGAGGTAGCGGTTGAGCAAGGTCACATCGGCGTGGCTGTCGTCGATAAAATCGGCGTGGGCGGACAGCATAAAGCTCGCCATGGCGACACCCACCACGGGGCTTATTAACGTCTTCATTGTTACCGGTCTCCGTCACTGTTCTGAAATGAAAGCGTCAAACGCTTCACACAATTACGCAGTGGCCAGATGACAGTTGCGCGTCAAAGCGCGGCTTCAACGAATGAAATTAAATTTAAGAAAGCCCCGTAGAACGGGGCTTTGCGGGCTTTTTTTGGTGAGAGGGAACTAGCGCACCAAGTGCAGGAACTGCAGGTGCCGCTCGTACTGGTCGAGGATGTCGTTGATGATCTGCTCTTTGGTGTAGCCCACCAGATCGTAGTCCTGACTGCCCTCGCTCAAGTGCACTTCCGCCCGGTAGTAACGGCGGTTGTTGAGCTGCTTGGAGCCCATGCCGCCGCGCGCAAACGACGGCGTGAAATAGCCACGCATCTGCACTTGATACACGAACGGATGCTCTTCGCCGTGGCCGATTTCCAGGCTGACGCTGTCGTTGGACGGGTCGGGCTGGGTAACGACGCTGAGGCCTTTTTCGACAAACACCGCCGTCACTTCTTCGATCGCCGGGCGCACCGTGGTCTCAAGGAACCGGTACACCTCATCGCGCGACGGAAAATGCACCGCCTGGCTCAGGCGCTGGCGCCAACCGCCGGTGCCCTTGCGTGAGCCCGATACCGGCGCCAGCGAATGCAACTGGGCAATCTGCTTTTGCGATTCGAGGTGGAACGCCTTGTGCAGCCCCCACATCATCAGCAGCAGGATCAGCGAGAACGGCAACGAGGTCAGCACCACCGCCGACTTCAGCGAGTCGATGCTGCCGGCAAACAGCAAGGCACTGGTGACCAATGCAGTCATCGCGCCCCAGAACACACGCAGCCATTTAGGCCCGTCTTCATCGGCGTTACCGCCTTTGGACGACAAGGTCGACAGCACCACGGTGCC
The DNA here is from genome assembly GCF_007713445.1 of Pseudomonas sp. RGB. Lineage (NCBI taxonomy): Bacteria > Pseudomonadati > Pseudomonadota > Gammaproteobacteria > Pseudomonadales > Pseudomonadaceae > Pseudomonas > Pseudomonas sp. RGB. The sequence goes on along the minus strand of NZ_VMSH01000003.1, from coordinate 141,968 downwards.
GGAGTCGGCCGAGGTGACGAAGAACACGAAGCTGATGAACACCGTGACCGCGATGACCGTCTTGCTCCACGGGTAGGTTTCCAGCAGCAAGTAAAGGCTCATCGACGGGTCATCGATGGCCGACTGGCCGAGGGCGGTCAAACCGTGGTTGAGCACTTGGTCGATGGCGCTGTTGCCGAAGATCGACATCCACGCCAGGGTAAAGCCCAGCGGGATCAGCAGCACGCCGAACACGAACTCACGGATGGTGCGCCCACGGGAAATACGCGCGATGAACAGGCCCACGAACGGCGACCATGCAATCCACCAGGCCCAGTAGAACACCGTCCAACCGCCCAGCCAGTCGCTGGGTTTGTCGTAGGCGTACACATCGAAACTCTTGGTCGGCAAGGCGCCGAGGTAGTCGCCGATGTTCTGGATCAGGGTGTTGAGCAAGTGCTGGGTGGGCCCGGCGAACAACACAAACAGCAGCAGCGCGCAGGCCAGCAGCATATTGATGTCGGACATCACCCGCACGCCCTTGTCGACACCGGAAACGGCGACGAGGATCGCGGCGCCCATCATCAGCGTAATCAGGCCGACCTGTATCCATTGGGTGTGGGCAATGCCGAACAGGTAATCCAGCCCGGAATTGAGGTGCAACACGCCAAAGCCCATGTCGGCGCCCAGGCCAAACACGGTGGCGATGATGCCGAAGCCATCCACTGCGTAGCCGATGGGGCCGTTGATGCGTTTGCCGATCAGCGGGTACAGCGCCGAGCGCAGCGCCAGCGGCAGGTTATGCCGGTAGGCGAAATACGCCAGGGCCATGCCAACAAACGCGAACACGCCCCAGCCATGCAGGCCCCAGTGCAGAAACAGGATCTGCATGGCCTGGCGCGCGGCATCGGCGTTCATCGGCGCGCCTTGAGGCGGCTGCACCAGGTGCGTCAGCGGCTCGGACACGCAGAAGAAGAACAGCGTGATGCTGATCCCGGCGGCGAACAGCATGCCGGCCCAGGACAGGTAGCTGAATTCGGGCTCGTCGTGGTCGGCACCGAGTTTTATCTTGCCGTAGCCCGATAGCGCGGTGACCACCACGAAGACCAGATACAGCGTCATCGCGAGCATGTAGTACCAGCCGACCGTGTTGGCCGCCCAGTTTTGCGCAGCCAGCAGCCAGGCACCGGCCTGTTGCGGGATAGCGATGACGGTGATGCCAAATAGCAGGATGAAACTGGCGGCAAAGTAGAAAACGGGCGCATTCATGCGCACCATGCCGCTGGATGGGGTAGACGATGCACTCATGAACGATGCACCCCCAGGGTGTGGGATGTGGCTGTAAATAACGGACTCAGCAAAGGTAAGCCTCCTGTTGTGAGCGGGCAGCGAACCACCGGTTTAACTTGAACGAACATTCAAGTTAAACATGAATAGGCGGTTTGGGACTAATCGCAGGGCTGAGTGGTAGGTCATTCCTACACTAGCTCAGGGATTGGTATGACGGGTGCGCGAGGTAAATCGTTCAGCGATTTCGGGGAGAAACCTTCTCGGATTTGCAATGCGATCCAATGTGGGAGCTGGCTTGCCTGCGATGGCGGTGGGTCAGCAACACGTCTGTCGCCTGATACACCGTTATCGCAGGCAAGCCAGCTCCCACCTTCGATCAGCGCGTGGCTCAAAAACTATTTCTGCGCCCCATCCTCATGCTGCAAATTCGCCTGCGTGATATTCGCCCCCGCCGGCACACTGCGGGTCAGCCACACGTTGCCGCCAATCGTCGAGCCCTTGCCGATGGTGATTCGCCCCAGAATCGTCGCCCCGGCGTAGATCACCACATCATCTTCAACAATCGGATGGCGTGGATGGCCCTTCTGCAACTGCCCGTCCTCATCTGCCGGGAAGCGCTTGGCGCCCAACGTCACTGCCTGATAAATGCGCACCCGCTCGCCGATGATCGCGGTTTCGCCAATCACCACACCCGTCCCATGATCGATAAAGAAACTCGGGCCGATCTGCGCGCCAGGGTGAATATCGATACCCGTGGCCGAGTGCGCGATCTCCGCGCTGATCCGCGCCAGCAGCGGCAGCCCGGCGCGGTACAGATGGTGCGCCAGGCGATGGTGAATCACCGCCAGAATCCCCGGATAGCACAACAGCACTTCATCCACACTGCGCGCGGCCGGGTCGCCGTGGTAGGCGGCCAGCACATCGGTGTCCAGCAGGCCGCGCAGCGAAGGCAGGGCCAGGGCAAAATCCTGGATCAGGCGGATCGCCAGGGCATCGACCTCGCCGTCATCCTTGCCGCCCTGGCGTGCGGCGTAACGCAGCTCCAGGCGCGCCTGGCCGAGCAGGGCATTCAAGGCGACGTCGAGGGTGTGGCCGACGTAAAAGTCTTCACTTTCTTCACGCAAGTCCACCGGCCCCAGGCGCATCGGGAACAACGCGCCGCACAGCGACTCAAGAATCTGCGCCACGGCCTCGCGCGACGGCAATTCGCGGCCGCCGTGCTCGCCACTCAAGCGGCCATTGCGCGTTCGCCACTGGTCCCGGGCGCTGCGCAGCTGGCTGACGATGGTCTGCAATTGCCAATGGCTGGAACGCTCACTCACGGTATTCACTCCTGACGAATTGCCCATCACTTTACGGTATGCACCCAGACGGCCCTTAAGAACCAATGGTGTGATGCTAAGAACTAACCGACATAAGCGATTGGCGGTTGCCGGTTGAAAAGTGCCTGCCTATAGTCGCCCCATCACTTAGCCACTGTGCGTCGCCATGATCAAACAACAGCTCGACCGTTTTAACCGCCTGGACCTGCTGGGCGGTGCCACTGCCCTGGAAAAACTCGAGCGGCTGTCGGCCTGGCTGGGCAGGGACATTTACGTCAAGCGCGATGACACCACGCCACTGGCCATGGGCGGCAACAAGCTGCGCAAACTCGAATACCTGGCAGCCGACGCCCTCGCTCAAGGCGCCGACACCCTGGTGACCGCCGGCGCGATCCAGTCCAACCATGTGCGCCAAACTGCTGCGCTGGCCGCCAAGTTGGGCCTGGGTTGCGTGGCACTGCTGGAGAACCCGACCGGCACCGAAGACCCGAACTACCTGGGCAACGGCAATCGCCTGTTGCTGGAGCTGTTTGACGCCAAAGTAGAACTGGTCGAGAACCTCGACAACGTTGACGACCAACTCAATGCCCTCGCCGATCGCCTGCGCAGCAACGGCAAGAAGCCCTATCTGGTGCCTATCGGCGGTTCGAATGCACTCGGGGCGCTGGGTTACGTGCGCGCCGGGCTGGAGCTAGCCGGGCAGATCGAAGCCAGCGGCATTGAGTTCGCCGCCGTGGTACTCGCCTCCGGCAGTGCGGGCACCCACAGTGGCCTCGCCCTGGCATTGAGCGAAGTGCTGCCGAATTTGCCGGTGGTGGGCATTACCGTGTCGCGCACCGAGCAAGCTCAGTTCCCGAAAGTGCAGGGCCTGGCCGAACGCACCGCCGAGTTGCTCGGCGTGGTCGTTCCCGACGCATTCAAAGTGATCCTGTGGGACGAATATTTCGGCCCGCGCTACGGCGAACCGAACGCCGGCACCCTGGCCGCGGTCAAGTTACTGGCAAGCCAGGAAGGCCTTCTGCTGGACCCGGTGTATACGGGCAAGGCCATGGCCGGCTTGCTCGATGGCATCGGTCGCCAGCGGTTTGAGGACGGGCCGATTATTTTCCTGCACACCGGCGGAGCGCCGGCGTTGTTTGCGTATGACTCCGTGTTTAACTGAATAAACACGGATCAAAATGTGGGAGCTGGCTTGCCTGCGATAGCGGTCAGGCAGCTACAAAAATGTTGGCTCATACACCGCTATCGCGGGCAAGCCCGCTCCCACATTGGATTGATTGCATATTCTAAAAATGCATAGCAAATTAGATTTATATTATTTTCAAGTCTTAGAAACTGGCTTTATAGTCGCGCCGAAGGCGAAGACGCGCTTCGCGCTTTAAGGCAGGATACGACTACTGCGTCACCTGCTTCGCTCAACATAAAAACACAGGGGCTGTTCATGACTATTTCTGTATTCCGTCGCACGTTGCTGGTTGGCACATTGGGCTTGGCACTCGGGGCTGGTCTGATGGGCCAAGCCATCGCTGGTGAGCAGCTGGACACCATCAAGAAGGCCGGCGAGATCAAGATCGGCCTGGAAGGCACCTACCCGCCGTTCAGCTTCGTCGATGAAAGCGGCAAGCTCAGCGGTTTCGAAGTCGAGCTGTCCGAAGCGCTGGCCAAAGAGCTGGGCGTCAAGGTCAAGCTGCAAGCCACACCGTGGGACGGCATCCTCGCGGCCCTGGAATCCAAGCGCCTGGACGCCGTGGTCAACCAAGTGACCATCTCCGAAGAGCGCAAGAAGAAGTACGACTTCTCCAAGCCTTACACCGTTTCCGGTATCCAGGCGCTGGTGCTGAAGAAAAACGTCGACGCCATCAAAACCGCCGATGACCTGGCTGGCAAGAAAGTCGGCGTAGGCCTGGGCACCAACTACGAACAATGGCTCAAGGACAACCAACCCAAAGCCATCATCAAGACCTATAACGATGACCCTACCAAGTTCCAGGACCTGCGGATCGGGCGCATCGACGCCATCCTGATCGACCGTCTGGCCGCGCTGGAATACGCCAAGAAAGCCCCGGACACTGCTGCCGCCGGTGATGCTTTCTCCCGTCAGGAAGCCGGCATAGCCCTGCGCAAAGGCGAGCCTGAACTGCTCGACGCCGTGAACAAGGCCCTCGACAAACTGCGTGCCGACGGCACCTTGAAGAAGCTGTCCGAGAAATACTTCAACGCTGACGTCACTCAATAATGGAAGCAGGTTTCCAACTCGCGCTGGACTCCGCGCCCTTTCTGCTCAAGGGCGCGTACTACACGGTGATTCTTAGCCTCGGCGGGATGTTTTTCGGCTTGCTGCTGGGCTTTGGCCTGGCCTTGATGCGTTTGTCGCGCTTCAAGTTGGTCAGTTGGATCGCCCGCGTCTACGTGTCGTTCTTTCGCGGCACGCCCTTGCTGGTGCAGCTGTTCCTGATCTACTACGGCTTACCGCAAGTGGGCATCGAGCTGGACCCGATCCCGGCCGCCATGATTGGCTTTTCGCTGAACATGGCGGCTTACGCCTGTGAAATCCTGCGCGCCGCCATCAGCTCCATCGAACGCGGCCAATGGGAAGCTGCAGCCAGTATCGGCATGACCCGCGCGCAGACCCTGCGCCGGGCCATCCTGCCGCAGGCCATGCGCACGGCCTTGCCGCCATTGGGCAACAGCTTTATTTCGCTGGTAAAAGACACGGCGCTGGCCGCTACCATCCAGGTGCCCGAGCTGTTCCGCCAGGCCCAATTGGTGTCTGCGCGCACCTTCGAAATCTTCACCATGTACCTCTCCGCTGCCCTGATCTACTGGATCCTGGCGAGCATCCTGGCGCATTTTCAGAACCGCCTGGAAGACCGGGTCAACCGGCATGACCTGGAGTCTTGAAGCATGATCGTGGTTGAAAAACTGACCAAACAATTCAAGGGTCAGGTGGTACTCAACGGGATCGACCTTGAGGTCAAGGAAGGCGAAGTTGTCGCCATCATTGGTCCCAGTGGTTCCGGCAAGACCACCTTCCTGCGCTGCCTGAATTTCCTCGAAGAACCCACCAGCGGTCGCATCAAGGTGGGTGACATCGAGATCGACAGCAGCAAGCCGCTCAACCAGCAGCAAAGCCTGGTGCGGCGCTTGCGCCAGCACGTGGGTTTTGTGTTCCAGAACTTCAACCTGTTCCCGCACCGCACCGCGCTGGAAAACGTCATCGAAGGCCCGATGGTGGTCAAGAAGATGCCTCGCGAAGCAGCCACCGAACTGGGCCGCACGCTGCTGGCCAGGGTCGGTCTGGCGGGCAAGGAAGGGTCTTACCCGCGGCGCTTGTCCGGTGGCCAGCAACAGCGCGTAGCAATCGCCCGTGCATTGGCCATGGAGCCGGAGGTGATTCTGTTTGACGAACCCACCTCGGCACTCGACCCGGAGCTGGTCGGTGAAGTACTGGCGACTATCCGCAGCCTGGCCGAAGAAAACCGCACCATGGTCATCGTCACCCACGAAATGAGCTTCGCCCGGGATGTGGCCAACCGGGTGATCTTCTTCGACAAGGGCGTGATCGTCGAACAGGGCGAGGCCAAGGCGCTGTTTGCCAACCCCAAGGAAGAACGCACCAAACAGTTCCTGAGCAAGTTTCTGGCCCACTGACACCCCGAAAAACCTAGGTGGGCGCTGGCTTGCCTGCGATGCAGGCACCTCGGTGTGTCAGTCACACCGCAGCGATGCTATCGCAGGCAAGCCAGCTCCTACCTAAGCGCGTTCCTACATAAAATCCTCGCGATAACGAATAAAACGCACCGCCGCACCCACCTTAAAATCCCCCGCCTCGTCAGCTCTTTCTGAATCTGCTCCAACCCGCCGTTTAGCCCTTTGCCGCCATTGACGCCCGCCGGCCAACCCTCTTATCTAGGGCCCAGAGGATTGGATCCTATCCCGGCTATTCACTGAATCGTTCCTTTCGGCACCCGGCGCACACTCGCGCCACGGGCGCCGGAACGATTGCTGCTGGCTGCATCAAGGAGATGACTTATGACGCGCACTGCACCCTCGGCCATGCTTACCGCCCCGACGTTGCCCCAGGCTAATCGATACGGTATCAACGCCCTCGCCGCCGCCCAACTGCAGGTGGATATCGCCCCCTACCCCGGCATGGAGGAAGGCGACCTGATCGAGCTGTTCTGGAATAACTGCTTTGCCGACTCCCGGCGCGTGAGCGCGCGCAGAATCGGCACCCCCACCCGCCTGCGCATCCCGCAAAGCTTTGTGCAGGATGGCTCGGCGCAGATTCACTACCAGGTCATGCAGATCGGCCACGGCCCGGCCCGTTCGGCGATCACGCACGTGCGGGTCAAGACCTGCCCACCCGGCGGCCAGCCGCCGCCCCTGTTCAGTGACGAAAACCAGAACCTTGCGCCCGTCAGCCTGCCCGACATGATCCGCCGCTACGGCATCAACGGTAGCCAGGTGCGACGCGGCATTCCGCTGAGCATCGAGCCGTACGCGCATATGGCCACCGGCGACGCCATCACCCTGCGTTGGGGCGACGTGCGTCTGGACCTGCCGACGATCCAGAGCAAAGACGTCGGTCTGACGGTGCAGGTGTGGGTGCCCTCTGCGGTGATTGTCGAAGCGGGCGACGACTGCCGGCTGGACGTGACGTACTGCATTCTGGATCGCGTCGGCAATAATTCGCGCTGGGCGCCCGCGCGCACGTTGAACATTGCCGCCTGCTCGTCGCAGGCGCCAGCCCGCCCGGCCGGGGCCACGTCGACCTACCAACCACGTCAGCCCGGTTCTCCCTGCGAACCTGGGTAACAGACCTTCTATGCATATTCCTAAAAGTTAGTTTATTTAAAAATTTAACACGCTTAGGGTATATGCACCGGACCACCGGACATCTCTGATTTTTCTGTTTTTATTTCATTGAATGCGAGGTCGGTATGGTCAGAATTACCCCGGTGCATAACGCCAGGGCATTACGTGCAGCCAAGGAGCGGCGCTGATGTCTAACTTGGCTCTAACACCCCCCCAGAGTGATCTGGACGTAGCCCCACTGCTGTTGCCGGCGGCTGTGCTGCGCGATGACGCGCAAGCGTTGAGCGCAGCCCACGAACTGGCTCAGGCCGCGCGCCTGCAAGCGGCCAAGCGCGACCAGCAGCGCAAGCTGCCCTGGGCGCAGCTTGAGCAGTTCACCCGCAGCGGGCTCGGCAGTATTTCCATTCCCCGTGAATACGGCGGCCCACAGGTATCGTTCGTGACCCTGGCCGAGGTGTTCGCGATCATCAGCGCGGCAGACCCGGCCCTCGGGCAGATCCCGCAGAACCACTTCGGCATCCTGCATCTGCTGCAGGGCGCCGCCACCGAACGCCAGAAAAAACAGCTGTTCCAGAGCGTCCTCGACGGCTGGCGCATCGGTAATGGCGGCCCGGAACGCGGCACCAAAAACACCCTGGAACTCAAAGCGCGGCTCACCGCCCAAGGCGATGGCTACGTGGTCAGCGGCCAGAAGTTCTACTCCACCGGCGCGCTGTTTGCCCATTGGGTGGCGGTGAAGGCGTTGAACGATGACGGCAAACAAGTCATGGCTTTTGTGCGCCGTGGCACGCAAGGGCTGCGCATCGTTGACGATTGGTCGGGCTTCGGCCAACGCACCACCGCCAGCGGCACCGTGCTGCTTGACCGGGTACCGGTGGACGCCGAGCTGGTGATAGAGAACTGGCGCATCGGCGAAAGCCCGAACGTCCAGGGCGCCGTCTCGCAATTGATCCAGGCGGCCATCGACGCCGGCATCGCCCGCGGCGCTCTGGATGACACCATCGCCTTCGTGCGTGAACGCTCGCGCCCATGGATCGACGCCAAGGTCGAACGCGCCAGCGATGACCTGTATGTGATCGCCGATATCGGCAAGCTGAACATCGAACTGCATGCCGCCGAGGCACTGCTGCGCAAGGCCGGCAAGGTACTGGACGAGGTCAGCGCTGCGCCGATCACCGCGCAATCCGCCGCGCGCGCGTCGATTGCCGTGGCCGAAGCGAAAGTGCTGACCACCGAAGTCTCGCTGCAGGTCAGCGAAAAGCTCTTCGAACTGGCCGGCAGTCGCGCCACCCTCGCCGAATTCAACCTCGACCGTCATTGGCGCAACGCCCGCGTGCACACCCTGCACGACCCGGTGCGCTGGAAGTATCACGCCATCGGCGCCTATCGCCTGAACGGCACGTTGCCGGCTCGTCATTCCTGGATCTGACCGACCAGACATCTGGAGAACATCATGACTTTCTCTACAAACGTCGCGGTTATCACCAGCGACGAACAAGCCCTTATTGTCGCCAGCGACCTGGCCGAAGACTTGGGTCACGACAGCGCCCAGCGCGACCGCGAACGCCGCCTGCCCCTGCCCGAGCTGGATGTGTTTTCGCGCTCCGGCCTGTGGGGCATCAGCGTGCCGAAGGAACACGGCGGCGCGGGTGTGTCCAACGTCACCCTGGCCAAGGTCATTGCGCTGATTGCCCAGGCGGACGCGTCGCTGGGCCAGATCCCGCAAAACCATTTTTATGCCCTGGAAGTGCTGCGCGTGAATGGCAGCCCGGCGCAGCAAAAACGCCTGTACGCCGAGGTGCTCGCGGGCCAACGTTTCGGCAACGCCCTGGCGGAGCTGGGTACCAAAACTGCCCATGACCGGGTGACCCAAATCACCCGCGACGGCGACGGTTTTCGTATCACCGGCCGCAAGTTCTACTCCACCGGCGCCATCTACGCGCAACGCATCCCTACCTCGGTGGTGGATGACCACGGCGTGCAGCAACTGGCATTTGTGCCCCGCGACAGCGAAGGCCTGACGGTCATCGACGACTGGAGCGGCTTCGGCCAGCGCACCACCGGCAGCGGCTCCGTGGTGTTCGACAACGTGTGGGTTGCCGCACAGGACGTGGTCCCGTTCCAGAGCGCTTTCGAGCGCCCGACCACAGTCGGCCCGCTGGCGCAGATCCTTCACGCTGCCATCGACACCGGCATCGCCCGCGCCGCCTTCGAGGATGCGCTGCATTTTGTGCGCACCAAGACCCGGCCGTGGATCGACTCCGGCAACGACAAGGCCACTGAAGACCCGCTCACCTTGAAAAGCTTCGGCCACCTGAGCATCCGCCTGCACGCCGCCGAGGCGTTACTGGAGCGCTCCGGTGAGTTCCTCGACCGCGCCCAGGCCGACAGCACTGCCGAAACCGTCGCAGCAGCGTCCATCGCCGTCGCCGAAGTGCGCGCCTTGAGCACTGAAATTTCCCTGGCCGCCGGCAGCACCTTGTTCGAACTGGCCGGCAGCCAGGCGACCCTGGCCGAACATGGCCTGGATCGCCACTGGCGCAACGCCCGCGTGCACACCCTGCACGACCCGGTGCGCTGGAAGTACCATGCGGTGGGCAATTACTACCTCAACGATGAAAACCCGCCACTGCGGGGGACCATCTGATGGCCAAGAAAAAAATCCTGCTCAATGCCTTCAACATGAACTGCATCGGGCACATCAACCATGGCCTGTGGACACACCCACGGGACACCTCAACGCAGTACAAGACCCTCCAATACTGGACCGACCTGGCGCAGACCCTGGAGCGCGGGCTGTTCGACGGTTTGTTCATCGCCGACATTGTCGGCGTGTACGACGTTTACCAGAACTCCATCGACGTGCCGCTCAAAGAGTCGATCCAGCTGCCGGTCAACGACCCGTTGCTGCTGGTTTCGGCCATGGCGGCCGTCACCCAAAACCTCGGCTTCGGCCTCACCGCCAACCTCACCTACGAGCCGCCGTATCTGTTCGCCCGACGCATGTCCACCCTCGACCACCTGAGCCGTGGCCGGGTCGGCTGGAACATCGTCACCGGCTACCTCGACAGCGCCGCCAAGGCCATGGGCCTGACCGAACAGGTCGAGCATGACCGGCGCTACGACCAGGCCGATGAATACCTGCAAGTGCTGTACAAACTCTGGGAAGGCAGCTGGGAAGACGACGCGGTCATCAACGATCCACAGCAACGGGTCTATGCGCAGCCCGGCAAGGTGCACAAGGTTGAGCACCACGGCGAGTTCTATCAGGTCGAGGGTTATCACCTTTGCGAGCCGTCGCCGCAACGCACGCCGGTGCTGTTCCAGGCCGGCAGCTCGGAGCGCGGCTTGCTGTTCGCCGGGCGTCATGCCGAGTGCGTATTCATCAGCGGGCAGAACAAGGCCGCCACCAAGGTCCAGGTGGACAAGGTGCGCGCCAGTGCGGCCCAGGCGGGGCGCAACCCGGAGGACATCAAGGTGTTCATGGGCCTCAACGTGATCGTGGGCGCCACCGAAGAACTGGCCTGGGCCAAGCACGCCGAGTACGTGAGCTATGCCAGCCCGGAAGCCGGTGTGGCGCACTTCTCGGCCTCTACGGCGATCGACTTTGCTCAATACGAAATCGATGAACCGATCCAGTACGTGAAAAGCAACGCGATTCAGTCGGCCACCAAGAACCTGCAAAACAACGATTGGACGCGGCGCAAATTGCTCGAGCAGCACGCCCTCGGCGGGCGCTACATCACCTTGGTCGGCTCGCCGGAACAGGTCGCTGACGAGCTGGAATCGTGGATCAGCGAAACCGGACTGGATGGCTTCAACCTGACGCGCATTGTCACGCCGGAAAGCTACGTGGACTTCATTGATCTGGTGGTGCCGGAGTTGCAGAAGCGTGGGTCGTACAAGACGGCTTATGAGGCCGGCACCTTGCGCGAAAAAGTCTTCCATGGCTCCGCGCGCTTACCCGAACAACACACCGGTTCCACCTACCGACACTGAACCAAAACTGTGGGAGCTGGCTTGCCTGCGATGGCGGTCTGTCAGGCACATTTTTTTTGCTGGCCCACCGCTATCGCAGGCAAGCCAGCTCCCACAGTTGACCGAATTGTTTGCACTCACACCTTATGACTGGAAATCGATTATGAAAAAGACCCTGCTCACCCACCCAGTCAAAGCACTGGCCCTGGCCCTTGGTTTATTCAGCTCAGCGGTATTCGCCGCCGATGCACCGCTGAAAGTCGGCACCACCGCCGCCTTCGCGATTCCCCTGGAAGCCGCCGTCGCCGAAGCCGACAAGCAAGGCCTGAAGGTCGAACTGGTGGAGTTCACCGACTGGATCGCGCCCAACGTCAGCCTCGCCGCCGGCGACATCGACGTGAACTACTTCCAGCACATCCCGTTCCTGGAAAACGCCAAGGCTGCCGCCGGGTTCGACCTGGTGCCGTATGCGCCGGGCATCATCAATAACGTTGGCCTGTATTCGAAGAAGTACAAAAGCTTCAACGACCTGCCTCAGGGCGCCAGCGTGGCGATCGCCAACGACCCGATCAACAGCGGTCGCGGCCTGCAACTGCTGGCCAAGGCCGGGCTGATCACGCTCAAGCCGGGCGTGGGTTACAAGGCCACCGAAGAAGACATCATCGCCAACCCGAAGAAGATCAAGATCCTGCAAGTGGAAGCCGTGCAGCTGGTGCGCGCCTATGACGACGCCGACCTGGTGCAGGGTTACCCGGCCTACATCCGTCTGTCCAAGACCTTCGATGCGGAGTCGGCGCTGCTGTTCGACGGCCTCGATCACCCGGAATACGTGATCCAGTTTGTGGTCCAGCCCAAAAGCAAGACCGACCCGCGCGTGATCAAGTTCGTCGACATCTACCAGCACTCGCCGGTGGTACGCGCCGCGCTGGATAAATCCCTCGGCAAGCTCTACCAAGTCGGCTGGGAAGATAAAAAATGACCGCCGCCAACGCCCAACTGCGCGACTTGGGCACCGCGCCCAGGGACGCCGAGCAGACAGAACTGCACCCGGATTTGAACCGCGCCCATGTGCGGTTTATCAACCTGGGCAAAACCTATGATGGCAGCGTGCATGCCTTGCAAGGCATTGACCTGGCGATCCAGCGCGGTGAGGTGTTCGGCATCATCGGCCGCAGCGGCGCCGGCAAATCCTCGCTGATCCGCACCATCAACCGCCTGGAGCAACCCAGCAGCGGGCGCGTGCTGATCGATCAGGTGGACATCGGCGAGTACGACGAAGACCGCCTGGTCGCGTTGCGTCGGCGCATCGGCATGATCTTCCAGCACTTCAACCTGATGTCGGCCAAAACGGTGTGGCAGAACGTCGAGCTGCCGCTGAAGGTCGCCGGCGTGCCCAAGCTGCAGCGCGAGCAAAAGGTGCGTGAGCTGCTGGAACTGGTGGGTTTGCAGGACAAGCACAAGGCTTATCCCGCGCAGCTGTCCGGCGGGCAGAAACAGCGTGTTGGCATCGCCCGTTCGCTGGTGCACGACCCACAGATTCTGCTGTGCGACGAAGCCACCTCGGCCCTCGACCCGGAAACCACGCAGTCGATCCTCGGCCTGCTGCGCGAAATCAACAAACGCCTGGGCCTGACCATCGTGTTGATCACCCACGAGATGGCGGTGATCCGTGAAATCTGCGACCGCGTGGTGGTGCTTGAGCACGGTCGAATCGTAGAGCAAGGCCCAGTGTGGCAAGTATTCGGCAACCCGCAGCATGAGGTCAGCAAAACCCTGCTGGCGCCGCTGCAACACGGGCTGCCGGAAGAACTGCAAAACCGCCTGCAACTCACCCAGACATCGGCCGACGCCGCGTTGGTGCTGCGTTTGCAGTTCACCGGCAGCGATACCGATGAGCCCGACCTGGCCGCGCTGTTCAGCGCCCTTGGCGGGCGCGTGCGCTTGCTGCAAGGCGGCGTGGAACGCATTCAGGGGCATGCCTTGGGGCAATTACTGCTGGCGGTGAATGGCTCGCCGCACAACGCACAAGCACTGCGCACCCTGGCCGGGCGTTGGGCGCAACAGGTGGAGGTGCTGGGCTATGTGGTTTGAGCGTTTATTGCAGGGCGCCATCGACACCCTATTGATGGTGGGCGTGTCGTCGTTGATCGCGCTGTTGGTGGGTATTCCGCTGGCGGTGTTTCTGGTCACCAGCGACAAGGGCGGCATCTACCAGGCACCGGCGCTGAACCGCGTGCTCGGCGCGTTCGTCAATCTGTTCCGCTCCATTCCGTTTCTGATCCTGATGGTGGCGCTGATCCCGTTTACCCGGCTGATTGTCGGCACCACCTATGGCGTGTGGGCGGCCGTTGTCCCGCTGACCATCGCCGCCACGCCGTTTTTCGCGCGGATCGCCGAGGTGAGCCTGCGCGAAGTGGACCACGGTTTGATCGAAGCCGCGCAGGCCATGGGCTGCCGCCGCTGGCACATCATCTGGCACGTGCTGTTGCCAGAGGCGCTGCCGGGGATTGTGGGCGGGTTCACGATCACGCTGGTGACCATGATCAACTCGTCAGCCATGGCGGGCGCCATCGGCGCAGGCGGCCTGGGTGACATTGCCTACCGCTACGGCTATCAGCGTTTCGATACGCAAATCATGCTCACCGTGATTGTGTTGCTGGTGATTCTCGTCGCGGTGATTCAGTTGGGCGGCGATCGCCTGGCTCGGGTGCTGAACAAGCGGTGAGGTATAGTCGGGCGATCTCAGCGCCCGGTACTCCCCGCCATGACCCTAAAGCCCGACGACCTCAACCAGATCACCTCCATCACCCTCGGCCACTACAACAAGGTGGCCGAGGACTTCCGTGAAGGCACCCGCGATCACGATGTCAGCCAGAACATCGACGCGCTGCTGCGCCATATCCAGGGTACAGCGCCGTTTACCGTGCTGGATTTCGGCTGCGGGCCGGGGCGTGATCTGCAGACATTTACGCGCATGGGTCATATCGCCGTGGGGCTCGATGGCTCCGAACGGTTTGCACAAATGGCCCGCGAGGACAGTGGCTGTGAAGTGCTGCAGCAGGACTTTCTCAAGCTGGACCTGCCGACCGAACGCTTCGACGGGGTGTTTGCCAACGCGGTGTTGTTCCATATTCCCAAGCAGGAGCTGCCACGGGTGCTCAAGCAGTTGCGTGGGGCGCTGAAGCCTGGCGGCGTGCTGTTCAGTTCCAACCCGCGCGGTGAAAACCTGGAAGGCTGGAACGGGCCTCGCTATGGGTCTTATCACGACCTTGAAACCTGGCAGGGTCTGCTGACGGCGGCCGGGTTTGTGGAGCTGGAGCATTATTACCGACCGGCCGGGTTGCCGAGGGAACAGCAGCCTTGGTTGGCGAGTGTGTGGCGCAAACTGTAGACCTTCGTCGTCTGGCCCGGCCCTATCGCAGGCAAGCCAGCTCCCACAATTGGAATGCATTTCAACTGTGGGAGCTGGCTTGCCTGCGATGAGGCCTTACCGGCACAGCTAATCCACCTGATACACCCCAGGTTTTTCACCCTCTACCAACGCCGTCACACTCTTTCCTGCATACCCTTCTTTGTCCCCAGCAGCAAAATTCGCCACCAACCGCGTGCCATCGGCAAACGTGGTCTGCTGCACCTGCCGATCGGCCGTCAACCAGCGAAACCCTGTCATCGCCTGAGTCGCCAGGCGTTGATGCAGCGGCCGGAAGAACCGGTCCTGATGCTGAATCACCGGCAGCCGTTCTTTAAGCGTCGCGGCACTCAAGTGATACAGCGGCGGCACGTTGTAGAGCAGCTGGGTCAACTCATTTTCAGCCCGCACATTGCTCAGCTTCAAACTGTCGAACAACCAATGATGCGTGGTGATCACCGAGCCGTGGAACACCGCCTGATACAACGGCAGGCGCATCGTCGGGTCGAAATACACGCTGCGAAACGGCTCGTTGAGCGGCACGGGCTTGAAGAAGACCGTCGGTTGCTCCGGCGGGTACCAGTTACCTACGTAGTAAGGCGATTGCTTGTCTTGGGTCATCTCGCGATCACCCCAGCCAATCACTGGCGTCTGCATACCGTGGGCAAACAGAATGCCTTGGGCTGTCACCGCATTGCCGTCTTCGGAGCCGGCGGGCAGTTTGAGCACCGTGTTGAGCCAGCGCGACGCGTCGATATTGCCTTCAGCGTTTTGCGCCTGGGTCATTGGCGCGCCGTCACGGTAACTGTCGAAAACCATACTGGTGGCGTAGGCATCCAGGAACCAGGCGTTAAAACCGGCTTTGGCTTGCACCGCTTTCACCCGCGCTTCCAGTAACGGCCGCACGCAGCGCGGGTCGGTGTAATGGCCCGATTGCTGGAAGCCGGTCTTGAGCTTGCCGTCCTTCAACACGATGGCGCAGTTGCGATAAGCCTTGGTGCCCAGGTGCGCGGTGGTCCAGTCCGGGTTTTCGGTGATGGACAGTGCGGTTTCATAGGAGTCGTAGGGCGCCATCAAGTAGCCCGCGTTGACCCCCGCCTGAATCGCTTCGGGGTGCCAGAGGCCGCCTTCCCAACCTTCGCCCAACGTCAGCAGCAGACGCTTGAGCCCCGCGTCTTGCAGCGACTTCAGGGTCTTGGCCGACAGGGTGCTGCCCCAAGTGGCAGGGCTGTCGGTCAAGGCGCCGGCAAATGCCGTGGCCAGTTCATGCCGGAGTGCGCCATACCCCTCGGCAAGTTGGCGCATGTCCGGCTCGTCGCTGGCCTGCCAGGTTTGCCGGGCCTTTTTGTTCATCGCCGCGTTGAGCCCACGCAGCAAGACCGTCTTTTGGTAGCGATCCAACGTGCCGGCCTGCGTCAGCACCTGCGTGGTCTCTTTGTCCAGCAAGCCCTTGAGTTCGTGGCCGCGCAGCACCTTCACCAGCAGCGGCCAGTCGCGCACATCCTGGGGCCCTAACAGGTCATTGCCCCACAGATAGACGTGGCTGGCACCCAGCAGCTTTTCAGCCTCGGGGGTCTGGCGCAGCTTGTCCGCCAGTGGCTCATAACGGCCCTGCTCCACCAGCCATTGGCGATAGCGCTTGGCTCCGGCCAGCGGGTCGGCATCGCCCAGGTGCAGGCGCAGCGTCATCGGCGCGGTGGGTTGCAGTGCGGTGAATTCATGGGATGCCAACAGCGCCAGACCGTTGCCATCGGCCTGCCATGCCAGGCGATTGTTATAGGGGTTGGTCAGCAACCAATTGAGCGTAAAGCGCCCGTGGTCCACGCCCCATAGCGGCAGGCTCAGATCCTGGGTGGTGTTGACCTCGCCCTGTTCCAGCAAAAACGCCTTCCAGAGGGTGTTACCCGCCGGCACGTAATGCCCTTCGGCCAAGGGCCAGATCAAGCCTTTGCCCATGGCCTCGGCGGGTTGGCGCAACAGCGCCAATGGGCCCGGCTCGCGTGCGTTGATGGTCAGTTCAAGGTCGCGCTGCTCAAGGCGCGCGGTCAGGTGGTAGGCGCCGCTATCCCACTGCCAAGTGGCTTGCCCGGCATCGGCCTGCACATCGGTGACCGCGTGCGCCGCCACACCGCTGGAGGCCTGCACTGCGGCCTCGCCCGCCGGGGTGACGCGCAGCGCCAGCGTGGCGGGGTCGAGTTCGACCCGCCAGAGGGCGTTTTCCAGCACGGTGCCAGCGAAGAGTCGGGGAGACAGCAACAGGCAAAAAATCAGCATTAAACGGCGCATGACACGGGCCTTCCAAAACGCAAACAGGCCCGGAGGGTAAAACACTTACTGCCAGACGAATGTAGGGAAAGTGTTTCCAGGAGCCTTCCCACATCCTTGCAGGAAGGCGCCGAGGGTCAGGCCTGTTCTTTTTTCGGCTCGCGAATATTGTACCAGGCCACATAAAGCGCTGGCAGGAACAACAGCGTCAGCAAGGTGGCGATGATGATCCCGCCAATCATCGCGTAGGCCATCGGCCCCCAGAACACTTCCCGCGCAATCGGGATCATGCCCAGGCTGGCTGCCGCAGCGGTCAGCAGGATGGGACGGCGCCGGTGCTCGGTGGCTTCCACCACGGCATCCCACGGCGTGTAGCCGTCGCGCTCGTAGGCATCGATCTGCGTCACCAGAATCACCGAATTGCGGATGATGATGCCGATCAGCGCCAGGATGCCGAGGATCGCCACAAAGCCCATGGGCGTGCCCGTGGGGATCAGCGCCAGCACCACGCCGATCAGCCCGAGCGGCGCGACACTGGCCACCAGGAACATCTTCTGCACGCTGTGCAGCTGGATCATCAGGAACGTGGCCATCAGGAACAGCATCAACGGCACTACTTTGGCGATAGGGCCTTGGGCCTTGCCGCTTTCTTCGACGGTGCCGCCGGTGGCGACTTTGTAGCCCACCGGCAGGCCGGCGCTGAACGTGTCGATTTCGGGCTTGAGTTGCTTGACCAAGTCGGTCGGTTGCATCTCATCACGCACCGAAGCCTTGACGGTGATGGTTGGCTTGCGGTCGCGACGCCACACCAGCGGCTGTTCCAGCTCATACCGCACGGTGGCGAAGGCCAGCAACGGAATCGAGGTGCCGTTGGGCGTGACAATCTGCAGGTTCTGCAAGGTTTCCGGGGTGCCGCGCTCGGCATCTTCGGCGCGACCGACCACGTTGATCAGGTAGATATCGTCGTGCACTTGGGTCACCGACGCACCGCTGACCACGCTGTTCATCAACTGCGCCACGTCTTCCGACGACAGCCCCAATTGCCGCGCCTTGTCCTGGGCGATGTCCACGCGCAGCACTTTTCCCGGCTCGTTCCAGTCGTAAATGATCTCGCCCAGGTGAGTGTTTTTATCCAGCAAGGTCGCCAGTTCTATGGCGTGCTTGCGCACCTGATCGGTGTCCTTGCCAGACACGCGATACTGGATCGGCCGCCCAACCGGCGGGCCCATTTCCAGTGGCTGCACATAGCTGCCGATGCCGACAAAGTCATCGCGCAGGCGTTTTTGCAGGCGCGCAATCAATGCGCCGCGCTCTTCCAGGCCTTTGCTGACGATCACCAACTGCGCGTAGTAGGGGTTTTCCAATTGCTGGTCGAGGGGCAGGTAGAAACGAATTGCGCCCTGGCCGATATAGGTGCTCCAGCGCGCGATATCCGGATCGTCCTTGATGATCGCCTCAAGGCGGTCGACCGCCTTGCGCGTTTCGTTGATCGAGGCGTTTTGCGGCAGGTTGAGGTCGACGAGAATTTCCGGGCGGTCCGATGACGGGAAAAACTGGTTCTGCACAAACTGCATGGAAAACACCGACGCCACAAACAAGCCCACGGTGATACCAATCGCCCACCAGCGGTTGCGCATGGCCCAGAGCATGCCGCCATTGAACGCGCGACCGATGCGCCCAGGCTCTTTGTTTTCGGGTTTAACGTTGGCGCTGAGGATATGCACGCCGATCACCGGCGCAAACAATACCGCCACCACCCACGACACCAGCATCGCCACGGCAATCACCGCAAACAGCGTGAAGGTGTACTCGCCCGCCGAGCTGGCGTTGAGGCCGATAGGCACAAAGCCGGCGACGGTCACCAGCGTGCCGGTGAGCATCGGGAATGCGGTCGAGGTATAGGCATAGGTCGCCGCCTGTTCCTTGGTTTCGCCTTTTTCCAGGCGCGTGATCATCATCTCCACGGTGATCATCGCGTCGTCCACCAACAGGCCGAGGGCGATGATCAACGCGCCCAGCGACACGCGCTGCATGGTGATGCCGCTGTATTCCATGAACACGAACACCAGCGCCAGCACCAACGGAATCGAGCACGCCACCACCAACCCGGCACGCATGCCAAGGCTGATAAAGCTCACCACCAGCACGATGATGACGGCTTCAAACAGCGCGCTGGTAAAGCCGCCGACGGCCTCTTCCACCACTTCTGCCTGGTCGGAGACTTTGTGCACGCCCACGCCCACCGGCAGGTCAGCCGTCAACTCATCCATGCGTGTGTGCAGGGCCTTGCCGAATGACTGGATATTGCCGCCCTTCTGCATGGCGATGGCCAAGCCAATCGCCGGCTGGCCATTGAAACGGAACATCGGCCGCGCCGGGTCGACATAGCCACGGCTGATGTCGGCAATGTCGGCCAAACGGTAGAAACGGTCATTGAGGCGCAGGTTGACGTTGGCCAGGTCCTTTTCGGAGGCAAATTGCCCCGAGGTGCGCACCGAAATCCGCTCCGGCCCGGCCTCGATTACCCCGGCCGGGGTC
Organism: Pseudomonas sp. RGB; assembly: GCF_007713445.1. Classification (NCBI taxonomy): domain Bacteria; kingdom Pseudomonadati; phylum Pseudomonadota; class Gammaproteobacteria; order Pseudomonadales; family Pseudomonadaceae; genus Pseudomonas; species Pseudomonas sp. RGB. The sequence continues at coordinate 122,369 of NZ_VMSH01000003.1, read as the reverse complement.
ACCGCGTTCTGCGACTGCAGGCTTTGTACGACCTGGCGCTGGTCAATCCCCAACGCTGCCAGTTTGCGCGTGGAAAAATTCAGGTAGATCACTTCGTCCTGCTGGCCGATCATCTCGACCTTGCCCAGGCCCGGCACCGAGCGGATCTCGGCGCGCACTTGCTCTACGTAGTCACGCAGTTGGCGCATCGACAGGCCATCACCGGTAAACGCGTAGACCGAACCGAACACGTCACCGAACTCATCGTTGAACGACGGCCCCTGCAAGCCTTGGGGGAAGGTGCCGCGAATGTCATCGATCTTCTTGCGCACCTGGTACCAGATATCCGGAATCGCCTTGGCGCTGGTGGTGTCTTTGAGGAACACGAACACCGTGGACTCGCCCGGCCGCGTGTAGCTTTTCACGTAGTCGAGGGAGTCGAGTTCTTCGAGTTTTTTCTCGATGCGGTCAGTGACCTGCTTGAGGGTTTCTTCCTGGGTCGCGCCCGGCCAGCGGGTCTGGATCACCATGGTTTTGATGGTGAACGAGGGGTCTTCCTCGCGGCCAAGGTTCATGTAGGAGAACACGCCCATCAGCAGCGCGACGAACATCAGGTACCAGACGAAGGACTGATGCTTGAGGGCCCAGTCGGATAAGTTGAAGCTCCCTTTCATCGCGGGCTGTCCTCGTCGATTTTGACTTTTTGCCCGGGTTTCAGGCTGTTCACGCCAGCGGTGACGATGCGTTCGCCGGGTTTGACGCCGCCATTGAGCACGGCACCGTCGGCATCGCGGCTGACCACGGTGACGTCACGCGGCTGCACGGTCTGGCTGTGGGTGTCGAGCAGCCAGATGCGGGTCTTGCCGTCAACTTCCTGCAAGGCACTCACCGGCAGTTGGATACGGGGGGCGATGGCGGTGCTCAAGGTCACGCTGATAGCGGTGCCCAGGCGGAAGGCTGGCGGTGTTTCGGTCAGGGTCAATCGCGCACGACGGGTGCGCGTGGCGCTTTGGGCCTGAGGCTCGATTTCACGCACGATGGCAGTGGTGTTGACGCTCGGGTCGAGTTGGCCTGCAACCACAAACACCACATCCTTGGGCAGGCGTTCAGCCAGGCCGGCCGGCAGGTCGATTACCGCTTCCTTGATGTCCGGGCGCGCGAGGGTCACCACTTGCTGGCCGGCGCTGACGACCTGGCCAGCCTCGGCGTTCCAGGCGGTGACGATACCGGCGTGGTCGGTGCGCAGTTCGGCGTAGTTGAGCTGGTCCTTGGCCTGGTTGACCGAAGCCTTGGCCTGGTCGAGGGTGGCCTGGGTGGTTTTCAGGTCGGTCTGGGCCACGTCCAGTTGAGCCTGGGCGCCGACACCACGGTTGAACAATTCCTGCTGACGGCGGGCGTTGGCCTGGGCGTTGATGAACTGCGCCTGCACGCGGGCAAGATCGCCCTGGGCGGCGCGCAATTGGTTCTGCTGATCGGTGGGATCGAGCACGGCGAGCAAGGCGCCCTTCTCCACTTCGGCGCCCACGTCCACCGCGCGGCGGGCGATACGGCCGGGTACGCGAAAGCCCAGGTTACTTTCATAGCGGGCCTGGATGGTGCCGGCGAAGCGGCCGAGGTTTTCCTGGTCTTCCGCTTTAACTTCCATCGACAACACCGGGCGCACGGGCTCGGGCGGCGGTTCTTTCTTGGAGCAGGCGGCCAACAACAGGCTGGCGGCGAGCAGAGCCGTCAGGCGCTTCATGGCTGGGCTCCTTGCTGGGCGATCTCGACCAGCATGCCGGGGTGCAACAATTGTCCGCCGGCCACCACGACTTTTTCGCCGCCTTTGAGCCCGTCGCCAATAATCACTTTGCCGGTGAGGTAACGCGCCACGCTGACCTTGTGCAATTGCGCCTTGCCGTCACCGTCGATCAGCCACACGGCGGGTTCGTTGAGGTCTTTGGTCAAGGCCGACCACGGCAGCTCGATGCTGGCCTTGGCCGGGCCATTGGCGGTGGCGCTGACCACCGAGCCCAGTTGCATGCCCTTGGGCAGCGATTGCAGGGCGATTTTGACTTGCACGGTGCCGGTATTGGCCGCCACCGCCGGCGTGACCTCGCGAACCTTGCCCACGGCCTTGATGTTCGGGTTATCCAGCAGGCTGACCGTGATCGGTGCATCCGGCGGCGGCTCTACCAGCAGCGATTCATAGACATTGAACACCGCATCGCGATCGCCATCGGTGGCCAGGCTGAAAATCGGCACGGTGGCCTGCACGACCTGGCCGACTTCCGCCTGGCGCGCGGTAATCACACCGGGCGCATCGGCAATCAGCGAGGTATAACCAAGTTGTTCACGGGCGTTGGCGAGCTGGGCTTGCGCGGCGGCCAGGGCGCTTTGGCTGCTGCGCAGCGCGGCCTGGGCGGCGTCGTATTCGCTGCGGCTGGTGTAGCCCTTGGGCAGCAGTTTTTCCTGGCGAACGAAGGCGGCGGCGGTTTGCTTGACGCGTGCCTGCTCGGCCACAACCTGGGCCTGGGCGGAATCGACGTTGGTCTGCAGGTCCTTGGGATCGAGCTTGGCCAGCACTTGCTTGGCGGTCACGCGGTCACCCACGTCGACCATACGCTGGATGATTTTGCCACCCACGCGAAAGGACAAATCGGTTTGCACACGGGCCTGGATATCGCCAGTCAGGGTCACTGCCGCGGCGAAATCCGCCGGCTGCACCGTCTGCACAAAAACCCGCGAATGCTCCTTGGGCTCGGCCTTTTCCTGACCACAGCCGCTCAGCAGCGCCAAGAGGCCAAGGCTGAGTAAAACTATCGAAGTGCGACCGCCCATGCAGGCTCCTTTTGCGTGATGCCGACTTGCCAGTGTGTATGCGACTGTGAGCTTAGATCAGGGTTCCTTATCTGCATGGAGGATCCCATACTCCAATGGTTCCCACGTCGACTGAATACCCTATGTTGAAAACCCTGGCGGTGGCCAATTACCGCTCGATCAATAAATTGGTGGTGCCCCTGGACCGGCTGAACCTGGTCACCGGCCCCAATGGCAGCGGCAAGTCCAACCTGTACCGCGCCTTGCGCCTGCTGGCGGAAACCGCCCAGGGCGGCGTCATCAATGCGCTGGCCCGTGAAGGCGGGCTGGATTCAACCTTCTGGGCCGGGCCGGAAACCATCAGCCGGCGCATGCGTGAGGGCGAAGTCGCCGTACAAGCCACCACCCGCCAGAACGTGAAGCGTCTGCGCCTGGGATTTGCCGGGGAAGATTTCAGCTACGCCATCTCCATGGGGTTGCCGTCACCCGGTATCAGTTATTTCTCCCTGGACCCCGAAATAAAAAAAGAATGCATCTGGGCCGGCCACCTCTATCGCCCCGCCAGCCTGCTGGTGCAGCGCTCCGGGCCGATGGTTCGGGCACGTGAGGGGCGCAACTGGGATGTACTGGCCCAGCACACACCCGATTACCACAGCCTGTTCGATCAGGTCGGCAGCCTGCGCGGCTCGCCGGAGGTGCTGTTGCTGCGCGAAAGCATCCGTGGCTGGCGCTTTTATGATCACTTTCGCAGCGATGTGGACGCGCCCGTTCGCCAACCACAATTAGGCACGCGCACGCCGGTGTTGCATCACGACGGGCGCGATTTGGCCGCGGCGTTGCAGACCATCCGCGAAATCGGCGACCCCGAGGCCTTGCAGCGTGCGGTCAGCGATGCATTCCCCGGCGCACGCCTGAATATCCAGCCGTTGCAGGGCGGGCGCTTTGCGATTGAGTTTTATCAGGAAGGCTTGCTGCGGCCCTTGTCGGCGGCGGAGTTGTCGGACGGCACCTTGCGTTATCTATTGTTGATCGCGGCGCTGCTCACGCCACGGCCGCCGACCATGATGGTACTGAACGAGCCGGAAACCAGCCTGCACCCGGATTTGCTGCCGGCGTTGGCGCGTTTGATTATCCAGGCGTCCCAGCATTGCCAGGTGTGGGTGGTGTCGCATGCCAGCCGATTGATTGCGGCGTTGCAGCAGGATGAAGGGTGTAATTCGATTGTGTTGGAGAAGGTGATGGGCGAGACGCGGATTGTGGGGCAAGGGATGCTGGATGCGCCGGCGTGGCATTGGCCGGAGTAGGTGCAGTGACTTCACTGGCCTCTTCGCGGGCAAGCCCGCTCCCACATTTTGATTTGCGAACACACTCAAAGGTGGGAGCTGGCTTGCCTGCGATAGCGGTAGAACAGTCAGCGCGGGATCAACCCTGCCACTTACCGCCTTCAACAATCACACTCTCAGGCTTGGTGTCATCGCTCAGCTCTTTACGCACATATTGGTCGTACAGCTTGAGCAGGAACTTCTCCTCGCCCAACTTCGCCAACTCGGTATTCACCCAGTCGCGCAGTTCGATGTTGCCCTTCTTCACGGCCGGCGCAATCGGTGCTTCATCACCGAGTTTCTCTTCCAGCACGCGGTAGCCCGGGTTCTGCTTGGCCCAGCTGAACAGCACCAGGTTGTCTTGCGCGTACGCATCGCCACGCCCGGCCGACAGCGCCTGCAGCGACTCGGAGTTTTTCTCGAACTTGAGCAGTTTCCAGTCCGGGTGGTTTTTGGTCAGCCAGATATCGGCGGTGGTGCCGGTGGTGACGATGGTGGTGCGGGTGGCCAGGTCATCCAGGCTTTTCACCGAGCTGTTCTGCGGCACCAGGGCTTGCACCGCCACTTTCAGGTTGGGATTGGTGAAGTCCACCGCTTCCTTGCGCTCCGGCGTTACGGTCATGTTGGCAAGGATCAGGTCGACCTTGTCGCTCTGCAGAAACGGAATACGGCTGGCCGGTTCGACGGCGACAAACTCGACCTTGTTTTCGTCGCCCAGCAAATCCTTGGCAAATTGACGGCCGATATCCGTATCGAAGCCGACGTAACGACCGGCTTCGTTCACAAAACCGAACGGCGGTTTGTCGGTGAATACGCCGACGATCAGCTTGTCGCGCGCCTTGATCTTGTCGATGTAGCTGGCGGCCGCAGTCGCAGGTTTGGCAGGCTCTTCGGCCTTTTTATCGCAGCCGGCCAGTAAGGCGACGGCCAACAGTGGCAGCAGTAGTTTTTTCATATCAGCTCCAATTCCTTGGTTTTCTTGGGCAGTGTTGAAACAAAGGAGAACTTCTCCAGAAACTGCTGCGCGCGTGCGGTTTGCGGGTTCGTAAAGAATTCTTCGGGGGTGTTGTGTTCGAGGATGCGACCGGCCTCCATGAACACCACGCGATCAGCGACGGCGCGGGCGAAGGCCATTTCATGGGTGACGATCAACAAGGTCATGCCGTCGCGGGCCAGGCCCTGGATCACTTCCAGCACTTCCTTGACCATTTCCGGGTCGAGGGCGGCGGTGACTTCGTCAAACAGCATCACTTGCGGGTTCATGCACAGCGAACGGACGATGGCGATGCGTTGCTGCTGACCACCGGACAACTGGCGTGGGAAGGCGTCGCGCTTGTCGGCCAGGCCCACACGTTCGAGTAATTTTCCCGCTTGGGCACGGGCTTCGCGAGGCGCGCGTTTTTGCACTTTCAGCGGGCCGAGCAGGATGTTGTCGAGCACGCTCATGTGCGGGAACAGGTGGTAGCTCTGGAACACCATGCCCACGTCCTGGCGCACCTGGCGCCAATCGGTATTCTTGTCCAGCAGTTCTTTGCCGGCAAAACGCAGGCTGCCGCTGTGCGCCACTTCCAGGCCGTTGAGGCAGCGCAACAAAGTGCTTTTGCCGCAGCCGCTGGGGCCGAGGATCACCACCACTTCGCCGCTTTGCACACTCAGGTCGATGCCCTTGAGCACCTGCTGCTCGCCGAAGAATTTGTTGAAAGCCTGGAACTCGATCAATGCGCTCATGCTTGGGCCCAGCGCCGTTCCAGCACCTTGGAGGCGGCCGACAACGGGTAGCAGATAAAGAAGAAAAACAGGAACAGCACGCCGTAGATCAGTACTGACTCATAGGTGCGCTCGATGATTTGCTGGCCGACCTTGATCACGTCCACCACGCCGATCAGCACCGCCAGCGAGCTGGTCTTGATGATGCGCGTGTAGACGTTGATGGTTGGCGGCGTCATGCGCTTGAGGGCTTGGGGCAGCAACACGTAGCCGTACAGCTGCGGGTCGGACAGACCAATCGACAAGCCCGCTTCGCGCTGGCCACGCGGCAGCGAATGCAGCGCGCCGCGTACCACTTCGCCCACCTCGCTGGCGCCCCACAACGACAGCACCAGCACCGCGCACCAGAAACTCGGAATGCTCAGGCCGAAGAAAATCGGCAAACCGAAAAACAGCAGGTACAACCACACCAGCACCGGAATCGCCCGGAACAGCTCCAGGTACACCCGCAGCACCGCGTTGATCAGCGTGTTATTCAGCGTGCGCAGCACGCCATACAACACCCCGCCGACGGTGCTGAAGGCGATGCTCAGGAAAGAAATCGACAGCGTCTGCGCAGCGCCCTTGCCCAGTTGCGGCAACGACACCCACAACAACTCAAGACCCGAACTGGCCATGCTGGAGCCTCCTTTCCAGGCGGCTGAGCAGCAGCGACAGCGGCAAAAACAACAGCACGCAAATCAGCGTCAGCACGGCGAGCATTTCGTAGGTTTTGTAGTAGAGCGCGATGTAGCTCTTGGTGGTGTAGAGAATCTCCGGCACCGCCACGGCCGAGACCACCGTGGTCTCCTTGAGCAGGAAGATGAAATTGGCGAACAGCGCCGGCAGGCTGAGGATGCCGGCCTGAGGCAGGATCACATGGCGCAGCAGCTGCCAGTCGGACAGGCCGATGGACTTGCCCGACTCGATCTGCGCCAGCGGCACCGCTTCCACACCGGCGCGCAGCACTTCGGTGAGGTAGGCGCCGCCAAGGAAGGTCATGGTGATGATCGCCGCCCAGAACCCAGAGATATTGAACCCCAGCGCCGGCAAGGCGAAGTACACGAAGAACAGTTGGATCAGCAGCGGCGTGTTGCGCGCCAGCTCCACATACAGCGCCACCAGGCGCGACAGGTACGGCGTGCGAAACACCAGCAGCGCTGCGTTGATCAGTGCCACCAGCAACGAGGTGGCAATGGCGATCAGGCCCACTTGCAGCGTCACCCCCACGGCGTTGAGAAACGCCGGCAAGGTGCTGAGGATAAAAGCGAAATCGAAGGTCATCTTGAGTCCATGACGCCGCAAGGGTAATGCAGCGGGCGCAGTCCGATCCGGCGTGGGTAACGCCGGGTAGCGCCAACTTTAAAGGTATAAAAAGTAAAATTTAAATACCCAAATAGCATATTGATATCACCCAAAAAGATAACCGCCGGATTCGCGGGTTGTCCGGGTGACGGCTATGGTTGGGGGGTCTGAGATTCGAGGGATTGAACCATGAACGAAGTGAAGCCGATTGATCCGCAGGAGCTGGTGAAGTGGCTGATGGCGTTGCGCCGGGCGGTCCACGCACAAAATATGCAAGCCTGTGCAAATCAAATGTGGGAGGGGGCTTGCCCCCGATAGCGGTATGTCAGCCACAGATGCATTGACTGAACCACTGCTATCGGGGGCAAGCCCCCTCCCACATTTATTGCATTCCAAATTCCAGGCATAAAAAAACGCCGACGCTATGTGAGCCGTCGGCGTTCAAACCTTGAAGGGGGTTTGGTTTACATCAGAACGCCGGTACGACGGCGCCTTTGTACTTGGAATCGATGAACGCTTTGACTTCAGGGCTGGTCAGGGCCTTGGCCAGCTTCTGGATAGCGTCGCTGTCCTTGTTGTCCGGGCGTGCCACCAGGAAGTTCACGTATGGCGACTTGGCGTCTTCGATGATCAGCGCGTCTTTGGCTGGGTTCAGGCCAGCTTCCAAGGCGTAGTTGGTGTTGATCAAGTCCAGGTCAACCTGGTCCAGCACGCGTGGCAACAGCGCCGATTCCAGCTCTTTGAATTTCAGGTGTTTCGGGTTGCTGGCGATGTCTTTCGGCGTGGCCAGGGCGTTGCTTGGGTCTTTGAGGGTGATCACACCGGCTTTTTGCAGCAGCAACAGGGCGCGGCCGCTGTTGGAGCCTTCGTTCGGGATGGCCACGGTGGCGCCATCTTTGAGCTCGGAAATATTCTTGATCTTCTTCGAGTAACCGCCGAAAGGTTCAACGTGCACGCCGACCACAGTGACCAGGTTGGTGCCCTTGCCCTTGTTGAAGTTTTCCAGGTACGGCAGGGTCTGGAAGTAGTTGGCATCCAGACGCTTCTCGGCCACTTGCACGTTAGGTTGCACGTAGTCGGTGAATACTTTGATCTCCAGGTCTACGCCTTCTTTGGCCAGGGTCGGTTTGACCAGCTCAAGGATCTCGGCGTGCGGGATCGGCGTGGCGGCAACCACCAGTTTCTCGTTGGCCTGGGCGAAGCTTGCAGTCAGGGCAGCCGCCAGTGCGGTAAACAACAGAACCTTTTTCATGCAGTGTCCTTATCGAAATTCCGGGGCGTCTCTGACGACCGTTTTTATGGTGTGCCAGCGAAGTGCTATCGCGGCGTGGAGTGGACAATACCTAGATTTTTTATTCCCGAACAATATCTTTTATTCACTTTGATATTCCATTTTGCTCATGTAGCTGCTGTTCATTTAGAAAGCTGAGCAAGGTTTGCCGCTCGGCGGCGCTGGCACTCGCGAAGATCCGCTGCACCTGTTCCAGTGGCGAGCCCGCCACCGGCAGGTTGAGATGTTCGGGCAAAATCTCATCACCACTGCTCACCAGCAACGCAAAGTGAATAACGTTTTCCAGCTCGCGGGTATTGCCCGGCCAGCTGTGGAGTTCCAACACACGCTGGGCGGCATCACTGATCAGCGGCACCGGCAGGTCCAGGCGCTGGCTGTAGATGCCGAGAAAATATTCAGCCAGCGACAGAATATCGCCCACGCGCTCGCGCAGAGCGGGCAGGTCGAGCTGGCCTTCACTCAAATAATGGAACAGACGCTCGTGAAACTTGCCCGCCGCCACGGCCTGGGCTAGGTCGATGCTGGTCGCCGCAACCAGGCGCACATCCACCGGGCTGGGCTGGTGGGCGCCAACGCGGGTGACTTCGTGATTTTCCAGAGCGGCGAGCAATTTCACCTGGATCGGCAACGGCAAGTCGCCGATCTCATCCAGGTACAAGGTGCCGCCGTTGGCCGACCCGAACCACCCGGCCCGACTGCTCGCCGCGCCGCTGTGGCTGCCGGCCGCGTAGCCAAACAGCTCGGCATCGGCGTAAGTGGGGCTGATCGCGCCGCAGTTGACCGAGACAAACAACCCGGTGCGGTCGCTGCCACGGTGAATATGCCGCGCCAGCAGCTCCTTGCCGCTGCCAGTCTCACCGCGAATCAACACCGGCAAGGCGCGTGGCGCCAGGCTTTCCAGGTCTTCACGCAATTGGCGCGAGCGCGGGTCGACAAACACCAGGGCCTTGGCGCGGATGCTCAGCGGGCTTTTTTCGGCGTCGGGGAAGGTCAGCAGTGGCTGGCCGAAGGTTTCATGACTCATGGCAGGCTCCCGCCCCCAATCCACTCAGGGACGGGGCGTTGAAAAATGTTCAGGCAGTACGCCGGGCGTGGTGCTCGAGGCGGTTTTGCAGGCGATAGAGGTAGGCGAAGCCCTGCTCCCAGCGCTGGTGGCCGGACTTCACATTGATATGGCCGGCGCCGGACAGAATCCCGGCCTCCGCGCCCCAATTGCGCGCCAGTTCCAGAGCACGCGGGGCGCTGACCGCGCTGTCGTTGTCGGAGCTGACCACTTGGCTGGGAAACGGCAGCAGGTCGCTCGGGATCGGAGCGAAGTTGCGCAAGGCCGGTGAACAGGCCGGGCGTTCGACATCCGCCGGAGCCACCAGCAAAGCGCCGCGGACCTGACGCAAAAAGTGCACCGGCGCAGTAGCGGCCCAATGCGCGACGGTGATGCAGCCCAGGCTATGGGCGATCAGGATCACCGGCGTGCTGTCGGCGGCGATGGCCTCGGCGAGTGCGGCCACCCAGTCTTCGCGACGCGGCGTCAGCCAATCGGCCTGCTCCACCCGCGCGCTGTTGGGCAGGCTGTTCTGCCAATGGGTTTGCCAATGATCTTCTGGCGATCCTTGCCAGCCCGGCACGATCAGATAACGAATCGACTCGCTGTGCATGGGTCTGCCCTCCTGCAGCGTTTAACGTTGCTGACCAGTATAGGGACGGGGGTTATATTCGTTAAGGAATAAGAAGCTATTTATTAATAACCAAAATCTCAAACCCATCGCAGATCAAAATGTGGGAGCGGGGTTGCTCGCGAATGCGGTGCATCAGTCGGCGCATCTGCTACTGACCCACCGTATTCGCGAGCAAGCCCGCTCCCACATAGACCTCATTTCACATCGAGCTTCAACGGAATTCCAGGCAAAAAAAAAGGCCGCACCCTGCCAAGGAAACGGCCAAAAAATTGTCGAGGCATTTGAAACTAACGTGCGGTAATCACCGACAACTTGGTAATCCCCGCGCGTTCGATAGACGCCATGGCTCGCGCCACTTCGCCGTAGTTCACTCCGTTGTCAGCCTGCAGTTGCACCCGCACATCGGGGTCCTTGGCCTTGGCCGCCTGCAGGTTGAACTCCAGCAGGTCCGGCTGGATTTCGTCCTTGTTGATAAACAGTTTGCCGGCGCCGTCGATACTCACCACCAGCGGGTCTTTCTGCTCAACCGGCGCCACGGCTTGGGTCTTGGGCAGGTTGATCGGGATCGCGTTGGTCAACAGCGGCGCAGTGACGATAAACACCACCAGCAGCACCAGCATCACGTCCACCAGCGGCGTGACGTTGATCTCGCTCAGCACCTCGTCACTGTCTTGTGTGGAAAAGGCCATCTCAGGACGCCTCCTTCACTTTCTGCGGGTTGCCGGCCGCGCTTTTGGTCAGCGCAGGGTGCAGCAGCACGCGGAAGGCGTTTTTCTGCGCCAGGCTGTAGAAGTCGTGGGCAAAGTCATCCAGGTCAGCAGCCGTCAGCTTCAGGCGGCGCAGGAAATAGTTGTAGACCAGCACCGCCGGCACCGCGACGGCGATCCCCACACCGGTGGCCACCAGCGCCGCACCAATCGGGCCGGCCACAGTTTCCAGGCTGGCGGAGCCGGCGGCGCTGATGCCTTTCAACGCTTCCATGATCCCCCACACGGTGCCGAACAGGCCGATAAACGGCGAGGTGCTGCCGATACTGGCGACCACGGCCAGGCCGGTTTCCAGCGAGCGACGCTCACGCACGATCTGCTGACGCAGGGCGCGTTCGAGGCGGTCCTGATGGTTGATGGCCTGGCTCAGGTCCGCGGCGTGTGGCGCGTCACCGACCTGGATCGCGGCATAACCGGCCTGGGCCACGCGCGCTGCGGCGCCGGGCTGGGTTTCGGCCAGTTCAGCAGCCGAGTCGAGACTCGACGCCGCCCAGAACTGTTTGTGGAATTTGCGATCCTGGGCTTTGAGGCGACCAAACTGCACGCCCTTGAGCAAGGCGAAGCCCCAGGTGGCGACCGAAAAAGCCACCAGCAGCCAGATCACCGCGCTTTCGATGGATTCAACTGGAGATGCTAATGCCATGATGTTTTCCCTCTGTGCAGGTCGCGGCGTGTCCAACACACCGCTGCCGAATAGTTAGTGAATCTTGAAATCGATCGGTACGCTGACCCAGCCGTCCTGGGCCACATCGCCCTGCTTGGCCGGCACGAAGCTCCAACGCTTCACGGCGGTCAGTGCGGCGTCATCGAGTTGCTGGCGACCGCTGCTTTTCTGGACCTGGATCTCGCCCGGCTTGCCGCTGGCTAACACATGCACCCTGAGCAATACCGTGCCTTCCCAACCGCGACGCTGGGCCAGTGACGGGTACTCCGGCGCCGGGTTCTTCAGGTACGCGGCGTTCGCCGAAGCGGGTGTAACCGGGGCCGGCGACGGTGGCGCGGCTGGCGCGGGCGGTGCAGGTGGCGCCGGCGTAGGTGGCGCGGGCGGTTGCTCGACCGGTTTGGGTGCAGGCTTGGGATCGGGCTTGGGCACCGGTTTGGGTTTAGGCTTGGGAATCGGTTTTGGCGGCGCCGGCTTGGCGGCCAACTCATCCACCACCGGCGGCGGTGGCTCGACCACAGGTGGCGGTGGCGGCGGCACGGGCGGTGGCGGTTCAACCACCGGCGGCGCCGGCTGGGAAAATTCGATCGTCATCGGCGGGATTTCCGGCGGCACAATCGGCAATACCGGCGTCGGCTTCTGGCTCACCCAATAGATCACCGCACCGTGCAGCGCCAACACCAGCAAGCCGAGCAGCAGCCCTTCGCGACGGCTCGAGAAGCGCTTCGGGGTTTTCTGCAAACGCAACTGCCCCAACGGCGCGCGATGCGGCCGGCCAAGGTCGACCAACTCGCCACCCGGTGCCTGGCGCCATTGCGCCTCGGGTGCACTGGCGGCGGTCTGGACATTGCCCATTGATTCACTCCCTACGGTCTTCACACAAAAAAACCGACAGGCCTGCCTTGGCGGCCGTCGAGGGCTGAATCATCGGGGCCAGACGCTTATCTCTTAAAGTAATCTTTAAAGTTATACATAGATCTAAATTGAATATGAGAAACATCCTGAAACGCCAAAGCCACGGCCTGCGCGGCCTGTGGCGAAGGTGCTGTTTTTCGATGCTTTTCAGGCATAAAAAATATTCAGTGAAGGCATCGATTGTGGCGGGTGGCTTGCCCCGCGTTGGATTGCGCAGCAGACCCACTGGGAGATAACGCGGTGTCAGATAGATCGGTTTGGCAGGGTTTGGGGCGGCTACGCAGCCCAACGCGGGGCAAGCCCGCTCGCCACGAACGCGGCGCTCGTCGACAGCTTTACGCTGGGCTGTTGGCGCATAACTCGAGCAATTGACGTTGCAACGTCTGCCCGGCTGCGCCCAACCCGCTGCGGCCGTATAACGCCAGGCGCACGCCTTGCACCGTGGGCAACCCACTGTCCTCGCCGAGCACCACGTGCCCAGGCTGCACCACCCGGCGTGGTAACAGGCTGATGCCGAGCCCCGCCGCCACTGCCGAACACACGCTGGCCAGGCCGGCGCTGGAATAGCCGATGCGCCAGCGCCAGCCACCCACTTCCAGGTAATGCAGCATTTCATTGCGATACAACCCACCCACCGGAAACGCCACCAGGGGCAACGGGTCGCGGCCCAGGCACGGCATGCTACGGCTGTCGACCCAGCACAGGGGCTCCGGCCACGACGCCAGGCAGTCGTCGCTGTCACCCATTTGCTTGACCAGCAACACATCGAACTCACCTGCACGGTATTGACGCTGCAGCTCCGGGCCGAGGCCGCTGGTGACTTCCAGGCGCACGCGCGGGTAGGCCACCACGAACGACGACAGCAACGGCATCAGCCGTTCAGCGGCAAAGTCCTCTGGCACCCCCAGGCGCAGCACGCCGTCGCTTTGCTGAGTGATCAGCACGTCGGCAGCCTCTTCATGCAGCGCGAGGATGCGCCGCGCGTACGCCAGCAAGCGCTCACCCTCGGCGGTGGCCACCACGCGGCGCTGATCGCGGTCGAGCAACTGGCACGCCACGGCCTCTTCCAGGCGGCGGATCTGCTGGCTCACGGTGGACTGGGTCACGTGCAGGCGCTCGGCGGCGCGGGTGAAATTGCCGCAATCCACCACGGCGACAAAACTGCGTAACAATACGGGGTCGAACATGGCGCCTCACCATTGCGTTTGCCACTGATTGGCATGGTTATATTTAATTTCAGAATACCTCGCGAGCTGCCCATACTTCCTGCCTCTTTTGCACACCGAAAAGGTCCTGCATGCCGCTCAACCCTTCATTCATGAGCAGACTCGCCGGTTGGGGCCTGCTGGTAGTCCTCGGCCTGAACCTACGGCCGATCCTCAGTTCCATCAGCCCGTTGCTCGGCGAGATTCGCCAGGCCACGGGCCTGAGTTTCCAGAGCAGTGCCCTGCTTACCAGCCTGCCGGTGGTGTGCATGGGCCTGGTGGCGCTGGTCGGCGTGCGCGTAGAGGCGCGACTGGGCGAGCGGCGCGGTATCGCCCTGGGCTTGATGATGATTCTGCTGGCGTGCCTGGCGCGCTGGTTGATGGGCCAGGCGTCGGCATTGCTGGTCACGGCCTTGCTCGGCGGCGCCGGTGTGGCGCTGATTCAGGCGTTGGTGCCGGCGATGATCAAGCGCGAATTCCATCACCGGGTGCCGGTGGCGATGGGCGTGTATTCAGCGTCGTTGATGGCCGGCGGCGGGCTGGCCGCACTGCTCAGCCCGGTGGTGGCCACGCATTTCCAGCAATGGCAGGCGGGGTTGGGCGTGTGGCTGTTGCCGGCGCTGGGGGCGTTGCTGTTGTGGGCCTGGTTGCCGTTGGGTGCGCCGCGCAATCCTCACATGGCGCCCACATTCAAAGGCCTGCGCAATCGTCGCGCGTGGCTGCTGGCGCTGTATTTCGGTTTGGTGAACTGCGGCTACATGAGCCTGGTGGCGTGGCTGCCTGCGTACTATCAGCAACTGGGCTGGGGCGTGTTGCCGAGCGGTTCGTTGCTGGCCTTCATGACCATCTTCCAGGTAATCGCCGCGCTGTTGATGCCGGTGCTGGCGCAACGCGGTGTCGACCGTCGTCCGTTGCTGGGCATCAGCCTGTTGGCGCAAACCATCGGCTATCTGGGCCTGATCATCGCGCCGCTGGACTATCCGCACCTGTGGGTGGCGCTGTGCGGCTTCGGCCTGGGCGCGTGTTTCGCCCTGAGCCTGCTGCTGACCCTCGACCATCACCGCGACCCACGCCAAGCCGGGCAACTGGCCGCCTTCGTGCAAGGCGTGGGCTTTCTGATCAACGCGATTTCACCGTGGCTCACCGGCTGGCTGCGCCAACTCACCGGCGGCTTTGTCAGCGCCTGGGTGGTGCTGACGGTGACCGCGGTGGCGATGCTGCTGGTGACACGGGTGTTCAGCCCGGCCACCTATCGCAGCACATCAGAAGTCGTAGCGCCCGGTCACGCCTAACGTGCGCGGTGTGCCCAGCAGGCCTTCGTAGCCGCCGTTGCCGCCGGTCCACAGGGTGGTGTAGTAGGTTTTGTCGAAGGCGTTTTTCAGCCACAACGACACGTCCCACTGCCCTTGCTGATAGTTGCCGCGCAGGCCGGTAGAGAGGTTGACCACGGCGTAGGCGGGGATCTGCCCGTAGTCGGAATCCTCCACGGTGCCCACCGCTTTGGAGCGGAACGCGTAGCTGGCAGTTACGTAGGGTTCGAAGCCGTTATCCAGGTTCCACTTGTACTCACCGTTGGCGTTGGCGATCCACTTGGATGCGCCGACCACCTGGTGGCCGGTCAGGTCGCAGGACGCCGGCGCGCCCGGACGCAGGCTGACTTCCGGTGGGCACGGCGCATCCTTGTAAGACAGGTAACTCACATCGTTGAACGAGCCGTTGAGGTTCAGCGTCAGGCCCTTGAGCGGCACCAGCGTGCTTTCCACTTCAACCCCGCGCGAGCGCACGGAGCCGGCGTTGGTCAGGTACTGCACGCGGTTGTCCTGGTCGTAGGCGTTGGTCTGGTAGCCGTTGACCTGAGTCCAGAACAGGTTGGCATTGAGCTGCAGGCGGCGGTCCCACAGCGTGCTCTTGAAGCCCAGCTCGGCGTTGTTGGCGCGCTCGGTGCCGATCAACAGTGAGTCGGCACCGGCGGTCGGCGCGGAGCCCACGGCCAGGTTGACCCCACCGGATTTCTCGCCATGAGACAAGGTCGCGTAGCCCAGCAGGTTCTCATTGAAGTGATAACTAAGGTTCAGCAGCCCAGACGGCGTTGCGCTGTACTGGCTGAGGTCGCCCGAGTCGTACACCCCGGCACGCCCGCGCCGCGCCGTGGCTGCCGCGCCGGTCACTGCCGCGCCACCCACTGGCGCATTGCGCGTGACCCAGGCGCTTTTCTCTTCATAGGTGCCGCGCAGGCCGGCGGTGAAATCCAGGCGCTCGGTGAGGTGCCAGGTGCCTTGGGCGAACAGGGCAAAACTGTCGGTGCGGATATGCCCATTGCCAACGCTGCTCACATTGTTCAACGCGCCGGTTGGCGTGCCGTTCCAGATATCCGCCTTGGGCCCGTAATAGGCAAAGGATTTGTTATCCAGCGAATTGCCGAAGTAATAGGCGCCCAACACGTAGTCGAAGAACCCGCCGGTAGGCGAGGCCAGGCGGAATTCCTGGGACCATTGTTTATCTTCCACCGACACCCCGGCGTTATACGCCGCCGGCACGTTGAGGCCGTCATCGTTGCGCGGGGTGAAATTCCACCAGCGATACGAGCTGACCGAGGTCAGGGTGAAGTCGCTGGGCAGGGTCCAGTTGGCCTCCACAGACGTGCCGCCCTGGAACACGGTGACGTGCTGGTCGTTGTCCAGATTGACCTTGCGGTGGGTGCCATCCACCAGTGTCGCTCCCGCCGCCGTTGCCCGCGATTGATACAGGTTGGTGCCATTGATGGTCGGCCCGGTGCTGTACAACACGCGGGTGCCGGCGCTGGAATCTTCCTCGTTGTAGTCGCCGATCCAGCGCAGGTTGAATGTCTCGCTGGGCTTGTACAGCAACTGCCCGCGAAAGCCCTGGCGTGAGCCGCCATTGAGGTCGTGGCCGTTGTATTCGTTCTTGATGTCGCCGTCGCTGCGCGTGCGATAGGCCGAGAAACGCCCGGCGAGGTCATCGGTGAGCGGGCCGGAAATCGTGCCCTTGGTCTGGAAATAACCGTCCTCGCCCAGCGAAGTTTCGATGCTGCGCTCCGGGGTAAAACTTGGCGCGCGGGTGCTGATGTTGATCACGCCGGCGGTGGTGTTTTTGCCGAACAGCGTGCCTTGCGGGCCGCGCAACACTTCCAGCTGTTCGATGTCCATCAAATCAAACACCGCCATGCCCGGCCGGCCCAGGTACACGTTGTCGATGTACAGCCCTACGCTGCCTTCGAGGCCGTCGCTGGCCGGGTTGTTGCCCAAGCCGCGAATCGACACGCTGGACTGGCGCGCATGCATGTAGGCGACGTTGACGCTGGGCACCAGTTGCTGCAAATCCTGAATCCGATAGACCCGCTGACTCTCCAGCGCCTGGCCGCCAATCACGCTCATGGGCGTGGGCACTTCCTGGGCACTTTCGGTGCGCCGCCGCGCCGTCACCGTGACCGTCTCAAGCTGGCCGCTGGCGTTTTCGCCCTTGCTTGCCGGCGCGGGTGTTTCGGCGGCCTGGGTCGGCGACCAACTGGTGCTGCCGGCCAGTAACATGGCCATCGGCAAGGACTTCAACAGACTCATAAGCGGCTCCGGACCTCGGAAATATTCCCTATCGAATATTCCATTAGGTTATTTATTTATGTTTTTACGAACATTTACTGCATAAGAGATAGCCTTTATAAGGAGTCGACCTAATGCATAGCCAATGCATTTCCCGGATATTTTTGATGTGAAAAATGCATATCGATCTGCGCCAACTTCGCCACTTCATCGCCCTCGCTGAACAGCGCAGTTTTGTCGCGGCGGCGTTGGCCGTGAACCTCTCGCAGTCGGCGTTCAGCCGCAGCATCCAGGCGCTGGAACACAGCGCCGGGTGCCAACTCGTGGACCGTGGCCGCAAGGACCTGGCGCCTACCAAGCAGGGCCAGGTGCTGCTCGAACATGCGCGTCGGCTGGTCAGCGGCGCGCAGCAGCTGGCCAACGAGATCAGCCAGTTCAATGGCCTTGAGGCCGGTGAATTGCGCTTCGGCTGCGGCCCGGCACCGGCGGCCGGGTTGATCCCGCGCGCCATCGGCAGTTTTATCGGGCGTTACCCCAAGGCACGTGTGCAGTTCCAGGTGGATGACTGGCAAAGCCTGAGCAAGCGCCTGCTCAGCGAAGAGTTCGAATTTTTCGTCGCCGACACCCGCCATTTCGAGGCCAACCCGGACTATCACACCCACCGCCTGCGCGCGCGGCGCTGGTATTTCTGCTGCCGCGTCGGGCACCCGTTGGCCACGCGCAGCAGCGTGAGCGCCGCCGAGCTGATGAGCTACCCACTGGCCGTGACCATCCGCCCGCCGAACCTGCGCAAGGTCATTGTCGACCTCAGCGGCCGGCCGGATTACCTGCCCAATGTGGAATGCGAAAACGGCTACAGCCTGATGGGCGTGGTGCTGCGTTCGGACGCCATCGGCATCGTCAGCGCCAACAGCGATGTGCTGCACATGGCGCGCGGCGAGTTGGTGTGCTTGACGATTGATGGGCTGGCTGAAGACTTGGAAGAGCGCTATACGCGCTACGGGATTGTCAGCCGCGCGGGGTATCGGTTGTCGCCGCTGGCGGAGGCGATGATTGAGCAGATCAAGCAGATTGATGAGTTGGATGAGGATGTGTGTGCATTGGAGAATGTCGCTGTTTGAGTAGCACCCATGCATTCCCTGCATAAAACCCAGTCCTCAAATGCACTTGCCAGTGCCCCTCCGAACAGCGAAAACCGTCACCTTTGTTCTGTTCGGTGAAGCCCCATGTCCCAACCCAACCCCGTGCGCAATGTGCTGTACATCATGTGCGACCAACTGCGCCGCGATTACCTGTCGTGCTACGGCCATGCGCATTTGCACACACCGAATATCGACCGCCTCGCCGCTGCCGGCGTGCGCTTCAGCCGGGCCTACACCCAGGGCACCATTTGCGGGCCGTCGCGAATGTCGGCCTACACCGGGCGCTATGTCAGCAGCCATCAGGTGGCGTGGAACGCGGTGCCGCTGCCGCTCGAAGAGCTGACCATTGGCGATTACCTGCGCCCCCATGGCATCCGCACCGCACTGGTCGGCAAGACCCACGCCACGCCGAATCTGGACGAACTGCAGCGCCTGAAGATCGACCCCGACAGCGCGCAGGCCGAGCCGCTGAATGAGGTCGGGTTTGACGCGTACATGCGCCACGACGGCATTTACCCCGACAGCCCGCTGTTCGACGACAAACGCGAGTCCGCGCCTTACACCCATTACCTGCGTGAACAGGGCTACGACGGCCGCAACCCGTGGCATGAATGGGCCAATGCCGCCGCCGGTGAAAACGGTGAAATCCTCAGCGGCTGGCACATGCGTCACTCAGGCAAGCCTGCACGCGTGGCCCAGGAGCATTCGGAAACCGTCTACACCACCGACCGCGCCATCGACTTTATCGCCGAACACGGCGAGCAGCCGTGGTGCCTGCACCTGTCCTACATCAAGCCGCACTGGCCCTATATCGCCCCGGCGCCGTACCACGCGCTGTATGGCGCCGAGCATATCCAGGCGCCCATTCAACCTGAACACACGAGCGATCACCCGGTTTACCACGCCTTCCGCCAGCACCAGGAGAGCCTGAATTTCTCCCGTGATGAGGTGCGGCTGACGGTGATTCCGACCTACATGGGCCTGATCAAACAGGTCGACGATCAACTCGGGCGGCTGTTCGATTTTCTGCAAAGTAACGGCCGTTGGGACGACACGCTGATCGTGTTCACCAGCGACCACGGCGACTTCCTCGGCGATCACTTCCTCGGTGAAAAGGAGTTCTTGCTGGAGCCTGCGGTGGGTGTTCCGCTGATCGTGCGCGACCCGCGCGCCGGCGCCGACATCAGCCGTGGTTCAGTGGACGCACGCCTGGTGGAAACCATCGACGCCCTGCCGACCTTCCTCGACGCCCTGGGACTGCCAGCGGCTGACCACCGCCTGGAGGGCCGTTCGCTGATCCCGCTGCTGCACGGCAAGGACATCACTTGGCGCAACTACGCCATCGCCGAATACGACTATGCGTTCCAGGCCCCGGCCCGCGAGCGTCTGGAGCAGCCCATCGACCGCTGCCGCATGACCATGGTGCGCAGCGAGCGCTGGAAGTACCTCGCGTATGACGGCTTTCGCCCACAGCTGTTTGATCTGGAAAATGATCCACAGGAGTTGCACGACCTGGGCGCCGACCCGGCCTATGCGGCGGTGCGCGAGACGCACGTGGGTTATTTGTTTGAGTGGCTGCGCGGGTTGAAGCGGCGCACCACTATCAGCCATGCAGAGATCGCGCTGCGTGGCCAACGCTTTCGGTATGGTGAGCCAGAGGCAGAAAAGGTCGTGCAGATAGGCGTCTGGTAAACACCAAAAACCCATGTGGGAGCTGGCTTGCCTGCGATGCCGGCACCTGGGTGTATCAGACACACCCCGGCGATGCTATCGCAGGCAAGCCAGATCCCACACAGACCTGCTCCGACATTTGGAACTGGGTTCGCTTAGAGACCTTTGGTGGTTTTGCTGGATTGCCCTTGCACACCCACCGGCACGTCACCCTTGAGCGTCACCCGGCGCACGATGCGTTCCTGGGTGCCGTAGTCATCCACCGCGTAATGCTGGGTGGCGCGGTTGTCCCAGATCGCCACGTCGCCGGCATTCCAGCGCCAGCGCACGGTGTTTTCAAGGCGCGTGACGTGGCTTTGCAGCAGGTTGAACAGCTGCGTCGAGTCCGCCTGGGAATAACCTTTGAGGCGCTTGACGAAGTGCCCCAGCAGCAAGGTTTTCTCGCCGCTGACCGGGTGCACACGCACCACTGGATGTTCGGTTTCGTACACCGTAGAGGTGAAAATTTTGCGGTACTCCTCAAGCTTTTCCACCGATACGTCCGGCTTGCGCCCGGCGTAATCGTATTCGTTGCTGTGTATCGCCCACAGGTTGTCGGCCAGGGCGCGCAGCTCGACGCTGAGGTCGTTGTAGGCACTGGCGGTGTTGGCCCATACCGTATCGCCACCGGATTTTGGCGCCAGCACCGAACGCAGGATCGAGGCTTTCGGGTAGGCGTCGACGAAGGTCACGTCGGTGTGCCAGGAGTTGGCGCGCTGGCCGCGCGTGCCGTCCAGTTCCAGCAGGAACCGCGTGCCGTCGCGCACCGGCACGGTCGGGTGGGCAATCGGCTCACCGAGCAGGTGAGCGAAGGCTTCCTGGCTCTGGTCATCAAGGTGGGTCTGCTCGCGAAAGAAGATCACTTTGTACTGCACCAGCGCTTGCTGGATGGCGTCGACGGTGGCGGCATCCAGGCCACCGGACAGTTTGATGCCACGGATTTCGGCGCCGATGCGGCCAGCAACCGGGTGGATGTCCAGCGCCTGGGCGACGGGTTGAACGGCTAATGCGGCGTTGCTCATGGTGAAGACCCTCATGTGCCTGCTGATGGTGGGGATGCTTTCCGGCAACGCTCTATTGATATGCATTTTAGATCTAGCAAATGAACCAATGCTTCGTTGACGGAATAAGAGCTTGCATTTAAAACCTCAGCTCCCTGGGTCGCAAATGCCTTCGACCTATTTTTCAAATGCCGGGAAAGCATATGGATCTTCGCCAACTGCGCTACT
The DNA here is from genome assembly GCF_007713445.1 of Pseudomonas sp. RGB. Classification (NCBI taxonomy): domain Bacteria; kingdom Pseudomonadati; phylum Pseudomonadota; class Gammaproteobacteria; order Pseudomonadales; family Pseudomonadaceae; genus Pseudomonas; species Pseudomonas sp. RGB. The sequence goes on along the minus strand of NZ_VMSH01000003.1, from coordinate 101,065 downwards.
TCATCGCCCTCAACGAACACCGCAGTTTCGTGCGCGCAGCGGACGCCATGGGTATCACCCAACCCGCCTTCAGCCGCAGCATTCAAGGGCTGGAGCAAGAGTTCGGCTGTGTGCTGGTCGATCGCGGCAACAAGGATTTGCGCCCCACGCCCGAGGGCCAGGTGGTGCTGCAACACGCCTTGAGCCTGGTGCATGGCGCCGCCCTGCTGAGCAGTGAAGTAACGCGCATGACCAAACTCGACGCCGGTGACCTGCGCTTTGGCACCGGCCCGGCGCCGGCCGTGAAACTGGTGCCGGATGCGGTGGCACGGTTTATCGGTGCACACCCGAAAATCCGTACCAGTTTCCAGGTGGACAACTGGGAGAAACTCAGCCGCGCCTTGAGCCGTGAAGAGATCGAATTTTTTATCGCCGACATTCGCCAGTTCGAAGCCGACCCGAACTTCCAGACCCGCGCACTGACGCCCAAGCGCGGGGTGTTTTTTTGCCGACCGGGGCACCCGCTATTGGCCAAGGACAGCTTGTCGACCAACGACATGTTCGACTACCCGCTGGCCTCACCGTTGATCTCCCAGGGCATTCGCAAACTGCTGGCGAACCTGAGTGGGCGCATGGACTTTTCACCGAGCATTCAGACCGAGCATTTCCCGGCGCTGGTGAAGATCGTGCTGCAGTCCGATGCGATTGGCGTGGGCACTGAAGAGGCGTTTGCCGAAGACATCGCCCAGGGCTCGCTGGTGCTGCTGCACTGGCGCAACCTGCCGCAAAACCTGGAGACCATGAGCGCGCGTTGCGGGATTGTCAGCCGCACCGGGTCGCGGTTGTCGCCGGCGGCCAAGGCGATGATTGAGACGTTGGTGGCGGTGGACAGGCAGGAGGTGAGTGTGGCGGTTTGAAGGCCTCATCGCGGGCAAGCCCACTCCCACAGTTGGAATGCGATCCCCTGTGGGGGCGGGCTTGCCCGCGATAGCCATGGCCCAGCCACCACCAGCCTCAGAGCCCCGCCGCCGCCAGGTTCGGCGCCACCCAATCACTCACCTGAAACGACTTGCGGATCAGCCGCTCTTTGGACGCCAAGTCCACCGCGTCCTGCAATTTGCCAAGGAACACCGGGTCCAGGGTCGAGGGGAAAATCTCGCTGAGTTTCTGGTCTTTCAGATCGTTGGTCAGGATCACCGGCGGGTAACTGGCCAGCCCCGACACCAGGTCGATGTAAGCCTGCTTGTTGTTGTCATCGGTCAACCACTGCACCGCCTGCTGCTGGGCCTTGAGCAACGTGGCCACGGCTTGCGGGTGCTGATCCACAAACTTGGCACTGCCCACCAGCACCGCCTGCACGCTGCCGGCGCCACCGATGTCCTTGGTGGTCAGCGGTATTTCGGCCAGGCCCTTGGCTTGCAGCGCCGTGAGGCCTGAACCGCCCCAGGTGGCGTCAATCTGCTTGGCGGCCAGGGCGGCAATGGCGGCACTGAAGTCCAGGTTGATGACTTTCAGATCCTTCTCACTCAAACCCTGGCTGGCCAGCGCGGTGTCGAATGACAACTGGCTGGCCGTGCCGCGGAACACGGCGACGCGCTTGCCCTTGAGGTCTTGCAAGGTCTTGATGCCGGAGCCTGGCACCACGGCGAGGTAATGCTTGACGCCACGCGCCGAGGCGCTGAGCAAGCGCGTGTCCAGGCCATTGGAGCGACCGATGATCGCCGCCAGGTCGCCCAGGTAAGCCAGGTCCACCTGGCCGTTGGCAAAGGCCTCATTGATCACCGGGCCTGCGCCCTTGAAGTAATTCCATTGAATCTTGATGCCTTGGTCGGCAAAGGCCTTTTCGAAGATCTGCTGGCTTTGCAGTACATCGGTCACCCCACCGCCGCTGTGCTGGCTGCCCGCACTGAGGTCGGGCACGGCGATGCGAATTTCCGTGAGATCGGCAGCGTGCACCAACCCGGCCAGGGCGGTGCCGGCGAACAGGCTGATCAGACGTTTGAAGGGCAGTTTCATAAGCGCAGCTCCTGGTGGGCGACGGTCGCCTGGGGAGCAGAAAGTAGGCACAGGCCGATCAAAACTTTAAATACTATAAATTCACAATTTAATAGCTTTTTGGACTATGCGAGCTAAAACGCAGGCTCCAGAGGGATATGCATAAACAGCATCGAAAATATTCTTCGAATGCATTGGATGCGTGTCGGACAGAGGCTTTAAATGATTTTTCTTATCCCACAATCATCTTGATTGCATTTTTCTAAGGTCGAAATCACATAGCGCCCACGGCGACAACGGAGGTCCTCCATGGCCCGAATTTCACTTCTGAGCCTACCTCTGGCGGCCACCGGCAAAGACGCCGCGCCGCGCTGGCCGACGTTGAGCGAACGCCTCATACCCTGGCTGCTGCCGCTGGGACTGTTTGCGCTGTGGTGGCTGGCCAGCCGCAATCACTGGATGAGCGAGCAGATTCTGCCGCCGCCCTCGCTGGTCTGGAGCAGCGCCGTGGAACTGGCCGGCGGCGAGTTGTGGAGCCATCTGGCGATCAGCGTGCAGCGTTTGTTTTGGGGGCTGCTGGCCGGTGTCGGCGCAGGCGCCCTTTTGGGCGCGCTGTTGGGGTTCAGCGCCCGTGCGGAGCGCCTGATATTTCCAACCTTCAGCGCGCTGTCGCAAGTGCCGACCCTGGCGTGGATTCCGCTGTTCATGGTGTTTTTCGGCATCGGCGAAACCCTGAAACTGGTGGTGCTGGTCAAAGCAATCGTAGTGCCCGTCACCCTGCATACCCTAGTCGGCGTGCGTGATGCCCAGCCCAACCTGCGTGAAGCCGCCCGCGTGCTGCGCCTGCCCCCGCACCTGTTGATCCGCCGCCTGATCCTGCCCGCCGCGCTGCCGGCATTCATGGCCGGGGTACGCCTGGCCTTGGCGGCCGGCTGGACGTCGTTGCTGGCGGTGGAGTTGCTGGCGTCCAGTGAAGGCATCGGCTACCTGATGGTCTGGGCGCGCCAGTTGTTCATGCTCGACATCGTGTTCGTGTGCATCGTGGTCATCGGCGTGCTGGGCGTGGTGATGGATCGCGGCATCGGCTGGCTGGATCGCAAATGGGTGCACTGGCCGCACCCGGCCACCGCGCAGATTCGTCGCGGGCCGCGCTATCAAGGCTGGCAGCGCCTGCAACCGTGGTTACTGCCGCTACTGTTGGTAGCGTTGTGGCAGGCGGCGACGCAGCAGGGCTGGGTGGACGCCAATATTCTGGTCAGCCCATGGGCGGTGCTGCAAACCACAGGCGCCGGCGTGCGGGATGGCAGCTTGTCCAGCGCCCTGGGCAAAAGCCTGGGCCGCACACTGGGCGGCTTGCTGTTGGGTGGCGGCCTGGGCTTTGCCATGGGCCTGTGGCTGGGGTTGTCGCGACGCAGTGAGCGCGTACTCGGCCCGACCTTGGCCGCACTGCGCCAGATCGCCATTTTTGCCTGGGTGCCGTTGCTCACCGCGTGGTTCGGCCTGGGCGAGTTGGCCAAGTCAGTATTTATCGCACTCGCCGCGTTTTTCCCGCTGTTTATCGCCACCCAACGCAGCGTGCTCAACCTGTCGCCGCAACTGCGCGAGGCAGCGCAAGTGCTGCGCCTGAGCCTGTTGCAACGCCTGCGCCGTCTGGTGTTGCCGGGCGCGGCGGCGGGGATTTTCGCCGGCCTGCGCCTGAGCCTGATCTACGCCTGGCTCGGCACCATCGGCGCGGAATACTTCATGCCGTCCAATGGCGGCATCGGCAGCCTGATGATCGGCGCGCAACAACTGCTGCGCATGGACGTGATCATGGGCGGCATGCTGCTGGTCGGCCTTACCGGCGCCACGCTCAATGTTATCGGCCAACGCATCGAAACCCGCGCCACCCGCTGGAGACACGCATGAACGCACCTATCGTCCGCTTCAACCATGTGGGCAAGTCCTTCGACGTCGACGGCTTCGCGTTGGAAGCCATTCGTGAATTCAACCTGGAGATTGCCGAGGGCGAATTCGTCGCAATTGTCGGCTCCAGCGGCTGCGGCAAATCCACCCTACTGCGCCTGTTGGTGGGGCTCGATACGCAGTTTCGCGGCGACATCCAGGTCGACGGTAAGGCCGTAAACGGCATCGGCGGCGAGCGCGGCATTGTGTTCCAGGAGCACCGCCTGTTCCCCTGGCTGACCGTGGCGCAAAACATCGGCCTGGGCCTGGTCAACGAGCCGCTGAGCGAAGCCGAGCGCAACCGCCGCATCAGCGACTTTATCGAGCTGGTGGGCCTGAGCGACTTCACCCGCGCCTATCCCCATCAGCTGTCCGGCGGCATGGCGCAACGGGTGGCGATCGCCCGTGGCCTGGTCGCCAGCCCGCGCATCCTGCTGCTAGACGAGCCGTTCGGCGCCCTGGACGCACTGACCCGCCAACAAATGCAGGAAGAGCTGTTGGCGATCCGCGCGCGCGCCAGGATCACCACGGTGTTGGTGACCCACGACGTGGAAGAGGCGATTTTCCTCGCCGATCGCGTGGTGGTGATGGAGCCCCGGCCTGGGCGGATCAAGCAAATCGTCGATATCGCCCTGCCCCATCCGCGCCAGCGCAGCAGCTTCGAATTCCACCAGCTGCGCGAAGAACTGCTGCATGAACTGATCAGCGATGACCACTATCAGCCGCCCGTGCGCGAACAGATTCGCGACCTGCCGCTGGCCTTTATTGCCTGCTGAAGAGGAGTGCCGTGATGCCGCAACGTCCCAATTTTCTCGTGATCCTGGCCGATGACATGGGCTTTTCCGACCTCGGCGCGTTCGGCGGGGAAATCTCTACGCCGCACCTGGATGCCCTGGCGCTCAAGGGTCTGCGCCTGACCGACTTCCACACCGCGCCGACCTGCTCTCCCACGCGCTCGATGCTGCTGACCGGCACCGACCATCACATCGCTGGCATCGGCACCATGGCCGAGGCGCTCACGCCGGAGCTGATCGGCAAACCGGGTTACGAGGGCTACCTCAACGACAACGTCGTGGCGCTGCCGGAGCTGCTGCGCGAGGCCGGTTACCAGACCTTGATGAGCGGCAAATGGCACCTGGGCCTCACCGCCGAACTCGCGCCGCATGCGCGGGGGTTCGAGCGGTCGTTTTCACTGTTGCCCGGCGCCGCCAACCACTATGGCTTTGAGCCGACCTATGACGACGACACGCCAGGCTTGCTCAAATCCACCCCGGCGCTGTACATCGAGGACGACACCTTCGTCGAGCAACTGCCCGAGGGGTTCTATTCCTCCGATGCGTTTGGCGACAAGCTGCTGCAGTACCTCAAGGAGCGCGACCAGGCGCGGCCGTTCTTCGCTTACCTGCCGTTTTCGGCGCCGCATTGGCCATTGCAGGCGCCGGCGGACATTGTCGAAAAATACCGTGGCCGCTACGACGCCGGCCCCGAAGTGCTGCGCCTGGAACGCCTGGAAAAGCTCAAGTCGCTGGGGTTGATCGACGCCCATGTCGAGCCTCACCCGCTGATTGAGCTGAACACCCAATGGGCGGCCTTTAGCGATGAACAGCGCCAGCTCTCGGCCCGCGCGATGGAAGTGTATGCGGCGATGGTCGAGCGCATGGACTGGAACATCGGCCGGGTGGTGGAGTACCTGCGCCGCCAGGGGCAACTGGACAACACCTTCATCGTGTTCATGTCCGATAACGGCGCCGAGGGCGCGCTGCTGGAAGCCTTCCCCACGTTCGGGCCGCAGCTGTTGACCTATCTCAACCAGCATTACGACAACAGCCTGGAAAACATCGGCCGTGCCAACTCGTACGTCTGGTACGGGCCGTCATGGGCGCAGGTGGCGACCGCGCCCTCGCGGCTGTTCAAGGCGTTTACCACCGAGGGTGGCATTCGGGTGCCGGCGCTGGTGCACTACCCGCCACTGGCGCTCAACGGGCGGATCAGCCATGGGTTCGGCACGGTGATGGATATTACGCCGACGATTCTGGACCTGGCCGGTGTACGCCACCCCGGCAAGCACTGGCGCGGCAAGCCGGTGGCGCCGTTGCGGGGCAAGTCGTGGCTGGGCTTTTTGTCCGGCGAGACCAATCAGGTGCACGACGAACATACCGTCACCGGCTGGGAGCTGTTCGGCCGCCGCGCGATTCGCCAGGGCCAGTGGAAAGCCGTGTACATCCCAGGCCCGGCAGGGCCGGCGACGTGGCAACTGTATGACCTGGGCCAGGACCCCGGAGAAATCCATGATCTGGCCTTGAGTCACCCGGACAAACTCGAGACCCTGATCGGCCACTGGCAGCAGTACGTGGACGAGACCGGCGTAGTGCTCAGCGCGTCGCCGTTTCAGCCGGATTGAGCCCGACCTGTGTGCGGGCCTGCGGTTCCAGGCGGTTGGCCCGCGCAAACGTGCCGAAATCATTGAAGCGCACGCCCATCTCGCGCATCACCCTGTGCGCCACCTTGGCGGTCATCTGGCGGATGTAAAACGGCTCTTTCACCACAAAATGGTGGATGCCATGGGTGCTGCCGAAGTTGAAGCAAAACGCTTGCAGCGGCCACATCCACCAGGGGTTGAGCACCTGGGTTTGCTGGATCACGTTGCCCAGCTCCACATCACCGTAGTAGTGCATGTTGGAGCTGACAAAGTGCAGGCAGAAGGTGCGCAGCACGTTGGGGCCAATGATCACCACGGCGGCGATGTCGATCACCAGCATCACCTGCAAGGTGCCAGCTGACCAGGCGATCGGCGCGCCCATCAGGCTGGCGACACCATTGGCCGCATGAAAGCCCAAAAACACATACCACGCGCCCCAATGCAGCAGCGCCAAGGGTGCGTACACCAACAGCGAGCGCTTGAGGATGTTGAATTTGTGCTTCCAGGACTTGGCGCGCAGCATGCGGATGAACGCCGACATGAGGTTGTCACCCACCATCAGCAACCGCGCCAGGCCCCACGGCTCGCCATTGGTGATGGCGCGTTCTTCCATATCGGTCTCGGTGCCGGACACCTTATGGTGATTGAGGTGCAGATGCCGGCGTATCCACGGGTTGATGGTGCTCGGCCGCGCCAGCCATACCAGGCCCATCATCAGGTTGTGGGGCAGGCGTTGCTTGCGAAAGTACATGCTGTGGATCAGGTCGTGTTCCAGCTCGTGGGTCAGCGAGGCGAGGAAGGCATTGAGCAGCAGGCAAACCCACCACGCCATGTGGCCGGTGATGTAGAGCGCCGCCGAGCCGAGCATGCCCAGCAAGGCAAACGCCAGAATGCCCGCGCCCAGGGCGTCCTGGTGCCGCAGCCAGGGGTGCTGCTGGCGTAATCTGGCCCCTTCGGCGAGCACCACGTCACGGATATGCGCTGAACGCTGTTGTGCGTTCATCTGCTGGGGACTTGCAGAAGTACCGTCCATGCTTCCATCCTCTTGGTTATTGATTGATGCATCCTGGCCCAAGCGGTGCGCCAGGGCATCAGCCCCACACGCCAACCTGTTGACCGCAAGCGCCAATCGTCATGCCCGAAGCCACTTCCCTCGCCAGCTGGACCCGCGCCCTGCGCAAGCAGCTCGACGCCCTGGACCTCGACAGCGCCGCCCTGTGCGCGCAAGCCGGGCTCGACCCGCAGCAGATGGACGACCCCAACGCGCGCTATCCGTTGTCGGCCACCACGCGGTTATGGGCACTGGCCGTGCAGGCCAGCGGCGACCCGGCCATCGGCTTGCGGGTGTCGCGGTTTGTCAGCCCGACCACCTTTCATGCGCTGGGTTATGCGTTGGTGGCCAGCGGCAGCCTGCGCGAGGTGTTCGAGCGGATCGTGCGTTATCACCAAGTGGTCAGCGATGCGCTGACGCTGGAGCTTAGCCGAGAGGGCGAGCGCTATTGCTTTCGCCTGCTGCAACCCGTCGGCAGCCCGGCACCGGCGCTGGAAGCGATTGATGCGTTTGCAGCGATCTATGTGCGCACCTGCCGAAATCGGCTCGGCCGTGAGTACGCGCCGCTGGCGGTGTACCTGCAGCGCCCGGAGCCGGCCGACCCCACGCCGTGGCACACGGTGTTTCGCGCACCGGTGTTCTTTGGCGCCGAGGAAGACCGCCTGGAGTTTGCCGCGCGGGACTTCGACAGCCACCTGGATGACGCCAACCCGGAGTTGGCCGAACACAATGAAACCGTGCTCAAACGCACCCTCGCCCAGCTGCAACCGCTGACATGGGAGCGCAAGGTGCGCGCGGCCATCGAGGCGCAATTGCCGGAGGGTGAGCCGAGTGCCGAACGGATCGCCCAGGCGTTGCATTTGAGTTTGCGCAGCTTGCAACGGCATCTGGCCGATGAAGGCTGCCGGTTTGACGCGTTGCTCAATGAATGTCGGGAAAACCTGGCGCTGCTGCACTTGCGGGATCCGCAGTGCTCATTGGCCGAGATCAGCCACTTGCTTGGGTTTGCCGATACCAGCAGTTTTAATCGGGCGTTTAAGCGCTGGACGGGGATGACGCCGGGGCAGTTTCGAGATGGGTTGCGCTAGGTAGGACCCCTTCGGGGGCAAGCCCCCTCCCACATTTTGATGTGTGAATGCAGTCAAAGGTGGGAGCGGGCTTGCTCGCGAAGGCGGTGGATCAGCCCCTGCAAATCCTGGATCAATCAGCGCCTTCGGGGGCAAGCCCCCTCCCACATCTTGATGTGTGAATGCAGTCAAAGGTGGGAGCGAGCTTGCTCGCGAAGGCGGTGGATCAGGCCATGCAAGTCTTGGATCAATCAGCGCCTTCGGGGGAAAGCCCCCTCCCATATTTTGATGTGTGAATGCAGTCAAAGGTGGGAGCGGGCTTGCTCGCGAAGGCGGTTTGATGTGTGAATGCAGTCAAAGGTGGGAGCGGGCTTGCTCGCGAAGGCGGTGGATCAGACCCTGCAAATCCTGGATCAATCAGCGCTTTCGGGGGCAAGCCCCCTCCCACATTTTGATGTGTGAATGCAGTCAAAGGTGGAGCGGGCTTGCTCGCGAAGGCGGTGGATCAGGCAATGCAAGTCCTGGATCAATTAGCGCCTTCGGGGGCAAGCCCCCTCCCACATTTTGATGTGTGAATGCAGTCAACGGTGGGAGCGGGCTTGCTCGCGAAGACGGTGGATCAGGCCATGCAAGTCCTGGATCAATTAGCGCCTTCGGGGGCAAGCCCCCTCCCACATTTTGCCATGCAAGTCCTGGATCAATTAGCGCCTTCGGGGGCAAGCCCCCTCCCACATTTTGATGTGTGAATGCAGTCAACGGTGGGAGCGGGCTTGCTCGCGAAGGCGGTGGATCAGGCCATGCAAGTCCTGATCAATCAGCGCCCACGATCGCGGCGCAGTAACTTTCTTGCCCGCGCCGCCAGCGCCTTGGCATCAAAGGGCTTGAGCAAATAATCATCTTCATGCAATTCCAACCCGCGCAGCCGGTCTTCAATCCCGCCCGGCGTGGTCAGGAACAACACCGGCGTCTCGCCCTTCAACCGAATAGCCTGCTGCAACTTCCAGGCGTTCAAGCCCGGCAACATCACATCCAGAATCACCAGCTCGTACTCGGTACTCTCCACGAAGCGCAACGCTGCCATGCCATTGGCTGCGACCTCCACGGTGTAGCCGGCCTCGTTCAAACCCCGGGCCATCCGCTGTGCCTCTTCGGTTTCATGTTCCACTAACAGCACGCGCATAACACACCTCGATTGATCAGGTTTGCAGGCTATCACCCTCAGGTCTGCGCCGCCTCACGCAAGCGATGAGCATCGAGGATTTCAATTTCCCCATAGCCCAGGCGCACGACGCCCTGGGCTTGCAGGTCCTTGAGCAAGGCGTTGGTGGTCTGGCGTGACAGGCTCAACATCGCCGCCAAATCTTCCTGGGGCAGTTGCAGCATACGTTTTGAGTGCTCGGTATCGCCGTAACCTTCAACGATCATCAGTAAACGGTGCGCCAGCCGCACCGAGGCCGGCATCAGGCTCAGGTGCTCGATATTGATAAAGCTCAGGCGCAGTTTCTGGCTCATCAGCAAGGCCAGGTCGCGCCAGTATTGCGGGGAGTCATCAAGGATGTTCAGCAACGCCTGCTGCGGCACCTGCAACAGCGTGCACGGCCCCACGGCGCAGGCGTCGTGGGTGCGCGGCAAGCTGTCGAACAGGCAGATTTCGCCGAACCAATACGGCCGCTCTACCAGGCTCAATAGCGCTTCCTTACCGTGTTCGTTCACCGCGCTGATGCGCAGCGTGCCGTCGAGCACCGCATACAGGCCACAGGGCGGGTCGCCGCGCTTGAACAGGTATTGCCCCGCCGCCAGCTGGCGCTGCCGGGCACTGGCCAGCAGGCTATGCTGAAAAGAGGCAGGCAAGTGGCTGAACCAATGACCGCTGGCCAGCTGCGAGCGCCATTTCTCTGTGTCCATGCGAACTCCGAAGATTGTCGCCCAGCTGACAGTCAGTCACAGGCTGGCAGGGCATGATCAAGCATCCTACAGGAGGAACAACAATGAAAAGCCTCGTCGAGCACCTCAGTCAATACGCCGCCTACCACCGCGACCCGCGCAATATCGCCAGCCACTTTGTCGGCATCCCGTTAATCGTGGTCGCCGTGGCGGTGCTGTTGTCGCGCCCCGAATGGGCCGTCGGTAGCCTGTGGATATCTCCGGCAGTGCTACTCGCGCTGTTTTCGGCATGGTTTTACTTGCGCCTGGAACTGGCGCTGGGCGTGCTGATGACGGTGTTGATGGGCCTGTCGGTGTGGGCCGGGCATGCGCTGGCGGCGCAGAGCACAGCGGTGTGGCTGGGCAGCGGCATAGGGATGTTTGTGGTGGGCTGGGCGATTCAGTTTGTCGGGCACTACTACGAAGGCAGGAAGCCGGCGTTTGTGGATGACGTGTCGGGATTGATTGTGGGGCCGTTGTTTGTGGTGGCGGAGTTGGCGTTTGTGCTGGGGTTGCGGCATGACCTCAAGGAGCAGATTGAGGCGCGATCCGGCCCGGTAGAACGCCGCGATCTAAAGCCGAGCAAGGTCTGAATGTGGGAGCTGGCTTGCCTGCGATGCAGGCACCTCGGTGTATCAGTTACACCGCAGTGATGCTATCGCAGGCAAGCCAGCTCCCACACAAGCCCGCTCCCACAGGGGTCTTGCGGTGTTTTTAAGCTTTTTGCCAGACCTTGGGTTTGAAGAACAAGGTCTCGCCACGCGCCAGACCGGTCAGGCTGTCGTGGTCTTTGACCACTTCGGCCTCGATCAACTCGCTTTGGCCTTCGACCTTGAGCGTCACCCGTGTGGTAGCGCCCAACGGCCGAATATCCCGCACTTCAGCCGCGTGGTGGTCTTCCAGTTCATGGCGCGACAACGACACTTCATGCGGGCGGAACAGCACGTGCTGGTCCTCACCCAAATGCAGCCGGTTGGAATCCCCCAGGAAGTGGTACACAAAATCACTGGCCGGGTTCTCGTAGACTTCGCCCGGTGAACCAATCTGTTCGATCACGCCCTTGTTCATCACCACAATGCGGTCGGCGACTTCCATGGCCTCTTCCTGGTCGTGGGTCACGAACACCGAGGTCAGGTTGATGTCTTCGTGCAGACGCGCCAGCCAGCGGCGCAGCTCTTTACGCACCTTGGCGTCGAGGGCGCCGAACGGCTCATCCAGCAGCAACACTTTAGGCTCGACCGCCAGGGCGCGGGCCAGGGCGATACGCTGGCGCTGGCCACCGGAGAGTTGTTCCGGGTAGCGATCCGACAGCCAATCCAGCTGCACCATGTTCAGCAACTCGTGAACCTTGACCGCGATCTGGCTTTCGTTCGGGCGCTGGTTTTTCGGCTTCATGCGCAGGCCGAACGCGACGTTGTCGAACACGGTCATGTGGCGGAACAGCGCGTAGTGCTGAAACACAAAACCGACGTTGCGATCACGCACGTCGTGACCGGACACGTCTTCGCCGTGGAACACGATGCTGCCGGCATCCGGGGTTTCCAGGCCGGCAATGATGCGCAGCAAGGTGGTCTTGCCGCAGCCGGACGGGCCCAGCAACGCCACCAGCTCGCCACTCTGGATGTCCAGATTGATGCTGTTCAGGGCCTTGAAGGCGTTGAAATTCTTGCTGACATTACGGACTTCAATCGACATGACTTATTCCTCACCGGCGCTTTTGCGCAGGCGGTTGATACGGTTCTCGCTCCACTGCTTGAGCAGCAGGATGAAGAGCGCCAGGATCAGCAACAGGCTCGCGACGGCAAACGCGGCAACGTGGTTGTATTCGTTGTAGAGGATCTCAACGTGCAGCGGCAAGGTGTTGGTCACGCCGCGAATGTGGCCGGACACCACCGATACCGCGCCGAACTCACCCATCGCCCGTGCGGTACACAGCACCACGCCGTAGATCAGGCCCCACTTGATGTTCGGCACGGTCACATGCCAGAACATCTGCCAGCCATTGGCACCGAGCAGGCGCGCGGCCTCTTCTTCCTGAGTGCCCTGCTCCTGCATCAGCGGGATCAGTTCACGGGCCACGAACGGCACCGTCACGAAGATGGTCGCCAGCACAATGCCCGGCAAGGCGAAGACGATCTGGATGTCGTGGTCTTGCAGCCACGGGCCGAAGAAGCCCTGGGCGCCGAACATCAACACGTAGACCAGACCGGCGATCACCGGCGACACCGAGAACGGCAGGTCGATCAGCGTGACCAGGATGCTCTTGCCACGGAACGAGTACTTGCTCACGCACCAGGCGGCGCTGACGCCGAACACCACGTTGAGCGGCACCGAAATCACCACGGCGATCACCGTCAGCTTCAGTGCCGACAGCGCGTCGGGTTCCAGGATCGCGGTGAAGAACGCGCCGAGGCCGTTCTTCAAACCCTGGGACACCACGATAAACAGCGGCAGCAGCAGGAACAGGAAGAACACCAGCCAGCCGAGGCTGATCAGGATGCGTCGCGACACCGCGCTGCCACGACGGGCAGCGTTGGCCGAAGACGCGGCGGAAATAGACGATTGGGACATGTTCCGCGCCTCCTTATGGGTGTTCGATGCGCCGCTGCAGCAAGTTGATCAGCAGCAGCAAAACAAAGGAAACCACCAGCATCAGCACACCGATGGAGGTGGCGCCGTGGTAGTCGTACTGGTCGAGCTTGACCATGATCAGCAGCGGCAGGATCTCGGTTTTCATCGGCATGTTGCCCGCGATGAAAATCACCGAGCCGTACTCACCGACGCCACGGGCGAAGGCCAGCGCGAAGCCGGTCAGCCAGGCGGGCAGCAACGCAGGCACGAGGATGTAGCGGAACACCTGCAAGGGCTTGGCGCCGAGACACGCGGCGGCTTCTTCGATTTCCCGAGGGATATCGGCCAACACCGGCTGCACCGTGCGCACCACGAATGGCAGCGTGACGAAGGTCAGCGCCAGGGTGATGCCCAGCGGGGTGTAGGCGATCTTGAAGCCCAGGTCAGCAGCGAACTGGCCGACCAGGCCGGTGGGGGTGTAGAGCGCAGTCAGTGCGATGCCGGCAACGGCGGTGGGCAGGGCGAAGGGCAGGTCGATCATCGCATCGATGATTTTGCGGCCGGGGAAGGTGTAGCGCACCAGCACCCAGGCCAGCAGCGTACCGATCACGCCGTTGATAATGGCGGCATACAGTGCCGTGCCGAAGCTCAGTTTCAACGCCGCCAGCACACGCGGTGCAGAGATGATGTTCCAGAACTGATCCCAAGTGAGTTGAGCGGCATGTACAAACATCGCCGCCAGGGGGATGAGTACGATCAGGCTGAGGTACACCACGGTGTAGCCCAGCGTCAGCCCGAAGCCGGGTATGACGGGGGAAATACGACGCGACATAAGAGTCCTTGGTTAGCGGGTAGATACCACTATAGGAGCGAGCTTGTGTGGGAGCTGGCTCTTCTGCGGGAGCCGGGCTTGCCCGCGATGCAGGCACCTCGGTGTGTCAGTCACACCGGGGTGATGCTATCGCAGGCAAGCCAGCTCTCACACAAGCCCGGCTCCCACAGAAAGCTGGCTCCTACAGTTTAATTTGGCTTACTGCGCCGAGTAGATCTGGTCGAACACGCCACCGTCATTGAAGAATTTCGGTTGGGCAGTTTTCCAGCCGCCGAAGTCTTTGTCGATAGTCACCAGGTCCAGTTTCGGGAACTGCTGGGCGTATTTGGCGGCGACTTTCTCATCGCGTGGGCGGTAGAAGTTCTTCGCCGCAATCTCCTGGCCAGCCGGGCTGTACAGGTGCTTGAGGTATTCGGTGGCGATTTCGGTGTTGCCCTTTTTCTCGGCGTTCTTGTCGACCACGGCCACTGGCGGCTCGGCGAGGATCGACAGCGAAGGTACAACGATGTCGAACTTGTCGGCGCCGCCGTCTTCTTTCAGCGCCAGGAAGGCTTCGTTTTCCCAGGCCAGCAACACGTCACCCTGACCGTTGTTGACGAAGGTGATGGTCGAACCGCGCGCGCCGGTGTCGAGGATCGGCACGTGCTTGAACAGCTCTTTCACGTATTCCTGGGCCTTGGCTTCGCTGCCACCGGCTTTCAGGCCATAGGCCCAGGCGGCGAGGAAGTTCCAGCGGGCGCCGCCGGAGGTTTTCGGGTTCGGGGTGATCACGGACACGTCTTTCTTGATCAGGTCGCCCCAATCCTTGATGCCTTTAGGGTTGCCTTTGCGCACCAGGAACACGATGGTCGAGGTGTACGGGGTGCTGGCGTCCGGCAGGCGGGTTTGCCAGTTTTCCGGCAGGGTCTTGCCCAGTTTGGCGATTTCGTCGATGTCACCGGCCAGGGCCAGGGTCACTACGTCGGCGCGCAGGCCGTCGATCACCGCACGGCCTTGCTTGCCCGAGCCGCCGTGGGACTGCTGGATCTTGACGTTGTCGCCGGGGTGGGACTGTTTCCAGAAGGTGGTGAACTCAGCGTTGTAGTCCTGGTACAGCTCACGGGTCGGGTCATACGAGACGTTGAGCAACTCGTAGTCCTTGGCAACAGCGGAACCGGCAAACACGGCACTGGCCAGTGCGGCCAGGGCGTAACGGCGAATCGACGACATAGAAGGCTCCTGAAATTCTGGGGTGTTGGCTTTTTCTTATAGTTGCGGGTCTAGCATGCGAATCGCCGTTGGTGCTCAGCTCGGTTTGTTACCCGGGTTCTGCAAACGGAATTTTTCCTTGCGTTCGATCTGTACCACTTGGGCGTTATGCACAGTGATTTCCACCGCGCCAAACCGCAGGTCGCGCAAGGCGCTCTGGATCTCACGCAAAATGGCTGCTTCGTCCTGGCCGTCGACGCTACGTAGAGATGCGCTCATGGTCTCGCTCCTGAAATGAATAGTGCCTGGCAGTGGCGGCACTGCTTGCGGCGTGAGGGCGATAGTAGATAAGCGCGGATATTCTTAAAAATACTATTTAAGAATGTTTATATAACCAGAAAGAATTTTCTGGCAGGACGTGGGGTTGCGCGGGTTTTAGCACTGAAAATACCGTTAGCCAGGCGCTGCGTAACCCTGTGGGAGCCGGGCTTGCCCGCGATAGCGGTGTGTCAGGCACAGAACATTTCGCCTGAAAGTCCCTCATCGCGGGCAAGCCCGGCTCCCACATTGACCGAGTTGTGCCTAGCGGATAGCAGGTGCCCGATGCCAATCAATCTCCTGTGCCGGCATCGGCCGCCCGAACCAATACCCCTGCCCCATATCGCATTCCTGCTCCAACAAGAACCGCGCCTGTTCCACTTGCTCGATGCCTTCGGCGTGCACCTGCATGCCCATGCTTTTCGCCAGGGCGATTACCACGCGCACAATCGCCGCATCGTCCTCATCCCATGGCAGCCCGGCGACAAAGCCCTGGTCGATCTTGAGCTTCTGCACCGGCAGGCGCTTGAGGCGCAGCAGTGACGAATAGCCGGTACCAAAGTCGTCGATGGCCAGGCGCAAGCCCAGTTCACGCAGGCGGTGCAGTTGCTCAAGGGCCACTTCCGGATCATCCATCACCGCGCTTTCGGTGACCTCCAACTCAAGAAACGCCGGATCGAGGCCGGTGGCGTGCAGCACCTGGGCGACTTGCTCGTACAGCTCGCGCCGGGCAAACAGCCGACTGGAGACATTCACCGCGATAAAACTCAGCGGCGCGCCATCGGCCAGCCATTGGCACATCTGGCGGCAGGCCTGGTCCATGACCCAGGCGTCGATGTCGGCAATCAGCCCGGTACGTTCGGCGATGGGGATGAAATCGCCCGGTGGCACCAGACCGCGCTCCGGGTGTTGCCAGCGCACCAGCGCTTCGACGCCGATCAGGCGGCTGCCCTGCAGGTTGTGCACCGGCTGGTAATACACGCGCAGCTCCTGCTGGTCGAGGGCGCGGCGCAGTTCGCTGGCGATTTCCACGCGGTTCTGCGCATGGGCGGTCAGCTCTTCGGTGTACAGCGCGTAGCTTTCGCGCCCGGCACTCTTGGCCTTGAACAGCGCGGAATCGGCATTGCGCAGCAACTGCTGGGCGCTCAGTGCATCGCTGGGGAACAAGCTGATACCGATACTGGCGCTGATAAACAGTTGGTGGCCGTCAAAGATGAACGGCTGCTTCATCGCATCGAGCATCCGCTGGGCCAGGGCGGCGGCCTGCACCACCTGTGGACAACTTTCGGCGAGCACGGCGAACTCGTCGCCGCCCAGGCGCGCCAGGGTCACGCCGGGGCCGAACAGCCCCTTGAGCCGCTCGCCGACCGCTTTGAGCAACTGGTCGCCGACGTTATGGCCGAGGCTGTCGTTGATGATCTTGAAATGATCCAGGTCTAGCAACAGCAAGGCACAGCCGCGTTTGTGCACTTGCGCCGAGGCCAGCGCCTGCTCGGCGCGGTCGGTGAACAGCAGGCGATTGGGCAGGTCGGTGAGCGGGTCGTGATGGGCGAGGTGCGCCAGTTCGTGCTCGGAATCCTTGATCGCGCTGATATCGGAAAACACCGCGACGTAATGGCTGACCTTGCCTTGGTCATCCTGGATGACGCGGATGGTTTGCCACTGTGGATAAATTTCACCGCTTTTGCGCCGATTCCAGATTTCGCCGCTCCATTCGCCGGTGCGTTCCAGGGTCTGGAACATCTGTTGATAAAAATTCGACGAATGGCGCCCGGACTTGAACAAGCTTGGTCGCTCGCCCATGACGTCTTCGCGACGATAGCCGGTGATCTCGATAAACGCCCGATTGACGTGCACGATCAAACCTTGGGCGTCGGTGACCAGCACGCCTTCGCGGGTGCAATCGAACACGGCAGCCGCCTGGCGCAGGCGCTCGCGGTTTTCTTTCAGGGGCTGCTGCAGCTGGTGAGCATGGGCAAAACGGGCGCAAATCAGAAACAGGGTCAGCGCGCTGAGCCCCACCCAGACATAGCCGCGCACCTGCAGCCAGCGTTCCAGTTCCCAAGGGTCATCGAGAAAGTCGATCAATAGATAATGGCTGAGCTGGAGCCACGCAATGGAAACCAGCAGGTATACCAGCCCCACACGCAGGGCACCTCGGTATGAAAACAGCATATGGTCAGTAATCCTTACCAAAAAACAAAATCGCCCTACAAAGGCTGCGGATTATAGAATAAGAAACATCCAGTCACTTCTATCTGAAAGGGCGGCTGGTTTTCTCTGTAGGCTTAGTGATAATGCGTGAGCTGCTTTTTTCTTTATCTGAGGGCCATACAGCCTATGTGGTACAACGGTTTTCTTGACTTGTCAGCCTGGCAACTGGTGGCAGTCACTCTGTTGATGACCCACGTGACCATCGTTGGGGTCACGGTTTATCTGCACCGCTATTCAGCCCATCGCTCCCTGGAGCTCAATGCCGGCCTGAAACACTTCTTCCGCTTCTGGCTGTGGCTGACCACGGCGCAGAACACCCGCGAGTGGACCGCCATCCACCGCAAACACCACGCCAAATGCGAAACCGTCGACGACCCGCACAGCCCGGTCGTCAAAGGCCTGTCCACCGTATTGCGCAAAGGCGCCGAGCTGTACCGTGCTGAAGCCGAAAACCCAGAGACCCTGCGCATCTACGGCAAGAACTGCCCGGACGACTGGATCGAGCGCAAGATCTATACGCCTTACCCGCTGCTGGGCGTGGCGATCATGGGCATCATCGACTTGATGCTGTTCGGCACCATCGGCATCACCATCTGGGCGATCCAGATGATGTGGATTCCGTTCTGGGCTGCCGGCGTGATCAACGGCCTGGGGCATGCCGTGGGCTATCGCAACTTCGAATGCCGTGACGCGGCGACCAACCTGGTGCCGTGGGGCATCATCGTCGGCGGCGAAGAGCTGCATAACAATCACCACACCTATCCCAATTCGGCCAAGCTGTCGGTGAAGAAATGGGAGTTCGACCTGGGTTGGGCGTGGATCAAAGTCTTCAGCTTCCTGCGCCTGGCCAAGGTGCAGCGCGTTGCCCCCATCGCCCACCGTGTCGAAGGCAAAGGCCATCTGGACATGGACACCGCCATGGCGATCCTCAACAACCGCTTCCAGATCATGGCCCAGTACCGCAAGTTGGTGATCGGCCCGCTGGTCAAGCAGGAGCTGGAGAAGGTCGATCACTCGGTGCGTCATCAGTTCCACCGTGCCAAACGTCTGCTGTCGCGTGAAACCAGCTTGCTGGATGACCGCCACCACGTGCGTATCCAGAGCCTGCTGGAACACAGCCATGCGCTCACCGTGATCTACGAGAAGCGCCTGGCGCTGCAGCAGATCTGGCTGAAAACCAGCTCCAATGGCCACGACATGCTGGCTGCGATCAAGGAATGGGTGCACGAGGCCGAGGCCAGCGGCATTCAGTCCCTGCGCGATTTTGCCCACCAGCTGAAGACCTATTCGCTGCGTCCTGCAGCGGCCTGATCGAGCATTCACAGCCCGCTCGTGTGAGCGGGCTTGCTGTGATAGGCAGGTTGGCCTTGGCAGGCGGGCTCCCTGTGGCGAGCGGGCTTGCCCCGCGTTGGGCTGCGAAGCAGCCCCAATAAAAGCCATCGCATTTCTGCTGATAAACCGCAGTGCCAGGTTTCAGGGCCGCTTCGCAGCCCAACGCGGGGCAAGCCCGCTCGCCACAACAAGCACCCTCACCACCGTAAAACTAATCACCAAAACCAGCCTATTCACCGCGAAAATCGGCCTACAACCGGTTTCTGACGTCATTTCTTAGTCAGCCTGTTCACGGAACTTCACCGCAATTCCCCTCTCTCAAAGAACACTTCGCCATCATGGTGACCCCTTGTAGTGACCGCTGCTCCATCCTGCGGCGCGCCCAGAGAGAGTTGTACCGATGGTTCACGAAAAGCCTTACTTGCCCGATGCCCCCACAGCTGAGCCTGCCCGCCCGGCTGCGGCGGCAACCTTGTTGGCGCTCATGCACGCCCAGGGTGAAGTCGAGCGGCTGAGTGAGCGCGAGCAACTGCTCAGCTCACTGCTGGTCAGCGTGAATGCCGTGCTGTGGGCCATCGACTGGGAAACGCGCCAAGTGCTGTACGTGAGCCCGGCCTACGAGCGAGTGTTTGGCCGTCCGGCCGGTCTGCTATTGGCCGACCACCGCGAATGGCGCAACAGCGTTCACCCCGAAGACCTCGATTACGCTGAATACAGCCTCGCTCGCGTGCTGGAGCAAGGCGCCGTGGAGGACCGCGAGTACCGCATCATTACCGCCGACGGGCAGATTCGCTGGCTGAGCGACAAATGCTATATCAACCAGCAGGTCGAGCCCGGCAGGCCGGTGATCGTGGTCGGCATGGCCGAAGACATCACCGAAAAGAAACAGATGGAGTTGGAACTGCACCGACTCGCCACCACCGACGTACTGACCCAGAGCAGCAATCGCAGGCACTTTTTCGAATGCGCCAACCTGGCCTTCGACAGCGCCTGCGCCCAAGGTACAACGCTGGCGTTCCTGTTGCTGGACATTGATAACTTCAAAGAGGTCAACGACAGTTACGGCCACCTGGAGGGCGATCAGGTGTTGCGGCGTATCGCCGAGAGCGGTCGCAGCGTACTGCGCCGTGGCGACCTGTTCGGGCGCATCGGTGGCGAAGAATTCGCCGCCGTGCTGCCCGGTTGTGCGCCGCACATGGCATTGCAAGTGGCCGAGCGGTTGGGCAAGGAAATCCAGGCGCTGAGTTTCAGCTACGAAGGGCGGCAATTTACCGTCACCGTCAGCCAGGGCCTGGCTACGCTGCGCGAAGAAGATGCGTCTCTGGACAGCCTGTTTGCGCGCGCGGATGCGGCGATGTACGAGGCCAAACGCCAAGGCAAGAACCGCGTCATAGCAAGTTAACGCCACTCAACGATGGGAGCGGGCCGGCTCCCACACGTGACCTCGTTGCTGGCTAGGCTTTGCGTACCCGAGTCAACTCCGACAACCCGACCCTCAGCAAGCGCGCCGTTTTGCTGCCGGCGAGCTCTTCCAACCCTTCACGCTCGGTCAGCCGCGCCATCTGCGCCGCGAGGTTCATCACCAGCGATTCTCGCGAATACACCCCGCCTTCGAGTGAATAGATCGACGCAATCAACTGGCGTAGCTCCAACGGCAAACGCCAACGCGCGCGCAATGCCGAACCATAGGCCGCACCGTAGGTAGCCAGAGACTCGCCAATCGCTTCGTCATCCAACGCCCCGCCGCCCTGGCGCCAGTCTTCCAGGCAGCGCAACAACGCCAAGTCGCCCAACCGATGCAGGATGCCGGCGCTGTAGCAGCGCTCGTGGTCCAGCTCCAGCATGCGCGCCAGGTGGCGAGCATAGTCGGCAGTGTCTTGGGACAGTTGCCAGTGGCGCTCGGCATAGGCCACCAGCGCCGGGTCGCCCAGCACCACGTTGTGCTTGAGGGCCAGGCCCAGAATCAGGTTCATGCTCTGCCCGGCCGCCAGTGTGTGCAGCGCGGCGGACAGGGTTTGCACCGGCGTGCCGTGATGGCCGGCACTGTTGGCGGCGGCGATCAATACGGCCGTTATTTGCGGGTCCATGCGCACCTGGTCTTCCAGGCATCCGAGGTCCAGGCCATCCGGCGTGAGGCTGTGCTCTACGACGTCTTTTACATCCACCCGCAACGGCGCGCCGTCAGAGGCTTCGCGACGGCGCTCCAGGAACATCGGCAGCGTCATGCCCGGCGCCAGCGGCGCAATTTCGCAGTACACGCTTTCGCCTTCGTTGAGCAGCAGGTCTTGCAGGCGCTGGGTCAGGCCTTCCATGTTCAGTGGTTTGGTCAGGTACGCCGTCGGCGCCAGGGGCAGGGCTTCGCGCACGCTGGCGCTGTCATTGCGACTGCTCAACAGAATAAAGGGCAGCGAACGGCGCTTCTGGCGCACGCTGCGCAGCAGGCTCAGGCCATCGACGCCCGGCAACTCCCAATCCGCAAGAATCAGGTCGTAGTTTTTTTCTCGCAACAGCGTGGCTGCTTGCTGCCCATCAGCACACACATCCAGCCGTGCGTCGCAGCGCACATTCAACAGCACTTGCTTGAGCAGATCCCGCGACCAAGGGTCCGCCTCGGCAATCAACACTCGGGGTACAGCCGGTAAATCAACAGCAGTCATCCAGCACGCTCCATCGGCAATGCTGCAACCTTAGACAATCACGCTGCCTACGTACAATGAACACGGCCTGAATGTGCTGCATCGGGCACAAAAAAACCCGCCGAAGCGGGTTTTTTCTGTCGGTCAAATCAGGTTCCGCTTACAGCTCGGAGAAACACTCTTCGATGATCGCCAAGCCTTTGTCCAACTGCTCGTCCGGCGAGGTCAGCGGGACCAGTACGCGCAACACGTTGCCATAGGTGCCGCAGGACAGCAGGATCAGGCCCTTGTCACGCGCCTTGGCCACCACGGAGGCGACGGCTGCAGCGTTCGGCTTGTGGCTGTCGCCACCCTCGAACAGCTCGACCGCAATCATCGCGCCCAGCGCACGCACTTCGCCGATTACCGGGTACTTGGCTTGAATGGCTTTGAGGCCAGTCACCAGGCGCTCGCCGACAGCCTTGCAGCGGTCCAGCAAGTGCTCTTCTTCAAACACTTCCATCACCGCCAATGCAGCGGCGCACGCGATCGGGCTACCGGCGTAGGTGCCGCCCAGGCCGCCTGGGGCGATGGCGTCCATGTATTCAGCCTTGCCGCACACACCGGCCAACGGGAAGCCGCCAGCGATGGATTTGGCGAAGGTGGTCAGGTCGGCGGCGACGCCCATCTGCTCCATGGCGAAGAAGGTACCGGTACGGCCGGCACCGGTTTGCACTTCGTCGGCGATCAGCAGGATGCCGTGCTTGTCGCACAGTTCGCGCAGGCGCTTCATGAAGGATTTAGGCGCGACGTAGAAACCGCCTTCGCCCTGCACCGGCTCGATGATGATGGCTGCGATATCACGCGGCTCGGCATCGTTTTTGAAGATGCGTTCAATGCTGGCGATGGCGTCGTCATCGCTCACACCGTGCAGTTCGTTCGGGAACAGCGCGCGGAACACGCCGCCTGGCATCAGGCCCATGCCGGCCGAGTACGGCACGACTTTGCCGGTCAGGCCCAGGGTCATCATGGTGCGGCCGTGGTAGGCGCCGGTGAAGGCGATCACGCCGGCGCGGCCAGTGGCGGCACGTGCGATCTTCACGGCGTTTTCAACCGCTTCGGAACCGGTGGTGACCAGCAGGGTTTTCTTGGCGAAATCGCCTGGCACCTTGGCGTTGATTTTTTCGCACAGTTCCACGTAAGGCTCGTAGGCCAGAACCTGGAAGCAGGTGTGGGTCAGCTTGTTCAGTTGCTCGGTCACGGCGGCGATGATTTTGGGGTGCACGTGGCCGGTGTTCAGCACAGCGATACCGCCGGCGAAGTCGATGAACTCGCGACCTTCAACGTCGGTCACGGTGGCGTTCTTCGCGGATTCAGCGAAGATCGGGTGAATCTGGCCAACACCGCGCGGTACAGCGGCTTCGCGGCGTTTCATCAGGGATGCGTTGGTCTTGCTCATAAAGTCCTCATTCGCCACTCATCGGGTGGCGTGGTCCAAGGAATACGTGGCGGGGAGGCAACTACGGCAGCATGCGATGATCGACTGCCACAGCTTTCCCGGCCACTACGAATAACGGTGTGAAACACGCAAAGGGTCAGCGCTCTCGTGCCCTCTGCGTTTGCTGCAAGCTCTTGCCGGTCAGATGCCCAGGCAGAGGTATTTGATTTCCAGGTAATCCTCGATCCCATACTTGGAGCCTTCACGGCCCAGGCCCGACGCCTTGATGCCGCCGAACGGCGCCACTTCGTTGGAGATCAACCCGGTGTTGACGCCGACCATGCCGTATTCCAGGGCTTCAGCCACACGGAACACACGGCCCAGGTCGCGGGCGTAGAAATAGGAAGCCAGGCCGAACTCGGTGTCGTTGGACATCGCGATCACTTCGGCTTCGTCTTTGAAGCGGAACAATGGCGCCAGCGGGCCGAAGGTTTCTTCCTTCGCCACGGCGGCATTTTTCGGCACGTCGACCAGAATGGTCGGCTCGAAGAAGTTGCCTTCCATCACCTTGCCACCGGCCAACAGCTTGGCGCCTTTGCTCAGGGCATCAGCGATGTGCTCCTGAACCTTGGCCACGGCTTTTTCGTCGATCAGCGGGCCAGTCGTGGTGCCGTCTTCCAGACCGTTGCCGATCTTGAGTTTGGCCACGGCCACTTTGAGTTTTTCGGCGAACGCGTCGTACACCGAATCCTGGATGTACAGGCGGTTGGCGCAGACGCAGGTCTGGCCGTTGTTGCGGTATTTGGAAATGATCGCGCCTTCGACGGCCTTATCCAGGTCCGCGTCGTCGAACACAATAAACGGCGCGTTGCCGCCCAGTTCCAGCGAGACCTTCTTGATGTCCTTGGCGCATTCGGCCATCAGCTGGCGACCGATTTCGGTGGAGCCGGTGAAGGACAACTTACGCACGATCGGGTTGCTGGTCAGCTCGCCGCCGATGTCGCCGGCACTGCCGGTGACCACGCTGAGCACGCCTTTAGGGATACCGGCGCGGTGCGCCAGCTCAACCAGGGCCAGGGCCGAGAACGGCGTTTGCGAAGCCGGCTTGATCACCATGGTACAACCGGCGGCCAGGGCCGGGCCGGCTTTACGGGTGATCATCGCGGCCGGGAAGTTCCACGGGGTAATTGCAGCGGTCACGCCGATGGGCTGCTTGATCACGATCAGGCGCTTGTCGGGCTGGTGGCCGGGAATTACATCACCGTAGATGCGCTTGGCTTCTTCGGCGAACCACTCGATAAAGGAAGCGGCGTAGACGATTTCGCCCTTGGCCTCGGCCAGCGGCTTGCCTTGTTCCAGGGTCATCAGGCGACCGAGGTCGTCCTGGTTTTCGATCAGCAGCTCGAACCAACGGCGCAGCTTGTTCGCGCGCTCCTTGGCGGTCAGCGCACGCCAGGCCGGCAGCGCCTTGTCGGCGGCTTCGATAGCGCGGCGGGTTTCGGCGGCGCCCATCTTCGGCACGGTGCCGAGAATCTCGCCCGTGGCCGGGTTGTTGACCTTGATGGTTTGACCGTTGTCCGCATCGACCCAAGCGCCATCGATAAAGGCTTGTTGGCGGAACAACTGGGTATCTTTGAGCTGCATGTCGGCTTTCCTTAACAGCACCGCGCGCGCGCGGAGCGAATTAGAGTTGTTGAAAGGCGCCTTGTGGGCTGCCGTCAGGGAAATCAGCCCCAGCGCGCGGCAAGAGTGAAAGAGCGCACGGGAGACAGAGCGTTTGAAATCTCAAACGAATCCTAGGATCAATGGGGGTACAGGGCAATAGTCTGTTCGAAAAAAAGAACGAAAACGGCGCATTTGCCGAATCTTTCTGATCAGCGCGATTCGGCCGCGTTCCACCCCATCGACCACCGGCGCCCGGCGCAGGGCCTCTGTGCAGCCAATTCCTACCCACAAACGGCCAAAGACCGGCATGGACGCCCAAGGACGACATGGGTATGATGTCGCCCGCACAAGCATCCGTAGCTCAGCTGGATAGAGTACTGCCCTCCGAAGGCAGGGGTCGTGGGTTCGAATCCCGCCGGGTGCACCAGATACAGACGAAAAAGCCCCAGGTCGAAAGACCTGGGGCTTTTTTGTGGGCGACCGGTAGCACGTTTGGTAACGCGCCTGGGCTGGCAAGACTGTGAGCAGCTCACACCCATCAGCGAAACGCGCTCTGCAGCAATGGCAGCAGCAACTCGGCGCACTGTGCGTTGGTAACCATCGCTTGGCGTTTGTCGTCTCCGTAGCCTTTGCAGGTCCGATGCTGAACCTGCTCGGACATGAGTCGGGCGGCTTCCACCTCGAAGGCGACAGCTCCGGCGGCAAGACCACACACTTGCAAGTCGCCGCCTCGGTCTATGGCGGGCCGCTTGTGGTGCGCTCGTGGCGCTCCACGGATAACGCCCTAGAGTCCATCGCCGCAGCACACTCAGACGGTCTCCTGGTGCTGGATGAAATCGGCATGTGCGACCCGCGCATTATTGGCGAGACGGTCTACATGCTCGGCAACGGCACCGGTAAGGCCCGAGCGAATGATCGAGGACAAGCGGGCCGACAGGTGCAGGAGTGGCGCTTGCTGTTTCTCTCGACCGGTGAGAAGACATTGGCGCAGCACATGGCGGATGCAAACAAGGAGCTGAAAGCCGGTATGGAGGTGCGCATGCTCTCCGTGCCTGCGGATGCCAGCAAAGGCCCCGGCATGTTCGATGTGCTGAATGGTTCTGAGGACGCTGCCGCCCTCTCCGATGCGCTCAAGGCCCGAGTAGCCAAATATTACGGCACGCCCCTCACCGCTTTCCTGCACGCACTGTGCGCGCCTGGGGAAATGCTCAGGTGGACAGTGATCGTGCGCCGCACGGTGGAACAGTTCATCACCCAAAACCTACCAGCCTCGGCCAGTGGTCAGGCGCAGCGTGCCGCCCTTCGCTTCGGCCTCGCCGCCGCCGCCGGAGAGTTGGCTACCGCCTTTGGTGTTACCGGCTGGCCGGATGGCACAGCCACGACCGCCGCTCGGGTGTGTCTGCATGCGTGGCTGGCCGAACGCGGCGGCGCCGGAAACTTCGAGGGCGATGCGATCTTGGCGCGGCTGCGCCAGGTCATCGAGCGGTTTGGAGAAAGCCGCTTTACCCGCTGGGAATCCGCCGCCGCCAAGCTCGATGAGCACGGACCGCGCACGATTGATCGGTTGGGCTTTCGCAAGACGATGGAACACGGCATGGGCGACGCCCTGCACACCACCAACACCTATTACGTACTGCCTGAAGCCTGGAGGACCGAGATCTTCAAAGGCATGAACATCAGTGCGGTGAACAAGGAGTTGCTGCAACGCGGCGTGCTTGAGCCGGGTAGTGACGGCAAGGCCTACAGCTTGATCCGTCTGCCAGGGTTAGGGCCCCAGCGCTGCTACGTGGTGAAGACCGCTCCAGGAACGGACGAAGGCGAGGCCAAGGCCGCCTGACGGAGAGCCTGCTGATCGAGGTAGCGCCGGCTCATTACCGGCCTTGCCAGCCATTCGACAACCATCCCTATTAACCGCAGTACCCAGAGACAATACAGATGAACACTATCCAAGAATTGAAAGACCGCCGCGACCAACTGGCCCTCGAAGTGGAGAGCATTCAGGGTGACCTAGCTCCCTTCGAAGAGGCGCTGGAAAGCCCGGAGGTTATCCAGCAGGGCCGTCAACGAGCCGTGCAGGATGAAATCAACGATCACAAAAAACGTATCGACTCGCGAAATCTGGAGATCAGCAACCTGAATCAAAAGATTCTTCGCCTTGAGAGATTGGCAAACCGTGAGAGCTTGGCTGCGGGATATCTCAGCGATATGGCGAACTGGAAAGCCGACGAGATGGAACTCAACGAAAAGCGCAGCAGCATCGAGACCCGGTTGCAGCAGGTCCGCCAGAGCGATCAGGAAGACATGGCAAAAGCTCGACAAGCTGAAACGGACGCGGCCACCGCTTATGCACAGGCTGTCGCCTGGGGCGATGTAGAGGGCGAAAAAGCGGCTAACGCAGAAGCTCAAAAGGCAGCAAAAAACCTCACGGCTGCGGCTGAGCATCACCGCCGCCAACAACTGCTCATCACCGCACTGGAGCAGGAGCTGGTGACGATTGATCTGCATATCACAGAGGCACAAAAGGAACGCACCGAGATCGAGAATAAAGCGGCTCACCTGGCGAACACTGTGCTGGAAGAACAGTGGAATGAGGCCGCCAAAACACTGCTGGAGACCGGCGGCAAGCTGTGGGCCGCACGCAACCTGATTAGTCGTGACCCGGTTGCACTGATGAAGCTGGATATCCCTGAACTGGGCAAGCACTTTGGAAGCTGGACCTGGCGAGAACTAGCGGCTCGCTCACACCAACACAGCCTGCTTGACCTGTTGGCGGCCTAACTCAAACCTTCCCCGAAGCAACCGGCGAGGGCCGGTTGATTCGGGCCTACCATCGGTCTAACAATGAACAAAACACTACAGAACAGTGCTCAGTTGCCGGATTACCTAAAGTCCCGAAAGCTGCATTTGAACGGGATAATTGTCGGTATGGCTGGCCTGAAAAAACTCACCGCAACGGCAAACACTGACACTAAAGTTGAGACGCTCACGATTGATGTAATCAAGGCAGAGCTTGATTTCATTAACCTTCAACTCAAAAGAAAAAGCGGATGATGAAAAAGCGGAAGCTTAGGAAGTTTCCGCTTCGCTTGATCCTCCCATTACAAACAAGGCTTAAGATTTTTCGGCTTTCGGCTTTCGGTCTGTGGCGGCTGTGGGCATATGAATGTTTTCGGCCAAAAGATACCATGAGGCACTAGGAGATCAGGGGCGATTCAGGGTGACGTCGTTCGCGTCTGAGCCGCCCGATGGTATAGATTTACCAGAGCTTCTCTACCACCTATATATTCAGAGCAACGAGCAACTCGATTCAAGCATTGACATCAATATCATATTGCACGACTTTACCCAATCAACAGTACGGTGCCTTATGGTTTGATTTGAGATGGCACTGCGCGACCTACGCATTTCAACTCGATTACAAAAGGATTCGATATGATCGATGATTTAACCTTGGAAAGCTTTCTTCTCCGGAATCGTATTAGTCAAGATACTTGGAAGGAAGCGTCTATTGAATGGGAAAGTCTTATAGCAATAGGCCTAGATTACCAACGCTACGGCCCGCAGTTACGAGAGTACGCGGCCATGCTTGCAAGAGTAGTACAACAGTATGATGGGGTGCACTCTGTTCGATGGCGTATCAAAGACTCTGAACATATGCTAGAAAAGATCGTAAGAAAGCGCGCCGCAAATGCAGACAAGTATCTGGCAATTAACGTTCACAACTACTATTCAATTATTACTGACCTGATCGGCATAAGGGCCTTACACCTTTTTAAAAATGAAGCCCTAGATATTGATACCGCCATACGCGAGCACCAACAATTAATTGACACAGAACAGCCATTGGTTTACACCCGAAAGGGAGATACAGATCCCGAAGATACTTTTCCCAAAGATCGGTTTGAGCATCGCGAGCACCCCGCAGGATATCGCTCGGTACATTACATTATTCAAGCACAACCTCAAAAACGCCAAGTTTATGCAGAGGTACAAGTTCGAACAATATTTGAAGAGGGCTGGAGTGAAATAGATCATCGAATAAGATATCCAAACTTTAATTCAGACAAAATGGTCAATATTTTTTTAGCAATATTTAATAGACTAGCTGGACAAGCAGATGAAATGGGCAGCTTCGTGCAAGGGTTAGCTCAAGCCTCAACTTCTACCCAATTGGAATTGGCGGCTGCTCATGATGAGAAAAGAAAATCTTTAGAGGCAATGGATGCACTCGTCGCCGAACTGGAGCAAAAAACAGAACAACATGCACTATCCCAGAGCGCGGTTGCAAAGTTGAAAGAGGAACTCTCTCGAATGAGATCCGCTGCAGAAGCAGCTGAATCGCGCGCTGGTATATTTTCAAACGATTGGTTTGAAAATATTAAGCGAAGCAGTGAAATAGCACGCAATTTCGCGGGTAATGACATCGCATCACAGGCAATATCTATATTAGGAAGCTCCTTTAACTCATCTAAAGCCATAGAAAATATTGAGTCACTTAACTCAATATTTAACGCTGCAAATATCTTTTCTCATCCGGCATCAATCGAAAAACTCTCAAACGTGAAAAAAACAGATCGAAAGAAAAAACCAGATGATGAAAACTAGCAAATATTTGCAGAAAACCCTTCTAACCTGAAAACTAAACTCCTTCAAGCCTTATGAAAATTTAAACTGCTTTCAGAGGTTTTTGGCAAAATAAATTGCTCAAGGTGCAAGAAAATCTAACACCTTGAGCCAGCCCAACCAATCTGCATCAATCATATTAACTTTTCAATTGCACCACTCACTCCATTAGAGAGCTTCCAGTGTTTTCTCTCATCTATACCAAGCTGTTTACTCGCATACAATATAGCCATTTTCAGAAGTGGAGATGCATTGGTGTAATCATCTTTAATTGCAAGCGCGTGAGCCCGAGTCCCTGATGTAAAAACAACTAGCGCTGCCAACCGCTTTATGATTTCCGACGTTGTTTCGGAATATAGTTGGAATATTTCTTCGGAGTGATTCCAAAGCGGCGAGGAAGCGAAAATATGCAAAACCCACATTGCATAATATGGTGGCGGCGGATTTCTCTTGCTCTTCAGGGGTTTTAAAAGCTTCTTTGCGATGCCTTTTCTTTCTCTCGCGGACAAATTATCAAATGATAATACGTATTTCGATATTTGCTCCGCTACCGGGTATAGCAATTCGGCGTTATCGATAACCAATTCAAGGACTTGACGTTTAAGATCATCATTGAGCCCGGGAATCCTAGGGATTTTTGTTAAAACATAGACGACAGCTTCATAATCAACAAGAGTGGTATCGCTTAAAGACTTTTCCAGCATAGCCTGCAAGTCAATACCATGAAAAAACTCTAAAATTACCTGAATTTCTTCTTCACTCGGTTCTTCCTCATCAGCAGCATCTTCATAGCCAAACCGGAAGTCTCTTAATATATTCACAGCCGAGTCCCGATCAGTGAGTACTGCGTCATGCTTAAGAAGTATTTCCTTCTTATATCTGGCTACTGGTAAAATCTTAGTCTTAGCTGTTTGTAGTGTTAGACCGTGATTGGTATAAAGCCACTCTCCGAGATGAAATAGTACCGACTGCGCTTCATATTCTGAGGAACAAAATATATTGTAGTCGTCAACCCACCTAACGAAATTTACATTTTTGCTTTGAAGAGTTGAGTCAACATCGATCAAAAGCGCTTCCGCCAGAACCCTAGATGCATAGGGACCAACAGGTATTCCATAACTATTTCTTCCCATAAGATTGCTGACTAACTTCTTGATTAAAACCCGCGCAACATCTCTAACTCTTTGAGAAGTAGCAACACTCTCAATAACGTTCTCTAACCTGTGCTGATAAATCCTAGGAAAAAAATCGGCTATATCGGCCATAGCGACATACTTTACAGAGAGTGCATCTGATTTAGCCTCTAACTGCTTACGATAATTTTCGTGAGAACTTTTTACCTCGTAAAGCACTGAATCATTATTTGAATCGACTCGATATGAGAATACTTTTTTCGACTTTACACCTATACGACTTTGCTCAATATCATTTTTAGCGACCATAACTAGAGCAGTATAGATAATCAAGTCTTGCGGATGAAGAAGATGCACTACGCGTATATTTGCACGATTTTTCGGAGCAAATACTTTTGTTAACTTAAAGGGCTCATAGTTATCGAGATCTATTTTCTCTAAAGTCGCACGTATTGAAAGCCAATTATTTTTAACAATTTCCCACTCAGGAGGTGTCGGCAACATAGTGCTGAAACCATGGTGATCAATCGCCTCTCTGGCGTTATCGAGCTCTACATCCGTCAGGTTAAACATTTCGCATCCTTTCCCTTCCAAGAAATCAAATGGGCTCCATAGCTGAACTGACGCCCCCCTGACAGTACCTGCCATGATTTTGATCAGATCGCTTTGGTAGCGACAGCTTTTGGCCTATAAATTATATGCCTGGAGAGCGATCAAAAAGCCACCTTTTGTTTTTTGATACAGGGCTCATTTGCCATATTCTAATTCCATACTTGGTTGCCAGAACCTAGCAATGAAAGGACCGCCAGACTAAAGCCGAAAACTGCTAAGGGAAAGGTAACAAGACTCGACTTCTTTTGGCAAAATTCGAAGTTGTTAAGTTTTGCAGAAACCATGCGAACGAGCGCATACTGATTTACCCATAGGATCTCCTAAGTGGTCCTATTAGGAGTTTGAGAACGTAGAACCCGAACTAAGGATGGTATGTTTATGCGTCAGCTAGAGATCCAACCCAACTAGGTCACGCCATCTTTCATTGTATATTCCAACTTGTGGCCGCTAGCTGCGCTCATATTACGCAGAACTGTCGCAGTACTCCTAAGTTATGCGACGATTCGCTAGCACCGCGGGGTAAAGCTTTGCGGTGTCGCGTGAGTCTGTCGCAGGTGTTCAATTTTCTGCGACATGAAAGGCGATAGCTGCGGCTCTGCGACGGATTCGGCACAACTCCGATACGCTCGCCATTTCTCAGGGCTGGGATCAGCAACGGAAGCCAGTCAAACTGGCGCTTTTAGCCAGCCACGAATGTCCGGACATGCCCGAAAGCGGTCGCCTTTGAGCGGCATAGCATCGGCCAATTGCAGTCGATCACATACTCAGAGTTACCACCAGGTAGCTAACACTTGCCACCACGGGAGCCTGCCGCTCGCCTCTTGCTTCAAATAGGTCAGGCAATCGTTCGTCTATGGCCATCCAGCTAACACTTCCTGCGTAAAGACTGCGCTTCGCGGCAAGATCCCGCTCGCCACGACGTTTTCCAAGGTGGTCGTCGGATCGGCGACAAAGAACGTTAGTACCAGCCCCCGCTGGGCGCGAGTGCAGCAGACGTAAAGCAGTCGCAGCGTTCGGCTCCAAGTGTTTTCATCACCGCCTTGTGCTCGTGCACGATCTGCAGCACGGGCCTCAGCGCTCGC
This sequence comes from Pseudomonas sp. RGB, assembly GCF_007713445.1. Lineage (NCBI taxonomy): Bacteria > Pseudomonadati > Pseudomonadota > Gammaproteobacteria > Pseudomonadales > Pseudomonadaceae > Pseudomonas > Pseudomonas sp. RGB. Next base: position 69,064 of record NZ_VMSH01000003.1, on the reverse strand, counting down.
GAAGACACGTTCGTAGTTGTACGTTCGGTAGTCGCTTTCTTCCTCGTCCATCACCACCATGACGCGTTCGAACTGCGCTCCCTTCACACCGTGCTGTGTAGCATAGGGAGACCCTTCTGAGACATAGCGCTCATAGGGCCAAAGCTCTTGTGCAGAGCACTTGAAGAACTTGGCCATTGCCGCATCTGAGGATAGTCCTTCGGCCGGAACTGCATCAGCAGCCTCGGGCTCCTGGGCAGCGTCTGCAACATCCCTGACAAATCCGAGAACACGCGCATAGCGATCGTCGAACTCGAAAAGACCCGTGTCACAGAGATGGAGTGCTATGTCACCAATGGTGGTCCCTGCCTCGTCCAGCATGGCGACAAGTCTAGACATAGCAGCGTGCAGTTCTCGCAATACAGCCGCGGCACGTCGGCCGGTAAGAGCCCCTGGCGCCAGACGCGGGCTGAACTTCCGGAGCAGGTTCATCGCCGCGAACTCGTTGCCGGCCTTCACGGCGGCAACGATCGGTAGCGCAAAACTTAGGAACGGTCGAACGGGCCAGCCGGTGCCATCCTGCATCCCCTGCTTCATGCCCTCCGATGTCTTATCGTTCAGCGCCGAGTAGATGCCACCGAAGCCGAGCCGGTTTGCGGCCATGCGGTGCACGATGACAAGAATCTTGAGCGCGATGTCTGGGGTCGTCCAACCCTCGTCGTTGTTCGTCGCCGCACTCCACGCCCGGACTCTCGCCAGGGCCTCAATTCGGTTCAGCGTGTTCGGCAGGATGAACATCCGGGCCGAGCCCTCCACCGGCTTGAGTCCTCCATCAACCCTTTCGTGCAGCCCGCGGACTTGCTCCATGCCGTCGCCCTGCGCACGCACGGCGTTGGCAACGTCAAGGATCTGCTTGGCACAGCGAAAATTCTCTGGTTTCGTGATGGCCCGCCAATGGTCCTCAAGCGGGATGTCCCCCGCCCCTCTCATGAAAATCGCCTGCATCGGGTCGCCAAAAAAACCGAGACAGAACTTGCGCCGCATCTGGGCTTCCACTTCCTTGAAGGACTTCACTACGCTCAGGAACGTGTCCTGACTCTCGTCAATGAACACAAACGGGAAGTTCAGCGCTACGACCCGTCGGAACAGCGGGCGATTTTGCAGCAGGAAATCGGCGAGCTGAAGGATGTCCTCGTGGCCGAGGACGCCCTTCGCGTAGTCACTGCCCACGCCGTAGTTGAAAGTATTGACGCCAGCAATAGCCTCCAGGCTTCGGGCATAACGCTCTTGGTCAGCCTTGTTCCTGTCGCGTGTAGTCTGCCGGACACGCGAGCTGTAGTTCTTGAATTCTTCTTCCAGTTCGGTGATCCGCCTGCGGATGTCGTTCTGTAGCCAAACCTTAATGTCCGCCTGAAACGTCTTGGTAATAGACCAGTAGAAGCTGTGGATGGTCGAGACATGAACCAGCGGGTCGTCGTTGACATCCGCCAAGATTTCTTTGGCGGCGAGGTCCGTATATGTGATGCAGGCGACCTTCTGCTTCTTCGCCCGCATGCTGGCGCCGTGCTCTGAGATCACCCAGTCCAGCGCCTTGATAAGGGAGGTGGTCTTGCCGGAACCTGCGCCGGCGCGGACCACGAACGGCTGCGGGGGGGTCTCGGTAATACACGCGTGGATCTCGCGGTCGGCGTCGGTGTCTGGGCTATCAATTCGTCTGCTCATGTGGTCTGCCCCGCGCCTGCAATAACGGCGACAACACCGGCTGCAGTCGGCTCAATTGTCGCGACCTCGTTGGCAATAGCCGCGTCCGCCTCAATCTCGTGGGCCACTTTGGTTTCGAGCCAGGCTAAGCCCTCGGCGATGTACGTGGGGACTTTCCAGCAGTTGAGCGGCCCGCTTGCGAGGACCTCCAGCGCAAAGCGAGTCTTGTCGAAGTTCTTGCCGATCACCCTTTCGTGCAACTTCTCAGCCAGTTCTTCAGGGCTGTTTGGTGCGCGCTTCAGCTTGAGTCCGACCGCCCGGTTAGCCTCAGCCTGACACCAGTCGGAGTTCTCAAGACCGAAGGCCTCCTCAAGCGTGCGGCCGCAGAGCTGCGAGGTCGTGGCGCCCACCGTCACCAAAACCTTGGTTTGATAGGCCACCCGAACCTCAGCGCTGGTCCCCTCGGCAAGCGACAGCGTTTTTTGCTCCGCCGTGACTTCCCAGAGTTCGGCAACCAACCGCTTCTTAGGGATCCAACTGATAAGGGTTTGGTTGGACGTGAACGCACCCTCCACGTGAGCATGGCAGGTGCTGCCACGCTTCTTGGACTTCTTCTTGCCGCCCGGTGCTGCTTCGTCGTCGTCTTCGAGCTCGAAGGGCTTCAGGTCGTCTTCCTCGTTATCTCCGTCGACGGCACCGGCTCCTGTGTCTTGCTCGGCGGCATTCTCGGCATCCGTCTTGACCGCTACGCTGTCCAGATCCGTGATGACCAGCGTAGTAAGTCCAACGAAGGCAATCAATTCCTGGAACCGATGCGCGAACGCGCCACCGACTTCAAGGATGGTTAGGGCGGAGGAACGCAGGCGCTTGGCCGCCGTCTCGATCATGGCTGGCAAGAGCAGGCGCTCGACATTGCCCTCCACCAGGATAACAGCATCGGAAAAGAAGAGATCGCAGTGTGTCAGTTTCAGATACCGCTGCAAGAATTCGCGCGCTGGAGCGTCGGCCGCGCCCGTCTTGAAGAGCGAAAGATTCCTTACCTCGGTGTTATGGTCCAACTGGTCGCTAACACGGCGAAAGTACCTGATGGGAGAGAACCCGCGCTCATAGAGAATGTGCGGGGAGTGCGTGGTGACAACGAGCTGCGTGTGGAAAAACGTTGCGTGATCGTTGGCATCCTCAAGGAGGCGCAAAACATTCCTGATAAAGACCTGCTGGATCTGAGCGTGCAGATGCGCCTCAGGCTCCTCGATGAAGACCAGATGCAGTGGCGCCCGCTTGTCTTCCTCGGCTTTCCACTGCTCGTGCAGGTCGAGGAGTTCAACCACCATATAGACTAGGTTCTTGAACCCCAGACCGTTGTAGCTGTCGGGCAGTTGCGCGGTGATCGCACCAGGAACCACGTAGTGAACCTTGGAATCCTGCCCCAGGACGGTGGTCGGATCCAAGGCCGCCCGAATCACGATCTCGGGGTTGTTGACGCCTGGATAGCCGAGTTTGGCGAGGCGCTTGAGAGTGTCGCTGAAGACTTCCTTCAGGTGGAAGTTCAGTTCTTTCTCCGAGGTATCGAGCGCTTTGAGCGCTGCATGGTCGTCGCCACGCTTCTCCAGATTGCGATGATAGAAACGGCTCAGACGCCGCGACAAGCTCTCGGCGCGGTCGGAGCTGCCAGCATCCGGGTCATCGAGGTGCCGCTGCGCGCGCAGGAAGTCCACCCTCACCAGAGACTTGAGAATCGCCGCGCCACCCGGCTCCTTGCCTAGGGGCAGCGGCGCATAATCGACTTCCTTTGGCTGATAGCCGACAAATGCGCGCTCATCAAGCACGTAGTAGCGGAACGTATATTCTTTGCTCAGCTCCTTGGTGAGGTACTTCGTCAGACTTTCCGGCCAGGGCTTGTACTCGCCGGGATCCGCTACCACCGCCGCCGCATTTTCCGCACCTGCCTCCGCGCCTACACTGCGTCTGGCCACCAGTGCGTTCGCAGCGTTGTTGGCCTTTTCATGCAGTTCGTGGAACTTCCGGACGAGTGCATGGGCGTCCTGAGGCTCGAACGCCACCCGGATCCCGACGCACTTACCGTCCCACTCCGTGCTCGGAAGAAGCGACATTGCAGTGGCGAGGTCGTCTTCACCGACCCGGAACCAGAGATCCAAAAGAATGGACGGCAACTGCTTGGGCGCGTCCTCATCGCCTGGAGGCGTCCTGCCGATGGCGTCGATCTCGGCCCACAAGGCCGCGCTGAAGTCGAAGAGTTCGAACTTCTTCGCTTCGCCACGGAGCATCGAGTACAGGCCTTGTACGGCAGACGTCTTGCCGCTGTTGTTGGCGCCAACGAAGATGGAAATCTCATCGTCAAGCTCAATGACGACGTCGCGCAGTCGGCGATAGTTCTGCAGCCGATATGCCTGTAGCTTCATGATCACCTCTTCCTAAGTGTGGCCGGGACAACTTAGTGCTGAGCACGCAGGCCGGCTGCTTTCCTTTGAGCGTTCGCGCTTTTTCCCACTTGTTGAATCTAACAGCATTTATGTGCGGATGCCGAGATGAGACTTATATAGCGCACGCCATGCTAAACCTCCAGTCAGCACACCCTCGCCGAAATAGCGACGACCTTACCTATACACACATGCATCACGGATCGCAGTCCTTAGAATCACTGGATCGAATGCAAGTGAGTGATGCGCAGCTATGCAAGCGGATGCTCAGATCGAGTGCAATTTCGCACATGTACTCAACTGGTTCCCTTGAGGCAAGTAAAAGTACCATCGCTTCGCATTCGCTAGGCGGCCTGGGATCAATTGGTCAACGGCATGGCCGCATTGGACTGGATGATGGAGCGCCAAACGGTGCGTACTGACAAAGCCAGCGGAATTCGTCAATGAGGCCAACGATTGAGCCGTGGAACCCATGGGCAACCTAAGTTACCTCTGAATCTGTTGAACAGCGCCTGCAAGCCTCCTATGTGATCTGCATCGATATGCGTGCAACCCACCAGCTTGAGGGAATCTCTCCGCACCGCGGCTCAGCCAACTCCTACGCAATATAAGTAGCGTACGTAGAGGAATATCCCCCGGAATTGTTCCTGCTTTCGGAGATGCTTTTGAGCGTCTGCTTTTGGGCAGGTAGCGGCCTGACACACGCCGTAACCATCACAAACAGCGCCTCCCAAAGCATTCATTGATGTAACACCTATTAAGCATGTAACACGCATATCGACAAACCACCCACAGCCGTGTAACGCCATATAACCTTTTAAAATCATATACTTATTTAACAATGTAACACGCGTAACACCCGTAACACGGTTTTATTAGAGCCCCCCTAGCCCCATTAGTCTTGCTCCTCCAGCGACGTGATGTGGTTCATGCTCTTAGCTTTGGTTCGATAGTGGGGACCCTGGCACACTCTTGAAAGTACGGGGCAGGAAACTCGCGCGTTCGTGTTAGCGGCTGGATTTTTCAAGTTGGTTGACAGGTTGACGTGGTTGACACCCATCACCATGGTTGACGCCACCCATGTGTTCGCTATCAGCAACAGATACAGCCACCTTTACCGAAGCTGTAACGATGGCCCTTTTTCTTTAAGATCCTTTCAATTTCAACGATTGAAATTTCAGTAACTTCTAGCACCTCCCACTAACTCGATCCCGCGGGTTTCATGCCCCGTGTACTCAGGATATCGTCAGGGTCCCCAGTACCTTTTTCTGCAACCCACCCGAGATCTCAGATGAGTAACCTCCAGAACCTAATCGTAAATGCCCGATCCGGCTTAGCTCTCGGCGAAAAAATCTCTGATGGCAGTTGGCAGGCAATCGCTAAGCAATGCGGTGCTGCTGAGATCGAAGAAATCGAACAGCGTATCGTCAGCTTACGAGCCGAGTTAGAAACGGTTGAGGAGTGGGACGGAGATACCCAAGATGACATCCACCTAGCAATTAATACCTTCACCCAATTACTGAAGGCCGCGAAAGCACGGTAGTTGTGTTGGTGGCGAAAGGACCACAGGGTTCAACGTGGAGAGGCCATTGAAGACAGCGAGTCACTCATCGGGATCTAGGTCACGAGGAGCTTCGATGGAGCCTTCACAAAGAGCGTTAACGGCGTCAGCACACTGCGCCCTGTATGCCCACGTGTATGCCTAACCGACGAACCACCAAAGAAACCCAATAAATACGGGAATCTTACCGCCCAGTTCAAACGACGCCGGGGCACCAGATACAGACGAAAAAGCCCCAGGTCGAAAGACCTGGGGCTTTTTTGTGGGTGTCGATTAACGCTTCTGCAAAGCCTCCAACCGCGCCGGCAAGTCCTCCTTGGGGAAGCGCTTATGCAGCGCCAGCAGCTGTTCATCGGCCGCTTTGGTTTCTCCAGCCCGGCGCAGCTCCACGATCTGCTGCAACCCCTCCTCCAATGATGGCAACGCCACCGCACGTTTGCTGAGTTTCGCGGCCGGCTCATCCGCCATTGCGCCGGCCACCTCAGCCTGAACCGGCGGTGCGGCAGCCATGCGGGCCATGGGCGCCGGTGCCGGCGCCGAATACGCTTGGACAAGTGGGCGCGCGGCTTCCTGATGAGGCGCGGAGAAGGTCGCGGTGGAGATCTCCGGTTGCGGCACGGGTGAGCGCATTACCACGCCGATCATCAGCGCCACGCCGGCGACGGTGGCGAAAGCCATCTGCCAGCGCGGTTGGCGGCAGGCGTTCAGCCAGCGCTGCCATAGGCTCGGCGGCGGCGTTGGAGCTTCGCGGCGGGCGGTGTTGAGGATGAAGGCGTCGAGGGACGCAGGCGGTTCGCCTGTGCTGTGTTGACGAAAGTGTTGGAGCAACACATCGTCGGGGTCCTGGGTGTGTCGGGGGTCGGTCATGCGGGTATCTCCTCGGCCAGCAGGCGGCGCAGTTTCTGCTGGGCGTAGCGCAGGCGGCTTTTGACGGTTTCCAGCGGGGCACCGGTGAGGGCGGCGATTTGCGGCACTTCGAGGTCGCCGTGCAGGCGCAGCAGGAAGACTTCGCGCTGGTCTTCGGGCAAGTCTTGCAACGCTGCGTCGAGGCGCGCCTGGTCGCGGCTCAGGCTCAGTTGCTGCTCGGGGCCGGCGCTGTCGTCGGGCTGGGCGTGCAGTTGCTCATCGTAGCTGTCGTGCAGCGGGTTGTGGATACCGTGCTTGCGCCAGTGATCGATCAGGCGGTTGCGGGCAATCTGGAACAACCACGTCCGAAAGCTCGCCCGACCTTGTGGCTGAGTGGTGCTGCGGATCAGGCTGAGCCAGGTTTCCTGGTACACCTCTTCGGCCAGTTCGACCTTGTTGCTCAGGGACACCAGAAACCGGTACAAGCCTTGGCGATGGCGCGCGTACAAGACCTCGAACGCGGCGCCGTCACCGGCTCGGTAGCGGGCCAGCAGCGCTTCGTCGCTGGGTGAATCATCGGGTACGGCCATGTAGGTGGCGAACTCCTTTCGATGGATCAATGCAGATTACCTGTGGGAGCCGGGCTTGCCCGCGATGCAGACGCTTCGGTGTTTCAGTCACACCGCAGTGATGCTATCGCAGGCAAGCCAGCTCCCACATTGGATCGGCGCTGCAGGCAAAATCAGTGCTTAAGACTCTGCGCCAACTCCACCAGTTGCACGAACTCGTTGCGCAGCCCGAACGGGTCATCGCCTCGGGCCGAGCGGGCCAGTGCGGCGGTGTCCTGCAAACTCATGCTGCCAGTGTAGCGGCCATCGCCCTTGAGCTGTTGGGCGAAGGCTGCCACGGCTGCCGAGAAGCGCAGGTCGTCGCTGGCCTTGGTCGCTTGGTTGCTGATGGGCCGCTCAATCAATTGGCTATCGCCGCCCGCTGCCGGTTTATAGCGCACGCGCAGCATCGCCAACTCTTTGGATGTGTGTTCAGCCGCCGGCGCAGCGGCGTAGCGCAACGGCTCCAGCCTGCCTTTCTGGCCCGTCGGGACAATTTCGTACAACGCCGTCACGGTATGCCCTGCGCCGATCTCGCCAGCATCCACCTTGTCGTTGTTGAAATCCTCACGCTTCAAGGCGCGGTTTTCATAGCCCAGCAGTCGGTACTCGCTGACCTGGGCCGGGTTGAATTCCACTTGCAGTTTCACATCCCGCGCCACGACGGCCAGGGTTGAACTGAGCTGGTCGACGAGTACTTTTCGCGCTTCGCGCAGGTTGTCGATGTAGGCGTAGTTACCATCGCCCGCGTCGGCCAATTGCTCCATCAGGTGTTCGTTGTAGTTATCCACACCAAAGCCCAGGGTGGTCAGCGACACGCCGCTTTTACGCTGCTCGGCCGCCATCTGCTTGAGGCTGTCGAAATCGCTGATGCCCACGTTGAAGTCACCGTCAGTGGCCAACAGGATGCGGTTGATGCCTTTGTCGATAAAGCCTGCGCGGGCCATCTGGTAGGCCAGTTCGATGCCGGATGCGCCGGCCGTGGAGCCGCCCGCCGTGAGTTGGTCGATGGCATTGCGGATCTTGGTTTTGTCGCGGCCGGAGGTGGGTTCGAGCACTACGCGAGATTCACCGGCGTAGACCACCAGCGACACACGGTCTTGGTCGCGGAGCTGGTCCACCAACAATTTCAGGGTGCTTTTCACCAGTGGCAAGCCTTCGCGGCGGTCCATGGAACCGGACACATCCACCAAAAAAACCAGGTTGGCCAGCTCCGCGACGGTGCGGTCGGACGCCTTGATGCCGATGCGCAGCAGCCGAGTGTGCGAGTTCCACGGTGTGGCGGCGATCTCTGTGGTCACGCCAAACGGCGAGCCGTCGGTGGGGCGTGCGTAGTCGTAGGGGAAGTAATTGACCATTTCCTCCAATCGCACAGCACCTTCAGGCGGTAGACGGCCTTGGTTGAGGAAGCGTCTTACGTTGGCATAGCTGCCGGTGTCGACATCGACACTGAAGGTCGAGACGGGGGTTTCGGCCACGCGGTGCACCGGGTCGTCCGGCAGGTTTGCGTAGTGCTCACGAGGCTCGCTGCGGTAGGCCATCGCCGCTGAATCCTGACTGACCACGCGCATGGCCATTGGCGCCGCCATCGGCATGCGTTTGCTCAGCGCACCCTGTACCGGCGCGCGTTGCAGTTCGGCGACAGGTGCAGCCTGCTCAGGCTTGGCGGCATCACGGGAAGAAGACAACCCACAACCGGCCAACGCGACCAGCAACGTAACGGTAAAGCCGTGGGCAGCAGGGCGCAGGAAACGCAGCGGACGGGACATGGGCTGAACCTCGTGAATGAATGATCCGTTCACAAGGTCAGACGCAAGGTGTGGAGGGTTCGGGTTAAACCGGAGTCGGATAACACCTCGATCACTGTGCAAGTGTGTAGACGCTGGCTTGCCTGCGAAGCAAACGCCTCGGTTTTTCAGTTAAACCGAGGTGATGCTATCGCAGGCAAGCCAGCTCCCACATTGGATCTGCAGTGTTTTCCGTACCCGGATCAGTCGGTGCCGTACTTCGGGTTACGCGGACCGTACAGAATCCCGGTGCGTTGCCCCGCCGACAGCAGGCGCGCACTGGTGATGCCGGCAATCGGGTGCGCGGCATCAGTGGAGCTGTTGATCACCTGCTTGACCGCCGCCGTGATCAGCATGCCCACCAGGCCGCCGCCATTGTTGTTGCCTTCCTCGCTCGACGCCCGTGCCGAACCGGTCCACAGCGTGGTGCCGGTGCGCAGGTCGACCAGTTTGGCCGACGCCGTCACGGAGGTGTCGCTGGAGATCAGCATGTACTTGGTGCCGTACTCGCTGACGGTGATGTACAGCGCCGCATCCGCACCAAAGATGTCATGCAGCTTGGCCGGTGCCACACCCTGGATGTCGTTGGCGGTGGTCAGGCCGTTCTGGCGGAAGGTTTCGTCCACCAGGGCAATCGGCAACACGTAGTAGCCCGCTTCGGCCAGCGGGTACGTCACCTGCGACACCAGGCTGTAGGACGCTTGCACTTCCGGCGACTCATTGATCGGCGGCAGTACCAGGATCGACTTCGGCCGCGCCTGTTTGTATGCGGTGTAATCGATGGTCTTGGGCGCTGCGCAACCGCCGAGCAAGGCCAGGGCCAGCAAGGCGCCCGTGAGTTTTAACAGGCTCATTTAGTGGCGACTCCGGTCTTGGCGTTTTTCAGCAGAAAGTCCATGTAGGAAGCAGACTCGGGGAACAGGGCCTTCTCGGTGCGAAACTCCTGCACCATCTGATCATCCTTGCCCATGGTCATGTACAGCATGCCCAGGTGGGCGTGGTAACCCGGCGGCGCCTTGCGGCCACTGGCGTTGATCTTTTGCAGATCGCGCTCCAGCGCCTCAACCTGCGCTTCCTTGGGCTCGCCCTTGAAGTACTCGTAAACCTGCGGCTGGTAGCTTTCCCACTGATACAGGGGTTGGGGCGCCGTTTGGCACCCGGCGACCGTCGCGATTGTTGTCAGCATCAGCGCCAACTTCACTGCCTTGCTCATCCGTGTACTGCTCCTTGAGGTGCTGCTGATCAGTTGCGCGGGTTCCAGGCGCCGGCGTTGATGCCGTCGACGAGGCGGTTGATGGCTTCGCGCATGGCCAGGTCCAGGACCTTGCCATTGAGGGTGGAGTCGTAGCTGGCGGTGCCGCCAAAGCCGATGACTTCACGGTTGGACAGGGCGTATTCACCGGCGCCCTGGGTGGAATACACCACTTCGGAGGTGCTGATGTTGACGATGTTCAGCGCGACTTTGGCGTAAGCCACTTGGGTTTTGCCACGGCCGAGAATGCCGAACAGCTGGCGGTCGCCGGTCTCTTTGCGGCCGAACTCGGTGACGTCACCGGTCACTACGTAGTCCGCGCCTTTAAGCTTCTGTACGGTGCCTTTGATCGCGGCTTCCTGGGAAATTTCGCCCATGTTGTCGCGGTCCAGCACGCTGAAGCGGTTGGTCTGCTGCAGGTGGGTGATCAGGATGGTCTTGGCCTGGCCACCGAGGCGGTCGACGCCGTCGGAGAAGATGCCGCGCATGTAGCTGGAGCGGTTATCGAATTTGCCCACGGCAATCGGCACGCGCACGCCGGAGTAGGCGACGTTGGCGCTGGCGACTTGTTCCACCGGCATCGCGCGGTTGCTCTCCGTGGCGCAACCGGCCACGGTCAGCAGCGCTGCGGCGGTGAGGCCAGACAGCAGGATTTTGGACAGTGTTTTCACAGGGTGCTCCTAGGGTGAGAAATCGAGTGCAGCAGGTAACGCTAGCGGGACGGAATATCGCGCAGATCATCAAGGATGTAGTCGCTCAGCCCGCCAGTGAAATATCGCTCGACACTGGAATTACCGGTGTTGGTAATAATGCCGCCAATGGTCTTCCATTGCTGTGGCTGGCCCCGCCAGTTGTTGGGTACCAGGCCGGGCCGGTTCTGGGCGAAGTGAAGCACCTCGGCATCCGCTTTCTTGACCTTGACCTTGTAGCCAAAATCGATGCTTTGCAGGATGGTGCCGTCGCTGACCACCAGGTTGGACAGCCCACCGTTGGAGTCGATGATATGGCGCACGTAGACGATATCCACGTCCAGCAAGTAATCGGCGGTTTGCTTACTGGTGGCGTAACGCTTGGCGTTAAGCAGGCGATTGACCAGATCGACGCCGAGTTCCTGGCGGACCTTGTCATCAGGCATGAAGTGCTTACTCTCGCCCCTCACCTCAACGTTGAACGTATCGAGCCAATACGTAGCCGTCTTGGGAATGGTGACCGGCGCCGGCGAGATGTAGTAATCCGGCTTGGAAGCGCAGCCGGCCATCAGGCAGATGGCCAAGAGAAAGGCAAAAACACGCATTGCTTTATTCGTCCCTGAAAGGTGGCATGTTGCTCGTGCCGCGGCATTTTACGGGGTTGCCCAACGTACTCAAGCGGTTTCGGTGCGTCGAGCAGGCGGGCTGTTGATAACAATTGTCTTCGCCAGCATGTCACCCAGGCGGCGGCGCATGCCGAACAATACAAAAAGGCCATCCAACAGGCTGAACAGCAGTTTGGGCACATTGCGCAAAAACGATTGGAACACGCTGCAGTTGGTGGGGTACGGGTAACCCACCACAGAGGTGCGGCACAGGCGTTTGCCCAGGCTTTGCCCATTGGGCAAGGCATCGCAGAACAGCATGTAACCGACCGCAAGCCAAAACAGCAGGAAGTGCAGGTAGTGAAACACCACGGCGCTGCCTGCTGAAGAAAAATACACCGCGACGTAATCCAGCAACCCCTTCAAGAACAGCAGGAAAAACACCACGGCCATATCGATGACGTAGCCCAAAAGGCGCTTGCCTGGGCTGGCAAGGTCGTAGCCGGCGGAGGCCGAAACTGAGTCGTTCATAACGCTGTTGATCCCTACGGTGAGAAAGGAAGGTGTATACCCCGATTGAAGCGGCGGTTTAACGCCTACTTGGGAATAACGATCGGAATAAACATCGGCGCGGGCGCCGGCGGCGGCTTGATCTGGCCTTCGCTTTCCACCACGGTGATGCCTTTGCCTTTCAGGGTTTCGAACAACCGCTCGGTCGCTGCACCGTCGTCGTAGCCACCGTCATCAATGGTCACGCTAAAGCCCAACAGACGCTGGCTTTCGGTGAGTTGCACCTGCCGCGCGCGGAAGAACGACCAGATCGAAATCTTCTTCAGGGCCGACAACTTCACGTTGGCCAGCGACTCATACTTCATGGTCTTGCCATTCCAGCCCATCACGTACAGGTCGTTGGCCGTGAGCGCAAACGTGCAGAAGTAATAGGCGCCCGTATTGGAGTTGGGCGTGGTCATCACTAGGGCACAACGGCCATGCTGAACAATGGGGTCCGTGATGCCTGGGAAGTCTTTCACCAGGTCGGCAGGGTACTGCGCGCGGTCGTAATACACCGTCGCCCGGTCGTAGGGCGTTGTGTTGCAGCCGGCAAGTAACAGCGCAACACCCAGCAAAATCCATGCAGCAAAACGCATTGAGTACTCCCTATGGCAGCTGGTTTTTTAACGCAGCTGCGCTGTCCATAAATGCTGAGCCTCTGGGGTGATAGCTCTGAGCCACTATCGTATCGGCAACCCCGTCAAATACATGAGCAATGCTTTCTCACTTCGTCGACGGGCGGCTCAAACTCCTCAATAGCCGCCCGCGTCGGTGCTGGCGATTGCCAGCCACGCGGCGACCACCCGATTAAACGCCTCATCACCCGCCTTGACTTGTAACTGAACAATCGCGCGCCTGGCATCCGCAATCGACCAGCCCGTGGAGTTCAACGTCAACCAGGCGCAATCAAGGCGCTCGGCAGCCAGGAAGCCTTCGAACAGCGCTTTTTTATCCTGCTGCGGATCAAACCAGGCGGGCAGTTCCACACCCGGTGGCACGTGCATGTCCCGATGCACCACTTCGAAGGAGCAACTGCTGTTCCACCACGCCCTGGACGCGTTGGCTGGGTCAGGAAAATCCCCGGTATAAGGCGCACCGTTGCCGGGCACGCTGTCGAGTGGCGTCAGTGTTCTGAACAACTCGAGCTCAGCAAACCCTCTGGGATCGTCGCCGCTTTTCAACGACAGCGCGTCCAGTTCAGCCAGGCAATCAAGCCCCACCGCGTCGGCGAACTGCTCAAGCTGTGGGGTGATGCCGTCATCCACACTCATCGCCATCATCGCGATCACCGCCAACAGCTGCGCAGGTGTTCTTGCGATTTCATAGGTCATGCACTGGCAGTCGACATACAGCTTTACGAAGCACGGCTCGCGATCCACGAACCAGTGTTGCCAGTAGCCGATGTAAGTGGGGCCGGAGCCGTCACTCCAGATCGGCGTGAGCGCGGGTGGGTAGACGTACCAGAGCGCCGGGGCTTGCAGTGTGCAGACAGGCACGCTGATAGTCCCTTGCGCGCAGGCCTGCAGCGTATCGGGCAGGTTCAGCGGGTTAAAGGGCTGCACTTTTATTTATCGCCTTGATCAGCGGGGCTACTCGTATCCATACCGTGTTTATCTCCCGTCAAAAGAACGAGGGTAACGTGAGGAAAAGCATCAACGCCCCTGCGCAGCAGTTTGAAGATTGGCAGTGGGTGTGGCGAAAACGTTTTCGGTCATTGTTCAGTCCTTGATGATGAAGTGGAAGCCGCCGGTAAAGGCGGCGCTCAACGCGCTTCTCGCTCGCGCTGCTCGGCGCAAATCTGCTCCCAGCCTTTCACCACAGTGCCGGTGTATTTGCCACAGGTCGCGCCCTCCAGATTCGCGTCGAGCTCGTCGCGCTCAGGCGCAAGCCACAGCGCTTCAACCAGGTAGGCCGCGCCCGCTGCCAGCACCAGTACCACGGGCAAGCGTGTTGCCAGGTAGCGCGCCGTGGCCCGTGGCGTGCGTGAGCGCTCGAACACAAACGCGAACAGCAGCCCAATGGCGCCCATCAGGAAAACACCCAGCGCCGAGCCGAAAGCGCCGGCGGTGGAGCTGTCGAAGTAGGCCCACGCCAACATAGAGACGCTTGCACTGACGAACATCAGCAGCAGGCAAATTCCCTGCACTAACCGCCATCCCATTACAGGCCGACCTTGAGAGACCGCTCAGACGACCAGGAATCCTGGCCAGCCGGCAATAGCGGCTCGGCAGGAATGCGGTATTTACCAAATGCGGCGATTACGGCCTGGTCTACCTCAGCGTTGCCCGAGCTTTGGATCAATGCGATGTGCGGCACATTCGAACCCGATTTGCCTTGCACTTGCAGCGTCACCGGCTTGCTGACGCTGGCGCGTTGGACGTGCTTGTTCAAGGCAATCTCGATGTCCATCGTCGTGCGATTCAGGCTCTTGCGACTGGTATCAGCCCAGACGTCGTTGTAGCGCTGCGTCTGTTCAGGCGTCAGCACCGGCCCTTGAGCGCGAATGCGCTGAATGCCCTTCCACGCGACATCGCCGGCATGCTGGCTGACCTCCACGTAATACATCATGGCCCCGAACAAATCCTGCGGGCCACCGCGACCCTCCTCCATCAATTTGGCCAAGGCGAGCTTGCTTTTATCGCTGTCGCTGCTGGTCAGCGCCAACTGATAAAGCCGGCGCGCCTCCACGTCGTTGCGCGCTTGCCCGTAACCCTCCTCGGCCATACGCGCCAGCCTCTCGTAACCGATGCCATCCACGGCGGCGACGGACTCATAGAGCGATTTGGCCTTGGCAAAATCTTGCGGTACGCCGCCACGACCGGTTTCGTACAAACCTCCGAGCGCAGTCTTACATCGCACGTTGCCGTTATCGCTTGCGTTACGAATGGATTGAACCTGTTCTACCGTGAGGCTTTTCGCGCCCTCAGACAGCACGCATTGGACGTTGGCCAGGCTCTGTTCAAAGGAGCTGGGTGGTGCGGAGGCTTGACAGCCTGCGACGAAACCCGCGATTGCCAGTACAACCATTGCCTTGTTCATGGGATGCATCCGTGTAATCAGAAAATAGAGAGCAGGCCAGCATTAACGCACTCGCAGGCTTATTTGAGTTCTTTCACCAGATACCCACTGGTGATCTGCGTAATACCCGTGAGTGCGCGGCGCAACGCCTCAGGGTCGGTGCGATACGTGAGCGGCGTGTAGCCGTAGACATTCTGGCCATTGAACGGCGTGACCGTCTCAACCGTGCGCCAGAGCATCTCGTCGCCACGGTCCATGCGCGCCACCACCGTGAGTGTCGGGTACACCACGCTGCTGAAACCCTGGGTCAGGCGAAAGCCCCACTCGCCCACCGTGAGCTCAATTTGCGCGTCGGCCGGCTCATCGTCACCCACGACTTTGAGCGATGAGGTTTTACCCAGGGCATCGATAAAGCCCTGCTTGAGC
The DNA here is from genome assembly GCF_007713445.1 of Pseudomonas sp. RGB. Lineage (NCBI taxonomy): Bacteria > Pseudomonadati > Pseudomonadota > Gammaproteobacteria > Pseudomonadales > Pseudomonadaceae > Pseudomonas > Pseudomonas sp. RGB. Next base: position 53,602 of record NZ_VMSH01000003.1, on the reverse strand, counting down.
AACACACCCAAGTCGATGTTTTCGGCGTCCATCACCGTGAGGATCGCCGCAGGCGTCGACATCTCGGCCAGTTGCCCAACCTTCATGCCACCGGCAAACCCCGCGCCGCTCAAAGCCGCCGTGCCCAGCTTGCCCGCGCCGCTGGCCATGCCGACGCCCGCGCCAAGCCCGGCGCCCAGTGCCGCGCCCCAGGCTTGTTCACGGCCCATGTAGACCATGTTCTTTTGCCACTTCACGGGCAAAACCTTGACCGTTTTGACCTGCGCACGGTGTTCGGGCGTGAGGGGCTGGCTGACGCAGCCGCCGAGGATGAGGGTGGAAAGCAGAATCAGTAGAAGGTTTTTCACATCAGTCCTTTAATGTTTTATTCAAGTTGAAGTCGTTATGCGACTTGCCTGCCGCCTTCAAGAACCCAGCAGCAAACTCCGCATCCACGGTTAACAACAACTCCAGCACATCATAAATTTTCCAGCGATGCGGCTCCGGGTTCGCAGCCATCGCCAGCAAATGCTCACGCAGTGCAGGTAGGTATTCGTTGAATTGGTTGCGGCTGACCAACCAAAACATATCGGCGATTTCAAAGGGGCGTTCATTGGACAAATGAATGATTTTAACAATCGGCGCATAGATTTCTGCCCGTGCTTTTTCACCCTCACCCGCATCGGCCAACCGGCAAAAGTAACCAACCAACGACCTCAGCACAAACTTGTAGGTCTCATCGTGGCCGTGCAGCCGATGTGAATCAAACCCTTCGAACGTCTGGACGTTGTCAATGATATGAGCGGTATAACTCAAGCCTTCTTGCACGCCCCAACTCGTCAGCAAACGCGCGGCCAACAGCCGCACACCGTCATCGGGATGAGTCCTGAGCAACGCCGTTACGCTGGCGACGCGAGTGTCGGGAATATCTTCCGGGTCCAGGTCTGTCGCATCCACAGCATAATCGGCATGCGGGGGTACGAAGTGCAGCAGGTCATTGAGCTTATCGTCCACGTCTTATCCTCGAGCAGCGCCGAGCTTTGCGGCGTCATAGATGTCGGCAAGGCTGGCCAGAAGGGGTTGCACGTAATGACAGCCCTGACAAACGATGCGTTCAGGGCGGATGAACAGCAACAACGACCGGGCCTGGGGCCCGGCCGCTTCAAGCGCTTTTAACTCACTTGCTTTCTTTTGCCACGGTGCCCAAGGACGCATCCTTGACCAGATAACGGCCTTCCAAATCGCTGAGCACTTTGAGGCTGTTGCGGGCGATGGCGAAGCCCATATCCACTTCCTGCTTAAGGTAAACCACCTCACCCGCCTTGACGTTGATCGGCATGTCAGCCCAGTTTTCAGCTTTGGAGCTGATCACGTGCTGGCCCGGCGTCACGAAGAAATAAATGTACTGGTTGCCACGGTTGTAACCCATCTCCGAGTCGGCTTCCTTGTCATCCAGGAACACGTTGAAGCGCACCATCATCCCCACGTTGCTTGGACGTACGACATACACCAGGCCTTTATCGGCGACAGCAGCCTTGGGCAACGAGTAGTTCGCCACGTCCGCCTGCATCTTCTCCACCGATGGCGTCGAGGAGCAGCCAAACAGCGTGGCCAGGGACAATACAACAGCAGCTTTGCAAAACAGCTTGATCATGTACTTCTTCCTTGTGGTGTGACGGTAGAGCGGGTTGATGCGACGGCGATTGACCGGCGCGGGTGCTTTGATGCGTTTAATCATCGCCAATGTGTCGGCCATGGATCTGAAGACATGAGGCGGTGTGCGTGGGCCAGTAGTTTGATACCTTGCGTGGGTTTGGGTGGGGGCTTATAGTCCGGGCCGTCGCCCAAATGGCGATCAGGTTTGGCGACCTGACAACAGAGTGCAAAAGCAACCCGCTTCTATGCAGGTGTTTTTGCACCCGCAAAGCTGTGCATGTTATGGCGGCTGTGCGCGGGAGACCTTCGGGTCTGCCGGTTACTCTGTTCCGGTTCGCCAACCTGCGTACAGCTGCCACCCTTTCGTTTGGCGACGAATGAGTGGTGGCTTATCCAAAAAACAGAGGACTGAAAATGAACCAATACATGCCCCTCACGGGTCACGACAGTACCGTCCCCGCTCTGCTCGTCGACACCTGTGCGCCCCTCGACGTGCTCCACGACGCCGCCGTGTACCGGATTCGAGCCGTCACGCAACTGTTGGAAAACCTGGCCTTCCGCGAACAGCTCAGCAGCGATGCCGTGGTGCTTCAAGACTTCGCCCAATTGCTGGCTATTCCGCTGCGTGATGGGTGTGATTTGCTGGATGTCATCATTCGCAGGCTCCATGCCGATCCATCCTGAGTAAAAGCCGGGCGGCCTGAGTGCCGCCCGGTTTGTGCGCAGGTGTTCAGGAAGAAAAAGGGCGTAAAGGGTTAAAACGTGGCCTGCCCCCTATTCCCCCCGGTTTGACCAAGATTTGTTCATTCCTTTTCTTCAAGATAGGGCCAATATTCTGAGCTCCCGGTTTTTTTCATCCAAACCCGACCGCATACAGGACAAGTAATAACATCTTTACTAGCTGCATCTATACGATCAAAAAACTCTTCAAAAGAAAGTTTCCCCTTACCTGCCTGTTCCGCCAAGCTATATAACAACTTATTTGGAACAAGAGTAAACTCCTCCGAAACAGGAGAATTAATCAGGCTAATAACATAGGAGCATCTACATGGAAACTTAGCCATTTCTACCTCCCTAGCAGGCTATTAATAGCCTGCCTATCCAACCGAATAGATTTCTCCCCCTGCGAGAAAATCACTTGACTCAAAGGAATTGGCTTCCCCCTTTGCTTTTCCCAAAAGCAGCAGCAGACTTGTAGGAAATAGGGGTCAGACCACTATTAACACTGTTGACCTCAAAAAAACATAAACCCGTGGCCTGATCCCTATTTCACCACCATCATGTTTCGTACCGTAGCCCCAACGTGCTTAGAGGGTGGCGAATTGGAACTGGCCACTTTCATCTCGGGCGGAAAGATGACAGATATCACACAACAGCATCTCACCACAGGCAGCACCGCAAGCTGTAGGAGTGGATTGCGTTACCACGTTAAGGCTAGCAATCTCGTCCAAAACATTCCAATTCCTGCCAGCCCCAGCCTGTATTTCTTTTTCATCTATGCCATCAAACCCAGATAAAATCGGGTTTAATTATATACTCAACTCCAACTTCAGCAAGAATTTTTCGAACTCTTAATACGTCTACAGCCTTTCCAGAAAAAATTCTGGACATGCCCTGCTGAAGTAAACCCCTGGACTGTAAAAAGTTAGAGCCGAACACCTCGGACACAGCCCTTATATGTGATTTATTTCTATAATCACCAACACAAAATACTTCATATATCTCTTCATCAACCCTAATACCAGACATGTTCGTAGTAACTAACGACCAGTCACAAACTGAACACCTTAGCCCTTTAGCGCTGTTTTCCTCAAAACTTACTAAACCACCGCCGCATCGCTCGCACACAACTAATGAAATAAACACTATGGCTTACCTGGATTAAAAATTTTGAACTCGTCTTGCTTCGATAAGTCCGGGCAATTTGGATTCGAAGGGGATCTCGGAGCAACTACCACTTTTCCATCTCCGTAGGCCCACACCAATTTAGTTGGAGCTTTCACCGCCCCCCCATTTTATTCGGGGAAAATAGGGGTCAGACCACGATTCTTCTAAAAATATAGTCTTCATCTGAATAAAAACACGCAGACCGATTGTTTCCCCGCTGAATAATATGCAACAGGATATCCGGCAGTAAAACCCTAGAACGGCGAGCCATATAAACCCCTAACCGGATAGGAGCTTACAGCTTAGCCGCCCTTCAACAGGCCAACAGATTGGAATAATTACAAAAAATAAATCATGTTTTTAAAGAGCAACTCTGCTGAACTTTAAAAAACAAAATCGTGGTCTGCCCCCTATTTCTCCAGGATAGATTTGTGGGGATCCCTCAGGGTCCGACCCATAATAATTTCGCTTTGAATATATCAGGAACCAGTTCAAAAAGAGCCCGAATTAATTTAAGATGCTCCCAGTAATTTGGTGAAATATCATCACTACAATTATCAAAGTAATACTTAGCCTGATGATTTAAAAACCATATGTCATGCTCGGAAAACTCAGAACTCAACAAACTACTGGCAAGGTTATGCACTAACTCTGCTTCAAAATAACAAGACCTATCTTTACCCTTTATTTTTTCATCAAGAGTCTGAATATTTCTTATATAAGGTAACGCTAGAGAAAACATCCTGACGTATATTTCATTTTTTTTCATATGTGCAATCATCATTTCTCACCGGCATGGACTGGGCCCCAGCTGGGAAAATAAGGGTCAGACCACTATTCTTCTATTCTTTTAACTCATACTTTTTTGGGCGCCCTGACACACCCTGCGAAACTCTTTTACCTAATGCGTGCGCGATCTCGGACGCAAACTTCTGATCGCCCAAAACATAATTACCGTTTGTAGAAGATCGAATTTGTTCTATCAGCCCAGGTGAAAGTCGATCATTGAGTATAGACAGGTAAGCTTCGGCTCGTTGCGCGGTGCCGCTACCTAATTCGTTATAAACCGCATGCGCGCTTATAAAGCCTGATAGCTCGCCCTGTGCGTTTGCCCTATAGCTGGTCCAGCGATAGTCGCCCGGATGAGCAACCATACCGGCTCTAACCGGGTTCATTTCGATATATCGATAGCAAGCTAAAACATAGTTGCCTTGTTGAACCAAACAGGAGCGGAAACAGCCTTCCCACAACGTGCCCGTTCGTGGATATGTTCGATTGACATATTGAACGTAGCGCTGCCCCAGTCCCTTCATAAGCAAGCCGGCCCCTGCGCAACAACTGGGAGTCAACAACAAATGAACATGAATTGTCATCAAGCATAATGCGTGAACTTTACAGCCATACAATTCAGCAAGCACGGCTAATGTATCAATGTAAAAAAATATAGTCTTCATCTGAATAATGTGCAACGGGATATCCGGCAGTAAACCCCTAGGACGGCGAGCCATATAAACCCCTAACTGCATAAGAGCTTACAGCTTAGCCGCCCTTCAACAGGCCAACAGATTGGAATAATTACAAAAAATAAATCACATTTTTAAAGAGCAACTCTGCTTAACTCTAAAAAACAAAACCGTGGTCTGACCCCTATTTCCCTCTATTTTCCCTCGCTTTATATAAACCGAAGTTTCCAATAGTCATTGCCCGCCACTATCCAGTACCGCTCGCGAGCAGGGATCAAAAAGCTAAAATCAAAGCATTCAGCAGTCCAGTCCGAATAAGCTAGACTTTCATGAACACGCACGTCATCCATATGCATAAAAATTTTTCTGTCAAAATTTGTGTAGAACTTGGGAAACCTGGAATGAATGATATTGGCCTTTTTAAATAGGGCCGGAGACAAACCCTCGCCGGTTAAAAAATAATGTTCAGTCTTTTCAAAAACTTCATAATCCGCTTCTATGAATTTTTTCAAATCGCTTGAAGTAAGAATTTTTTCACTTGAATCATCTAGATACTGCGGAAAATTTTCCGAAGTCATTTTCAGAATACCGCCCCTGAAACTTTTGCAAGACTGCTCGTATTGCTCCTGGGTTATATCGCCATCATCAAGATAGGCGCGATAGTCTTTTTCTGCGTCAAGAGAAAAATTATACTTCTCATCTATCACCCAATAACATCTTCCAGAGTGTACAAAAAAGCAGACACTTCTCTCTCCATTCCAAAGATCATCAAAAACTGTCTGGTTCACCTTCATTGCTTGAACTCCTTGAAAAATTCATCCTGTGTATAAACACGGCGTTACTCGAGTTCTTTTCGAGTAGCGACTCCCAAATCTTGGGTAGCTCGAGGGAGAGGAAATAGGGGTCAGACTACGATTACACAGTTCTATTTACACGGAAATTCTCGAAACGTAAAAACCCGTATCTTTTTTCGAAAAAAAATAAATTATTAAAGATCCAAATCTAAAAATCACATATCAACCAACTAGAAATCACATCCCATAAAATCGTGGTCTTACCCCGTTTTATTAGGGATAACTAATAGTTTCAAAACGTATAACTTTTAAAGAACATGATTTAAAAATGGTGCCGCCCCCTATTCCTCCAATCGTGGTCTGACCCTTACTTTTCCAATATTAATTCACCTTTATCTTTGCAAACCGTCGCTTACCCTCTACTTTCCACAAACACAATCAACGACGTTAACACTTCTTTATTCTTCATGATCATTTACGCAGATAAGAGGAAACGGGCGTACTTCGAGTTATCGCATCACTGTCCGCCACGTCACCAAACCATCCAAGCCGTGTTCAGACTTCAGGAATTTGAGTACATTTTGCGCCTCGGCTTTTTCTTCAAACGGCCCCGCGTAAAGGTGTGGCGGCTCATCAAGCACTGTCGGCACATCGATGAGCGCCATCTGTGCCGCCATCCGTTCAAATTCCTCATCCGTATCGGCGGTCATGCGTGCGACCCAACCGCTGCGGTCTTTCAGGGCAATCGGCTCCACGTCGGCCCCGCAGTGCTTACAGCGAGTTGCCGCTGCTTGGATCGGTTGGTTGCAGTCGGGGCAAGGGCGTAGGTCCGGGTGCACCAGGGCGTCAACACCGGTCTTCGCCAGCCGGGGTATTAACAACACGGCTACCAAGGCGACGCCGGGAAGGAAGAGCGAGATTGCAAACCACCGGGGCCCTGAGCGCCCGCGTGTGCTTGCAACGTAGGCGGTGACGGCTGTGAGAATGAGCCAGAGGGGGAGCGGAATGCCCATTAGACGTCCTTGTTTTATTCGTTAAGTGGTGCGTATGTTGAACGAGCAGGAACAACGAATAAAATCCATTTAAGCGATAATGAACTTCAAAAAGCCAAACACGCCTGCCCCTTTTTCTATTGTTTCTATTTCTCCTTCGGGTTTCCTTCAAGCATAAAATTTATAGACTCTTCAAAATTACCGCTGCACGAGCCAGCAATTAAGTTGGCTGAAACAAATCCTATTTTCTCAAATACCTGCTCGCTGGAGGAAATATCGCCGTACGCGGCGTAAAATATCTGCAGACGGCTAAGCTCAACTTCAACACCATCCAAAAAAGCGCGTCTAAAACCGTCCATTGCGGCGTTCGCATAGTTTTTTGGCAATCCCACATATACAGAGTCAAACCCTTTAACCAAGTAATCCTCATTTTCTGAAAACAGATTAATTTTCGATTTTAGATCATCGACTCCAACCGCCTCCGTCTCTGACGGGGAATATGTTACTCCGAGCATTCCATATAAAACGCGCGCACCTCTAGAAATCATGATTTCAAGAACTAGGTTATTTATGTCTACGCAGGAACCATATGCAGCGCGGTCATTGGAGATTTCGCAATGTGAACATTGGTAAACATTACGCCATAGCCGAAACTTTCCATGCTTACCTACGCTTCCACTTATCATTTTTGCTCACTCCAAAACTTCAACCAACTCCCGTTGAAGGACCCAGGCTCAACAGAATTGACAGCTCTGATCACGTCGGGATGATAAACACTGAACGGAGATGCCTGATATTTAGAAAGTGCTCCTTGATGGGCGGCACTATAGTCTAATCCTGTTTTCATCATCGTAGATTCAGAAACCTCGTGAATGTAAAAACTTGCATCCGCGCCGCTAATGGGTGTGCCGTCGGCCAAGGAGGTGCGAAGTCTTTCAATCATAAGGCTATTTTCTGGTACGTATCCGAATTGTTTTAAATGTGTTTCGACAATATCCAAAACTTTTTCTGAAATTCTGACCTGCCGATCTGTCAACCTACCGAACCCAGTACCTCCTTCTACACCATCAAGAAATGCTCCTGTACCTTTCGCGCTGTCAGCTTGTGCCCTGGCAGCCGCGCCAAACTCGTCTGTCCCCTTACCTACAACACCCAGTGAACCTAGCGCCGCCACACGCTCGACCGGGATGTATGAAAAGGGGACAGATTTATTTAACAGCTATTTACTTAAATAAATCTGTCCCTTTGCCTGGTCCCCTTTGCCTGGGCAGGAACCAATAGGCAGCTACCCCCGTTGAAATACCTCCCAACAAAAAACTCAAAACCACAGGAAATATATTTCTCATCAATTGATAATTTTCAACTTCACTTATAAAGAAAAAAACAATACTAAACATCCAAGCGGATGAAACAACAGCGCTTACAATTGAAATAACTAAATAACTGCCAGCCCTGCCTTCAAGCTTAAAAAAAGTTACTACTATCGCCAGCACCACAGCGGGGAAAAGAAAAATCAATTGCGCCATGATGGGAACGGTAATAAAAAGTGAAAACAGCTCACCGCTTCTCACCTCTCCAATCAATGATGGCTTTTTAAATACTGTTATCAGCACCGTAATTAACATTATAGGAACAGCCGCCAAGCCCGAAAAAAACGGACATAGCAAAAATGCAAAAAACACTTTTTTCCGAGGATAGTTATCTAACGTCATGGCGCACAACCTTGGCTAGCGTCATAACCTAGCAGTTTACAACCAAACTCAACCCTAGAGCTGTAGTCCAAGATATTTACGCCACCGCTGACCCCAGGCACATCGCCTGGCAACGCCCCTGCACCTTTGTCCGAGTCTGTCATATATTTAGACACCCCCAAAAATACGTCATGACCGCTCAAGTACTCTTCATGAATAGGCTGTAAAATCATCTGTTCATTCTTCAACTGACTAATATCCCAAGCCACTGGATCAACCGTGTTCTTATTATAAAGATTCTTAAAATTATCATACCCACCCGCCATAAGCGCATCTCCTGCTGCTTTACGCCAATCATAGACAGGTGCTAAAGCCCATCCAGCACCAAATGTTATGTATGACGCATTGCCGTCCGCCCCTAAACCAGTAAAAGGTGCACGCGAGACGGTATTGGCACCTCCAAACCATTTTGCACCGATACCTAATTGATTTTCATAGGTATCACTAGCATTAAAGAAGTCTGCTCGATTATCAATAGTATTGAAATAAGATACAAAAGAACTTTTTCCTTCTTCAGTCTTATATAAGTAATCAAATGTGTTTTTCGTAGAACGTTCAACATCACCGTGCATAACATTCCATGCATCTTGAATTGCAGTATATTTTATAGCAGAGTTCACGGCATTCCGGCAGCTATCGCTACCCGGATCTTTGGAGCATACGCTGTTCATATCATCATCTAGGAGCTTACTCAGTCGCTCTGCTTCCGCTTTTGCGGCGTTCTTTTGATCCTCCGTTTTGCAGGTCCTACCTGACATACAATCATTAACCTCATCAAATTTTTGATGAGTCAGGTAATTGAATGTAGTCGCCTTTTGTGCTAACTGAGCCCCCTTTTCCAAATCACCATCTACTGCAGCCGCAGCCAACAATCCGGTTAATTGTGAGAGCATCAAGGTAATATCTTTATTTCCTTGCGCAGCCCAAGCGAGTTGATTGATGAATGCTTCGTTCAAACCAGCAGCTGCCGCGCCCGTTTTAAAGTCGCTACCCGTCGCCTCAGCCAGCAATCCACCCATCAATGCATGAGCAATTATCTTTTGGGGGCTACCATTCGGGAAAGTGACATAGTCACCCACCCAATTAAAACCGGTAGCCATTGCCACGTTGCCAGCCTCTCCCAGCAACGCCGCATTAAAATTGTCCCCGAAGCTACCCCCTTGGACTGCCGTCGATATACCGCTAGAAATTACGGCGCGGCCACCAGTACGCAGGGCAATATCACCCGCTGAAGTCCAAGTGAAAATATCTTTGGAAGAGTTAGTGACCGCCAAGTTTGAGCCCGCACTCGGACTAACACCCTGAACGGTGCTAGTACCTGCACCTGCGCTATCGGTACCTGCAAACCAATTAGTGTCGGCGTATTCCAGAGCCCCCGCCGTAAACCCAGCTACAGCCGCGCTTTTAAGGCTGTCGGTGCTAACGGTTTCCTTGAAGGCTCTGCCGAGGTTGCCTTTGTTGTTTATGGTGCTGGTAACCGCCGTGGTACTCAGGCTGGTACTTACAGCAAGGGTGGCCCCCTGCAATCCAAAACCTACCGGCCCCATAATTGCCGCCATCATGATCGCAATGGCAATTTTGGCACCGGCACCCAGCCCGGAATTGTCGTACTTGAAGCTCTCGTGAATCTCTTTGACCTGGCGCCAATCAATGTCGCCACGTGCCTCAGCTTGCTTGAGCCACGCCAGATTGGGATCAGCCTTGACCATCGCATCAACTGTCTGACTTACGGTCTGCTGATCGACCTGTTTGACATCGATGCGAATCCCCTCGGCGGCCTTGATGACGAGCTGGCCTTGAGCAACCAGTTCACTTTGGCGCAGGGTTTCATCCGTATTGCCTTTACCTTTGGCACTGAACCACGAGAGGTCACTTTTGCTTTTGGTGTGGCTCTCATCGTGCAGGTCTTTGACCCCTTCAAAGACAACCGCACCACCGCTATCGAGGATGATGTCCTTACCGCTATTGAGCTTGGCAACTTGGTACAGCTGGTCGCCTTCACTTTTAAGCGTCAGATTGCCACCCGTCTTGATCTCGGTGCCCATCTGAGTCGTGCGGGTGACTTCATCTGTCTGCGCTTTTTTCGCACCCCAGCTTCCCTTCTCCTTCATGTCATACAACGTATGCGTACTGTTCTGCGCCGCCAGCAGGTTCAACTTATCCCCGCTGTACAGATACGCCTCGTTCCCCGCACTGATCTTGCTCGCCACCAGTGTGGTGTCGCGCCCGGCTTGGCTCTTAAAGTCCGCGCCCGCCGTCAGCACACTGGCCAGCTGCGTGGTTTGCTCGTCCGCCGTCTTGATGCGTTTTTTGCCGTGTTTTTCTTTGCCTTCGACGTTGTGCATGTTGCTGACGGAGGCGACGTTGAGGTCGCGTCCGGCCTGAATGTTCAGGTCCTTACCGGCAGTGGCGGTGCTGCCAATAATGTTGACGTCTTGCCCGGCCTGCATGTTGACGTTGCCGCCCGCCGTGACGCTCGCGGCAAGGTTTTTGACATCGGTGGTGATGGTGGATTTTTCGCCGCCGTCGATGGTTTCGTGGATCACGCTGGTGTCGCTGGCGGCGACCAGGTTGAGGTCGCGGCCGGCGGTGAGGGTGGCGTCGTTGCCGGCGACCAGTGCGCCGTGGTTGTTGAGGTCGCGTCCGGCTTCAATGGCCAGGTTGCCACGCGCAGTGATAGTGCTCGCGCTGGCGTCGGTGAGGGTGCGCATGCCCACGCCTTCACGCACTTGGATGGCAGTGTTGTCGTTGGTGATGTCGCCTTTGATGCTGGCAAGGCTGACTTGGCTGCCACGAATTTCACCGCCCATGGCGTTGCGGATGCTGTCCTGGGCCAGCAGGCTAAGGTTGTTGCCGGCTTCCATCAGGCCGCCGTTGTAAATGCTGCCGCTGCTGACGGCGGAGAGGTTGTTGCTGGCGCGCAGGGTGCCGACGTTAACCAGGTCGCCACCGGTGACGAGGTTGAGGTCACGGCCCTGGATCAGGCTGTTGCCGCGCACGTTGCGCGATTCGGCCTGGGCCAGGTAGAGCACCGGCACCAGGACGGTTTGGCCATCGACCACGCGGTTTTCCATCCACACGATGTCGTGGGTCAGGGCGCCGACTTGCTGGCTGGTGAGCGTCACGCCGACGCTCAGGCGCAGGGCGTCTTTGCTGGCAAGGGCGTTGTCCATCAGGTAGCGGAATTGGTCGGCGTCGCTGTAGAGGCCGCCGGCAAGGAAGCGTTGGCCGGTTTGCGCGAGCACGGCGTCACGGATCAGGCGGCTCTCGTATTGGCCATCACCCAGACGGCGCCAGGCGTTGTCATCGGTGAAGCCGAGTTTGCCGAGCATGTAGTCGGAACTGAAGAAGCCCGAGGTGGTGGCAAATTCCGGATTGGTCTCGATCAGGTAGTGGCTGGTCGGGTCGGGGTTTTTGACGAACAGGCCGTACTCGCCCTTGGGCAGCTGGAAGTTCGGGGCGGTAGTGGGGTCGACCGGGGCGAACGGCGTGCCTGTGTAGTCCACGGGGACGAAGCCGCCGCCGGGGGCGACGGTGGCAACCGGCAATACGCTGCCGGCAGCTTGGGCGCTCGGATCGTTGGCGTGTTTGCTCAGGTTGATGTTGATGCCGCCGACAGGGATGCCGGTCTGGTCGTCGCCAAGAGTGCCAGTCAACTGAGCCAGGGTGTTGTTATGCAGCGTGCCGTTTTGCAGGGTGCGCGCGACGTTTAGGTTAACTGTGCCACCGGCTTGCATCGTGGCGGCGTAGCCTGGGCCCCCGTTGTCGGTCCAGGTGGTGACGTCGCTTGTGTAGGAGAAGGGGCGCACGTTTGGCGAGCGGTTTTTGAGTTCTTCAAAACGCGCCTTGTCGAAGTTGCCGGCGGCGGTGGCGGCGTTGAACGCAGGCACGTCGATGTATTCCATGCCCTCCCACACGTGATCGTTCACATGCCCTGGGGTGTTGATCACGAGTTTGCGTTGCCCGGTGCGCGTGCCGGCACCCTGGTTGAGCAAGTCGCCAGCGGTGATGCTCAGGTCGCCATTGGCGGCCAGCAGGCTGTAGCGGTTCTGCACGTTGTCGCCTTGCAGCACCATGTTCTTGCCTGCGACGAGCCGCGCCGAGACCGAGTCCTTGGTTGCCGTTTCAAGGTAGGTTTCGTTGATGGTGATTTCACCGCGCCGCCAATTGTCGTCCTCACCGCAGTGCTGCATACACACCCAGGCCAGGCTGCCGGTGGTGAGGGTTTGGCCCAGTTCAAATGCGTCTTTGGCGTTCTCGATAAAGCCGGCGTTGATGCCGATGGAGCCTTCGCTTTCTACGGTGCCGGAGCGGTTGCTGAACAGCACCGCCTTGCCGCCATCCACCGCCGCAAAACTCAAGTTGCCCTTGCTGTAGACGTCGCCATACAGGTTGCTGAAACCATTACCGCGCAACGTCATGTCGCCGCCGCTGAACAACAGCGAATCGGCGCCATTGGTGATGCCGTTGACGGCGATGAGGTTCACCGCGCCTTGACCGCCCATCGTGCCACGGTTGCCGATTTGGGCCGCCGCGATGTCCAGCTGCTGACGCGCAGTGAGGAAGCCGAGGTTGTCGAGGGTGCCGCTGAGTTTGAGCTGGGTGGTGTTGCCCGCCAGGCGTCCGCCGTTCTGGCTGAGGTTGTTGGCCGTCACGCTGAGGTTTTGCTGGGTGGCAATGCGGCCGCTATTGTTCAGGTCGCCGCTCAGGGTGATGCTCACGTTGCCGTCGCTGAGCAGTTCGCCGCCGTTGTTCAGGCTGGCCACGTCGAGGGTCAAGCCCTTGCTGCTGGCCATGCGGTCGCCGGCTTTGAGGGTCAGGCCTTGGGCGCTTCGGTAAGTGAGGGCTTCGTTGAGTTGCACGCGGCCCAGGCCATCGACGTTGCCGAAGGCCCAGTCAGCCGTGCCCAGGCCATTGATGGTGCCCTGGCTGCCGCTGAGGCTGGCGGTGTTGATACGGAACAGGCCGTTGCCGGCGTGCTGCAACTGGCCGCCCTGGTTGTTCAGCTGTGTGGCGTCGAGGCTGAACGCGGCGCTGCCAAATTCCAACGTGCCGTTCTGGTTGTTGAGGCTGCCACTGAGGTTGAGGCTGCTGTTGGCGCCGCCCAGCGCGCGCAGTTGCCCGCCTGCGCTGTTGTCGAGGTTGCCGCCATTGAGGGTCAAGCCCTGGTTGGCTTCGATCAGGCCGCCTCGGTTGGTGAGCGTGTCGCGCGAGATGAGGTTGATCTGGTTGCCGCTGATCTGCCCGCCCGCGCTGTTGTCGAGGGTTGCGCCGGTGATCGCCACCTGCTCTTTACCGAACAGTTTGCCGCCACGGTTGGCCAAGGCTTCGACGGTCAACTGCAGGTTGCCAAGCAGGCTGGCCATCATGCCGCCGCCGCTGTTATCCAGCGTGTTGGCCGTGACACTCAGGGTGTCGCCTTGAACAGTGCCGCCAAGGTTATCCAGGCTGCGGGTATTCAGTTGAGTCTGTGCGCCGCCGCTGAGGATCAAGCCTTTGCGGTTGCTCACGTCCTGGCCGCTGTAGCTCAGGCCTTGGTTGCCGGCCAGCAGTTGGCCAGCGTCGTTGTTCAGGCGCTGCGCCGCGATTTCCACGCGCTTGCCACGCAAGGTGCCGTCGCTGTTGTTGAAGGTGGTGAGGGCTTTGACCAGCACGCTGCGTTCGCCTGCGTCGATCACACCGCCGGCGTTGGTGAGCAGGTCGCTGACGTTGAGCGTCACGTCGCCGCCATTGCTGACCAGCGAGCCTTTATTGCTGTTGTTGAGGCTTTGCGCAGTGACATCAACCGAGGTGCCGAGCAGGATGCCGGCGCTGTTGTCCAGGCGCTCGCCTTGCAGCTGCAACAGACCTTCGCTTTGGATACGGCCTTGAGCATTGAGCAACTGGCCCGGGCCTTTGAGCAGCAGGCTCACACCCAGCGCACCGCCAGCCAGCAGGCCCGCGTTGCGGTTGTCGAGACCGGAAGCGCGCACATCGAGTTGATCACCCACCACACGCCCGGCGCGGTTGTCGATGTCGCCGCCGCTCACGTCGAGCAGCAATTGCTTGCCGACAATCACGCCGCTTTGGTTATCCAGGTTTGCGGCATGCAGTTCGACATCGCCTTGCCCGGCCTGTAAGCGACCCTGAGCGTTATTGAGCTGTTGCGCAGTGGCGAGGGTCAACTTGCCGGTGTTGGCGCTCAGCACGCCGTTGGCGTTGCTGATGAGGCTGCCGGCGTTGAGGTTAAGGTCGCTGCTGGCCTGGGCGAAACCCTGGTTGTTATTGAAGGCATTGGCGACGGTGAGGTTCAGCACGCCGTTGTCCGCCTGGATCAGGCCTTTTTGGCTGTTGTCGAGGTCGCTGGTATTCACCGTCAGGGCACCGGCAACCAATACGCCGTTCTGGTTATTCAGGTTGCTCGCGTAGACCGTCAGGTCGTTGGCGACGACTTGACCGCCCGCGTTGTTCAGGTCGGTACTGACCAGCACCAGGTTGCCGCCAGCCATTTCGATGCGGCCCTGGCGATTGTCCAGCGACGCGCTGTTGAGCGTGGCGGCCTGCCCTTCACCGAAGCGAATCAAGCCGCCGAGGTTGACGATGGCCGGTGAGCTGATCACCAGGCTTTGCTCGCCGTACAACCGCGCAGTCGCGCCTTGGTTAGTCAGTTTTGCCGTGCTGACGCTGGCGGTTTTGGCCTGGATAATGCCGCCCTGGTTGGTCAGTGCCTGCGCGGCGGTGATCGCCAACGCGCGGCTGGCCAACAGGTTGCCGGTGGTGTTGACGGTTTGCGCGTTCACCACCATATCGCCGGTGGCATTGCGGCTGTTGTCCGGCGCTACACCGGCTTCGATGATGCCGGCGTTGCTCACGCTGGCCGCGTTGAGTTCGATGCGTTGGCCGGCAGCCACACTCTTTTGGTTGACCAGCGCTTGTGCGCTGGTCACTTGAACGTTGCCGGTGGCATAGACCTTGTCGGTCAGGTTAACGCTTTGCGCCGTGACATTGACGTTACCCGTGGCCGCCGTCTGCGCCATGCTCAAATGCCCATTGGCATCAAGCTGAATATCCCCACCACTGGCCGCCAACGTCCCGTCGAGCTTCACGCCCACGCCGGCTTCGGTGCCCACCAGTTTGATCGCGCCGGCGTACATGCCGCCCAGCGCGCTGGAGTCGATGGCCAGCTCGGGTTTGGCGCTGCCGTCGTCGGCGCGTGCGGTGGTTTTCAGGCTTTGGGCATCGACGTCGTTGCGCCCGGCGATTACGGCCAGCTCGCGTGCGTTGATCTGGGCATTGATCTTGGCCGAGCGGGTGATGATTTCGAAGCGGTCGACGTTACTGGCGTTCAGGCCCTCGCCGTCGATGGTCACGGCGCCGCCGTCAACCTGGTAGTGGTCCAAACGGCCGACGTTGTCCATCACCGGTTTGCCGGTGGTCAGGGTCACGTTGGGCGTGTTGATAAAACCGCAGCCACTGCACGTGATGCCGTACGGGTTGGCGACGATAACCTTGGCCGACTGGCCCGCCACTTCGGTGTAGCCGCGCAGCTGGCTGGGGCTGCCGCCGTTGACTTCGTTGAGAATGACGTTGGCGGCGCCGCCCTTGAGGTTCGGGTTGCCGACGATGTAGCCGCCGAGCTGCGTGTTCTGCACCGCGCCGGTGGCGTTGTTGAGGATCACGCCGTTGGGGCCGACGTTGTAGTCCTTGAACTGGTTATGGGACAAGCCACTGGCATTGGGCGCAGCGATGTTCACCACCGGCACGCCATTGCCGGCCTGGCCGACGCTGGTGGCCGGGTTGCTGACCACAATGCCTTCGGCCTGGGCGAGCAACGGCTGCCAGAACAGCGCGTTGGCCAGAATCAGCACCAGGCCGCGCTTGGGCAGACCAAGGAACGCGTCCCGGCGCTTCAGGGCAGCAGAAGGTTGGCGGGCCAGAAAGGCAAAGTGGCGAACATCCATTTTCAGATTCTCGTTGCAGCAGGGCGTTGAATTACAGGAAGAAATCCATGCGGAAGTAGATCGGTGCTTCGCGCTCCGTCACGACCCCAGGCCTTTCTAACGAGTGAGCAAACGTCACGCTGGTGCTGACGTATTTGCCCCGGGCGAACAGCTCCACGGAGTTGCTTGAAACGCGGCCGTGGTAGTCGTCGTTGTAACGGTCGTTGCGGATCACGCCTTGGTCGTAACCCAGGCTGGTGCCGTATTCGGCGAAGGCCGGGCGCAGCCATTCCAACGTGACCGGGCGGGCCCAGCGCACTTCATTGCGCCAGTAGCCACCGCTGTCGCCGGACAGTTGCTGATCCTTGAAACCGCGTACCGAAGAAGAGCCGCCGAGGCTGATGCGTTGCGGCGAGAACAGCACGTCTTCGCTGCGTTGCCCGGTGGCCAAGCTGGTAAAGCTGAACGACTCGCCCCACAGGCTGAACGGCTGCAGATAACTGACGGTGGCGGTGTATTTGCGGTAATCGGGAGTGGCCGTGAGGTGCCCGTACTGATCGCGATGCTGGTCGTCGCGCTGGGCGTCAAATGCACCGATGCCGTTCTGCACGCCCAGGTCAACGTTGACGAAGGCATTGCCGATGCGCCGGCCGTGGTTGATGCCAAATTGCAGTTCGCTGAGGCGGTTACTGCTGGTTTCGAGGTGGGCGTCGTCGATGTAGTTGTTGGTGCGCAGGTGAGCCAGACCGACGTTGACTGAGGTCTTGCTCACGTCATCGCGGTGAATCACGCGCTCTGCGCGCAGTTGGTGGTTTTCGTTATCGCCCGACTGCTTGAACTTGAAGGTGTCGGTGTAACCCAGCGCGCGGTAATCGCTCTCGCTGTAGGTGTAGCTGAAGTTCCACCAGCCCCACGGCACGTTGTAGTAGAGCATGGTGTTTTTCGACGTTTTCTGGTGGTCGCTGATCGCGTCGTGGCCACCGCGCAGCACCAGTTGGTCGGCCAACCCCAGCGGGCTGTCCCACTCCAGGCCCGCGCCCCATTGCTGCTCGCCGGTGCTTCTTTGCCCGTCGTTATTGCGCGACAGGCTGGCGCGCCACGGCTTTTGCGCGGTGTTCTTGACCACCACGTCGCTGCCGCCCACGTCTTTGCCGGGGGTCAGTTCCATTTGTGCCTGTTTGGACGGCAGGCGGTTGAGCTGGTCGACCAGTTGCTCGACCTCGCGCAGGTTCAGCGCCTCGCCGACCTTGCCGGGAAAGGCCATGGCCAGCTCGCGGTCAGTCACGTTGCTGCCTTCGGCGCTTCTCAAGGCTTCGAGCTTGCCCTCGACCACCAGCACTTGCAGGTGGCCGCTGGACAGGTCCTGTTGCGGCAGGTAGGCACGGCTGGTGACGCGGCCTTTGGCGATGTAATAGTCGGTGATGACTTTAAGCAGCTCATTGAGCTGCGAGACGCCCAGGCATTGGCCCACATAGGGTTTGAGCAACAGCGTGCGGTCGGCAGCGGACAGGCTGTCGGCGCCCTTGAGCTCGATGTCTTTGATCGGGAAACAGCGGGTGTCAGCGGGCGTCGCCGGGGCTTGGGGCTTGGCCTCTTTACCGGGCAGGTCCTGGAGTTCTTGCAGGCGCCGGCCCTGCTCTTCGAGCAGGCGATTTTGCCGGTCGCGGATCAAGTCTTGATCCCCTGGCGTGGGAGCGGCTGTGGCGCTGTTCAGGCCCAGACAGGCGAGCAGGAAAGTGCACAGCAAATACCGAGTCCGTGGCAATAACAAAGACATGTTCGATCCATCGAAAATCAAGGGGCGGCAAACTAACATCGAACTCGCGCTAGCCCAAGAAGCTGGACTTGTCGGGCATTCGTACTTATTAAAACCGCAACCTATTGATTAATAACAACAAATAATCATCAAACGGTGAAAGCGCTTGTTGTTGAAACTTTTATTCCGACAAGCGGCCACTGTTTTTGATAACCCTTCGGCAAACAACCCAGCAGATGCCATTACTTAGCCATCAACTAAATACCGAGTTAGGTTAGTACAGGGGAATACAGAAAAGTTCGCGGATGTTTTGTGAATTGGATCCCATTTATCGGATGAGTCTGGGATAGAGCCTCTTGTGGCGAGCGGGCTTGCCCCGCGTTGGGGCGCGAAGCGTCCCCTGGTCAGTGTCGCCGCGTTACGTCAGCAAGATCGTGGCGTCAGGTGTGGGGCTGCTTTGCAGCCCAACGCGGGGCAAGCCCGCTCGCCACACAGACCGCTCGCCACAGAGCTCGGGGTAAAGAGCACGGGGCAATTAGCCTGCGCCTTTGTCTTTTTCCTGCCCTGGCACCAGGGTCAGTCCTGGCCGCTCAACGTCACGCGAAACATGGGCCTTCACATCTTCTACGCCGCCCTCGTCATCGTTGTGAATCACCAGCACGCCCGACTTGCGAAACTGCTCGAGGTGGCCGTCGCCCAAGTTGAAGCTTTCACTCAGGCTTTTATCGCTGAGCGCGTTGGCTTCGGCGCGACGCTGGGCAAACTTGCGCCCGCGACGCTGTTGATACCGTGCCCAACTGATCAGGATCACCGCATTGAACAAGGCGATCCACAGGTAGATCTGCAAGGTGTTGAGCGCCGCAAAAATCGGCGCTTCAATGCGCGGGCCGCCATGGGTTTCCAGCATTGCGCCGATCCCGCGTGCCAGCAGCCAGACCAGCCCGGCCCAGGCCAGCAGGGTGAGCAGCACGTCGATGATCCACATCACTGTGTTCTGGCGAGTTCTGACCAGTTTCATCGTCACGCCTCCTCTTCGCTAGGTTTAATACCGCGGTCCGGGCTGACCCAGCGCGCGCGCTTCTGGTGCTGGTTGAAGAGCACCTTGGGGAAGCTGACCAATGTGGTGAGCAAACTGACCAGCCAGAACACCATCGGGTACCACACGGTCCAGAACAGGGTTTTCCACAGGTCTTTTTCGTAGCGCCGATCAATCAGGATGCTCACCGCAAATTGCAGCAGGCACACCATCGCCAGCACCAGCCCGGTAAACGCCGGCGGCACCAGCGAATCCACGGCAATCGCCTGCGGCAGCACCATGAATTTGCCCAGGCCCCAGAAGATCACCGAGAGCAGGAAAGTGAAGGCCCAACCGGTGGACAAGCAGTACTCGAACAACAGCGGCCACAGGTAGCGATGGCGCCATTGCCAGATGCCACGGATGTTTTTGAACAGCACTTCGGCGCCGCCCTGGGCCCAGCGCAGGCGTTGTTTCCACAGGCCACCGACGGTTTCGGGCATCAGGATCCAGCACAGGGCACGCGGCTCGTAGAAGATGGCCCAGTGATCGAGTTGCAGCTTCCAACTGACATCGATGTCCTCGGTGATCATGTCGGTGCTCCAGTAGTCGATGCGGTCCAGCGCTTTCTTGCGAAACGCCACCACCACACCCGACACCGTGAAGATGCGGCCGAACACCCGCTGGGTGCGCTTGATCAAGCCAATGATCGAAGAGAACTCGCCCACCTGCACCCGGCCGATCAAGGTCGAACGCGTACGAATGCGCGGGTTGCCGGTCACGGCGCCCAGGCGCGGGTTGTCCAGCATCGGCGCGACCATGTAGGCCGCCGCATTTTTGTCGAGCAAGGCATCGCCGTCGATGCACACCAGGTACTCACTGCGCGCAGCCACCGCGCCCATGCGCAGGGCCACAGCCTTGCCCTGGTTCTGCGCCAGGTGCAGCACGCGCAAGCGTGGGTGTTCCAGCGCCAGGGCATCAAGCACCGCAGCGGTGTTGTCTTTGGAGCCATCGTTGACGGCGATCACTTCGATGTTCGGGTACAGCTGGTCCAGCGCCGCATGAATGGTGTCGGCGGCGTTATCGCCCTCGTTGTAGCAAGGAATGATGATCGAGATCAGCGGGTTGCCGGCCAGGGTCGGCGCCGGCGTGTCTTCCTTCCACGGCCAGTGACGCTCCCAGTGCAGCCAGAAGTACAGCCCGCCGGCGATCCACAAGGCCGACATGAACAGCGGGTAGAAAAACACGAAGTCCATCAGGAACTGCCCGGTGACCAGGAAGATCAGGCCAAGGGGCACACCCAACACCAGCGCCAACACGAATAAAGCCAGGATTCTGTCGAACATGGTCAAGGGTTCCATTGGTTGGACAGGGCCGGACGTACCGTCTTCAGGTCCGGCGAATTTTCCAGGAAGTTGTCCGGGTAGTAGCCAAAACTCCTGACCCCCTGGCGTTTGAGCACACCCATCCATTCAGCCATCTGCGCGCCGTCGATATCGGGCGCGTCTTTGGTGCGCCAGTCTTTGGCTTGCAGTTCAAACACGGTGCGCTGCAAGGCATCGGGACGGGCTTTGACGGTGGCCACGAGTTTTTCCAGCCAGGCGTTGGAGTTCTTCAGCGTCTCGCCTTCCATCAGCGGCATGGCCATCGGCGCGGTCCAGTCGTAGGTCTGGAGGAAGTCATCGAGGTTCTGCGCGAACCACGCTTCGCTCGCCGGGTTGAGCATCGGCTCGGCGAAGATATTGCGCGCCGTCTGCACCTGCGGCCCGCGGATGGCGCGCACTTTTGCGGCCAGTTCCTGGGTAAAGTCGATCAGGTAGCGGCTCTTGAAACGCGTCCAACGCTGCATCACGGCCGGGTCGGCACGCAGCGCGGCAATGCTGCCCGGCAGGCCGTTGGCGGCGTAAGCCTTGAGCGCTGCGGGGCTGGCGTCTTCGAAATCAGAGAGGACCGCGTCGTCGTGGAACAGCACGCCGTCGATGGCAGTGTTGCGTGCCAGGTCTTCATAGATCTCACCGATCTGCTGGCGCACGGCCGGATCAAACGGCGACAGGCGCTTGTACTGGTCCGGGTCGAGGCCGACCTGGCCGGTTTTCGGGTCCATTCGCGTGACACGCGGCAACGAAGGGTCGAGCGCAAAGCTCAGCACTGGCATCCACGCGTAGATCGCCACGTGGCCACGGGTACGCAGTTGCCAGGTGACGCGGTTGAACAAGTCGCGGCGCACCGGCAGATGGCGGTTGGGGAAGTACAGCGAATGCACCAGGCCGTCACCCTTGGGGTCGGCGAAGGCTTGCAGGAACACGGTGCTGGCGCCCATGTCGACCACGCGCTGCACCAACTGGTCGAGGTTGCGTGCCTCTTGGGCCGGATCCGGGTCGTAGACGTTATCCAGGTCCACGTGCAGCACGCGCATCGAGGTCCGCGCCTGTGTGCCGACAATCGCGTTGGCGTAGTGCTCGCCGTCCGGGTCGGAGGCCACCAGGAAGCGTGGGCTGCTTTTGAGGTTGGCGAGGTCGTCGAGGCCGTCGTCCAGGGTCAGGGCCATCTGGTAGCCCTGTTCGCCGACGACCGCCAACGAGGTGCCGTCGGCGGCGCCGTAAGGCCACACCCATACACGCGGCGCCTTGCCGGTGACGGCGCGCAGTTTGTGGGTAATGGCCGTGACGTCGGCGCGCATCCGCGCCTGGAACTGCGCCTCGGTTTCATAGGTGCCAGTGGCGGCGTCATAACGTCGCGTTGCGGCGGCCGGCTCCTGGTTACCTTGTGGGTTGGCCAGGATGCCGGTGTGGCTGGCGTCAGTGTGGGCGGCGATTTCGACCAGGCCCGACTTGGAAATCTCGCGCACCTGCTCCCATGTCAGGAAGTCGGAACGCGCGCGCGGTGTGCCGGCAAAATCCACCGGTTTATTCAGCGGCGTGTCGATCCAATAGCCCACCGGGGCCAGAATTGCCGGCCAGTTATAGGCACGCAAAATCGGTAGCACGCGGGTATAGAAGCTGGAATAGCCGTCGTCGAAGCTGAGCAGGATGGCTTTGGGCGGCAACTGCGGCCCACCGCTGCGCGCTGCCAGGATCTGATCGACACTGACCGGCCGGTAGCCGTTCTCGCGCAGCCAGGCCAGTTGGTCGACCAACCGTTCGGTGCGCACCGCCACCACCGCCTGATCGGGGTCGCGATCTTCGATGTCGTGGTAGGCAATGCCCAGGAAATGGTTTTTCGGCCACGGCGCTTCACGCGCAGGTATCGGCCGCTCGGCGGGTGGGGTATAGGGCGCAGGTTGCTGGGCGCACGCGCCGGCCAGCAATACACCCAGGACCAATAAACAACGGCTGAGGACAGTCATGTTCAGGCTCTTTTAGAAACGGTAAGTGAGGTCGACGAGCAGGCGCAGATCGCGTTCGCGATCGCCGTCATAGGTGCGGCTGATCAGGCTCAGGTTGGCGCCGGCTTCCAGCACGTCGTTCCAGCGAAAACGTTGGCCGTAGCCGATCAGGCCGACCCCACTGGTGGAATAATCGCGCTGGCTATAGGTACCCGCACCGACCTGGAACTGCTGACTCCACTGGGTCTCATAGCGGTGATAAAGCACGTGATTGACCGTCATGGTGGGCAACACGCTGAAGTCCGATTTCGGGTTGAAATACACCACGTCGTCCTTCGTGTTGCGGCTGGCGCCGACTTCCAGGCCCAGGTCCACTTGCACATGCGGCGAGCTGTAGATGCCCTCGCGGCCGGTGAGCAACGCTTCGAGGCGGTTGTTGCCGTCGCTGAAATGCGACGGGCTCAGGGACAGCTTCCATTCGCGGCTTTCATTCTCGCGCCAGCGGACAAAGCCACTGCCGCCGTTGGCCGTGACATCGGCATTCAATGCGCGCAGCGGCGTGGTCGCCAGGAGGTAACCGAGGCTGCCGCCGTACTGCCAGTTGTCATTGATGTCGCGGGCAATCGACACGCTCGCGCCTTGCTTGGAGCCATAACCGTAGGAGTGGTTGGACACCTCGGCTTCCAGGGTCATGTCGCGGGTGCGCTGCTCGACGCCGACGCGCTGGAAGCGATGCTGGCCGGTGCCTTCGGTAAAGTCTGCGGTGGCGTAACCGGCACCGGCGAAGACGCGCCAGTCTTCATCGATGGGCGGGCTGTAAAGCACGCTTTCGATGCCCCAGTCGCGGCTGCCCGCCACTGCGCCCACATCATCATTACCGCCACCGCCGTAGCTTTTACCGGTGTAGGCTTCGACGCGCAGTTCGGCCATGTCGTGTACGTCGCGCAGGCGGCTGAGGCGCTGCACCTGGCGGCTGTCGGGGTTGCGCGCCAGCACGTCATCGGTCAGCGCGTCCATTTGCCGCCATTCCTGCAGGTCCATGGCGGTGTAGGCCTGGGACACTTCCAGGCCGATATCACGCGGGGCCTGGGTTTCAACTTCCTTGAGCGAGCCTTCGGCGCGCCGCGGCCAATCACGCGCGCGGTACATATCAGCCTGGGCCAGGCGCAGGCCGACGTTGCCAGGGGCTTTCGCCACCAGGGCTTCCAACCCGGTTTCGCTGCCTGGCAGGTCACCGCCGTAAGTGCCGGCCTGGGCCGCCAGTTGCTGCGCGTCCATCCAGCTGTCATTGGGGTTGCCGATGGGCAAGCCCTTGAGTTCAACGCGAGGTTTCTGGTTGGTGGCCAGGTTATTGGCGACTTCGCGCGCTTGCATCACCTTGTCGCTTTCGAGCAAGGCGTAAAACAATGCGGTGCTGTCTTCGACGTGGTCACCCGGATCAGCATCCGGTGCCGTCAGCGCCTGGCGGTACAACGGCTCGGCTTTTTCCGGCTGGCGCTGGTCGAGGTAGGACGCAGCCACCCAACGCAAGGCGTAGGTCGGCAACTGCACGCCTTCGCCAGTGAGGGTTTCGTACTCGCGGATAACCTCGGCGGTGCGCGCGCGTGCCTTGAGGGCGCCCAGGCGGTCGATGCGCCAGCGCACCACGTCGTCATGGGCGCTCTGGTCAGGGGTCCAGCGGGCGAGCAGTGTGTCGTAGTCGCTGAGGGCGCGATCAGCGACCACATAACGTTCTTTCTCGGTGCGCGTGGCGTACTCGGCCATGCGCACACGTTCGGCGGCGAGGTCGCCTTCCAGGCGGCGCTGGGTGACGACATCGAGCACGCCTGGGTGCTTGGCCGACAGGCGCAGGGCCGGCTCCGGCAAACGGGCCTTTTGCAGGGCGACGATGTATTCGCGCACCACTTCGGGTTTGTCACCCGCGCGGATAAAAGCCTGGTCGAACTCGAACAGGGCGTCGTAGTTCAAGCCCGCGCGGGTCAGCGCGTAGCCCAGGGCCATGCGGCGGTTGGGGTCATTGGGTTGCGCCGCCACCAATGCGCGGGTGCGTTGCACCGCTTCGTTGGTTTGGCCACCGTCGGCCTGGGTCAGGGCCTGGCCCAGTTGCAGGTCGATATTATTCGGTTCACGCAGCAGCGCCTGCTGATAAACCGTCAGGGCCTGAGGCCACTGCTTTTGATTGCGATAGGTACGGGCGACCGTGGCCATCGCCTGTGTAGTCAAGTTGCGATTCTTGCCTTGCGCCTCGTACACCTTCAGCACTTCGGCGTCTTGCCCGGCCCAGCCGGCAATCACAATGTGATCGCTGATCTGGCCTGGCGTCTGGCGCTCGGCAGGTAATTGGCGCAGTTGGGTAAGGGCCGGCGTGAAGTTGCCGTTTCGCGCCTGAATAATCAAAGCGTCGTAGGCCGGATCGGCCAGGGCGAGGCCGGGCATCAGCAATTGACTGCACAAGGCAGCCCCGATGAGCAGTCGCAACCGGCCTGAAGCACTGATGGGTAGGTTTCGCAACATATCGTGAGCTTCCTTACACGCGGAAAGCTGTAACGATAGGTGGTCCTGAGCGGTTTGCATCAGGGTGCCGGCGTCTGATGACCCGGCCTAGCTTTCCTGTAGGAACTATCCCCTATGAATGTAGGAATATGTCCGATTCGGAACAATTGTTCAGAATTGTCCCGTCAACAGAAAAGCCAATGGGGGAGCAGACTTGCCTGGGCTGACCGGTCACCGCCGGCCCGTATGCCGACTGTTTGACCGCTGCCCCAGGCAACCCTGCTCCCCCATTATTTATTTCTTACTGATGTAAGAAATCTTACTGCGCGCCGCTGACCGCGCCGGCTTTGGCCATCACAAACCCGATGAATTGCTCAACCGTCATCTTCTGGCCGTTGAAGGTCACTTCATTGTTGGCGTAATGCAGCTTGGAGACCACATCCGTGCCCACCAGGGTAGCCAACTGGGTGCCGACGGCCATGCCGCTGACCATCTCGGCCGCCATCTGCGATTGCTGCTCGATGGCTTTAGGGTCAGTCACGCCGCCCACTTGCGCTTGCAGTGCAGCGACGTCACCGATCATTGGCTTGGACAGGGTCAGGTTGGCATCCAGCAGCGCGATGACCTGCTTGCCCAGTTCAACCGGCGGCAGCTCCATGGAAGCCGGCTTGGTCAGGTCGACCACCAGGTTGAATTTGCTTTCGCCGTGGGTGGTTTTCAGCGACAGGTTTTCCACCGCCACTTGCGGCTTGGCAGCCAGCACCTGATTGACGTTGGCCTCGGCCAGGGTCTGCTCGGCTTCGGTCAGTTGCAGCTCAGGCACAGGCTGACCAGCAGCGGCGGCGGCTTGCACCGGCTGCATCTTGTCTTGATACAGCTTGGTCAGTACCAGCATGGCCGGGATGTCGACGTTTTTCATGCTCAGGGCCATGGCGGCCGAACCGACAGGCTTGCCCTGGTAACCGATCTCGTCAATTTTGTAATCGACGCGGCCGGCCAGGTTGTTGTCCTTGGTCTCGCTGGTGTCTTTCTGCTCGAAGCCCTTGAGGGTCAG
Source organism: Pseudomonas sp. RGB (assembly GCF_007713445.1). NCBI lineage: Bacteria > Pseudomonadati > Pseudomonadota > Gammaproteobacteria > Pseudomonadales > Pseudomonadaceae > Pseudomonas > Pseudomonas sp. RGB. The sequence goes on along the minus strand of NZ_VMSH01000003.1, from coordinate 27,518 downwards.
CACGGCTTTCTGCGGGCCGTAGGTCACTTTGGTGTCGGTCAGCTCAACGGTGTTTTGCCCGGTGTAGAAACCAAACGTGGTTTTTTCCAGGTTGCTGGCCACGGTCAGGCCGGACAGCTCGGCTTCAAAAGGCGCGCCGTTGGCATCGATCACCGCGACCTTGAGGCTGTTCATATAACCTTCAGCCTTGACCTTCTGGCCTTCGGCGGTGCCGTCGAAGTCCAGGTTGGCGCCGGAGAAGCTCACCGAGGACTTGTCGTCCTTGAGTTCCAGAGGCAGCAGTTCGACGTTGCCATCGACCGAACGGTTGTAGCCGATATTGGCCACGCCTCTGAGCGGCGACACGTCTTTGCTGGCGGCGAACCATTTTTCGGTGGTGGCGTTCTTCTCCAGCTCATAGTGACTGGTGGCCATAACCGGCAGCCACTTCAGCGAAACCAGGCGCGAGAACGGCAACGGGCCGTGTTCGATGTGGTCGACAAACAGCAGCTCAGGGTTCGGGTTTTCTTCGCCGAATACGCTGCCTTGACCCTTGAGGCGGTAGTGAGCGGTGCTGCTGAACAGGCCACGGTCCAGGGACACCAGCTCCAGGTTCACGCTGCCGTCGACGCCGGCCATGGAGGTCTGCAGTTCCTTGTTGGCGTTCTGGATCGCGGTCTGCAGCACCGGCTCCAGTTGCTTACCGGTGTACCAGGCGCCGCCTGCACTGACGACGCCGACGGCGACAACGAAACCCAAAAGAACGACTGCTGGCTTATTCATGAAGTGACCTGATCAAATCCTGTGAGAAGTGGGCTGTCTTCCTTGAACCCCAAGAGGGGTTGGCTCAAACCCGCCGAAAACGGGGGAAGATTAGCACTGGCGGCCGCGAACGGCCCAGCTTTTCAGAGGGGTCAGGTCAACCGTTGGTTCACGAGTACTCCAATTCAATCTCATCGAGTTGATGATCAAAACTCTTCAAACGTGCGGTCCAGGTGTACACCAACACCTCGAATTCGCGGTGTATGACGGCGTTTCCCGGGGTGTCGACCTTGGGGTTGCAGAAGTCCAGCTGGTAGCGCTCGCGTGCCATGGCGTTGGCCACGTCGGACAATTCCCGTGCGTTATTCAGCCAATGCCTACCGTCGGCTACCTGCTGGTCGAGCAGCACGCACTGTTTTTTCAGGGCTTCGAGGCTTTTTTCCAGCGGGGTGCCGGTGAGTTCGCCCATGACTTCCTGGAAGGTCCGCCCGGGCTGCCAGTAGCTGCCCCAGAAATAGCGGTCGAACACGGTTTCGACGCGGCGCAAGGCAACTTTGGTGTCCCAGATCGCCACGCGGGTCTTGCCTTGTTCGAGCAGTTTTTTCTTCACCCGTTGATTTTGATACGACGCCCACGCCACCACGCCAATGGACAACGTGCCAATCACCAGGCACGCGCTGTCGAGAAACACCATGGCCTTGTCGATTTGATGGGCAAGCATGACGCCGTAGAAATAGGCAGCCGATAACAACACCAGTGCGAAGCACACGCACCAGAAAGCGGGAGCATAAGGGTTTTTCATTATTGGAATCCCCATGAGCAAACGCGAGCAGTGTCAGGTGAGCCGCCACGGCGACTCACCTGACAAAGCATAGCTTTTAGCTCAGGGTTTGCTGGCCTGAGACGCTTGCGTTCGTCCGCTTTCCCAACCACCGCCCAGCGCCAGGAACAGATCGATCTGGCTCATGGCAACCTGGGTGTTCGCCGCCGCCAGCTGCGCGCGCACATCGGTGTAGGTGCGCGTGGCTTGCAGGTCAGCCAGGAACGAGGCGCGCCCGGCCTGGAAGAAGCGGTGCGTCTGCTCCGACGCTTCTTTGGCAGACTGGCCGGCATCGGCCAACGCATCGCGGCGTTGCAACTGCGCGGTGTATTGCGCAAGGCCGGTCTGGGTTTCGCGGATGGCATTGAGCACCACGCCGTCGAAGTGCGCCAGGGCGCCCTGGGTCGCGGCTTCGGCTTCATGAATGCGCGCACGCGCGCCGTTGGTCGGCACCGACCAACTGATCAACGGGCCAAAGCCCCAGCGATTGGTGGCCGGCGTGCCCAAGTCATCGAGCAGCCCCACCGTGCCCACGGTGGCGCCGATACTGATGTCCGGGTACAACGCGCCGGTGGCCACGCCGATACGCGCGGTGGCGGCGGCCAGTTGGCGCTCGGCCTGGCGCACATCGGGGCGACGTTTGAGCAAGGTCGCGCCTTCGCCCACCGGCAGCAACTGGGCGATGTGCGGCAGCTCGGCGCAAGTGCCGGTGCCCGCTGGCAGTTGGTCTACCGGCTTGGCCAGCAGCATCGACAACCGGAACAAGCCCGCCTGGCGCAATGCTTCGTAGCGCGGCATGTCGGCGCGCAACGATTTGTATTGGGTTTGCGAACGCGTCACCTGGGTTTCATCACCACGCCCGGCGTCACGCAGGCGCTGGGTCAGCTTGGTGCTCTGGGCCTGCAGGTCGAGGGACTCGTTGGCGATCGCCAGTTCTTCGTTGGCCGCGCACACCTGGGTGTAGGAGCGCACCACATCCGCTACCAGCGTGATGCGCGCGATGTCAGCGGCGGCCTGGGCGGCGTTGGTGGTGGCCTGGGCGCTTTCGATGCCGCGCTGCAGGGTGCCGAACAGGTCGAACTGGTAAGAGGTGCTGATGCTGGCGCTGCCGATGTTGCCGACCGGGACTTTCTCGGTCAGCAAAAACGCTTCACCTGATTCCTGCAAACGTTGGGCCTCAGCCTTGGCGCCGGCACTCCAGCCGCCTGCCGACTCAGCCTCCTGGGTCTGGAAACGCGCGCGTTGCAGGTTGGCGGCGGCCACCCGCAGGTCGGTGTTGGAGGCCATGGCCTGGCGCACCAGCTCATCCAGGCGCGGGTCTTTGTAGAGCTTCCACCAGTCGGCCGGCACCGGCGCCGACACCACGTTGTGGCCCTCGCCCGCGATCTGCCCTTGCAGGTCGCCACGGTTGATAGCGGCCTTGTCCGGCAATTGGTAATCCGGGCCTACCACCTGGCAGGCCGACAGCAGCAAACCCAAGCCAGCCGTGGCCAGCAACGCCGCCGGTTTCATGGTTTTTCTCCCTGCTGCGCGTGTTCTTTGGCGGCGGTCTTGTCATCGATGATCGACACCGTGGCCGTACGACCGGCAATCATGCGGAAGTCCGCCGGCACATCATCAAAGGCGATGCGCACCGGAATTCGCTGGGCCAGGCGCACCCAACTGAACGCCGGGTTGACGTTGGGCAGCAGGTTGGAGCCACTGGTGCGGTCACGGTCTTCGATACCGGCAACAATACTTTGCACATGGCCACGCAAGCGCGCGTTGTCGCCGATCACACGAATATCCACGGCCATGCCGACGTGAATGCCGTCGAGCTTGGTCTCTTCAAAGTAACCGTCGATGTGGAAGGAGTTGCTGTCGACCACCGACAGCACCGGGCGCCCGGCGGTGACGAACTCCTGATTGCGCGGCGCACGGTCGTTGACGTAGCCGTCCACGGGGCTGCGGATCACCGAGCGGTCGAGGTTGAGCTGGGCGGCGTCCACCGTCACCTGCGCCTCGGCCAGGGCCGATTGGGCGCGGGCCACGCGGGACTGGCTTTCTTCCAGTTGCTCACTTGGCACCAGGTTGCCCAGGCCGCGGTTACGCTTGTACTCGCGATTGGCCTGGGCCAGGGTTTCCTGGCGGTCGGCCACGGCGGCCTGGGCTTGGCGCAGGGCCAGCTTGAAACGGTCCTGGTCCACGGCAAACAGCACCTGGCCCTTGGTCACCAGCTGGTTGTCGCGCACGTCGACTTGCTGGATCAACCCGGACACGTCCGGAGCGATCTGCACGATGTCGGCACGGATATGCCCGTCACGGGTCCAGGGCGCAAACATGTAGTACATGACCATGCGCCACACAACGACGACAGCGAAGGTCACTATCAATAACGTCAGGACAACACGGCCGATGGTCAAAAAAGGTTTTTTCATGTCATCAGATATCGACTGAGTGAGTCCACCGCGCCCAGCAACAGCGCGTAGAGCCCCACATTGAACAATGCCCGGTGCCAGACCAGGCGATAGAAGTGAATGCGCGTCAACAGCCCGTGCACCACCAGAAACAACACGTACGTAATGCCCATCAGCACCAGTAGCGTGGGCAGGAACACCCCGCTGATATCCAGATCACCGATCATAAAGGCGCTCCATCAGGCAGCGGCGCTTCCATTTCGGTGCCGCCAATAAATTCCACGCCAGGCAGCAACGACAGGCGCAAGCCGGCCAGTGCGTGCAGCAGATGCAGGCGGGTGTCGTCTTCGTCTTGCAGGCCTTGCCCGTTGAGGGCGCGGCGCGTGCGGTCCAGGGTCATCAGCAGACCGCTCGGCGCGGGCAAGCGTTCACCCGCCTTCAGGCAGGCCTTGAAGTAACCGCCCACGCCTTCCACCACCTGGTTGAGCAGTACCCGTGGCACACCGTAGATACGCGGCGAGTAGGCCAGCAGGTCGAGCAGGTTCAGCGCCACACGCAAATCGCGCAGGGCGATGCCGGTGTCCTGGCCGGTGAGGGCCAGGCGCGGCAGGTGCTGCATCAGGCGGTCAAGCATTTGCGCAGCCATGTGCCGGTGTTCGGCGAGGGTCGCAGGTTCGGTCAGGGTGACGATGTCGCGCCAACTGAAACGGGTCAGGCGCTTGGCCGCCAATTCGGCGCCGAACGGCCGTGCAATCAACGTCCACACAAAGGCGAACAACAAGCCCACGGGCCCGGCCAGGTTAACGTTGGCGAAGTTCAGGAAGTCCGCGTCATAGGCGCCCTGGATGCTGATGAACGAGGAAGTATTGACCAGCGTCAGCAGCATGCCGAGGTAGAAACGCGGCTGCACGGTGAGCGTACCGATGCAGATAAACGGCACGGCAAACGCCAGCACCAGCATCGGAAAATCATGCAAGTTAGGCAGCACCAGAAACAGATAAAGGCTGGCGAACAGCACGGACATCGCGGTCCAGAAAAAGAACCGGTAGATCTGCGGCGCCGGGTCGTCCATCGAGGCAAAAAAACTGCAGGCCACGGCCGCCAGAATCACCGCGCTGCCGCCGTCGGTCCAGCCCAGCAGAATCCACAGCACCGAGGCGACGATGATCGCGGTGACGGTGGAAAACGCCGAATAGAACATCAAGCCACGGTCGAGAAATGGCGTCAGCCGGCCCAGGCGCCAGTGGCGGTACACCGCGCGCCAGGTGTCCTGGCTCTCGCACTGGATGGCGGCCTGCAGGCTGCGACAGTCTTGCCACAGGTCGATCCACTCGCCGAGGCGATACAGGGCATTGGAGAACAATAGTGTGTGGCGGTCGTCCAGCGCTTCGCCTTGGGGCTGCAGGGCATCGACCTGATCGCGCAGCACGCGCCAGCTTTCCAGCGGGGCGGTTTCAACGGTGCTTTCCAGCCACTGCCGGCTTGCCTCCAGCACCGGCGTGAGCCGGTCGAGAAACTCCGGCGCGCGGTGTTCGACGGCGTAGAGGGCGTCGTCGAGCGCATCCACTACGGGCAGCAAGTGAATCATGCGCCCACGCAGCTCCTTGGTGTTGCGGACGGTCTGCGGCCGCGCGCCTTCGTGGGGCAGCTGGCCGATCATCAATTCCAGGGTGTTGAAGGTGGCGACCATGCCGCCGCGCAAGGTGCTGACCTCTTCTGGCTGCACGTTGCGCGCGAGAAAACGCAGGCTGTAGACCTGGGCATCGGCAAACCATTTGGTCACCGAGCCATCGAACACCGGCATCAGGCGACGCGGCCAGAACATCGCGCCGACGACTGCCGCCACGGCGATACCAAGAAAGATCTCCTCGGTACGCGCCTCGGCCACATCCCACACCGCCAGCGGGTTATCCACCACCGGCAAGGCGATCAGCGGCAAGGTGTAGCCGGCCAGCATCAGCGCGTAGTTATTCGCGGTGCGCAGGTGCATGGACAGGAACAGCAAAATGCCCGTCCACAACGCAATCACCACCACCAACACGTACGGCGCCTGCACAAACATCGGCACAAACACCACCGCCGCCGCTGCACCCATGAAGGTGCCGATGGCGCGGTACAACGCCTTGGAACTGGTAGGACCGACAAACGGGCTGGAGACGATATACACCGTGGCCATCGCCCAGTACGGACGTGGCATTTGCATGAGCATGGCGATGTACAGCGCGATCATTGACGCTGCGAACGTCCGTACCCCGTAGAACCAATCGCGGGCTGGCGGAAAACCGGTAAAAAATCCGTTCAAGGCGCTGCAACCCCAGCCGCTTCGAACGCCCGCAGCACGCGCAGGGCGGCTTCAAGGTCGCTGTGGGCAATGTCCGCCAGCACTTCCTGACGCAGGCGCACCAGCTGCACTTCCACCGCTTGCACCAGCTCGCGGCCGCGCTCGGTGAGGCTCAAGGCCTTGGCGCGACGGTCATGCACGTCTTCGGTCCGGCACACGTAGCCGCCGGCGCACAACTGATCAAGCAGGCGCACCAACGACGGGCTTTCCATGCCGGAGGCCTGGGCGACTTTTACTTGGTGCACACCGTCGCCCAAGCGGCCGATCATCAACAACGGCACGGCGCAGGCTTCGGAAATACCGTAGCTCACCAGCGTGGTCTGGCAGATTTTGCGCCAATTGCGGGCGCCCACCACCATGCTGCTGCTGAGGTTCATCTGGAGTTGTTCGAGGGTATGAGGCACTGGATTGTTCGCATACAGTTAGTTTGCTAACTATCAATATGGTGGATGCGTCCAAAGCAGTCAAGTTTTGAAACAAATTTGTGATAGGTGGCGCGGGGCGCTGTGGGTAAGTAAAGCGGGTTTGAGTGGGCGTGCTGGTTTTTCCACTTTGGCTCCCACATTGGGTCAGCGTTGGCCTCGCACCTGATGGCCGTCGGCAAACCCCAAACACCAGGGAGGCCACTATTTTTACCCCTCACGCCCCGTCCGCAACAACACACTCAGCTGATCCACCACTTCCGCCCAATCCGCATCCTCCAAAATCTCTTCGCGCAAAAACGCTCGCTGACTGGCCGTCCAGAAAAACGCGTCCGCCAGATGCAGCTCAGGCTTGAGCGGTGAATGAACCGTCACAAACTGCTCGATACTCACCGGGTCATCCGGCAGCCCCAGTTGTTTGAACAGTGAGGGCAAGCTGTGCACAGGCGATTCCATGGTGGGTTCCTACAAAGACCATTCCTGTGAGTCTAGTCCAGGCGCCAGCCAGGCCAACAACCACGTGACGCACTGCTGTGCCATCAACGAAATCGTAAACCCGCTGAGTGTTTTCGAAGGGATTGGCCCGGAACAGGCGTTCCGGGCATGTACTTAATGCCGATGCTTGATTAACGGCAACCCTCGGGTTGCGAGGGCTCTGGCCCGCGGCACAGCACAAACAAGCGCGCCCGCGCTCCGCCGCCGACTTGCTGCAGAAGCTGGCGCCAATCGGCAGGAATCGGGGCGAATTCGTCCGGCATATCCGTGCTACTGATCAGCCACACGCGGTGCGTATCGGCCGGCAATGCCGACAAACGGTCCAGGTAAATCCGCCCGCCGTCCTGATCCACCAACGTGCCGAAACCGTAGGCGTTCGGCCGGGTCGGCGTGCCGTCGGGTTTGGGGGGCGTGTAGAGCTGCAATTGGGCGTCGGTCTCGTCGTAATACACGTAGGGCAAGTACCACAGCATATCGCTGAGGACGATGCGGTCGTCTTCCTGATAGTTGCGGTTAACGAACTCCACCGGCACGTTGAATTGATCATGCACATCCACGGTGGCGTTGTTCTTCAACCCCAGCAGTTCCACACCAACAAACAACACAAACAACGCCGCGCCCAACCATGCCAGGCGCTTGGGCAGGCGGTCGATGGCCAGGGCCATGAGGATCGGCAAGCCGAGTGCGTAGACCGTGAGGTAGCGCTCGATAAATACCGGGGAGATGAAAGAGACGCCGTACACCAGCAACAGCGGCAGCAGGAAAAACAGCGCCAGCAGGCATGCCGGGCGATAGCGCTCACGATCACGCCAGGCCGCGATGCCCACGACGGCGATCAACAGCAGCGGGAACAGCCAGAACAGCGGCGGCCAGAAGCCGATGCCTTCATCCTGAAGCATGAATTGCCAGACCATCGACGGCACGGAAATCAGCGAAACCGGATCTTCCCAGCCAATGTCACCGCCAACCTTGAGCTGCTCAATGTGCTGCGTCAGGTCCAGCAGGTTCGGCAGCCACGGCAGGTACAACGCCACAATGAGCGCATTGGCGCACCACCACGACGGGCGAATGATCAAGCGTTGGCCGGGCGCCTGTGAGCGGCACAACACGCCCAGGTAAGCCCAATGCACCAGCACACACAGCGCGGTGAAATAGTGGGTGTAGAACCCGGCCGCCATCAGCACTACATAGACGGCCAGGTAACGCGTGCGCTCGGGCTGGCGCACCCAGTACACCAGCGCCAGCGTGGCGCCCAGCAACCATACGGCCAGCAGTGAGTACATGCGCACTTCCTGGCTGTAACGCACCGCCGTCGGAAACAACGCCAGCAGCACGCCCGCCAGCACTGCCGCCCGACGCGTGGACAGTTGTCGCGTGAGCCAGATGCCCAGCCCCACCGCCGCGATTCCGGGCAGGGCACTCATGCCGCGAATCGACCAGATGCCATCGCCAAATAGCTCGATCCAACCGCGCAGCATGAAGAAGTACAGCGGCGGGTGCACATCATGGGCGGCGTGAAACCACAGGTCCTCCATGGCGTATTCGCTGAGCAGCAGGCTCGACGCTTCGTCACCCCAGATCGCCGAAGCGGTCAGGCCATAGAAACGCACGGCCATGGCCAGCGCCAGAATCGGCACCCACCATAATCGGCTGAGCCAACCGGCACCCTCCCAGGCGCCTGTGAGGCGATTGACTGCGGGAAACGTCCCAATTTTGTCGTCTTGCTCTACCACAGACCGTCGCACCTCAATTCCCCTGACACTGCCCATTTCCCGGGCAAACCCTGCACACGCGCAAACAAGCGCCACTCTAGGACAAAAGCCCCGGTTTCGCTCGCTGTTTTACAACCGTCGGGCGGCACACCGCGGGATTTGACTTGAAGCTCATAGACCCGCCACTGCGCCTGGATTTCGCTGAGCATTGCCACGACCAAAAATCGGACAAATCAGCAATTTGTGTAGGCCTTCACCGAAGCTGCTGCCGGATCAAGCTATGATTGGCACCCTCCAAGGACTCAGGATCAAGGACACGTCATGCGCATCGGTTTTTTGTCACCTCTGGCTCTGGCCCTGCTTGCCGGCATTTCCCTACCGGCCCAGGCCAGTTCGGACGACTCGTGTTACCCCGACTGGCGGGTGTCGCGTGACACGCTGGACCCCTGCAACAACCTGCCGTTCCTGAGCCCTGGCAATGACAGCCGGGCCAATCTGCGCTTGTTGCTGGCCGACAGGAAAGCCGCGCCGCTGACGCCCAATGCCCTGAGCGAAGATGACCTGGCCGAGGGTTTTGGCCCGGTGCCGTTCCCGGTATATCGCCTTGTGCCGCGTGGCGAAGCCGAGCCGGTCAGCACGTCCGACGCCCCCAACACCTCGCCACTCGATGCACTGCTTGAACCGCTGGGCATCAAGCGCGACGACGCCAAAGCTGCCGGCGATGCGTTTCTCAATGGCGAAGGCAGCCGCTGCCGCAGCAATGACGACAACAGCGCCGCCGCGTTTATCAGCCAGGTGGTCAAAGCCGACATGCCAGCCACCGAACGCGATCTGCTGGTGAAGGCGCGCCTGCAATTGCTCACCGCCTGTGAGTGGGTAGGCCCGGTGGTGGAGCCGCCGCAAGATATCCAGTCGACCGAAGGTCAGCTGTTTCGCACGTACCTGCAAGCCGCCGCCGATTTCTACACAGGCCGTTTCACCGACGCCGGGCCTGGCTTCGTCGCCACCCAGAACGCCGCTTCGCCCTGGCTGAAAGAAACCGCGCTGTACATGATCGCGCGTAACGCACTCAATCAGGCCCAAGCCAACACCTATGACGAAGACGGCGTGCCGCACCTCGACCGTGTGGATAAACCTGCGCTCGCCGAGGCAGAGAAAGGCTTCAACGCGTATCTGAAAACTTATCCACAGGGCGAGTACAGCGCCTCTGCGCGCGGCTTGCTGCGCCGGGTTTACTGGCTGGCGGACGACAACGAAAAACTCGCCGAGGCGTTTGCCTGGCAGCTGACCCAGGCCACCGACGAGCAGCGCAATGTGTCGGTGGATGAATTGGTCGAAGAGGCCGACCTCAAGCTGTTGATGGTCAATAGCGACACGGTCAAGACCCCGATGATCCAACTCGTCAGCGACCTGATGGTGATGCGTGGCGGCAACCAGCCCGCGCTCAGCCGCGCAGACCTTGAGAAGCAAAAAGCAGCGTTTGCCGATGAACCGGCGTTTTACGACTACTTGTTAGCCGTGAGCGCGCTGTACGTCGAGCATCAACCGGATGCCGCCTTGAAGCAGTTGCCGCACAGCGTGCCGTCGAGCCTGAATTACTTCGCCTTCAGCCAACAAACCCTGCGCGCCCTGGCCCTGGAAGCCAAGCAAGACTGGAAAGGCGCACAAGACCTGTGGCTGCAACTGCTGCCGCTGGCCAAATTGGCGCTGCAACGCGACCAGTTGGAGTTGGCCCTGGCACTCAACTACGAGCGCAGCGGCCAGCTGGCCAACGTGTTCGCCGCCGATTCGCCGATCAGCGCCAAGCAAGTGCGTTACATCCTGCTGCGCAACGTTGCCGGGCCTGACTTGCTGCGCCAGCAAATCGCCAAAGCCAACGACCCGGTGGAGCGCCAGACCGCGCAATTCGTGCTGCTCTATAAGGACTTGCTGCGCGGCCAGTTCGCCACCTTCGCCGACGACCTCAAGCAACTGCCAGCGCCGGCCCCTGAAGACAAGCTGGGCACCAGCCTGGGCTACGTCTACAGCGGCGGCCAGAGTTTGAAGCTGTTCCAGTGGAACGGTGAAAAAGCCGAATCCGGCTACAGCTGCCCAACCATCGCGCAAACCGCCGCCACCTTGCAAACCGATGCGAAAAACCCGCAAGCCCTGAACTGCTTCGGTGAATTCATCTTGCGCAATAACCTCGACGGCATGCCCCTGGAACAGGCACGCGCCGCCGGCAGCCTAGGCAGCACCGCGTCGCCATTCCCCGGTGAAACCTTCTCGCGGCTCAACGGCTACAAGCAGGTGATCGCCAACGCCAAGGCGCCGAAGAACGATAAGGCCTACGCACTGTTCCGCGCCATCAACTGCTATGCACCGGCCGGCTACAACAGCTGCGGCGGCGATGACGTTGAACCGGCCGTGCGCAAGGCCTGGTTCCGCCAGCTCAAAAGCGGCTTCGCCGACACCCAGTGGGGCAAATCGCTGCAGTACTACTGGTGAAGCACCTGTGGCTCGGCTTGCTCCTGCTGGCGAGCCCGGCCTTTGGCGCCGTCGACGCTCGCGACTACGACGCCTTCTGGCTGTGGAGTGGCGTTACTCCACAGCCAGTCCTCAAGCAGGCAAAAACCCTGTACATCCTGCAAGGCCAGATCAACTCCACCCGCCGCGCCCCCGAGCGCGGCGTGCAACTGATCGCCCAAGGCCTCGGCATCCCGCGCCTTACCCGGGGCGAGGTCTGGGTGGTCTACCGCGCCCACACTTTGCACTGGCCAGAACAGGTCTACACCCAACTGCTCGGCCAGGTGCAACGCTGGCGCGACGCGGGCAACCCGGTGGTCGGCATCCAGATCGATTTCGACGCCCGCACCCAATACCTGCAAGAATACGCCGACTTCCTGCGCGACCTGCGCCACCGCCTGCCCGCCGACTTGAAGCTGAGCATCACCGGGCTGATGGACTGGAGCAGCAATGCCGACCCAACCGCCATCGCGCAGCTCAAAGGCGTGGTGGATGAAGTGGTGGTGCAGACGTATCAAGGGCGCCACAGCATCCCGGATTACGCCGCGTATTTACCGCGCATGAACCGGCTGGGGCTGCCATTCAAGGTCGGCTTGATTCAGGGCGGCGTGTGGGAGGCACCGGGGTATTTGAAGGGGAATGAGTGGTTTCGCGGGTATGTGGTTTTTCTGCAGAATCCGTGACCCACGCACGGTTTCCATGTGGGAGCGGGCTTGCCCGCGATAGCGGCAGTTCAGTCAACGTGATGTTGAATGATATGCCCTCATCGCGGGCAAGCCCGCTCCCACAGGGTGTTGTGTTTAGCCTGCGGGATAAACAGACTGCCAACCGCCACCCAACGCCTTGTACAACCCGACCATGGCCAGCGATACGCCGGTGGAGCTTTCAACCCATTGCTCTTGCGTTGCCAATAGCGCGCTTTGCACGGTCAGCACGTTGACGAAATCCACCACGCCTTCGACGTACTGCTGTTGCGCGGTGCTCAACGCGATCTGGTTCTGGCGCACCGCTTCGGCGAGGCTGTCGCGGCGCAGTTGGCTGGCGTTGTAGCGGGTCAGCTGGTCGTCGATTTCATGCCAGGCGCGCAGCACGGTTTGCTGGTAGGCCAGCGCGGCTTCCTGTTGCTGCGCTTCACGCAGGTTCAACATGCCTTGCAGGCGCCCGCCGTTGAACAGCGGCAAGCTGAATTGCGGGCCGAAGGCGAACGCACGCGAGCCCCATGAGCCGAAATCCGACAGTTGCAAGGCCTGGGAGCCCAGGCTGCCGGACAGGGTGATGCGCGGGTAAAAGTCACCCTTGGCCACGCCGATAGTGGCGGTGGCCGCGTGCAGGCGCGCTTCGGCCTGGCGTATGTCGGGGCGGCGTTCAGCCAACTCCGACGGCAAGCCGATGGCGACCTGGCGCTGGGTTTGCGGCACGGCGGCGTCCTTGGACAACTGCGCATGCAGGGCTTGTGGCGGCTCGCCCATCAACAGGCTCAGGGCGTTGATCAATTGGTCCTGGCGCTGCTGCAAATCCGGCAGGCGCGCTTCAATGGCGGCCACTTGGGCAGCAGCTTCGGCCACGTCCAGGTCGGTCGCGACACCGTCGGCCAGGCGCAGTTGCGAGAGTTTGAGGCTGTGGCGCGCCACGTCGAGGTTTTGCTCGGTGACGGCGCGGGTGTTCTGCACGCCGCGCAACTGGATGTAGTCCTGGGCGGTTTCGGCGAGCACCGACAACAGCACGGCGCGGCGGTCGTCTTCGGCCACTTGCAGGGTGGCGTCGGCGGCTTCGGTTTCACGTTTTACACGGCCCCAGAAGTCCAATTCCCAGGCGGCGGAGAAACCCATGTCCCATTGGTTGAACGCCGAACGGCCATTCTCGCCGGACGGATCACTCAAGCCCTTAGCGCTGTTGCGCTCACGCTGATAACCACCGGTGGCGTTGACGTTGGAATAACGCTCGGCGGTGGTCACCTGGCGCACGGCGCGGCTTTGTTGCAGGCGGCTGCTGGCCAGTTTCAGGTCGAGGTTATCGGTGAGCGCACGGCGTGTGAGGGCCGAGAGTTGCGCATCGTGGAACACGTCCCACCAACGCTCCTGCAAAGGCTCGGTGACGGCGCGGCTGGCGGCTTGGCGCCCTTGGGGCTCGCCCCATTGCGTGATGTGCGGGCCTTGCGGCCGCTGGAAATCCGGGCCAACGGTACAGGCACTGAGGCTGATGAGGCTCAAGGTGAGCCAGGCAAATGGTTTCATTGCTGGGCCACCTCACGCGGCTGCGCAACAGGCTGGGTGTCGACGCTGGCCTCCACCGACATGCCGACACGCAAGCGCTCGGTCAGTGGCTGATTGGGTTCGAGCACGATTTTCACCGGAATGCGTTGCACCACCTTGGTGAAATTGCCGGTGGCGTTGTCGGGTTTGACCGAGGCGAACGTCACGCCCGTGGCGGGTGCAAGGCTTTCCAGGTGGCCCTTGAGCAGTTCGCCGTCGAGGCTGTCGACACGCACCTGCACGGCTTGGCCGGCGTGCATGTGCCACAACTGGGTTTCCTGAAAGTTGGCCACCACATAAGCCTCGGCCAAGGGCACCACGGCGAGGATCTTGCTGCCCGGCGTCACATAGGCGCCCACCCGTACCGCGCGCTCACCGACCATGCCGTCCACTGGCGCGACGATGCGCGTGTAAGAGAGTTGATAGCTGGCCATTTCGAGCGCTGCCTGGGCACGCTTGAGTCCGCCTTCGGCGGCATCGCGCTGGGCGGTGAGGATTTCCACCTGCTTGCGTTCTGCCGCGAGCACCGCCGTGGCATTGGCCAGGCGCGCGGTGGCCTGGTCGATGCGGGTCTTGGCTTGCTGGGCGTTCTGCACGGTGCCCGCGCCTACCCCGGCGAGGTGGTTGTAGCGGTTCAGTTCGTGTTCGGCAAAAGCCACTTCGGCACGGTCCGCCGCTACGGTGGCCTGGGCCTGGGCGATCACCGAGCTTTGGCGTTCGAGGGTCGCGGTGGCGTTTTTCAGTTGGGCCTGGGCGACGAGCGTGTCGGCATCGGCCGCCTGGGCGGCGGCGCGAAAATCGCGGTCATCGATCAACGCCAACAGCTGGCCGGCCTTCACGCGCTGGTTGTCTTCCACCAGCACTTCCTTGATAAAACCGGCCACGCGCGGCGCCACCAAGGTGAAGTCGGCGGCAACGAAGGCGTCGTTGGTGGTCTGGCGCTTGCTGCCCAACAGGCCCGGCGCGACCAGATAAACCAGTACACCGACGGCAAACACAGCAATAACGGCGACGGCAATTTTGTCTTTGCGTTTCATGAGAAATCCTTTTGGCTAGGTCGGTGCGCGCGGTGGAAAAATCCGCGTCGGCATCCAGAAAATCAGCAGAATCAGCGCCACCGCGACGGCGGCCATGACGTAATAAAGGTCCGAAGAAGTCAGCACCACGGCCTGCTCGTGCAGGCGGTGCGCCAGGCCCGGCGCGTCGCCGTCGGCCAGGGGCGAGTTGCCCAGGCGGTCCACCAACATGGTCGAGTGAAAGTGCAGACGCTGGGTGGTCAGCGTGTCCAGCACGGCGGTGGCGATCACGGCGGCCAGGCCTTTGACGGTGTTGAACCACGCCGAGGCGAACGGCCCGTCCATCGGTTGGATGCTGCCAGTGGAGAGCATCAGCAGCGGCAGCACGGCCATGGGCTGACCAAAGATTTGCAGCAGGTACAGGCCGTAGAAATCGTCACGAATCCACTCCGACGTCAGGTGCGAGCTGCCCACACAGCACAGCACCAGCATGCTCAAGCCAATCCCCAGGACCCAGCGGCAATCGACCCAGCGCAGGTTGCACAGCGCCGCCACCAACGGCAGCGCAATCAACTGCGGCAACGCCATCAGCAGCATCACCGGCGCAGTTTGCAGCGGCCGGTAACCCTGAACCTGGGCGAGGAAACTCGACGGGATGATGATGACCGACGTCAGCACCATCAACACGCCCGCCAGCACGATCAAGGCAAACGCCAGGTTGCGCAGGCCGAGCATCTGCAACTTGAAAAACGGAATCGGCTGCGACCATTCATTGATCAGAAACAGCACCAGCAACAGCGTGCCGCCGCTGAGCAGAAAGGTGATCAGGCCGGACTCGAACCAGTCCAGGCGATTGCCCTGCAACAAGCCGATCACCAGCATGCAGATCGCCGGGAAGCCCAGCAGCACGCCGCGCCAGTTGAACTGCTTGAAGCGCTCCAGGCGCACCGGGTCTTGCGGCAAACCGTAGGCCACGGCGGCCATCGCCAGCAGGCACGGCGCGACGATCTGCCAGAACGCCCATTGCCAGCCGACGTATTCAGTCCACAGCGCCGCCAACGGCGTGCCCAGGCTTGGGCCGAACGTGGCGGTGAGTGCGTAACCCGCCAGGCCATACAGCTTGACGTTGGCCGGCAGGAAACGCAGCGCCACGGTCATCAGCATCGGCGGCAACGCGCCACCGGCCAGGCCTTGCACGGTACGCAGCACCAGCAGGGTTTGGTAGTTCGGGGCAAACGGGCACAGGATGCCCAGCACGGTGAACACGCCGATGGCACACAGCGTGAAGCGGCGCAGGGAAAACGTCACCGAACACCAGGGCGCGAAGGCCATCGCCGCCACGGAGGTCGCCGTATAAGCCGCGACCAGCCAGGTGCCTTCGTCAAAACCGATGTACAGCGCACCACGGATATCGGCGAGGGCGACTTTGGTGACCATCTCGTTGAGACCGGACACCAGCACCGCCAGCAATACGCCGACCAAGCCAATGATGATGCGCGGGCCGAACACGGGCGGGTTGAGCGCATTGGGTTTGGCTGCAGCCTGGAGGGCGGGGGCAGCGAGGGAGGTCATGGACAGGTAACTCGGGATTAGAAATACCCGAGCAGTTTAATCAGGCACACCCATAACAAAAAGTTACTTGCTGGAAGCTTATAAGTGCGTCAGACGCAACTGTTGGGCCACGCACTTATCCCGTGGTAGCTGGCTCGCCACGACAAGCCAGTGCCTACACTTTAGGTGGGCTGCGCTTCCAGCCAGGTAGCGTGGCAGCTTTCGCGCATGGTTTCGCGCAGCCACTTATGGGCAGGGTCTTTGTCGAAACGCGGGTGCCAGAACTGGGCCAGCATCAGCGTCGGCAGGGAGATCGGCAATTGGAATGCGCGCAGGGGCAGCTTCAGGCGATTGGCACTCAGCAGGGCTTCCTTGGGCACCGGCAGCAGCAGGTCGGAATCGGGCAGCATGAACATCGCGCCATGAAAGCCTGGGGCGATCATGGCCACGCGGCGCTCCAGGCCCAGGGCATTGAGCGCCGTGTCGATTGGCCCGCGGGCGATGCCGCGTCGCGAAATGCTGATGTGGGAGTAGCTGGCAAACCGCGCGGCGGTGATTTCTTCGTCGAACAGTGGGTGGTCCTCGCGCGCAAGGCCCACAAAGGTGGTGGAAAACAGGTTCTGCACCTTCACTTCGGGGCTGGACGGCATGGAATTACTCACCCGCAGGTCCAGCCGGCCTTCACGCAAAGCCTCGTCATCGGTGTCGCCTTCGGGCACAAAACACAGCTCGCACAGCGGTGCCATGCGTTCCATGGTGTCGAACAGCCGACCGCCATACACGCCGATAAAGAAGTCATTGGCACGCACGCTGAAACGCCGGCGCAAGGTGCTGAGGTCAACCTGGTCTGCCGAGCGGAACAACAACGCCGCCTGCTCCACCACGTTGCGCACCTGGCCTTGCAACTGCAGCGCCTTGGGCGTTGGCACCAGGCCGCGACCGGCGCGCACCAGGATCGGGTCGCCCACCGCTTCGCGAATACGCGTGAGGGTGCGGCTCATGGCGGCCGGGCTCAGGTTCATCCGCCGTGCGGCGCCGACCACACTGCCCTCGTCGAGCAAGGCGTCGAGGGCGACCAGCAGGTTCATGTCCGGTAGTTGCATGCCAAGCACTCGTGTTCAGTGGGGCGTGAAGCGCACGCAATCGTAGCAGGCTTTACAGGTAGCGCCTCAAGTTGCGCGGCAGGTACTGAGCATAAGTGGATTTGGGATGAGCCTGACACTTGCGCACGATATCCGGCAGGGATTGTTCCAGTTCATCGGCTCGGGCCAGGCTCTCGTTGTAGTCGCTTTTACCGGTGAACGCCGGAAACATCACCGCCACACGGGTAATAGCAAAGCTCTTCATGGCGATCAACGGGCGGGCGGGATGGTCACGGCGAAATTGGCTGACTTCTTCGCTCAACGCGCTGCAGGTTTGATAGGTAGTTTGCGTAAAAGACAGTTGAGTCGCTTCTTCCTTGCTTGCCGGTTCAGGCGTGAAAACCATATCGTTTTGCGCCTCAAGCACCGCTGGCTGATCGGCGTTTACCGCCCAGGCTTTGAACCGCCATTGACTGGCCGCCTCCACGGCAGCCGCGCCGAATGCAGGCTGGGTGGCACTGATCGCTTTGACATCGCTGACGGTTCCGTCGTTGTGAATATTCAGGCTGATGCGCGCATGCCCTTGGAGGTTGATCAGGTTTGCCGGGTAATGCGGCTTGGACATGGACACCGCTTCAGGCTTGAATTGAGCAAACACCGACGTCGACAAAAATAAAGCCGCAGCCAAGACAAAAAACCGCATCGCCGTAAATCCTTCTACCGGGAATGCCTGACGTCAAGGCGACGTCAGGTTCGGCCGGCATTATCGGACTCAGCGAGACCAATGAGCAATCATTCCTATTTGAAGAGGATCGTTCCTACAGATAAGTAGGATCAACGCTGCATGCCCCAGCGCTTCACCGTCAGCCGTTCAACGGTGTTGAACACCAGATTCTCGACCAGCAACCCGATCAGGATGACCACCGCCAAGCCGGCAAACACCTTGTCGGTGTACAGCTCATTGCGGTTCTGGAAGATGTACCAACCCAAACCGCCCTTGCCGCTGCTGGCGCCGAACACCAGCTCGGCAGCGATCAACGTGCGCCAGGCAAATGCCCAGCCGATTTTCAACCCGGCAAGAATCGACGGCAGCGCCGCCGGGATCAGGATGAACAGCACAAAACGCATGCCCTTGAGGCCGTAGTTGCGGCCCGCCATGCGCAGGGTTTCAGAGACGCCGAGAAACCCCGAATACGTGTTCAGCGCCAAGGCCCACAGCACCGAATGCACCAGCACGAAAATCAGGCTGTTCTGCCCCAGGCCGAACCACAGCAGGGCCAGCGGCAGCAATGCAATGGCCGGCAGCGGGTTGAACATCGAGGTCAGTGTGCTCAGCACGTCGCGGCCAAGCTGGGTCGAGACCGCCAGCGTGGTCAGGGCAAACGCCAGCACGATGCCGATCACATAGCCCTTGATCAGCACCGCCAGCGAGATGCTCACTTTGCTCAACAACTCACCGCTGAGCAGGCCGTCGAATAACGCTTGAGAGGTCTGCAAAAAGCTCGGCAGCAGCAGGTCATTGTTCTGGTAACGCGCGACTGCCTCCCAGAGGATCGCCAGCACGATCAGGATCAGGCCCTTGCGCAGCCAGCCTTGCTGCCACAAACGTTGGCGCAGCGGCAGCTCGCGTTCAACGGGAACGCTGAGCAGCGGTTCGAGGTGTACTTCAAATTCCTGGCGCATACGTCGGCCTCTCAGTAAGCGATGCGGATATCGGCGAAACCCAACTCACGTTCGGCCTCGGGCGCTTCATCGAACAGCAGGCGATGAATGCGCCGCGCCGACGCCTGGAATTCCACACCGCCAAGGCTGTGCAGGTCGTATTGATGGCTATGGATTTCCGCACGCACACGCCCCGGGTGCGGCGACAGCAACAGGATGCGATTTCCCACCACCAAGGCTTCTTCGATGGAATGGGTGACGAACAACAGCGTGAAGCGCACCTCTTCCCAGAGCAGCAGCAGTTCTTCCTGCATCTTGCGTCGGGTCAAGGCGTCGAGGGCGGCGAAGGGTTCATCCATCAGCAGGATTTTTGGCTGCATGGCCAGGGCGCGAGCGATCGCCACACGGGCTTTCATGCCGCCGGACAAGGTGTGCGGGTAAGCATCGGCAAAAGCGCTGAGGCCGACTTTTTCGAGGTAGTACAGCGCACGCTCTTCGGCTTCGCGACGCTTCAAGGTTTTGGACGCCAGCAGCGGGAACATCACGTTCTGCTTGACGGTTTTCCACGGCGGCAACTGGTCGAATTCCTGGAACACCACGATGCGGTCCGGGCCGGGTTGTTCGACCTTTTGACCGAGCAGGCGAATCTCGCCTTCGCAGGGTTTGATAAACCCGGCGATGGACTTGAGCAAGGTGGATTTGCCGCAGCCCGAAGGGCCGAGCAGCACGTAGCGATCAGCCGGGTCGATCTCGAAACTGACCTGATGGGTGGCCCGCACTACGCGCTCGGGGGTGCGGTATTCGAGGCTGACGTGGTCCACCGCCAACAGCGGCTGGGCGGTGTTCAGGTTGCTGGCCGCGTGGCCTTGCAGGGGCGCGTTCATTTCAACTCTCTTGCCGAGGATCAGGATTAGAAAGGCGCATCGCCCTGAATGGTGGTGCGAAACAGCTTGCGGCGCAGGTGGCTCGGGCAACCGGCGGCCAGGTGGATCAGCGAGCGGTTGTCCCAGAACACCAGGTCGTGGGGCTGCCACTGGTGGCGGTAGATGTTGTGCGCCAGCACGCTGTGGGCGTAGAGCTGGGCCAGCAGGTCGTGGCTTTCATCTTCGGGCAGGCCGACGATGCGGGTGGTGAAACCTTCACTGACGAACAGCGCCTTGCGGCCGTTTTCCGGATGAGTGCGCACGATCGGGTGCACCACTTCGGCCACTTGGGCCAGCTGCTCAGGCGTCAGGGTCGGCCGCCAATTGCCTTCGAATTTGGTTTCGCTGTAGCGCGCGGTGTAGGAATGCGCAGCGCTGCGGCCCTCCACCGCTTTGCGCAGGTGCTCGGGCAGTTGGTCCCAGGCTTTGTGCATGTCGGCAAACAGTGTGTCGCCGCCTTCGGAGGGCAGCTCTTGGGCGTGCAGCATTGAGCCCAGGCTTGGCAGCTCTTTATAGGACAGGTCCGAGTGCCAGAACTTGCCCGCGTCCCCCAGGCCGATGGATTGGCCGTTTTCGATGATGTTGGAGACGATCAGGATTTCCGGGTGGTTGGCCAGCAGGAACTGCTTGAGCACGTGGATCTGCAGCACACCGAAGCGGCGGCTGAAGGCGATCTGTTGTTCGGGGGTGATGCGCTGGTCGCGGAACACCACGACGTGGTGATCCAGGTGCGCGCGGTGGATGCGTGCGAAGTCCTGGTCGTTAACCGGGCGAGACAAATTCAGGCCGACGATCTCGGCGCCAACGCTTCCGGGGAATGGGCGGATGTCGAAGGTTTGGGCGGTTGGGGTCGCTGTTGGAACAGTAGAGGTGGCGGACATGAGGGCACTCCCGGTCGGACAGGAGAGTGACTTTATAGATATAAGAACGGCCGATTAAATACCGTTAGTGAATATCGATATGCATTAGGGTGGGGGTCTGTGGTGAAGCTGATGGCGCCATCGCAGGCAAGCCAGCTCCCACATTTTGATTTGTGAACACATTCAAATGTGGGAGCCGGGCTTGCCTGCGATGAGGCCCTGGCAGGCGATAGAGATTACCGCTCGTGCAACGCCTCGGCCCGCGCCTTGATGATCGGTTTGAGCAGGTAGCTCAGGATGCTTTTTTTGCCCGTGATGATGTCCACCGAGGCGACCATGCCGGGGATGATCAGCAGCGGCTTCTCATCGGTGCCCAAATGGCTGCGGTCGGTGCGCAAGGTGATCATGTAGTAGGTGGTTTTCTTGTCTTCGTCGGTGATGGTGTCAGCACCGATGCGTTCGAGCTTGGCCTTCAGCCCGCCATAAATGGTGTAGTCATAGGCGGTGAATTTGACGATCGCTTCTTGCCCAGGGTGCAGGAACGCAATGTCTTGCGGGCGGATCTTGGCTTCGACCAGCAGGGTGTCGTTAAGCGGCACGATTTCGACCATGTCGCTGCCCGGCTGGATCACGCCGCCGACAGTGTTGACCAGCAGCTGCTTGACGATACCGCGCACTGGCGAGGTGACCAGCGTGCGGCTGACGCGGTCTTCGAGGGCGCGGCCGGTGGATTCGGCCTTATTCAGTTCGGTGCGCGCTTCGTTGAGTTGGGTCAGCGCTTCACTGCGGAATTTGCCCCGGGTTTCGTCGATCTTGCGCTGCACTTCCTTGATCGCTGATTCGGCACGGGGAATCGCCAGGGTGGTGGCGTCCAACTGGCCACGGGTTTCCATCTCGGCGCGCTTGAGGCGCAGCACTTCCACCGGCGACACCGCACCCTGGGCCACCAACGGCTCGGACATGTTGATTTCCTGACGCTGCAGGGACAACTGGCTGCGGTACTGGCCTTGCTTGGAGGTGAACTCGCGCAGTTCCTGTTGACGCTGCACCAGCTGCTCCTGCAAACCGCCGACTTCGTCTTTCAACTGCTGGCGACGGCTTTCATACAGCGAGCGCTCGTTGGCCGCCTGGCTTGGTGCGGCCTTGAGCACGTCGTCGGGAATGTTCAGCGGGCGGTCGTCCACTTGCGCGCTCAGGCGCTCGACGCGCAGTTGCATGGCCAGGCGCAAGGCTTCGGTTTCGCCAGCGTTGGAGACAAACCGCGTGTCGTCGAGGCGAATCAGCGGCGCGCCGGCTTCGACGATCTGGCCTTCCTTGACGAACAGCTCGGAGACGATGCCGCCTTCCAGGTTCTGGATTTTTTGCAGCTTGGACGACGGAATCGCCTTGCCGTCGCCGCGGGTGACTTCGTCGATGCTGGAGAAGCCCGCCCACACGACCAGGAATACGAAGAACGCAATGATCGCCCAAATGGTCAGGCGGATGACCCGCGGTGCATCTTCGATCAGCGCTTTGTTGACCTCAGGCAGCGGCTGGCCCTGCAACGAATCGGAGCCTTTGAAGTAGCGGCCGACCGCGCTTTTGATGGAGTTAAGCAACACTGATCTGCCCCTTTTTCAACGCTTCCATAACCACGGCTTTCGGGCCGTCCGCGAGGATCTGCCCACGGTCGACCACCAGCAGGCGGTCCACCAGCGAGAGCAGTGAGGCACGGTGCGTGACCAGCACCACGGTCTTGTTTTGCACCACGGCTTGCAGGCGTTGTTTCAAGCGTTCTTCACCGGTGTTGTCCATGGCGCTGGTGGGTTCGTCCAACAGCAGGATGGGCGGGTTGAGCAACAGCGCACGGGCCAGGGCGACGTTCTGGCGCTGGCCGCCGGACAGGTTCTGCCCACGCTCGCCAACTTGCAGTTCATAGCCTTGCGGGTGCAGGCGCGCGAATTCGTGCACGCCGGCCAGTTCGGCGGCTTGCAGGACCATTTCGTCTTCGACATAACGCGCACCCGAGACCAGGTTGTCGCGCAGGGTGCCGGCCAGCAGCTGGATGTCTTGGGCGACGTAGCCGATGTTGTGGCGTAATTCGCTCACGTCGATCTGGCGTACGTCCACGCCGTCCACCAGCAAGGCGCCGGAGTCGGGCTGGTACAGGCCGACGATCAGCTTGGCCAGGGAGCTTTTACCCGAGCCGCTGCGGCCGATGATGCCGATTTTTTCGCCGGGCTTGATCACCAGGTTGATGTTTTTCAGCGCGGCGTTCTGCTGGTTCGGGTAGGTGAAGTTCAAGCCTCGACACTCGATGGCACCTTGCAGGGTGCGGCGGCTCATCGGGCGTTCTTCGAAATTGCGCTCCTGGGGCAGCTCCATCATCTGGTCCACCGAGGTCATGGTGACCTTGGCTTGCTGGTAGCGGGTCAGCAGGCCCGACAGCGAGGCCAGCGGGCTCAGCGCACGGCCACTGAGCATGTAGCAGGCAATCAGGCCGCCCATGCTGAGGTTGCCGTCGATGATCTGGTACACGCCGAACACGATCATGATCACGCCGGCCAGTTGCTGGATCAGCAGGGTCATGTTCATCGACAGGCCCGACAGCAACTTCACGCGCAGCTCCAGCCGGCTGAGGGTGCCGATGGTCTGTTCCCAGCCGTACTGACGCTCGCTCTCGGCGTTGTTGACCTTGACCGCGTCCAAACCTGCGAGGGTTTCGATCAGGCTCGACTGGCGCTCGGCAGCCAGGGCCATGGTCCGCTCCATGGTCGCTACCAACGGTTTTTGCAGGGCGTAGCCGATGCCCAGGGCAATCGGGAAAGCCAGTACCGGAATCCACACCAAGTGGCCGCCGAGGATGGCGATCACCAGGAAAATCAGCAGGGTGAACGGCAGGTCGATCAGGCTGGTGAGGGTCAGCGACGCGAGGAAATCGCGCAGGCTTTGAAACTCATGGATGTTCTGCGCGAAGCTCCCGACCCGTGCCGGGCGGTACTTCATGGACATGCCGACAATGCGCTCGAACAGCGTGGCCGAGATGATCAGGTCGGTTTTTTTGCCGGCCAGGTCCAGGCACAGGCTGCGCAGGCTCTTGAGCACCAGGTCGAACAGGTACGCGCCGCCGATGCCCACGGCCAACACCCACAAGGTGGAGGTGGCCTGGTTGGGCACTACTCGATCGTAGACGTTCATCACAAACAGCGGCGCCGCCATGGCGATGATGTTGATCAGGAAGCTGGCGGCGATGGCGTCGGTGTAGAGCCAGCGCGAACGCTTGAGGGTATCGCGAAACCACGAGCGCGCTCGCGGGATCAGGGTGCCGTGGTTGACGTCGAATTTGTGCTGCGGCTGGGCGAAGAAAACTTTGCCGATGTAATCGTCGACCAACAGCTCACGCTTGATCAGCACCTCACCGCCGTCGCTTTCGCTGAGCAGAATGCGGGCTTCGTCTTCGCCTTGCCAACCCACCAGCACGGTACTGCGACCGTCCTTGAGCAACAGCAGCGCCGGCAGTGCGATGGTCGGAATCTGTTCCAGCTTGCGTTGCAGCACCCGCCCTTGCAGGCCGGCACGTGCGGCTGCGCGCGGCAGCAACTCGGCACTCAGGCGCTGCGAAGGCAGCGGCAGGCCGGTGGTGAGCATGGCCGCGCTGGCCGGTTTTTGATGCAAGGCACAAAGTGCCAACAACCCGTCCAGTAACGGGTCGTCGTGCAGCGTGCGTGGATCATGACTGAGATGAACTCGACTGACTTCGGATTCCACGCGCTGCACTCTCGACTAACAGATGGGGCTATAGGGGTGACTCAATTCATCCCAGGCAGTTGGACTTTTGGCTTCACGTCGTTCTGTACGACGGAGGCCATCGGTGCGACCACGCCCTGACTTTTGAGCAATTCGCCCATGGTCGCCTTGATTCGATATTGAGTAAATAACTGAATGTTCTTGATCTCTTCCAGACGACGCGAAGCGGTGAACAATTCGTTCTCGCTGTCGAGCAAGTCGAGCAGGGTACGCTGGCCCAGGCTGAACTGCTGCTGGTAAGAGGTGCGCACACGGGTGCTGTGATCCACGTATTGCTGGGCTACCGGCAATTGCGCGTTGGCGTTGTTCAAGGCGTTCCAGGCCAGGCCCAGTTCTTCGTTGAGTTGGCGCAAGGCGTTGTTGCGGATATCCAGTGCCTGGTTGGCCTGGTAGGACTTCGATTGCAGGTCAGCCTTGTTGCTGCCACCGGCGAACAGGTTGAAGCGCATGCGCACCATGGCTTCCCAACCGTTGCTGTGGCCGGCATCGCCGCCGACGTTGTTGTCGGCATTAGTGCCCAGCTCTGCATCAAAGTGCGGGTAGAAGGTGGATTTGGCAGCTTCGTACTGACTTTCGGCGGCGGAAATATCCGACTCGGCCGAGCGCAGGACCGGGCTGTTGTCGAGCATCTGGCGACGTGCTTCGTTGAAGTCAGCCGGCAGCATGGCCACGAACGGCGCCGGGCGCTCGAGCTGGTCGGGCATCTGGCCGACGGCGCTGAGGTAATTGACCTGGGAGTCGGCCAGGTTGGTCTGCTCGGTGATCAGGTTGTTGCGGGCCTGGGCCAGACGCGCTTCGGCCTGGTCCTGGTCGGCACCGTTACCGACGCCGCGCTGGGTGCGCAGCTTGATCTGGTCGTAAATGCGTTCGTGGTTGCGCAGGTTTTCTTCAGCCAGGCGCACGAACTCACGGCGTGTCAGCACATCCAGGTACACCTGGGCGACAGTCAACCCGGTGCGCTCGGAAGTACCCAGCAAGGAGTAAGCGCGGGAATTGACGTTGGCTTGTTGGCGCCCGACTTCGCTGGAGGTGGCGAAACCGTCAAAAATCATCTGCTGCAGACGCAGGCTCGATTCGCCGCGGTTGTGGGTGTCCCACTGGTTGCCGTTCGGGCCGCTGGCGGCGCGCGTGTTGGAATCGTCGGTGCCTTCACGACCATAACCGGCGTTCAGGTCTACGCGAGGCAAGTAACCACCTTGTGCAGCGCGTAAATCGTAATCAGCGGCGATACGGCTATTCACGCCGGCTTGAATTTCCGGGTGCACGTCTAATGCCTGTTGCATGGCCTGGGGCAATGTTTGGGCTTGTACAAAACTGGCGGCGAGTACGAACGGTATTGCCTTGAACAGGTGCAAACGCATTTAAAAATTCCCCAGGACTTCTTGTCTCAAATCACAGCGATTGGCCTCGCTGAGTCGGATAATGGCTACCGTAATGACCGTACGTCGGAAAGTTCAAATAGCGGAACTGCTTCACACATGTAGGACGGTTCGCCGCATGAATATCAATGTGACATTACAGGGCCAATTGTTTAGGATGGCGACCAGAAGGTCAATAGTTTGGCATAAACTAGATAGCGAATAAATCTAGCCAATTATTTGACGCCAATAAGTAATTAGACTACGCCCCCTCCTGTTTGGCCCTCGCACTTGCGAGCGGCCGCATGGATATCATCAGAAACGGATCGCCGGAGAAATCTTTAATGAGCAGTGTTGTTGCCATCGTCAAAAGCATTGTTGGTCAAGTTTTCGTTATTTCTCCGGAAGGGACACGCCGCGTCCTCGTTGAAGGTGATCGCCTGTTCGCGGGCGACCAGGTAGACACCGGCATGTCCGGCGCGGTCAGCCTGGAACTGGCCGACGGCCGCACGCTGGACCTCGGTCGGGATACCCAATGGAGCGCCGACATGCCGGACTCCAGCCTTGATCTGGCCGCAGCCACCGAGCAGGCCGCGCCGTCAGTTGCCGAGCTGCAGCAAGCCATCGCCGCCGGCGCCGACCCGACCACGGACCTGGAAGCCACTGCCGCAGGCGCAACCGCTGCCGGTAACGGCGCCGCGGGCGGCGGCCACAGCTTCGTCGTGCTGGACGCGACCGCAGGCCGCGTCGACCCGACCATCGGCTTCCCGACCGGCCCTCTGGGCCAGACCACGGCGACACAAACCCAACTGGCGGGCGCCCAAGGCTCGACCGACAACAGCGGCAACCTGGTGCTGCAGGCGTCCACCCTGTCGCTGAGCGCAACCCCGAGCATCACCGAAGCCGGCGGCGTGCTGACCTACACCGCCACGGTGACCCAGGCGCCTTCCAGCAACCTGAACATCACGCTGTCCAACGGCGCAGTGATCACCATCATTGCCGGCCAGACCACCGGCACCGTCAACGTACCGCTGGCGCCGAATGACAGCCCCTACATCGATCCAAGCCAGATCAGCGTCAACGTCACCGGCACCACTGGCGGCAACAACCTGGTACTGACCCTCGACCCTAATCCGGCCGTGACTCAGATTACCGATACCATCGACACCACCACGGTGACGCTGACAGCGGGCGGAACAGTGACCGAAGGCGGTCAGATCACTTACACCGCGACACTGACTAATCCTGCGCAGACGCCGGTGACGGTCACTTTGAGCAATGGCTCGGTGATCACCATCAAGGCCGGAGAATCGGTTGGCACCGTGGTGGTGGATACGCCGGCTAACGACGTTTACAACAATGGTTCGACTGTTAGCACCACTATTACTGGGGCAACGGGCGGTAACTTTGAGAACCTGGTGCCGAGTACTGCGCCTGCGGTCACCACGATTACTGATTCGATTGATACCACTACCGTTACGTTGACGGCTGGCGAGACTGTCACCGAAGGCGGTCAGATCACTTACACCGCGACACTGACTAATCCTGCGCAGACGCCGGTGACGGTCACTTTGAGCAATGGCTCGGTGATCACCA
>NZ_VMSH01000038.1:0-3247 GCF_007713445.1 Pseudomonas sp. RGB | reverse complement strand
AGGGAACTCAAGGTTCCAGTGAGATCTCATCTTGAGGCTAGTTTCCCGCTTAGATGCTTTCAGCGGTTATCTATTCCGAACATAGCTACCCGGCAATGCCACTGGCGTGACAACCGGAACACCAGAGGTTCGTCCACTCCGGTCCTCTCGTACTAGGAGCAGCCCCTCTCAAATCTCAAACGTCCACGGCAGATAGGGACCGAACTGTCTCACGACGTTCTAAACCCAGCTCGCGTACCACTTTAAATGGCGAACAGCCATACCCTTGGGACCGGCTTCAGCCCCAGGATGTGATGAGCCGACATCGAGGTGCCAAACACCGCCGTCGATATGAACTCTTGGGCGGTATCAGCCTGTTATCCCCGGAGTACCTTTTATCCGTTGAGCGATGGCCCTTCCATACAGAACCACCGGATCACTAAGACCTACTTTCGTACCTGCTCGACGTGTCTGTCTCGCAGTCAAGCGCGCTTTTGCCTTTATACTCTACGACCGATTTCCGACCGGTCTGAGCGCACCTTCGTACTCCTCCGTTACTCTTTAGGAGGAGACCGCCCCAGTCAAACTACCCACCATACACTGTCCTCGATCCGGATAACGGACCTGAGTTAGAACCTCAAAGTTGCCAGGGTGGTATTTCAAGGTTGGCTCCACGCAGACTGGCGTCCACGCTTCAAAGCCTCCCACCTATCCTACACAAGCAAATTCAAAGTCCAGTGCAAAGCTATAGTAAAGGTTCACGGGGTCTTTCCGTCTAGCCGCGGATACACTGCATCTTCACAGCGATTTCAATTTCACTGAGTCTCGGGTGGAGACAGCGCCGCCATCGTTACGCCATTCGTGCAGGTCGGAACTTACCCGACAAGGAATTTCGCTACCTTAGGACCGTTATAGTTACGGCCGCCGTTTACCGGGGCTTCGATCAAGAGCTTCGCGTTAGCTAACCCCATCAATTAACCTTCCGGCACCGGGCAGGCGTCACACCCTATACGTCCACTTTCGTGTTTGCAGAGTGCTGTGTTTTTAATAAACAGTCGCAGCGGCCTGGTATCTTCGACCGGCATGAGCTTACGGAGCAAGTCCTTCACCCTCACCGGCGCACCTTCTCCCGAAGTTACGGTGCCATTTTGCCTAGTTCCTTCACCCGAGTTCTCTCAAGCGCCTTGGTATTCTCTACCCAACCACCTGTGTCGGTTTGGGGTACGGTTCCTGGTTACCTGAAGCTTAGAAGCTTTTCTTGGAAGCATGGCATCAACCACTTCGTTAACTAAAAGTTAACTCGTCATCAGCTCTCGGCCTTAAGATCCCGGATTTACCTAAGATCTCAGCCTACCACCTTAAACTTGGACAACCAACGCCAAGCTGGCCTAGCCTTCTCCGTCCCTCCATCGCAATAACCAGAAGTACAGGAATATTAACCTGTTTTCCATCGACTACGCTTTTCAGCCTCGCCTTAGGGACCGACTAACCCTGCGTCGATTAACGTTGCGCAGGAAACCTTGGTCTTTCGGCGTGGGTGTTTTTCACACCCATTGTCGTTACTCATGTCAGCATTCGCACTTCTGATACCTCCAGCAAGCTTCTCAACTCACCTTCACAGGCTTACAGAACGCTCCTCTACCGCATCACTTACGTGATACCCGTAGCTTCGGTGTATGGTTTGAGCCCCGTTACATCTTCCGCGCAGGCCGACTCGACTAGTGAGCTATTACGCTTTCTTTAAAGGGTGGCTGCTTCTAAGCCAACCTCCTAGCTGTCTAAGCCTTCCCACATCGTTTCCCACTTAACCATAACTTTGGGACCTTAGCTGACGGTCTGGGTTGTTTCCCTTTTCACGACGGACGTTAGCACCCGCCGTGTGTCTCCCATGCTCGGCACTTGTAGGTATTCGGAGTTTGCATCGGTTTGGTAAGTCGGGATGACCCCCTAGCCGAAACAGTGCTCTACCCCCTACAGTGATACATGAGGCGCTACCTAAATAGCTTTCGAGGAGAACCAGCTATCTCCGAGCTTGATTAGCCTTTCACTCCGATCCACAGGTCATCCGCTAACTTTTCAACGGTAGTCGGTTCGGTCCTCCAGTTAGTGTTACCCAACCTTCAACCTGCCCATGGATAGATCGCCCGGTTTCGGGTCTATTCCCAGCGACTAGACGCCCTATTAAGACTCGCTTTCGCTACGCCTCCCCTATTCGGTTAAGCTCGCCACTGAAAATAAGTCGCTGACCCATTATACAAAAGGTACGCAGTCACAGAACAAAGTCTGCTCCCACTGCTTGTACGCATACGGTTTCAGGATCTATTTCACTCCCCTCTCCGGGGTTCTTTTCGCCTTTCCCTCACGGTACTAGTTCACTATCGGTCAGTCAGTAGTATTTAGCCTTGGAGGATGGTCCCCCCATATTCAGACAAAGTTTCTCGTGCTCCGTCCTACTCGATTTCATGACTAAGAGATTTTCGCGTACAGGGCTATCACCCACTATGGCCGCACTTTCCAGAGCGTTCCGCTAATCTCAAAGCCACTTAAGGGCTAGTCCCCGTTCGCTCGCCACTACTAAGGGAATCTCGGTTGATTTCTTTTCCTCAGGGTACTTAGATGTTTCAGTTCCCCTGGTTCGCCCCTTACACCTATGTATTCAGTGTAAGGTAACCATCTTATGATGGCTGGGTTCCCCCATTCAGACATCTCCGGATCAAAGTCTGTTTGCCGACTCCCCGAAGCTTTTCGCAGGCTACCACGTCTTTCATCGCCTCTGACTGCCAAGGCATCCACCGTATGCGCTTCTTCACTTGACCATATAACCCCAAGCAATCTGGTTATACTGTGAAGACAACATTCGCCGAAAATTCGATAATACTCAATTACGAGTAACTCACAAATTTTACCTTAGCCTGATCCGTTACCAGTGAAAGTAACGTTCAGTCTATCTTTCTATCACATACCCAAATTTTTAAAGAACGATCTAATCAAAGACTAGAAATCAACATTCACCATCACCTGGATGGAATGCTCATTTCTAAGCTTTCAAAACTTTCAGAAGCAGTAGTGGTGGAGCCAAACGGGATCGAACCGTTGACCTCCTGCGTGCAAGGCAGGCGCTCTCCCAGCTGAGCTATGGCCCCGTATTTCTACAGGCGTTTCCCACACAAAATTGGTGGGTCTGGGCAGATTCGAACTGCCGACCTCACCCTTATCAGGGGTGCGCTCTAACCAACTGAGCTACAGACCCAATTTCGGGCTGCTTCTT
>NZ_VMSH01000037.1:0-12383 GCF_007713445.1 Pseudomonas sp. RGB | reverse complement strand
GTGACCCGCCGTAAGGGCGGAACCCCAAAGCGGCCATCACCCAAATAACGGATATACCCCCAGCAAACCACCCCTACACCGGCAGGGTTATGCCAAACGTATTTCCCCCACCCTCACTGCGCACAAACACATCCCCGCCGTGCATCAAAGCGATCGCCTTCACAATCGCCAACCCCAGCCCATGATTCGCCCCGCTGTTGCTGCGCGACGCATCCACCCGATAAAACCGCTCGAACAGCCGTGGCAAATGCTCACTGGCAATCGCATCCCCAGGGTTGGTCACCCCAATCGCCACTTGATGTTCCTGCACCTGAATATCCACCTCGATAACCTGCCCCGCCGCGGTGTGCTGCACGGCATTACTGAGCAGATTAATCAACGCGCGGCGCAAGTGAGCTTTCTCGATCTGCACCAACGCATCGCCACGCACCCGCACTTGAACCTGGGCGTCTTCGAGGATGAAATCCAGGTAGTCGAGCGTGGTCGCCACTTCATCCGCCAGGGAGCTTTCGATCAGCTTGGTGGCCTTGCTGCCCTGGTCCGCACTGGCGAGAAACAGCATGTCATTGATGATCGAACGCAGCCGCTCCAACTCTTCAAGATTGGATTGCAGCACCTCGAAATAATGCTCGGCCGAACGCCCGCGCGTCAGCGCCACCTGCGTTTGGCCGATCAGGTTGGTCAGCGGCGAGCGCAGCTCATGGGCCACATCGGCATTAAACGATTCCAGGCGCGAATAAGCCTGTTCCACCCGATCCAGCGTGGAGTTGAATGAATTGACGAACTGGCTCAGCTCCGGCGGCAACGGCGACAGTTGCAAGCGCCCCGAGAGCTTGGGCGGCGCAAGCTTCTGCGCTTCATCCGAGAGTTTGCCCAACGGCTTGAGGCCGATGCGCGACACCCAGAACCCCAACAGCGCCGCCAGCACCACGCCGACAAACGCCAGGCCGATCAACGCCACCAGCAACTGGTGCTGAGTCGCGCGGAAGTTTTCAGTGTCGATGGCGATCATAAAGCGCAGCGGCGGGCGCTGTTCTTTCGCCGCGAACTGGCTCACCAACACCTTGAACGGGTACTCGCGCCCCGGTAGGCGCAAGTCGCGCTTACCGGTCGGCCCTGCGGCGAACGCGCGGATCTGCGCATCCGGGTTGCCGTACTCGTAGTTCGGATCGCTGCTCACCACCCAGAAGCGGATGCGCTTATCTTCCTCACCGAGCAATTTCAGTTTGGCGGTGATTTTCGCCCAGTGGTCCGGCGTGCCAAAGCGGTTCACCGAGGATTCGAGCACGCTGTAGCGCGCATCCAGCTCGGCGCCCGGCAACAACCCAAGGCCGCGGTCCACTTGCTGGTACAGCGCGCCGCCGATCAACACGAAGATCAGCAGCGCCACCAGCGTGAACATGCCGCTCAGGCGCAGGGCGATGGAGTTAGCCGACACTGCGGTTCTCCAGCACATACCCCATGCCGCGAATGGTGTGCAGCAGTTTGTGCTCGAACGGCCCGTCGAGCTTGGCGCGCAGGCGCTTGATCGCCACTTCGACGACGTTGGCATCGCTGTCGAAATTGATGTCCCAGACCATCTCGGCAATTGCCGTTTTCGAGAGGATTTGACCCTGGCGCCGCGCCAACACGCTGAGCAGCGAGAACTCCTTGGCGGTCAAGTCCAGGCGCAGGCCGTTGCGGCTGGCCTTGCGGCTGATCAAATCGATCCACAAGTCAGCGACGGTGACCTGCACCGGCTCATGCCCGCCGCTGCGGCGGGTTAGCGCTTGCAGGCGCGCCACCAGTTCGAGGAACGAAAACGGTTTGCCCAAATAGTCGTCGGCGCCTTCACGCAAGCCGCGAATGCGGTCTTCCACGCGCTCGCGGGCGGTGAGCATGATCACCGGCGTTTGCTTGCGCGCCCGCAGTGCGCGCAACACGCCGAAGCCGTCGAGGCCGGGCAGCATCACGTCGAGCACGATCACCGCGTAATCGTTTTCCAGCGCCAGGTGCAAGCCCTCGACGCCTTC
Organism: Pseudomonas sp. RGB; assembly: GCF_007713445.1. Lineage (NCBI taxonomy): Bacteria > Pseudomonadati > Pseudomonadota > Gammaproteobacteria > Pseudomonadales > Pseudomonadaceae > Pseudomonas > Pseudomonas sp. RGB. The sequence continues at coordinate 10,371 of NZ_VMSH01000037.1, read as the reverse complement.
ACGCGCCACATCGACGGTGTAGCCCTGTTCCGTCAGACCGCGGTGCAAGTAGTCCGCGGTTTTTTCTTCATCTTCAATAATCAGGACGCGCATGACCCCGCCTTTAGTGTGTGGTCGCCAGCGCCAGCGCTGGTTTGGGCCTGTGGAAAAACTTCTCAAGGTACAAGTATATGACCGGCGTGGTGAACAGCGTCAGCGCCTGGCTCACCAGCAAGCCGCCGACCACCGCGATGCCCAGCGGCTGGCGCAACTCCGCGCCCGGGCCGGAGCCGAGCATCAGCGGCACCGCGCCGAGCAAGGCGGCGAGGGTGGTCATGATGATCGGCCGGAACCGCGTGACGCAGGCTTCATAAATCGCCTCCTCGGGCGGCAGCCCGCGCACGCGCTGGGCGTCCAGGGCAAAGTCGATCATCAGGATGCCATTCTTCTTCACGATACCGATCAGCAACACCAGGCCGATCAGGGCCATGATCGAAAAGTCCTGGCCCAGCAGCCACAGCATGATCAGCGCGCCCAAGCCCGCTGAAGGCAAGGTCGAGATGATCGTCAGCGGGTGCACGAAACTCTCGTACAACACACCCAGAATAATGTAGACCGCCACCAGCGCCGCGAGGATCAGCCAGGGCTGGCTGGCCAGCGAACTCTGGAACGCCTGGGCCGCGCCCTGGAACGTGCCGATCATGGTGGACGGCATGCCGATTTCGTTCTTGGCCTGGTTAAGCATGATCACCGCATCGCCCAACGCCACGCCAGGCGCCAGGTTGAACGACAGGTTGGCGGCCGGGAACATGCCGTCATGGCTGATCGACAAGGGCCCCACGGTGGGCGGGTCGACCTTGGCCAGCGCCGACAGTGGCACCATCTCGTTGGTCAGCGGCGAGCGCAGGTAGAAGTAGTTCAGGCTCTCGGCCTTGCCGCGTTGCTGGGTGTCGAGTTCCAGCACCACCTGGTACTGGTTGATTTCGGTCTGGAACTCGTTGATCTGGCGCTGACCGAAGGCGTCATACAGCGCCTGGTCGACATCGGTGGCGGTCAGGCCGAAGCGCGCGGCGGCCTGGCGGTCGATGCTGATGTGGGTGATGCTGCCGCCCAGTTGCAGGTCGTTGGACAGGTCGCGAAAGGCCGGGTTGGCGCGCAGCTTTTCAGTCAGGCGCTGGGTCCAGGTGTTCAGCGTCGGGCCGTCGTTGCTCTTGAGCACGTATTGGTACTGGGCGCGGCTCGGGCCGGAGCTTAAGTTGATGTCCTGACCGGCGCGCAGGTACAGCACGATGCCCGGCACCTTGGCCAGTTTGGGGCGGATGCGGTCGATGAACTGGCTGGCGGACACATCGCGATCACCGCGGTCTTTCAAGGCGATCCAGAAGCGGCCGTTGGCGATGGTCTGGTTGCTGCCGGTCACGCCCACCGAGTGGGAAAACGCTTCCACCGCCGGGTCGGCCTTGACGATCTCGGCCAGGGCTTTGTGCTTGGCGACCATGTCCGGGTACGACACGTCGGCCGCGGCCTCGCTGGTGCCGAGCACGAAGCCGGTGTCCTGCACCGGGAAGAAACCCTTGGGGATAAAGATGTAGCCGACCACGGCCAGGGCCAGGGTCACCATGAAGATCGCCGCCATCGTGCGTTGATGGTCCAGCGCGCGACGCAGGTTGCGCGCGTAGCCGGCCAGCAGGCGTTCGCTGAAACCGGGCTTGTCGTGGGCGTGATGGGCGGGTGCGCGCATGAACAGCGCGGCCAGCGTCGGCGCCAGCGTCAGTGACACCACCACCGAAATCAGGATGGTCGAGGTGGCCGTCAGTGCAAACTCCTTGAACAGCCGTCCGATCACGCCGCCCATGAACAGCAGCGGAATAAACGCCGCCACCAGCGAGAAGCTGATGGACACCACCGTAAAGCCAATCTCGCCGGAACCCTTGATCGCCGCTTCGCGTTTATCGAGGCCCGCCTCCAGGTGGCGGTGAATGTTCTCCACCACCACGATGGCGTCGTCCACCACAAAGCCCACGGCGATTACGATCGCCACCAGCGTGAGGTTGTTCAGGCTGAAACCCAGTACATACATCAGCGCAAAACTGGCGATCAGCGACACGCCGAGCACGCTGGACACAATCATCGTCGCCGACAATTGACGCAGGAACAGCGCCATCACCGCCACCACCAGCAAGATGGCAATCAGCAACGTCACTTCCACTTCATGCAACGAGGCGCGAATCGTCTTGGTGCGGTCGGTCAACACGCTGACCTGCACCGAGGCCGGCAACATGCCTTCCAGGCGCGGCAGCTCGGCTTGAATGCGGTCCACGGTTTCGACAATGTTGGCGCCGGGCTGGCGCGAAATCACCAGGTTCACGCCGGGCGTGTCGCCCGACCAGGCCTGTACGTAGGCGTTTTCCGAACCGTTGATGACTTTGGCGATATCACGCAGTTGAACCGGTGCGCCGTTCTTGTAGGAAACAATCAACTGGCCGTATTCATCCGGGTGAAACAGCTGGTCGTTGGTCGACAGGGTCGACACGCTGTTCTCACCGTAAATCGCGCCCTTGGCCAGGTTCAAGCTCGATTGCTGAATGGCCAGACGCACGTCGGCGAGGGTCAGGCCAATCGCCGCGAGTTTGTCGGGCGAAGCCTGTACGCGAATCGCCGGGCGCTGCTGGCCGGTGATGTTGATCTGGCCGACGCCGTCGATCTGGCTGATCTGACGGGCCAGCAAGGTCTCTACGTAATCGCTGAGTTCGGTGCTGGGCATGCTGTCGGAACTGACGCTGAGAATCAGCACCGGGCTGTCCGCCGGGTTGACCTTCTTCCAGGTCGGCAGGCTTGGCATATCGCTGGGCAGCTTGCCGGAGGCGGTGTTGATCGCCGCTTGCACTTCCTGCGCGGCGGTATCGATGCTTTTGTTCAAGGTGAATTGCAGCGTCAGCAGGCTGGAGCCCAAGGCGCTGCTGGAGGTCATTTGCGTCATGCCGGGGATGGCGCTGAATTGCACCTCCAGCGGGGTGGCCACCGACGATGCCATGGTGTCCGGGCTGGCGCCGGGCAACTGCGCGGTGACTTGGATCGTCGGAAATTCCGCTTCCGGCAGTGGGGCGACGGCCAAGCGCGGGAAGGCAATCAACCCCAACAGCACCAAGGCGAAGGTCAACAGCAGGGTGGCGACCGGGTGGTCGACGCACCAGGCCGACGGCGAACGGCTGCCGCTCATGGCTGCACCTTGGCGTCTACCGTCTGGATGGCTTGTGGCGGCTCCTTGAGCACCTCGACCTGGGCGCCGGCCTTGAGCCGCGACTGGCCGTCGCTGACCAATACATCCCCGGCCTGCACGCCCTTGATGATGTTCACGTCGCTGTCCTGATAGGCGATTTGCACCGGCACAATCTCGACCTTGTCACCGTTGACCCGGTACACGAAATGCGCATCCAGGCCGCGCTGCACCACGGTCGGCGGCACCACCAGGGCGTTCTTGTCGAGGGCGGTCTGGATCTTGATGGTCACCAGTTGCCCCGGCCACAGGCGCTGCGAAGCATTCTTGAACTCGGCCTTGGCGCGCAGCGTGCCGGTGGTGGAGCTGATCTGGTTGTCGATCAGGCTCAGATGGCCTTCACCCAGCAAGTCGCCGGTCTGCCCGTCGGTGTCGGCGCCCATGTAGGCATCGACGCTGGCTTGAGTCGGCGATGCGATCAGGCCTTGCAGGGTCGGCAGCATTTGTTGCGGCAGTGAGAACTCCACCGCAATCGGGTCGATTTGCGTCACGGAAAACAAGCCCTGGGTATCGCTCATGCGCAGGAAGTTGCCTTCATCCACTGTGCGAATGCCGACGCGACCTGTCACCGGAGAGCGAATCTGGGTGTAGGAAAGCTGTACCTGAGCGGAGTCGATGGCAGCCTGGTTGCCTTGCGCCGTGGCTTTGAGCTGGTTGACCAAGGCTTGTTGCTGGTCGTAGGTCTGCTTCGACACGCCGTCGTCGATGCTCAATTCCTTGTAGCGCTTGAGGTTGACCAGCGCGACTTGCAGTTGCGCCTGGCTTTCCCCCAATTGCGCCTTGGCCTGGTCGAGACTCGCGCGGATCGAGCGGTCATCGATGGTGGCGAGCAGGTCGCCGGTTTTGACCAGTTGGCCTTCCTTGACCAACAACTTGGTGAGGATGCCGTCGATTTGCGGGCGGATCACCACGCTGTGCAACGACAGCACCGAGCCGATGCCGCTGACAAAGCGGGGAATGTCCTGTTGCACGACGCTCACCACCCGCACCGGGATTGCGCTCGGCGCCGCCAGTTTGGTCTTGGCGGGCCGGGTCACGGCCCAGGCTGCAATCGCCACTACCACGAGGACACCCACGGTCAGGGCGGTTTTTCGTTGAATGTGCATGGGGTGAGGCGCCGGGGCAAAGGGGTGGGAAAGTTAAGATGCTTTCTTTATAGCCCGCCGACCCGGTCAGCACGGTGACTGCTAACTGACAGCGCTGTCAGTAAAGGCAGACCATTCGTACAGGCGGTGGTTAAAGATCCGGGGCGCGCAGGTATACTGCGCGCCAGCGCGGCCCGCAAGCCGGCCGCCGCCTCATTTTCTGCATGCCCCGGAGCTTCCATGACTTCCCCGACACAATCCCCTGTTGAAGCGGCCGACCTCGTCGATCCGGCCAGCGCTGAAAGCGTTGAAAAAGCCGAGATCCCGGCGTTCAAGTTTCCGTTCAAGCCGGGTGAACTGGCCGGGGCCAAGAATGCGGCCCAGCCTTGGTACAAAAATGGCGCCAAAAACGGCCATACCAAGTCGCCAGGTATGGCACCGCCGGGCACTCGTCGTTCGATGGGTAAACGCTGAGAGTAATCGGTCACCTATTTGTCGGCATTGCCTTACATCGCTCGCTGACGTTTCTGATTGCAGGTGCACGACCGTTTCTTGAAAGCTTGCACAGCATTTGCTTCGCCCAGGTGGATGGCGCCGGGGCGTGGTGAGGCTGGACTTTCCGGAAAAGGACGTACCTTGTGGTTTCGATACGTGTCTGTGTTGCGCCTGCCTTATCCCTGCTGGTCGCTGTTTTCTGCACGCCTGCAACAGCTGACGAACCACGGCGCGAGATCCGTTTCGCGGTCGCCGCGCAATTCCCGCCGTTCCAAAGCCGCAACCAGCACGATCAACTGGTGGGGCTCAATATCGACCTGGGAAACGCGTTGTGCCAGCAACTCGGTGTGCGTTGTACCTGGGTTGATCAGGTCCTGATGGAGAGTTTTCCTGCGCTTGAGGGCCGACGGTTCGATGCGATCATGGGCATGGCGCCCACCTCCAGGCGGCGCCAATGGGTGAACTTCACGGATACGCTGTACCCGTTCACCACCCGGCTGGTAGGGCGCAAGACCTCCGGCCTGATGCCGACGCTGCAGTCGCTCAGGGGCAAGCGGGTCGGCGTGCTGCTGGGGAGCAACCGCGAAGCCTTTGCTCGAATCAAGTGGGCGCCAGCGGGCGTCATCATCAAGAGTTTCTGGCTCAATGACGAATTGACGCGCAGCCTGGTGGCCGGCCATATCGATGCGACGCTGCAAGGCACGGTGGAAATCCGCACGGCACTGCTCGACACCGCGCAGGGTCAGGATTTCGACTTCCTGGGTCCTGTTGTGTCGGCCGAACTGCTGGGTGACGGCGCGGCCATCGCGGTGCGCAAACCGGACACCGCCTTGCGCCAGGACCTCAACCGTGCGCTTGAACAACTGCGCCAGAGCGGTGAATACCAGCGCATCGTGCAGCCCTACAATCTGAACGAGCCGCCTTCCGACCAGTGATGGCTGATTAATTGCGCGGAACATGAGCGGGATCAGTGTTCGCCCCATGGGCGCGCTTAGCGTCGACGACCTGCCGACTCCTCCAATAATTACGAGCGCGCTTATGCCACGCAGGTGACCCGGGAAGGGGCGACGGTGGAGTATCAGTCAGTGCGCACCAAGCCGGACCCGCGCGCGATTGATCGCTGACACAGCGCACCCAGCAATCGACCAATGAAGTCCAGCGCGTGATCAACACCCTGCAAGGCGCAGTCCGCGATGCGGTGCAAGCCGTGGCACACAGCAGAGCCAATGCAGCTCAGGCGACGTGGCGGCGCTGGCGCAAGATTTACGTCTGCTTGCGCAGGCGTTCTGGGGCCAACGGCGCTGACGCCAAAAAGCGTCTAGGCTGAATTTGGGAATTCTCCTATGAAACAAACAGGCGTGTCGTAGTTAAAGACCAGTCAGTGCTTGTTAGAACGTCGGGTGCGTTCGGGCCGTGAGTGATAGAGCACGGACGTCTCACACCACTTTTGAACAGGACAGGTCTATGACTACGGCAAAAAGAATATTGGCGCTGGCGCTGATAATGTTGGCCGGGAGCGGATGCGCGGTGGCTCCCCCTCCCGTAAACCCGTGGAGTGAAATTCGCTTCGGGGTCGAGGCGGATGTCCCGCCGTTTGAATATCGCAATGAGCAAGGCGAACTCCTCGGGTTGGATATCGAGCTGGGCAACGCCTTATGTGCTGAGCTCAACGCGCGCTGCGTGTGGGTCGATCAGCCTTATGCAACCAACCTTGCGGCGCTCCAGGCCGGGCGTTTTGACGCCATCATGCCGATGACCGCGACGCCGCCACGGCGCGAAACAGTCGACTTCACCCATCCGCTCTATGCCCTCGAAAGCCGATTGGTCGCGCCCACAGGTTCCAGCCTTTTGCCAACGCCCGGTGCGCTCAGAGGCAAACGCGTGGGCGTACTGACGGGCACCAGTCGAGCCGCTTTTGCGCTGGCACGGTGGGCGCCTCAAGGCGTGCATGTACGTCAATTCAACCTCAATGCCGAGCTGATCAAGGCCTTGAAGGCTGGTGAGTTGGACGCGACCTTGCAAGACACGGTTGAAATCACCCAGGCGTTGCTGAACACCCCTCAAGGCAAAGCGTTTGCCTTCGCGGGGCCGGTGATCAATGACGAGTTGTTGGGCAGCGGCCCGGCCATAGCGGTGCGCAAAACCGACCCGCAATTGACCGCGGCGTTGAACACGGCGCTGCAGCGCTTGAAGGACAGTGGCAAGTACGCGGCCATTACCCAGCCTTATCTGGCACCGGCTCCGGCTGAATCCGCAGCGGCCCGGATGATTTACACACCGGCGCAAGGTGGTTTTCCTTACTCGGAGGTGGTGCAGGTTGGGCACACCCTGTATCTCGCCGGCGTGTTGGGCCTGGATGAAAAGGGCAAGCTGGTGCGCGGAGGCATTCGCGCAGAAACCGCCCAAGCCCTGGAAAACTTGCGTGGCACGCTCAAGACAAAAGCCTTGGCGATGGACAGGGTAGCCAAATGCACGGTGATTCTTGCCGATGTCAAAGATTTCGCGGCAATGAACGAGGTGTACGCCAGTTATTTCCCCGCAGGCCGGCTTCCTGCCCGAACCACCTTTGCGGCAGGCAAGCTGCTGTTGAATGCGCGGATCGAAATCGAGTGTATCGCCAGCCTGTAAGCCCTCGCAGGCTGCGGGCCTGAGACGCCCGCAAGGAAATAAACGCGTAGTTGGCCGGCACCTGGGTGGCGATCCTGGCGCCGGCATCCAGTAGATGTTGCAGCGGTTGTCTTCGTCAAGGTTCCTGCAGCGCCCGGCGTCGTAGGCGGCAAAGGTGATCGCCACAAACGCCTCGGTATTGCCTCTATGCACTGTTCTGGCTCTTGCGAAGCAAGTCATGCGCCAGTGCCTGTCAGTCCTCGGGCACCCGGTCGCGCAGCACAAAAACCATGCCCGCGCTTTCATACAGTTGTCGGGCGCGCAGGTTGCTTTCGCGCACCTTGAGGTCGACGTAGGGTTCGCCACGTTGCTTGAACACCTGAAAACTGTGCAGCAACAACGCGCGGCCCAGCCCCTGGCCTTGGGCGCAGGGATGCACGGAAAGGTTCTTGATAAACGCGCTGGTCCAGCACTGGGCTACACCGAGGATGCCCTCGGCGTTACTGGCCACCAGGCACAGCGTCGGGTCGAACTCGGCATCGGTGACGAACTGCTGGCGCCATTGCTCCAGGCCGGCGACACGGCCGCCGCCCTGGTCCTGGGTCATGCGCAGCACCGCATGAATCGCCGGGGCCAGTTCATCACGGTAATGGCCCAGCCGAGTATCGGCCGGCCACTGCGGGGCGGGCAGGCTGCCGGTCAGGTCGCGACGCAACAGGTGGAAGTATTGCGTCACCGGTTACAAGCCCTTTTGCGCCACGGTCTGGGCGGCAACCACCAGGCACTTGGTCAGTTCGGGCGAAGAGAACTTGGTCAGCACCGCGTCGGCACCGGCCAGGCGGGCCTTTTCGCTGTTCATCGCGCTGTCCAAAGAAGTGTGCAGCAGCACGTAAAGCTCCTGGAAATCCGGGGTTTCGCGCAGCGTACGGGTGAGGGCGTAACCGTCCATTTCGGACATTTCGATATCCGAAACCACCACGTTGATCTGCTCGGCCGTGCCTTGCAGCTCCAGCAGCACGTCGATGGCCTCCTTGGCGCTGCGTGCGGTGTGGCAAGTCAAACCGAGATTGCGCAGGGTGTGCACCGATTGCTGCAGGGCGACCTGGCTGTCATCCACCACCAGAATCCGCGCATTGCCGAGTACTTCGGCCTCTTCCATGGTCAGGTCGGTGGGCGCCGCTTCAACCGGTGCCGGGGCGATGCCGTGGATGACCTTTTCGATATCCAGCACCTGCACCAGCCCGCCTTCGACCTGGGTAACCCCGGTGATAAACGAGCGGTTGCCACCGGAGCCATACGGCGGCGGACGAATGTCGGTGGTCAGGCAATGCACGATCTTGCTCACTGCCTGCACATGCAAGCCCTGCTTGGAACGGCTGACGTCAGTGACGATCAGGCAGCCGCCGTTCGGGTCTTGCAGGGGCATTTCGCCCAGCGCGCGGCTCAGGTCGATCACCGACAGCGACGCACCGCGCAGCGTGGCGATGCCTTTGACGTGAGGGTGAGACTCCGGCAGCTTGGTCAGCGGTGGGCAAGGGATGATTTCGCTGACTTTCAGCAGGTTGATCGCCATCAGCTTGCCGCTGCGCAAGGTAAAGAGCAGAAGCGAGAGTGAATCTGCGCGGGCTTTGGTGGTGGACATAAAAACCTTCTGTGGATCAGGAATGACGATCTATAGAGGGTTATCGACTCGGGCGCGCCAGGCTTTAACCGGATTTATGCAGGGCTGGCATGTGTGGGAGCGAGCAAGCCCGCTCCCACAGGGGGGATGTGTCAGCCCTTCCAGACCTGTGGGTTCACCAAGTCCTGTGGGCGCTGGCCCAGCAAGGCGCTGCGCAGGTTGTCCAGGGCGCGGTTGGCCATGGCTTCGCGGGTTTCGTGGGTGGCCGAGCCGATGTGCGGCAGGGTTACGGCGTTGCTCAGTTGGAACAGCGGCGACTCGGCCAGCGGCTCCTGCTCATACACATCCAGGCCGGCACCCCGAATCTTCTGGGTTTGCAGGGCGTCGATCAGCGCCGGCTCGTCCACCACCGGGCCACGGGAAATATTGATCAGGATCGCGCTGGATTTCATCAGGCCCAACTCGCGGGTGCTGATCAGGTGGCGGGTCTTGTCGCTCAATGGCACCACCAGGCAGACGAAGTCCGACTCGGCCAGCAATTGGTCGAGGCTGCAGAACTGGGCGCCCAATTCCTGTTCCAGCGCGGTCTTGCGGCTGTTGCCGCTGTACAGGATCGGCATATTGAAGCCCAGGCGTCCACGCCGGGCCACGGCGGCGCCGATGTTGCCCATGCCGACGATGCCGAGGGTTTTGCCGTGTACATCGCAACCGAACAGTGGCGCGCCGACGCTGGCTTTCCACTGGCCGGCCTTGGTCCAGGCATCCAGTTCGGCCACGCGGCGTGCGCTGCTCATCAGCAGGGCGAAGGCCAGGTCGGCGGTGCTTTCGGTGAGTACGTCGGGGGTGTTGGTGAGCATGATTCCGCGCTCGTTGAAGTAGGGCACGTCGTAGTTGTCGTAGCCTACTGACACGCTGGAGACCACCTCCAGCTTGCTTGCGCCTTCGAGCTGAGCGCGGCCGAGCTTGCGGCCTACGCCGATCAAACCGTGGGCGTGGGGCAGGGCCTCGTTGAATTGAGCGTTGATGTCGCCCAGCTTGGGGTTGGGGGCGATGACCTCGAAATCCTGTTGCAGGCGTTCGATCATTTCCGGGGTGACACGGCTGAAGGCGAGGACGGTCTTTTTCATTGCAGGCGGGCTCATCGACTACGGAAGAATGCCAAGCACGCTAACATTCTTGGGGGGGATTGGGGGGAGCTTTTTGGTGCTGTTTGGTGGGGGGTGAGTACATATCCGTTGCTGCGGTAACGGCGACTTAGGGTTCCGCTCTTACAGCGGGTCACTTTTGGCAAACGCCCGGAATGCCGG
>NZ_VMSH01000036.1:0-13485 GCF_007713445.1 Pseudomonas sp. RGB | reverse complement strand
CCCCAAACTCCCCCCATCGCACAACCCTCCAGGGGGGAATCAGAACCATGGACCCAACACCCAAAACCAGTCCCGACGAAGTCGTCACCCTGGTCGTCAAACACCTGATCAAACCCGGCCGCGAAGCCGACTATGAAGCCTGGCTCCGGCGCATCGTGCGCATCGCCGGCGAACGCCCTGGCCACCTCGGCGTCGACGTCGTGCGCAGCAAACAAAACCGCCTGGCGCTGTTCACCTGCGTCCTGCGCTACCGCTCCACCGACGACCTCGAACGCTGGCTCGGCTCCCCCGAGCGCCAAGCCCTGATCAACGAAGCCACGCCCATGCTCGCCGATGGCGACAACACCGAAATCGGTGCCGTCAACGAATTCTGGTTCGCCCCCCTGGCCGACAGCGCCGCCAAACCACCGCGCTGGAAACAAGCCGTGGTGACCTTGTTTGTCATCCTGCCGCTGACCCTGCTGATCCCGATCATCTGGGCCCCGGTGTTACGCCTGCATCCGTTCCTCTCCAACTACGTGGTCGCCACCTTCCTGGTCACCCTGACCATCGTGCTGCTGGTGGTCTACCTGCTGATGCCGGCCGCCACCCGCCTGTTCGCTCCCTGGCTTGAAGCCTCTGTAAAGGAAACCCTATGAACGCCGATCTGATTCTGTTCAATGGCCAGTTCCACACCGTGGACCGTGAAAACCCGCGCGCCACCGCCGTTGCTATTCACCAGGGCCGCTTCGTCGCGGTCGGCACCGACGCCCAAGCCATGGCGTTGCGTGGCAGTGCCACGCAGGTCATCGACCTCAAGGGCCGCACCGTCATCCCCGGCCTCAACGACTCGCACCTGCTCCTGATCCGTGGCGGGCTGAACTACAACCTCGAACTGCGCTGGGAAGGCGTGCCATCCCTGGCCGATGCGCTGCGCATGCTCAAGGATCAGGCGGACCGCACGCCCACGCCGCAATGGGTGCGCGTGGTCGGTGGCTGGAATGAATTCCAGTTCGCCGAAAAACGCATGCCGACCCTGGAAGAGCTGAACCAGGCCGCGCCGGACACGCCAGTGTTCGTGCTGCACCTGTACGACCGTGCCTTGCTCAACCGCGCTGCCCTGCGGGTGGCCGGCTACACCAAAGACACGCCGAACCCACCGGGTGGCGAGATCGTGCGTGACAGCAATGGCAACCCCACCGGCATGCTGGTGGCGCGGCCCAACGCGATGATTCTGTATGCAACCCTGGCCAAGGGCCCGAAATTGCCGCTGGAATATCAGGTCAACTCGACCCGCCAGTTCATGCGTGAACTCAATCGCCTGGGCCTCACCAGCGCCATCGATGCCGGCGGCGGTTTCCAGAACTATCCCGATGACTACGCGGTGATCGAGCAACTGGCCAAGGACGAACAACTGACGGTGCGCATCGCCTACAACCTGTTCACGCAAAAGCCCAAGGAAGAACTCAGCGACTTCAAGCACTGGACCGGCAGCGTCACCCTGCACCAGGGCGATGACTACCTGCGTCACAACGGCGCCGGCGAGATGCTGGTGTTTTCGGCGGCGGACTTCGAGGATTTCCTCGAACCGCGCCCCGACCTGCCGCTGACCATGGAGCAGGAACTGGAACCGGTGGTGCGGCATTTGGTCGAGCAGCGCTGGCCGTTCCGCTTGCATGCCACTTACAACGAATCCATCTCGCGCATGCTCGACGTGTTCGAGAAGGTCAACCGCGACATTCCGTTCAATGGCCTGCCGTGGTTTTTCGACCACGCCGAAACCATCACGCCGCACAACATCGAGCGCGTGCGTGCTCTTGGCGGTGGTATCGCGATCCAGGATCGCATGGCGTTCCAGGGCGAATATTTTGTCGAGCGTTACGGCGCCAAAGCGGCCGAAGCCACGCCGCCGATCAAGCGCATGTTGGCTGAAGGCGTACCGGTCGGGGCGGGCACCGACGCCACGCGCGTGTCGAGCTATAACCCGTGGACCTCGTTGTACTGGATGGTCAGCGGCCGCACCGTCGGCGGCCTGGAACTGCACGCCGAAGGCCTGCCGCGCCTCACCGCGTTGGAGCTGTTCACCCACGGCAGTGCCTGGTTCTCGTCGGAGCAGGGCAAGAAGGGCCAGATCAAGGTCGGCCAGTTGGCGGACGTTGCCGCGCTGTCGGCAGACTTTTTCAGTGTCGATGAAGAAGCCATCAAGTGGATTGAGTCGGTACTGACCGTGGTCGGCGGCAAGGTGGTGTACGGCGCCGGCGACTTCGAAGATTTTGCACCGCCACGCGTGCCGGTGCTGCCGGACTGGTCACCGGTGGTCAAGGTGCCGGGGCACTGGCGCCCAAGCTCACCGTTACAAGCCCAGGCCCATCAATGCAGCGGCCCGTGTGGCGTGCATGCCCATGGCCATGAAAAAGCGCGCCTTTCCAGTGTGCCGGTCAGCGACTTCCAGGGTTTCTGGGGCGCGTTTGGCTGCTCGTGCTTTGCCTTCTAAAACTCCCCTCTCAATCAAAAACAGGAGCTATCCCATGACTTACAAACGCTTGAACAAAGACGACGCCGTGGTGCTGTTGGTGGACCACCAGACCGGCTTGATCTCGCTGGTGCAGGATTTCTCGCCCAACGAATTCAAGAACAACGTGCTGGCGCTGGCGGATGTGGCCAAGTTCTTCAAGCTGCCGACCATCCTCACCACCAGCTTTGAAACCGGCCCCAACGGCCCACTGGTGCCGGAGCTGAAAGAACTGTTCCCGGACGCGCCGTACATCCCGCGTCCTGGCCAGATCAACGCGTGGGACAACGAAGATTTCGTCAAGGCCGTCAAGGCCACCGGCCGCAAGCAATTGATCATCGCCGGTGTGGTGACCGACGTCTGCGTGACGTTCCCGACCCTGGCCGCGCTGGCTGAAGGCTTTGAGGTGTTTGTGGTGACCGACGCGTCCGGGACGTTCAACGAGGCCGTGCAACGTGCATCGTGGGCGCGCATGAGCGCAGCGGGTGCGCACCTGGTGAACTGGTTCGCGGTGGCCTGCGAGCTGCAGATCGACTGGCGCAACGACATGGAAGGCCTGGCCAACCTGCTGTCGCCGCGCATTCCCAACTACCGCAACCTGATGAACAGCTACTCGGCGTTTACTGCCAAGTAACCCGACAGACAGCACACCACTGAACCCTGTGGGAGCCGGGCTTGCCCGGCTCCCACATTTGATTTGTGGTGCCATGACTGACCGGTTATAAAACAGCAAAATGTCCACCGAGAAGCGACAATGAACCCCTTCGAAGACATGCGCCTGTTCTGCCAGGTCATGGAGTCCGGCAGTTTCACCGCCGCCGCCGAGCAACTGGGCCTGTCCAAGCAATTTGTCAGCCGCCGCCTGATTCAGCTGGAAGAGCGCCTGGGCGTGCGCCTGCTCAACCGTTCCACGCGCCGCCTGGACGTCACGCCGCTGGGCCAGAGTTATTACGAATCCGCCTTGCGATTGCTCAGTGACGTCGAGCAAGTGGAGCAGGGCATCGCTGGCCAGAACAGCGAGCCGCGCGGCACGCTACGCCTGAGTGCGCCGCTGTCGTTTGCCATGGCTCACCTGGGCTGCCTGTTGCCGTCATTTCTGCAACGCTACCCGCACGTGTCGGTGGAAGTGGACCTCAGCGATCGGCCTGTTGACCTGATCGGTGAAGGCTACGACCTGGTGTTGCGCATCGGCACCCTTGAAGACTCGACCTTGATCGCGCGGCGTATCGCCAGCGTCGAGCGGGTGTATTGCGCCAGCCCCGAGTACCTGGCCCTGCGCGGCACGCCGCTCAAACCCGACGACCTGACCGACCACGATTGCCTGCCCTACGGCCACGGCCGCCAGGTGCAATGGCGCTTCCAGACCAAGGGCAAGCTGCAGTCGGTGAATGTCAGCGGCCGCATGCGCGTGAACAACGGCGAGTTGTTGCGCGACACGGCGATTGCCGGGTTGGGTGTTACTTACCTGCCGACGTTTATCGTGGCTGAGGCGCTGAAGGATGGGCGCTTGGTCACGCTTCTGGAAGACTTCGCCCCTGAAGCGCTGACCTTGTCAGCCGTTTACCCGCAGCACCGGCAGAGCTCCAGGCCCGTGCAGGCGCTGGTGGAATTCTTGCGTGAACGCCTGGCGGGTGGTTGCTAAATCATTCCAGAATCCGGTGAAGATCAAATGTGGGAGCTGGCTTGCCTGCGATAGCGGTGGTTCAGTTGGCATAGTTTCAACTGATACATCGCTATCGCAGGCAAGCCAGCTCCCACATTTTGATTGTGGTTCGGCTCAGAGATCGACAAGGTTGGCCAGCGTCGAGCCCTGCACATACCGCTGCAGATTCGCCAGAAACGTATCGGCAATCTCCTCTTGGCTGTTGGTCGAAATCGCCGAGGTATGCGGCGACAACCTCACCCGTGGATGGCTGTACAACGGGTGCCCATCCGGCAGCGGTTCCGGCTCGGTCACGTCCAGCGACGCCAGGCCGATCTGCCCGTTGTCCAGCGCCTCCAACAACGCCTCCTGATCAAGCAAACCACCGCGCGCGATGTTGATCAGGTGCAACCCCGGCTTGGCGCTGCCGAGCACATCGCGGTTGACGATATGCCGCGTGCGCTCGGTCAGCGGCGCCGTCAGTACCAGATGGTCGGCACGGGCGAACAGGTCGTGGATATCCCGCGCGGCTTCGACGCCGTCCACGTCAAAAGAGGCATGGCTTTGACGCAACGCAACCACGTTGATGCCGAGTGCCAACGCCTTTTGCGCAAGGCTTTTACCAATCGCGCCAAAGCCGAGAATGCCCAGGGTCGTGCCCTTGAGCGGACGCAATGGCGTGAAATTCCACTGGGCATCCTTCACCCAGATAGCCGGCAAGTGCTTGGACGCGGCAAAGATCGCCGCCAGGGCGAACTCGGCGAGGTTATCGGCGGCGCTGCCACGCGAGGTGGTCACCGGTGGGCCGTTGAACAGCCACCGCGGGTAGAAGTCGATGCCCGAGGAGACCAGATGCACCCACTGTGCGCCGTACGGCCAGCCTGGCGGCGGGGTCTCTGGCGCGGTGTAGCCGCGCACGTTGATCGGGCGCAGCAAGAGGATATTGGCCTGGGGCGGCAAGTCACTCGGCACACCAACAGGCACGCCGATCACCTGGGCTTCAGGATGAATCGAGGCGAGGCGTTCGCGGATCACCGCGTTGTAATCTTCGTCCAGCTGGCTGGCAATAATCACCTGACTCATGAGCGCTCCTTATTCATTTTGGGCCACGTTGGGCGAACACAGCTTTGCCGACGCCTTGCAGCACGGCGTCGTTTTGTGGGGTATGCACGCGGCTGCACAGCACGTCGCGGTAATGGCGTTGCAGCGGGCTGTGGCGTGACAGGCCCGGGTTGCCTGAGGCTTCGATGGCCAACTCGACGGCGCGGATCGCGTTGCCGGTCACCAGGTACTTCAACTGCGCGGCATTCGCGGCCGGTGTGTGGCCTTCAGCGGCGGCGTCCAGCAGGCTGCGGTTGGCAAACAGCAACGTGTCGATATGGCCGACGGTTTCCTGAAAACGCGGCAAGGTCGACAGCGCTGCGCCCAGATTGGATGGCTTGCGCTCCTCCAGCCATTGCACCAGCCAGTCCCGTGCGGCCTGGGCCACGGCGTCATACACCGAGGACAGCAACACCGACATCCACAGGAAACCATCGCCATCCAGCTCTGGCTGCGGTGCGCTCCAGGGGCTCACGCTGACGGCGTGGTCCAGCGGCACCAGCACGTTGTCGAGCACCACTTTATGGCTGCAGGTGGCGCGCATGCCCAAGTGATCCCAGGTGTCGATGATGCTCACGCCGGGGCTGTCTTTAGGCACCAGCCAGGCGCCCACCAGCGGGTCGGCGTCATCGCTGCGCGCCCACACGCTGAACCAGCTCAGGCCATGGCTGCCGGTGGAGTAAATCTTGCGCCCACTGATGCGCCAGCCCTCGGCGGTGCGCACGGCGGTGGTCGCCGGCAGGCCGCCCCGCGCCGGGGTGCCCAGGTCGGGTTCGACACGCAACGCATTGATCAGCGCGCCGTTGCGCACCGCGTCTTCGGCGACGTGCACGCGCAAGTGCTGGGGCCAGGCTTTGCTGTCTTGCAAGCGCGTGTGTTGCAGGTACTGCATCACCAGGATCAGCGCGGTGGAGGGCTCGCCCTTGGCAATCGCGCTGATCGCCTTGCGCGCCTGGGGCAAGCTGGCACCGCCGCCGCCCAAGGCCTTGGGCACGGTGAGGGCGACCAGGCCGTGGTCATGCAACAGCGTGAAGTTATCGTGGGGGAAGGCGCCGCTGGCGTCGTACAGGTGCGCAGTGCTCGCCAGCTCGGCGCTGAGGCGTTCGAGCAAGGCTTCGAAGTTGGCGACTTCCACGGAGCGTAAGGACGGTTGGGAAAAGTGGCTCATGGTTGCTTCACTCGATTCGATAGGTGTACGCCGATACCTGTGGGAGCTGGCTTGCCTGCGATAGCCATTCCAGGCTGACAGTGTTGGTGGCTGAAACACCGCGATCGCAGGCAAGCCAGCTCCCACATTGAGTCGGTGTGATTTCAGATAGCGATGCGCACAGGCTGTTGGCCCAACACGCGCTCCACCACCTGCAACGCCGCCGGCGCCCAGGTGGCCACACGTTCGGCATGCAGCTCAGCTAACTGACGGTTCAGGGACTCGCTCATGCCAGCGCCTCCTGTTGTTCTTCGACCTCGGTGGCGACGCTGTAACGGTTGGCCGGCACGTCCAGGCCAAGGTTGTCGCGCAGGGTGTGGCCGGTGTATTCGTTACGGAACAGGCCGCGCTGTTGCAGCACCGGCACCACCAGCTCGGTGAAGTACTGCAAGCCATCCGGCAGCACCGAGTTGATGATGAAACCATCGCTGGCGCCGGTTTCGAACCAGGTCTGGATCGCATCGGCGACTTGCTCCGGGGTACCGACAAAATCGCGTTTGGGCCGCGAGAAACGCAGGGCCACTTCGCGCAGGGTCAGGCCTTCGTCCCTGGCCAGTTGCTTGATGCGCTCGGACCCACCTTTCTGGCTGTTGGCGCCCAGGTCGCCGAGTTCCGGGAAGGGTTCGTCCAGCGGGTATTGGCTGAAGTCGTGGTCGTTGAACGGGCGGCCGAGGGCGACAATCGCATCTTCCACGGTGACCAGGTCCACGGCCTGCTGATAGCGGCTTTCCACCTCGGCGGCGTCACGCCCGACAATCGGGCGGATGCCCGGCAGGATCGACAGGCTACTGGCGTCACGCCCGAAGCCTTTGGCGCGGCGCTTCAAATCGGCGCTGTAGGCTTTGCCTTCTTCAATGTTCTCGACGTGCACGAAAATCGCATCGGCGTTTTGCGCCGCAAAGTTGCGCCCATCCTCCGAGGTGCCGGCCTGGAAAATCGCCGGCTGGCCCTGGCGCGAACGCGCGATGTTGAGCGGGCCTTTGACCGAGAAAAACTCGCCTGTGTGGTTCAGCGCATGCAGCTTTTGCGGGGTAAAAAACTCGCCGCTTTGCTTGTTGTAGGCAAAGGCGTCGTCCTCCCAGGAATCCCACAGGCCCTTGACCACGTTCAAGTGCTCCTTGGCGATGCGGTAGCGCACGGCATGCGGTGGGTGCTCGGCCTTGCCGAAGTTGTCGGCGGTGCCGCTGAGCCATGAGGTGACCACGTTCCAACCGGCGCGGCCGCCGCTGATGTGGTCCAGGGACGCAAACTGACGTGCCACCTGATAAGGCTCGGTGTAGCTGACCGTCACCGTGGCGACCAGGCCGATGTTCGTGGTCAGCGCGGCGAGGGCCGAGAGAATCGTCAATGGCTCAAAGCGATTGAGGTAATGCGGGCTGGATTTGGCGTGGATATGCAGGCTGTCGGCGATGAACACGAAATCGAATTTGGCGCCTTCGGCCAACTCAGTCTGCTGCTGGTAGAAAGCAAAATTCGTGCTGGCATTCGGTTGCGCCTGCGGGTGACGCCATTCGCCCCAGCCGTGACCGACGCCGTGCACCATGGCGCCTAGCTTCAAATGGCGTGGCTGCAATTGATCTGGCTTGCTCATGTGTCGCTCCTTGCTTAGCGCGATGCTTGGGAAGTGGGAAAACGCTCGGCGTTAAAGCTCTTGTCGAAACCCTGCGACACGTCGATGTGCTTGGGCAGCAGGCCTTCCTTCTGATAGGTGTCGGCCGTGGCTTGCAGGCCGCTGATCACGCTGTCGTCGATTACCACGGGGCTTAGATGAGTGTCTTTGGCCACCTCGACGTGCACCGCCAACGGCAGGCCGGTGATTTTCGATTGGGCGGCAGCGTATTCATTGGGGTGCGCATTGGCCCACGCATAAGCGCGATCGACGCGGGCGACAAAGTCGTCCAGTTGCGCGCGTTTTTCGCTGATGGCCTGGTGGGTGGCCGCAAAATACAGGTGGTTGCTCAGCAGCTGGTTGCCGCTGACCAGCACCCTGGCCTGGCTTTGTGAGGTGACCACCGTGGTGTACGGGTCCCACGTGGCCCAGGCGTCGACGGTGCCGTTATCGAGCACCAGCCGCGATTCGGCGGGCAGCAGGAAAATGAATTGCACATCCTTGGTGGTCAGCCCGGCGCTGGCCAGGGCCTTGATCGCCAGGTAGTGGCCGATGGAACCGCGCCCGGTGACGATTTTCTTGCCCTTGAGGTCGGCCACCGTCTTGATCGGTGAATCCTTGGGCACCACCAGGGCGGTGGTGTTGCGCCCTTCGGCGTGGATGATGCTGACCACTTTGAGCGAGGCGCCGGCGCCCAGAGCAAACACATACGGCGCATCGCCGAGCGCGCCGACATCCACGGCGCCGGCATTCAGGGCTTCGCCCAACGGCGAGGCGGAGGGGAATTCCGACCATTGGAGGATGTAGGGGACGTTTTGGGTTTCGCCCGAGGCTTCCAGCAGGGCCTTGATGGTGGATTTCTGATTGGCCACGCGCAGCGGTTGCAGGTCGGCGGCCTGGGCGGTGGTGAGCAGGCCAAAGGCGAGGGCGGTGCCCAGCAGCAGGCGTTTGAACGCAGGGGTAAAGGTCATGAGCGGTAGATTCCAGACAGTTCGAAAAGGTGTGGGTTACCTCCGCCTGGAAAGGGGTCGGTGCGGCCTGCCCCGGTCCGGGGCAGGCGTGAAGGTGGCTCAGATCACATAGAAACCATGGGTGCCGTCGCGGGCCAGCTGGTCGACCAGGCCAAACTCCCAATCCAGGTACGCCTGCATGGCTTCCTTGGGGCTGTCGGTGCCTTCGTAGGGTCGGCGGTAGCGGTCGATACGCGGTGAAGCCAGGTGGGTTTCACCGGTTTCCAGCGGCAGTTGCTCGGCGATCCAGTGGGTGGTGCCGCCTTGCAGCAGGAACACCGGCTTGCCGGTCAGCGTCTCGACTTCGGCCACCGCCAGGCGCGCCAGCTGGCTGGTGCCGCAGGTCAGCACATAACGTTCGGCAGGCGGCACCTTGGTCAGCGCTTCGGGCAATTGCGCCCGCAGTGCCCAGTGGGCGCCGGGGATGTGGCGCTTGACGTAATTGACGCTCGGGGTGAAATCCAGCACCGCCGTGTCGCCGTGGGCGAGCCACTGCGCCAGGGTGTGCGGGCTGATCAGCTCGGCTTGCTGCGGCGCCGGTACGGGGGCTACCCAGGCACCGGTTTCGCTGAAGTGCGCCGTTTGCAGGTCGTCGAGCACATGCACTTCCCAGCCCAGTTGCGCGAGCCAGGAGGCGGACATATTGGCACGCACGCCGTCGTCATCCGCCAGCACCAGACGCGCACCGCGCACGCTGGCGACGTGATCGGTTTCCTGCACCAGCTGGCCGCCCGGTGTGGAGCGTGCGCCGGGCAGGTGGCCGGCTTCGAATTCTTCCGGGGTGCGCACATCGAACAGGTACGTGGTGCGGTGCGGTTCCTGCTGCCAGCGTTGCAGGTCAGCCAGGGTGGCGCGGCCGACGCGAGCTTTATCGGCCACGCGGCGCGCGTCCCGGGCGGCGATCTGGCGGTGTTCTTCGCGGGTTGGCGCAAAGCGCCGCGACTGGCCGTGGGCGAGTTTTTGCCCGGCCAGCGTCCAGCCGATGGTGCCGTTACGCAGCGCCGACACCGGGTTGGCGATGCCAGAATTGATCAACGATTGAGTGCCAATAATGCTGCGCGTGCGCCCGGCGCAGTTGACGATGATGCGTGTGGACGGGTCCGGCGCCAGTTCACGCGCGCGCAGCACCAGCTCGGCACCGGGCACGCTGATGCCGGTGGGGATGCTCATGGTCTGGTATTCGTCGAAGCGGCGCGCGTCGAGCACCACCACGTCGGCTTGGTTGTCGAGCAGGGCCTGGACTTCTTCGGCGGCCAGGGACGGCGTATGGCGCTCGCTCTCCACCAGCTCGCCAAAGGCTTTGCTGGGCACGTTGACGTCGATAAACAGCTCACCACCGGCCTTGCGCCAACCGTCCAACCCACCTTCAAGCAGGCTGACCTGGGTGTAGCCCAGCGCAACCAGGCGCTCGGCAGCGCGCTGCGCCAGCCCTTCACCGTTGTCGTAGACGGTGACCTGGGTATCGCGGCGCGGAACGCGCGCGTACACCTCAAGCTCCAGTTTGGACAGCGGGATATTTGCAGCGAACAGCGGGTGCGACTCGGCAAACGGCGCTTCTTCGCGCACATCGACCAGGGCGACTTCTTCACGGTCCAACAGGGCCTGACGGATCTGGGCGAAGCTGCGGTTCGATACGGTGGTCATAGGGCAGGGCTCTTTTCTTTGGACACATCCCAGATGTTCGGGAGGTAGGCGTTGGAATAACCGGAGATAAACAGTTTCTCGCTGCCGTCGGGCTGATACACCGCGCGGCGTACCGCACCGATATTGGCGCCGTACACATGAATGCTGATCGACACCTGGTCGCTGTGGGCATTGCTGACCTGATGAATATCGCCGACCTTGGGCGACACGGCCTCAACCTGACCCGGCACCAGCTGAATCGGCTTGCCCTCGGCAACGAGGCGGCCGTCGGGTGCGCGTCCAAAGCCCTGGGAAAATTCCGAGCCGCGCAGCATGCCGATCAAGCCCCACACCCGGTGGTCATGAATCGGCGTACTTTGCCCCGGCCCCCACACAAAGCTGACGATGCAAAAGCGCTGGCGCGAATCGGCATGCAGCAGAAATTGCTGGTAACGCGCGGGGTCGGGTTGGGCGTATTCGTCGGGCAGCCAGTCATCGTGGCTGACCAGTTGCGCCAAGAGCTTGCCGCCACGGTGCAGCAGGTCGCCTTCGCGTGGATTGCCGTCGATCAATTCCGCCAGGGCGCCTATAAAGGCTCTGAGTCTCTCGGGGTGTCGGGCCTGGGTCATGGCACTTCCATCGCTGCTTTAACGGGGAGGGTGTGATGGGTTTATATAAGCATAATGTTTATAGTTAATATGCTATTTTTTAATGATTAGCTTATAGCTTTAGGTAATTTAGAATCGGTCTGCATAGCGTTAGACGTTATCGATCACAGCGTGGACTATCCATGCAGCGTTCCTGCAACTATGCTTCGCACACATCTTAATGACTGTTCTCTATGTGCGGCCCAAATGAAAATTGACGATATCGATGCCTTTGTCGAAGTGATTCGTTGCCAGTCCATCAGCCATGCCGCCGAGTCGTTGCAACTGACCCAGCCGGCCATTACCCGCCGTGTGCAGAACTTCGAGCAGGCGCTGGGCGTGGAGCTGTTCGACCGCAACACCAAGCCCCTCAAGCCTACGCTGATCGGTACGCGCGTTTATGAACAATGCCGGCTGATCCTGCGTGAAATGGATGCCCTGCGCGAACTGGTGGCCACCGATGCGCCGCCCACTGGCGTATTGCGCCTGGGCGTGCCGCAGACCATTGGCGACGTGGTGCTGCTCGATGCGCTCAAGCACCTGCGCACCGAATACGCCGACCTGCGCACCCAGGTCGCCACGGGTTGGGGCAGCCAACTGGTCGGCAAGATCGAGCGCGGTGAACTGGACGCGGCGGTGGCGCTGTTTCCGGCGGGCAAGATTTTCCCGGACAACATCGTCGGTGAGTCCATCGGCAAGATGGAGTTGGTGGTGGTGTGTGCCAAGGCGCAGTTGCCGAAGAAGCCGTGCAAGTTGGCCGATGTGTACCAGAACGGCTGGATTCTGAACCCGGATGGCTGCGGTTTCCGCGCCGGCTTGCAGCGCACCTTGTCTGACCAGGGGTTGGCATTGCGGGTGAACCTGGAAACCTTCGGCACCGAATTGCAATTGGGGCTGGTGGCCGACGGTTTGGGCCTGGGGCTGGTGCCGCGGCCTTTGCTGGAGCGCAGCGCTCACCGTGAGCAGCTGGCGGTCATGCCGCTCAAGGATTTCAAGCCGGTGATGGATTTGTGGCTGATCTATCCGCATTTTCTCGGCAACCTGCAGGGGCCAGTGGATGCATTCGGCAAGCTGGTCGCGGACTCGCTGCACAAGATCCGCAACGCGGCCTGAGCGGGGAATGCGGTTTTTTATAAAAAAAAATAATAATTAGCTTAGATTAAAATGTGCTTTTTATTATTTTTCGGCATCCCCTAGGCTGCCTGGAGTCCTTAAGGCCATCCAGGAAGTTTTGCCATGAGCAGCGTCGCCTCTTTATCCAGCGTTTCCAGCAACGTCCGCCAGCGCGTGTCGCCTGAAGAGTGGGAGGTGCGCGTCAAACTGGCTGCGGCCTATCGGCTGGCGGCGTTGTACAAGTGGACCGATCACATCTACACGCACTTCTCGGCCCGCGTGCCGGGTCCGGATGAGCATTTCCTGATCAATGCCTTTGGCTTGTTGTTCGATGAAATCAGCGCGTCCAACCTGGTCAAGGTTGACCTTGACGGCACGATTGTCGACGACCCTACGGGCCTGGGCATCAATTACGCAGGCTATGTGATTCACAGCGCCATTCACGGCGCGCGGCATGACCTGCAAGCGGTGCTGCACACGCATACCCGTGACGGTATTGCGGTGTCGGCGCAGAAGGACGGGCTGTTGCCGATTTCCCAGCATTCCATCGCGTTCTCCGGGCGTATCGCGTACCACGGCTATGAAGGCGTGGCGCTGGACCTGGACGAGCGTGAGCGGTTGGTGGCGGACCTGGGGGACAAGAGTGTGATGATTTTGCGTAACCATGGGTTGTTGACGGCGGGGGTGAGCGTTGAGCATGCGTTTCAGCAACTGCAGGGGCTGGAGCGTGCGTGCAATATTCAGGTGGCGGCGCAGGCGGGCGGCAATGCGCAGTTGATCTTCCCGCCGGCGGAGGTGGTGGCCAAGGTTGAAGAGCAGGCCAAGGTGTTCAGCAACGGGGCCGGGCCGGGTGTGGCGCGGCATTGGGATGCGTTGGTTCGGCAGTTGGAGCGTACGGATACCGAGTATAAAAACTGACGTTGGCGGCGGTGTGGGGGGTTGGGGGCTGGTTTATTTGTGAAGGGGGGTGTTTAGGTAGATTGGGGGCATATCCGTTGCTGCGGTAACGGCGGCTGGCGGTTCCGCTCTTACAGCGGGTCAC